>JAIXOE010000053.1 GCA_027486895.1 Sphingomonadales bacterium
GAATGTGATTTTGTCGATGTGACGATTGGCGTTGCGCGCCTGCAAAAGTTGCTCGCGATATTTAACGACACCTATTTCCTGCCTGACGCGGCAACGCGGCGACAGGTGTTGATGGCGACGGCACCGGGCAATCAGCATTCGTTCGGCGTGAACATGATTGAGCGCTTGCTCACCGCTGCCGGCTGGCAAGTGCAAACCGAATTCTCCAGCGACGCTGCGCAAATTGTCGATGCGGTGCGCGAAGGCTGGTTTGCGGTGATCGGGTTGACCGCAGGGTCCGACCTTCAGCTTGACGGGCTTACATCGGTCATCCGCCAAATCCGCCTTAAATCGCAGAATCCGTCGATCGGGATCATGGTGGGTGGGCCGATGTTTACCCAAAATCCGGGGCTCGCGTTCAAAGTAGGTGCAGATGCCACCGCGCCAAACGCACCCACCGCTGTGTTGTGCGCACAAAAGCTGTTCGACGATTCCGTGCGTGGAGCCATCGCGCATAACTGATTGGTTATGAGGACTGCATAGCCAAAGCGGCGATGCCACATCTTCATTTGTTGTTCCATGGACAGGTAGATGCATGCACAGCAACGTCGTCATGACAACGGGTGCTATATTCGGTAAACTGGCAGGAATTCGGCGTAGCTCAGGTGATGCTTTTGGCCGGCCTGACCTAAAAGGAATGACGCGATGATGGCCGCAAGACATGTGCGACTTCGATGTCCAGATGGACGAACGCGTGCGAAATTTATTTGTAACAGCGCGTTCTTTCGAAAGCCCGCCGGGTAAGCACTTTGGCTTATCCTATGGCACTTCCGAAAGAACGCGTATTTCTGTCAGCTTAGAATTTGTAACCTACTTCGACACCCATCAGGCGACGTGCACCTGGCGATATGAATGAACCGCCAAATTCGATCGCTGGAATGGCTTCGTTGATATATTTGCGGTCGAGCAAATTGTCAGCGAATGCCGTGACATTCCAGTTATCGCCTTCAAGGCCAACGCGCAGGTTCAGGACACCAAATGGATCACGCTTGGCGACGCTGTAATTCGCATTTCCGACGAACCCGGGCAGTGCAAGCGCCGAAATTGGCAGCAACTGGCTGAAAATCGTCGACCGTGTCTGGTCCTGAACTGTGTGGAACCATGTCGCGCCGGTAATGCGGTAATCGGCACGCACGACAAGATCCATGCCGTCATTCAGCGGTGCGTCAATCTGGCTGCCCAGGTTGATCGTGTAATCGGCGGTATAAGGCGATTTGTTGCCCACGGTGTAAGGCCGCGAGGCATTTGCCTTGATCTCGCTGTCGGTCAGGTTGACCGAGCCAAAGATCTTCCAGCCATCGACAATTTTTGCAGATGTGTTCAACTCGACGCCCTTAACATCAACCTTGTCGATGTTGGACACGACGCGGAGCAAACCAAAGGAGCCGACGAAGAATTCGAAGAACTGCATGTCTGTGATGCGGGTGTAATAACCAGCAAGATCAAAAGTGACGCGGTTGTCGAACAATGATCCCTTGATGCCCGCTTCAAATGAGCTCGACCGTTCTTTGCGGAACTGGTCATTGATCGTCACGCCTGCACCGATCGCAGGAATGTTGAAGTTGGCGTTCACCAGAGCCGACGAACCAGTGTTGTTGAAGCCGCCCGATTTAAATCCGATGCCCCAGTTGGCGTAGATGTTTGTCGAGCTGTTTGGCGTGTAGCTAAGCGTTACCTTGGGCTGCACTTGCTTAAAGCTGGCTGATTTATCGGCAATTCCGCCTGTTGCGGGAAGACCGGGATTGATCTTCGCACCGGTAATGGGATCGAACACATTTGGCACAAGGTTGGACGTTGTTCTGTCTTCGACGTCATAACGCAATGCGAGGCCAGCTTTGAATTGATCGGACATTTTATAGTCGAGCGATCCAAAAGCAGCATAAACATCGGTCTTGAATGTGTCGTTGAACAGCTGCGAAGTCGGATTGCTGCTGCCGGGTGCGTTGTACAACGCACGGCTTACGCCTTGACCCAGATCCGCACCAAGGCTGACGCCGACGGTACGATCAATGTGCAGTCCATAGACACCCAGTTGCCAGTTCAGCGGGCTATCAGTGTTAGACGCGAGACGGATTTCGCCGCTAATGTCCTTTTGATTGCGAATTTGCAGCTGTGTGCCGTCGCAGGTTGTTGGGCTATAGGCACCGAAGGTTGAGCCTGTCGCCGGAGCAAAGATAAACGGCACCGGAACTTGTCCGACGAAACCCGGTGGGTTCAGCGGGAACCCAGTCAATGCAGCAGTCGTTGCAAAGCACTTGTTCTGGACGGCCAGGTTTGTTGCGTTCGAAGGTGCGCCCAAGGCGGGCGCAATGTAGCGGGCGAAATCGGCTGATGTACCGTCGGCCGTCAGGCTTTGGTCAACATCGGAGTACAACGCCCAAGCGGTTAGGCGTGTTGAACCGAAGTCATGATCGATTTTTGCCGAAAGATCGATCGACCGCTGGTCGTTCGTTGGCCGTATGTTGCTGTAGTAACGCAGTTCATGCGCGTCGACATCTTCGAAGAAGGCGCCACCAAATGCTTCGATATGAAAGACCGAGTTGAAGTTAATCGATGCGCCGGAGAACTTCGAGTAGCGGGCCTTTACGTCGAGCTCGGTCGCATCGCCCAGTTGGGCCATGAAGCGGCCATCGATGGAATAGACTTCCTGATCGTCGACGACTTTCTGGTCGAGGTAAAGGTTGCGATAAAAACCGTCGGTGCTGCGGTAGTTGCCCGACAGGACGAAGCCTGCATTATCGCCCAAGGGCGACGAGATGTAGGCCGATCCTTCCATCGTTTTTTCGTTGGCGTAGCTTAGTTTTACAGCGCCTTCGAGGACATCGCCTGGCTTTACTGTCGACACGACAATCGCACCGGCTGCAGCGTTGCGACCATAAATAGCGCCTTGTGGGCCCTTCAATATTTCGATTTGGCGCAGCGTGCCTTGTGTTTGGTTGAGTTGCGCGGTGTTGGTCTTCAAAATGCCGTCAACGACCAAAGCGACCGAGCTTTCAGCGTCACGCGCACCGTTGATGCCGCGGATGTTGATTTGGGTGTCACCAGCTTCGGCGGTTCCCGTCACGATTGTCACACCGGGTGTAAGCTGGGCAAAGCCTTGCGCATTGTCTGCACCGGTTTTTGCGAGCGAGTCGGCATCAATGACGGATACAGAAGCCGGAACGTCGACAAGCCGTTCATTCTGGCGACGCGCCGTCACAATGATTTCTTCCGCTTCTACGCCCTCGTCGGCAGTTTGTGCGAATGCCGATGTGGGCACCAAGACACTGACTGCAATCGATGAGAGGAGTGCACTTTTTCCAATACGCATATAACCTAATCCCCTGTTGTACCAATTATTGCTTTGGCAGCAGCTTATTGTATACAAATAGCATTCGTCAAGAGGAGCGTTGCACTAATGTCCCGGGCATCGGAACGAGCATATAATCACATACGCAGCATGATTTTGTCTGGCGAATTGCAGCCCGGTTCGCAAATTCGTGAAGAAGCGCTTGCGGAATTGTGCGGGGTTTCACGCACGCCCGTACGCGATTCGCTTCGGCGGCTTGAGGCGGAAATGTTCATTCGGCGTAATGACTCGCAACGGAGTTTCGTGGCGGACTGGTCATTGGATGATCTGGAGGATGCTTTCCAGTTACGTGCCATGCTGGAGGCGCATGCGGCAAAGCGCGCTGCCAGCCGCATCACCCGTGAACAATTGGCGCGGCTGCGTATGCACAACGCCCAGCTAAAGCAGGCTATCGACATTCCATATCCTGATGTGCCAAAATTTTTGGATCACAACCGGCAGTTCCATGCGATTATCCTTGCGGCTGCGGCCTCCGAACGACTTGCCAACATGCTGGGGCAGGTCACCGAGCAGCCTGTGGTCCTACGCACAGCGCGACAATATGACTTGGAAAATCTGCGTCGCTCGCACCACGAGCACGATGAATTGCTGATCGCATTTGACAAGCGTGATGGTGAATGGGCTGCTGCCGTAATGACTGGCCATATCCGCCGTGCCTTCCATGCCTATGCAGAAGCGCATTCGACCGACACGGAAATTCGAAAGTCGAATTTGGCGGCATAAATCCTATTTGATTTTGTATACAATTATGCCATTTACATTGCGATGAGTATTTCTGACCACATCGAATTCGTCGAAGTTGGACCGCGCGATGGCCTGCAAAATGAGGCTGTGTTGGTTTCGACTGAGAATAAGCTGGCGCTGATAAACAAAGCCATCGACGCTGGCGCGCGCCGTATTGAGGTTACGAGTTTTGTAAATCCAAAGCGCGTTCCGCAAATGGCGGATGCAGAAGATGTATGTGCGGGGCTGCCTGAACGTGACGATGTCACGTTTATTGGATTGGTCATGAACCTGCGTGGCGCAGAGCGGGCCATTGCTTCGGGAAAAATCGACCAGCTGGGTGCCGTCGCGGTTGCAACGGACACCTTTGCGATGGCCAATCAAGGTCAAAGCAGCAACGAATCGGTCGAAGCAGCGAAGGCCATTATCGCGCTTGCACATGCCGAAGGGCGTTCGGCGCAATGCACGATTGCTGCGTCCTTTGGTTGTCCATTCGAAGGTGAAGTGGCCGACAAGCGCGTCATCGAAATGGCCGTCGCCATAGCTGAGGCTGGCCCTGTGGAAATCGCGTTGGCGGATACTATCGGCGTTGGAAACCCAGCGCATGTTGCGCGGCTCGTGGAACAAATTCGCAAAGAGGTTGATCCTCTTCCTGTGCGGGTGCATTTCCACAACACGCGGAACACCGGTCTTGCCAACGTTTGGGCAGCTGTTGGCGCTGGCGCCAGCGTCGTAGATGCCTCGCTTGGCGGACTTGGCGGATGTCCATTCGCGCCTGGCGCAGCGGGTAATGTGCCTAGCGAGGACGTCGTCTACATGCTCGAGCGCGCAGGCGTCAGCACAGGAATGAATTTACAAAGTTTGATTGAGGCCAGCAACTGGCTTTCAGAAATTATGGGTAGGAAACTGCCCGGCATGGTGGCGCAATCGCCATCATTTCCAAAAGCAGCGTGAGGAGAGTTTAATGGGGTATCGTTTGGGCGTGGATGTCGGCGGGACTTTTACCGACCTGTTGCTGTTCAATGCAGACACGGGCGCGTTCTGGAGGCACAAAACGCCTTCAACGCCGCATGACAGCAGCGAAGGCATATTAAACGGCGTCAACGCCATTTGCGCAAACGCTGGCGTAGATGCGGCGGGCATCGAATATTTCCTGCACGGAACCACGGTCGCGACCAATGCCGTGCTTGAAGGCAAAGGCGCACGCGTCGGCCTGATCGTCACTGAGGGATATCGCGACATCATGCAGATCGCACGGTCGTACGTGCCCGGCGGTCTTGCCGCGTGGATCATCTGGCCAAAGCCAACGCCATTGGCTGCTTTGGAAGATACGGTTACTGTCGGTGGCCGAATGAATGCACAAGGCGAAGAAGTCCGTCCGCTCGATATCGCTTCGGCAAAAACGGCTCTCAGTTATCTGAAGGATCATGGCGTCGAAGCAATCACCGTCAGCTTCATGAATGCGTACACCAATGGCGCACATGAAAAGCAAGTAGGTGACCTCGCACGCGAAATGATGCCGAATGTTCCAGTGTCGCTCAGCCATGAAGTTCTGCCAGAAATGCAGGAATATGAGCGGACGCTGACAACCGTTGCGAACGCCGCGGTTCGTCCGGTGGTCGGAAAATATATCTCCAACCTGCGCAGCAAGCTGGCCGATGCTGGCTTTTCCGGCAAATTGTCATTGCTGCGGTCCGATGGCGGATTGATGTCAGCGCAAAAGGCGCAGGAGCATCCCGTCGACATTTTGATGTCCGGTCCAGCCGGCGGCGTGACAGGTGCGCTTTGGGTCGGCAAAAACGCAGGCATCAAGAATATCCTGACGCTTGATGTCGGCGGCACATCGACCGATGTCGCGCTGATCGAAAATCTGGAACCCCGCCGCGTGCGTACGACTGAGGTCGGCCACTTGGCGGTGCGGGCTTCATCGCTTGATGTCAAAACGGTTGGTGCCGGCGGTGGATCAATCGCCTATGTGCCTGAATTGACCAAGGCCTTGCGCGTTGGGCCGCAGTCGGCTGGCGCTGTTCCCGGTCCAGTCGCTTATGGCAAGGGCGGGGAAGCTCCGACCGTGACCGACGCCAACGTAGTGCTTGGTTATCTTCCTGAAAACCTGTTGGGCGGCACTTTCCAGCTTGACCGCGAGGGCGCGAAAAAGGCGGTGCAGACCATCGCTGACGCGCTTGGCATTGACCTGATGGCGGCGGCGCGCGGTATCATCGATATTGTGAACGAAAATATGTTCGGCGCGCTGCGCATGATTTCGGTGCAGCAGGGTTATGACCCACGGCATTTCGCCCTGATGGGCTTTGGCGGGGCTGGACCGTTGCACGTGAACGCGGTTGCAAGACTGATGGGCAGCTGGCCTGCCGTGTCACCTGTTTCGCCAGGCGTATTGTGCGCATTGGGCGACGCCACGACGCGGATGCGTACAGAAACGGCGCGCAGCTTTTCACGGCTAGCGACAACAACCGATGCGGCTGAACTCATTGCTATCTTGAAAGAGATGGCGGAGCAGACCCGTGCGCAGTTGCAGTCAGATGGCATCAACGATGCGGATATCACCAGCGAGTTCGAAATTGACGTCCGCTATGCCGGGCAAGCGTTTGAAGTGCCGCTGACGATTACGCCTGACGTTTTGGAGCGTGACGGCGTTGCAGGCATTCTGGCGCGTTTCGACGAAGAGCATCTGCGGTTGTTCACCTTCAATATGGATACGCCGCACGAAATCGTGAACTTGCGCGCCGTTGCCCTTGGGCAGCCGCTCGATTTACCCGCTGCCGAACTGCCCAAGGGCGATGGAAATCCTGCAGCCGCAAAAATGCGTGACCATGTTTTGTGGATGGACGGCAAGGAACAGGCGGCCGTCATCTATGACCGTTCAAAGCTGCGACAGGGGGATGTCATTCCCGGTCCAGCGATTGTCGTCGAAATGGATTCGACCACACTCATCGAAACTGGCTGCGTCGCAATCGTCGACAAGGTCGGCAATATCCTGATCAATCTGGCTTGAGGAGGCGAACGACATGCCCGCCCAAATCATTCAAACGAACAACACCCCCTTCAACAAGATCGCTATCGATCCGGTTACGCTAGACATCATCGAAAACGCGCTGCGTAATGCACGTATCGAAATGGATGCGACGCTGGTGCGCACAGCGATGTCCCCTGGCATCCGCGAACAAGGCGATGCATTCCCGTTGATCGCGGACCACACCGGCAAAATGATTGTTGGCCAGTTTGGCAGCTTCATCGGCGGTTTCCTCGATAACTTCGACGGAACGCTTGAAGATGGAGACATGATTTTCCTGTCCGATCCTTACTCGTGCGCAGGCGCGGTTAGCCATTCGAATGATTGGCTCGTACTTCTACCTGTTTTCAAGGACGGACGGTTAATCGCCTTTACGTCAATGTTTGGCCACCAGTCCGATATCGGCGGCAAGGTTGTCGGTTCGATGCCTATCAACGCCCGTTCGATTTTTGAAGAAGGCGTTCGCATCCCGCCCGTCAAAATCTGGAAAAAGGGCGAATATAATGACGATCTGATGAAGCTCGTCATGCACCAGACCCGCAAGCCCGATTGGTGTCAGGCGGATTTGAACGCACTTATCGCGTCCTGCCGGGTTGCAGCGCGCCGCGTTATCGAAATGGCTGCCCGCTTTGGCGATGATGTCTATATCTCGGCAACGCAGGAACTGTTGGCGCGCAATCACCGCGCCATGAAATCGCTTATTGCCATGGCCATTGGCGAAGAACCGGTCAGCTTCGAAGATTATATCTGCGATGACGGCATGGGCGCAGGTCCATATAAAATTAAGTGCACGATGTGGCGCGAAGGCGAAAAGGTCGTGCTCGATTTTGCAGGCACCGACCCGCAAAGTCAGGCATCAATCAACTTTCTCCTGAACGAAAACATGTTCAAAATGTTCTTTGGCATTTACATGATCATGGTCTTCGATCCCCAAATTCTCTTCAACGATGGCTTTTATGATCTGATCGATGTCCGCATTCCGGACGGCTCACTTCTCAAGCCGAAATTTCCAGCAGCGCTCTCGGGTCGCACCCATGCGCTGGGCCGCATTTTTGATATTTTAGGTGGTCTCTTGGGACAAAAAACACCGGAATTCTTGAATGCGGCCGGTTTTTCCTCCAGCCCCCATGTCTTCTATTCAGGCAATGACAAAAAGGGTGACTGGTTCCAGTTGTTCCAGATCGGCTTTGGCGGAATTCCTGGACGTCCAATGGGCGACGGGCCAGACGGTCACTCGCTATGGCCGGGCTTTACCAACGTACCCAACGAATTTCTGGAACGGTATTTCCCGCTGATAATCGAACGTTATGAAACGGAACCCGACAGCGGCGGCGCTGGTCTGCATCGTGGCGGCAATGGCATCCACATGACCTATCGTTTCCTCGCAACCGGAACGATCTCGATCCACGATGACCGTTGGTTCGTTCCACCATGGGGCGTCAATGGCGGTGAGCCGGGCAAGCGCGCGCGGAAAATTTTGGAGAAAGCCGACGGCACTTCACAGATTATCGGCAATAAGGTTGAGGACGTCCATGTCGAAGAAGGCGATCAATTGCACTTCATCACGTGGGGCGGCGGCGGTTGGGGCGACGCACTTGACCGTGACCCCGCTTTGGTTGGCAAAGAAATCGTCCAAGGGCTCGTTACAGTCGAAGGTGCAAAGGCTTATGGCGTCGTTGCGAATGCACATGGCGTAGTGGATGTGGCCGCCACCGAGACCTTGCGCAGCCGTTTGCGGCAAGAGCGCGGCGAGCTTCCATTGTTCAATTATGGACCGGGTATTGAAACGCTAAGGGCCAATTGCGAAACCGAAACTGGCCTGAAGGCTCCTGTTCAGCCTGTCTGGACGACGCTGGAGGCTGCCGAGTGAGCGCACTTAAGGGGTTGCGTGTCGTTGAACTCGGCCAGCTACTTGCTGGCCCGTTCTGCGGACAATTGCTCGGTGATATGGGCGCAGAAGTTATCAAGGTCGAGCCGCCGGGCGCGGGCGACCCAATGCGCGTGTGGGGCCAGGGCGAAGAAAAGGTGCAATGGGAAGTCGTCGCACGAAACAAGAAATCTGTTTCCGCCAATTTGCGGATTCCAGAAGGGCAGGCGCTTGTTCGTCAATTGATTGGCAAAGCCGATATCTTGATCGAGAATTTCAAGCCCGGCACGATGGAGAAATGGGGCTTTTCTCCGGAAGCGCTTCTGGCGGAATATCCAGGCCTCATTATCGCACGCATGTCGGGCTACGGCCAGACTGGGCCATATTCAAACCGCGCAGGCTTTGGCGGCATCGGTGAAGCGATGGGTGGCTGGCGCTATATTGTGGGTGAGCCTGATCGATCACCAAGCCGCATGGGCATTTCCATCGGCGACACCTTGACCGCAACATATGGTTGCATGGGAGTCCTCGCGGCATTGCATCATCGCAGCATGACTGGCCACGGCCAAGTTATCGATGCCGCGCTTTATGAAAGTGTATTGCAGGTCATGGAGGGGTTAGTCCCTGAATATGACCATGGCGGCTTCATCCGCGAGCGGTCCGGCTCCATTCTACCCGGCATCGCGCCATCAAATGTCTATATTTGCAAGGACGGCGAATATATGATCGGCGCGAACAAAGACTCGCTGTGGCAAAGATTGGCAGAAGCTATGGGCATGCCAGACCTTGGGACGGACCCGCGGTACGCGACACATCTCGCGCGTGGCCATAACCAGCTTGAGCTGGATGAACTTATCAATGCTTGGACGGCCACGCTTACCGTTGACGAAGTCGACGCGTTGATGATTGCATATTCTATTCCAGCAGGGCGTGTGTATCGCGCTCCGGAAATGCTGGAAGACCCGCATTTTCAAGCACGTGAAGCGATTATTGAGGTCGAAACTGAGCGGTATGGAAAGCTAAAAATGCAGGGTGCGTTTCCGAAGATGTCGGTCACACCCAGCAGCGTTCGTTCACCGGCACCGTCGATTGTCGGACAGCACAATTCCGAAATCTATGGCGGCTTGCTTGGTATGGAAACCGCCGAGTTGGACAGGCTGAAGGCGGCTGGCGCAATCTGATGACGCAACAGAATGACGATCTGACTGCGAATTATGTCGGCGCGTTCGACGGCCGTCTTTCTTTTGGTAAGCGCCCGGCACTTTTGATCGTCGATTTTGTAATGGCGTATCTGGACCCGGCATCGCCTTTATATGCGCAGGTTGAGGATGCCTTGGCCAGCAACGAACGCCTGTTGGCGGCTGCGCGGGCGGCTGCGATTCCTGTCTTTTTTACGAATGTCGTGTATCAAGCAGATGGCGCAGACGGCGGCTTATTCTACAAGAAAATCCCTTCGCTTCGGGTGTTTCTGGAAGGATCGCCATTGGGAGCTTTCCCGCCGTCGCTTCAGCCAATGGAGGGCGAACGCGTCATTTCGAAACAGTTCGCGTCGGCATTTTTTGGCACGTCACTTGCCGAGACACTTTCCGGCGAAGATATAGATACTTTGCTCATAACGGGGCTGTCGACCTCCGGATGCGTGCGTGCAACGGCGCTCGACGCATTGCAGTCCGGCTTTGCGCCCTTCGTCGTCCGAGAGGCGTGCGGTGACCGGCACCCGGCACCACATGAAGCCAATCTATTCGACCTGCAGGCAAAATATGCAGAGGTTGTTTCGGAACAGGAGGCATGTGCGCTTATCCGCACAAGCGCAAAAGCGCGATAATCTAAGCATGATGTGTTAGGCACTTTGGGAACTACTGTATTGCCAACGAGGTGCAATTCCGACGTGTGAGGGATTCAATTTCGGCAAAAATATATTAGATGATGCGCGCAAACCCAGCCACGCCACTAATGGCTGCAGGTACAGTGATTTTGTTGTCCGTGTCCAAGGCGTCAGTCAAAAGCTGTTGGACGTCGCCAGCTTCTCCTAAGATTACTTCCATCGTGCGGACGCAGAGGCTAATTTTTTCATCAGCCAAATCATACCAGATTTGTTTGGACGCTCTGCGCGTTTCCACAAGGTCGTTTCGCCGCAGTTCTGCAAGCTGCTGACTGAGCGCAGGTTGACCGATGCCGGTTGCCGCGTCAATCTGGCTCACGGTTAGCTCTCCGCGCAGGAGGCAGGACAAAATCATTAACCGCTGGGGCTGTGCATAGACTTTTAGTTTGTCGGCCGCCTTTATGGCTTGTTCACGGTTTTCATAAAGCGCGGTCATTTCGCGTCGGCCAAATGACAAAACCAATCGTCTTCCGCTCCGATTTCGGCGCTATTGATTATTGGTAATGCAAGCAACCGATCTCCCGGTTCCCATCCCTCCGGGGCAAGGGCAGCGCTGCCTTCAGTGGCTTGCAATGCATGAAGAAGGCGCAGCATTTCGCTAACCGAACGGCCGACGTTATGCGGGTAAGTGGTAATCGCCCGGATTATGCCTTCTGGGTCGATGAAATAGGTTGAGCGAACCGTGGCACTGTCAATAGCAGCATCATCAATCATGCCATAGGCGCGACCAATCGCCATGGAGGGGTCTTCAATGATTGGGAAAGGAACATTTACCCCAAATTTGTGTTTAATCGCAGTCACCCAAGCAATGTGCGAATAGACACTGTCCACTGACAGTCCGAGCAATGCACAACCAGCCGCGTCAAACTCTTCGGCCGACTTCGCAAGAGCAATGAATTCCGTCGTGCATACAGGCGTAAAGTCCGCAGGGTGCGAAAACAAGATGAGCCATTGGCCACGATATTCCGACAGGCTCCGTTCCCCGAGCGTGGTTCGCGCGCGAAAGTTCGGCGCTGTTTCGCCGATCCTGATTGGCTCTGAGGCAACTGCTGGCGTGTCGTTCATTTATTCATCCTGTTAATCTGTCGGCGCTGCCACGTGTCTCTTATTGACGCAACATTGATAATTGATTACATAGTTTATGTAAATATGAATTTATAGGAGTTTTCCATGCCCGACTCAGCGTTAGACAATGCCATCGCGCAGGTGAGCGGCGCCCAAAAGGGCGTTCCGATAATTCGTGCCTTTTTCGACAAACCGACTTTCACGGTCAGCTATGTGGTCCACGATCCCGAAACGAAGCAGGCTGCGATCATTGATAGCGTGCTTGACTTTGATCCTGCCTCAGGGAGAACCTCGTTCGCGTCGGCGGATGCAATTATCCAATATGTTGCGGAACAGGGGTTGGCCGTGGATTGGCTGCTCGAAACCCATGCGCATGCCGATCACCTTTCGGCAGCGCCGTATCTTCAGCAAAAACTGGGCGGCAAAATCGCGATTGGCGAGCATATCGTCACTGTCCAGAATGTGTTTGGCAAACTCTTTAACGCCGGCACCGACTTTAAGCGCGATGGTTCGGATTTTGACCGGCTTTTTGCTGACGGCGACCATTTTCAAATCGGCAAGCTCGACGTGACCGTGCTTCATGTCCCGGGCCATACCCCAGCAGATATTGCTTACGTCATTGGCGACGCCGTATTCACCGGTGATACGATGTTCATGCCCGATTACGGCACGGCGCGGGCTGATTTTCCAGGCGGCGATGCGCGGCAATTGTTTCAGTCATTGCGGCGGATATTGTCGCTGCCTGATACGACGCGACTGTTCATGTGCCATGATTATCTGCCAGCTGGCCGTACGGAATATGTGTGGGAAACGACCGTTGAGGCTGAGCGCAAGGGCAATGTCCACGCGCATGACGGTGTAACCGAGGATGAATTTGTGGCCATGCGTGAAGCGCGCGATGCGACGCTCGATATGCCGCGCCTCATCTTGCCTTCGGTTCAGGTAAACATGCGCGCAGGGCATCTGCCGCCAGCAGATGATAATGGCGTGACATATCTCAAAATTCCGGTCAACGCGGTATGATCCCGGCGTTCCCCAATGCCATGCCGGTTGAAGGCTTTATCGGCGGCTTGCTGATCGGGCTGGCGGCCGCGATCATGCTGCTTGGCCTTGGCCGGATTGCCGGTGTGAGCGGACTTGCGGCGCGCGCTACCGGTATTGCCGACGCTGGCGCGCCAAGAAATGTTGCAACGGCGTTCGTCCTCGGCCTACCCGTTGGGGCATTCGTGATCGCACGTGCAATCGGCGAAGTTCAGGTCAGCTTCCCTGCCTCGATTTGGCCGCTGATCATCGGAGGCGCGCTGGTCGGTTATGGGACGCGCCTTGGTTCGGGTTGCACCAGCGGTCATGGCGTTTGCGGCCTGTCACGGCTTTCGCCGCGGTCGATGGTTGCAACGGCCATGTTCATGGCAAGCGGCTTTGCCACCGTTGGTCTGCTTCGCGTTGGAGGCTGGCTATGACCCGGGCGCTCATCGCATTGGTCTCTGGTCTGTTGTTCGGTGCCGGGCTTGCGTATTCAGGCATGTCCGACCCTGCGCGGGTTCAAGCTTTTCTTGACCTTTTTGGCAATTGGGATCCGACGCTGGCATTTGTCATGGGCGGGGCTATCGTGCCGATGGCCTTTGCGTGGTTAATCAAATCTCGGCTGTCTTCGCCGCTTGCCGCGCCAGCATTTGATCTGCCGGGTACAACCAAACTCGATCGCCCACTCGCCATCGGCGCTATATTATTCGGCATGGGTTGGGGAATTGCTGGCCTGTGTCCGGGACCAGCACTTGCTGATCTCGCAATCGCGCCTGTGGCTGTGTTGCCATTTGTCGCTGCGATGTTCGCGGGCATGGCGGCGCATCGTTTCATTCCCGTTTCACCTAAATGAGAGGATCATAAAATGACAAAAAATATGGGAAATCTCGACCGTGCATTTCGCCTCATCATCGTTCTGGCAATCGTCATAGCTTATTTGATGGGGCAGTTTTCCGGAACACTAGCGATCGTTCTCGGTTTTGTAGCCGTTGTATTTCTGCTGACCAGTCTCGTCGGGACATGCCCGGCCTATCTGCCTTTCGGCCTGTCGACGCGCAGCAAAAATTAAGACCGACAACAGTCCGGCCAAGCAGGAGATCATCATGCCATTCAAGAAAATTTCACCGGTATTTTCTGTTTCCGGTCAACTATCACTCGACGACGTTCGCGATGCAGCTGCGCAAGGTTTTAAGACCGTTATTTGTAACCGTCCCGACAATGAGGAGGCTGCACAGCTTTCATCCAGTGCCGTGCAGGAGCTGTCAGAAACGCTTGGCATGAAATTCGCCTATGTTCCAGTGTCCTCCTCCGGGGTCACCCCGGGCGATGGCGTCAAAATGCGCGCCGCGCTAGATACGATGCCTTCACCTGTGCTCGCGTATTGCCGATCAGGTGCGCGTTCGGGCAAAGTGTTCGAATTGGCACAACAGACATTTGACAAACCGTCGGATTCCAAAATCTATGATGTCGTGATTGTCGGTGGCGGAAGCGCCGGAATCGCAACGGCCGCAAGTTTGCTCAAACGCAATCGCAACCTTGATATCGCGGTTATCGAGCCTGCGGATGTACATTATTATCAGCCCGGCTGGACGATGGTTGGCGCAGGCGTGTTTTCCGCAGAGTTCACCCGCCGGTCCGAAAAATCCGTGATGCCGCGTGACGTCGAATGGATTAAAAAGGCGGCGACCGGCTTTGCCCCTGAACAGAATTCGGTATCGCTTGATGATGGCAGCGCGGTTTCGTACCGCGTGTTGGTTGCTTGCCCCGGTATCAAGCTTGACTGGGATGCAATCGAAGGTTTGACCAACACGCTGGGTAAAAATGGCGTTACATCGAACTACAGTTACGACTTGGCGCCTTATACCAACCGCCTTGTCAAAGACATGAAGCGCGGTCGTGCGCTGTTCACACAACCGCCGATGCCAATCAAATGTGCAGGCGCGCCACAAAAGTCGATGTATCTATCGTGCAGCAGCTGGGAACGCGCAGGTGTGCTTGGTGACATTGATGTTCAATTCCACAACAGCGGCGCAGTGCTGTTCGGTGTCGCGGCTTATGTCCCTGCGCTCATGGAGTATATTGAACGCTACGATGCGCATCTGAATTTTGAATCGAAGCTCGTCGCCATCGACGGTCCCGCAAAAATTGCGACATTCGAACAGAAACGCGGTGACACCGTCACGCGGGTTCAAGAGCCATTCGACATGATCCATGTCGTCCCTCCTCAGGTCGCGCCTGACTTTGTGCGCAATAGCCCGCTCGCCGCCGTCAGTGGCTTTATCGAGGTGAATGAAGCCACATTACAGCATGTGCGGTATCCCAACATATTTGCACTGGGCGACGCCTGCTCGGCATCAAACGCGAAAACCATGGCGGCGGCACGCAAACAGGCCCCCGTTGTCGCGGTCAATGTTCTGGCTGCTCTCGAAGGCAAGCCACCAGTCGCCGATTATGACGGCTATGGCAGTTGCCCGTTGACAGTCGAGCGCGGCAAGATTGTACTCGCCGAGTTCGGCTATGGCGGCAAGTTGCTGCCGAGCTTTCCGAATTGGTTGATCGACGGCACCCGGCCTTCAAGGCTTTCGTGGTTGCTGAAAGACACCATCCTTCCGCCGATTTACTGGTACGGCATGCTCAAAGGGCATGAGTGGATGGTCAAGCCGCACAAAATCGGGGCGGCATAACCCGATGAAATTGGCGCGCTATTTGCCGATACTGGAATGGGGACGCGGCTATGGCGGCGTCACGCTAACCAATGACTTGGTCGCCGCCGCGATCGTCACCATCATGCTCATTCCGCAGAGTCTGGCTTATGCTATGCTCGCCGGACTGCCACCTGAGATTGGACTATACGCTTCGATCCTGCCGATTATCGCCTACGCGCTGTTCGGCACGAGCCGCGCACTCGCGGTTGGCCCGGTGGCGGTTATTTCGCTGATGACCTTGACGGCGGCGAGTGCGGTTGCAGCTCCGGGCAGTCCGGATTTTATTGCTGCAACGCTTATCCTCGCCCTTCTGTCGGGGTTGATCCTGATCATCATGGGTGTGTTGCGACTTGGCTTTTTGGCCAACCTACTATCGCACCCCGTGGTGTCGGGCTTTATCACAGCAAGCGGCATCATCATCGCCACCAGCCAATTGAAGTCAGTGCTCGGCATTAAAGCGTCTGGCGAGGCGATGCCTGAACTCGTCACGACGTTGATCGAAAATGCCAAGGACACTAACCCATATACCCTCGCGATTGGGGTGATTGCGACTGGTTTCCTGTTCTGGGTGAGGAAGGGAATAAAACCCTTGCTCATACGTTTCGGACTTGCGGCTCGGCCCGCTGATCTTGTCGCGAAAGCCGGACCTATCGCAGCGGTCGCGCTTTCCATTCTCGCGGTCATTGCCTTTGACCTCGAAGCCAAGGGCGTGAAAGTTGTCGGTAGTATTCCGCAAAGCCTGCCGCCTTTTACCGTGCCGTTATTCGATGCTGAGCTATGGCGGCGTCTAGCAATTCCTGCCTTGCTGCTCAGCATCATTGGATTTGTGGAATCTGTCTCGGTCGCGCAGACGCTCGCGGCGAAAAAACGTCAACGCATCGTTCCCGATCAGGAATTGATCGGTCTCGGCGCCGCCAATGTCGCGGCGGCTTTTTCCGGCGGTTATCCCGTGACGGGCGGATTTGCGCGTTCGGTGGTTAACTTCGATGCAGGCGCGGAGACTCCGGCCGCGGGCGCATTCACTGCGCTTGGCATATTGCTGGCGGCACTGTTTCTGACGCCTTTGCTTGCTTCGCTGCCAATTGCGACATTGGCAGGTACAATCATTGTCGCCGTGCTCAGCCTTGTCGATTTCAAGACCCCGCGCGCGATTTGGCGTTATTCGAAACCTGATTTCGCTGCCATGGCTGCTACAATCGCCGTCACCCTGCTAGTTGGGGTAGAACCCGGCGTGATTGCGGGCGTCGGCCTTAGCCTTGCCTTGTTCCTGTGGCGGTCGTCACGCCCACATGCGGCGATTGTCGGGCGCGTCCCCGAGACCGAGCATTTCCGCAATATAAAACGCCACAAGGTATTCACTGACAGGCGGATACTTACGATCCGTATCGATGAGAGCCTTACCTATCTCAACGCCCGCTGGCTCGAAGAATTTGTGCTGGAACAGGTCGCGGAACAATCCGAGTTGCGCCACCTTATCCTGATGTGTTCGGCCATCAACGCTGTTGACGCCTCCGCGCTCGAAAGCATCGAAGCGATCAACCACCGTCTGGCTGACAGCGGCGTGAAATTGCATCTCTCCGAAGTGAAAGGCCCGGTCATGGACGCGCTCGAAAAGTCTCATCTGCTCAGGGACCTGACCGGCAAAGTCTGGTTGTCGCAGAATGAAGCGTTCCAGTCACTTATTCGCACATCCGATGAAGAAGACGATGCCCCGATTGCCCTCGATAATATGGCTGCGCGAGGCTTGATTTGATGCAGAAGCAGTCAAGTGGTGCTCAGATGCAACCGCAAACGTCCGTTATGCGATTGCCAATAAGCCAACGCCAGCACAATAATATTTCCAACGCATCTACAGAGAACGGCCATGATTGAACAGGAATGGGCGATAATTCTTGCCCGCATGCAGTTTGCTTTTACCGTCAGTTTCCATTTTCTGTTTCCTGCTTTTTCGATCGGCCTGGCGAGTTTTCTCGCGGTGCTGGAAGGTCTGTGGCTCAAAACCGGTAAAGGCGTATATGCCAATCTCTACCGTTATTGGCTCAAGATATTCGCCGTCGTTTTTGCGATGGGTGTCGTGTCGGGCATCGTTATGTCTTATCAGTTCGGTACCAACTGGTCGGTGTTCTCTGACAAGGCTGGGCCGGTCATTGGTCCCTTGATGGCCTATGAAGTTTTGACGGCATTCTTTTTGGAGGCGGGCTTTCTGGGCGTCATGCTGTTCGGAATCAACAAGGTTGGGCGTAAGCTACATTTCGTTGCGACACTTGCAGTTGCAGTGGGCACCTTCATTTCCGCCTTCTGGATTTTGTCGGTGAACAGCTGGATGCAGACGCCGGTCGGTTACGAAATTGCCGCAAACGGCCAGTTTGTGCCCGGCGATAGCTGGCTTACGATCATCTTCAATCCCAGTTTCCCATACCGTCTCATACACACATTGTTGGCGGCCTATTTGACCACTGCATTTGCTGTTGGGGGCGTCGGCGCGTGGCATTTGCTTAAGGACAAGGCCAACCCGGGCGCGCGCAAAATGTTCTCAATGGCCATGTGGATGGCGGCAATTGTCGCACCGCTGCAGGTGGTTGCGGGCGACTTCCACGGTATCAACACTTTAGAGCACCAACCTGCCAAAGTCATGGCTATGGAAGGCCATTATCAAAGCCATCCCGACGGCGCGCCGCTGATATTGTTTGGTGTGCCAAACAGTAAAGACCGCACAGTTGATTATGCTATCGAAATTCCAAAGCTTTCGTCTTTAATTCTCAAGCATGACCTCAATGCCCCGCTAGACGGGCTTGATACGATCCCTGATGCCAACGAGCCGCCAGTGGGCATCGTGTTCTGGTCTTTTCGGATCATGGTCGGGCTTGGGATGGCAATGGTCGGCATTGGTTTGTGGAGCCTAGCAGCGCGGGCGCGCAAGAAACTCTATGACTGGCCGTGGCTGCACCGCGCCGCCCTTGCCATGGGGCCAAGCGGGTTCATCGCTGTTCTTGCAGGTTGGGTGACAACCGAAGTCGGAAGGCAGCCGTTCACGATTTATGGCGTGCTTCGAACAGTGGACAGCGCATCGCCGCTTGATGCGCCTGCTGTGGCTTTCTCGCTCCTTGCCTTTGTGGTCGTTTACTTCGCGGTGTTCGGCATGGGCATCTGGTATCTGCTCCGGCTGATGAAAAAACCGCCTGAGGCACATGAAGCACCGCCGAGCGATGCACCAATCCGCAGCGCAGGAATCACACCGGCGCCACAGGTGCTGTCGGGCGATGGCGTTCCAGGTGATGCGCGTAGCGGGGAGATTGTATAATGGACCTGACAGTCATCTGGGCCGGTATCATCGGTTTCGCCATCATTGCCTATGTTGTCATGGATGGCTTTGACCTAGGCATCGGGATATTGTTTCCCTTTTTCAAAGCGGGCAAGGATCGCGATACCGCGATGAACAGTATCGCGCCCGTATGGGACGGGAACGAGACATGGCTGGTGATGGGGGTCGGCGGTTTGCTGGCAGCTTTCCCGCTCGCTTATGCCATTATCCTGCCTGCGTTATATGCGCCGATGATCGCGATGCTGCTCGGCCTCGTGTTTCGCGGCGTTGCATTTGAATTCCGTTGGCGTGACCCGGACCATCGCGAGCTTTGGGACCGTGCGTTCACGACGGGATCGTTCATCGCGACCTTCGCGCAGGGCGTTGCTTTGGGCGCATTACTTCAGGGCATTACCGTTGAAGGCCGCGCTTATGCCGGTGGCTGGTGGGAATGGCTTTCGCTGTTCAGTATATTGACCGGCTTTGGGCTGGTCATTGGATATGCGCTGTTGGGAGCGTGCTGGCTGAACTGGAAAACCGAAGGCAGCTTGCAACGGCAGGCGGTCACCTATGCCGGAAGGCTGGGCATCAGCTTGCTGGTGATGATCGGCGCCATCAGCCTCGCCACACTGACGCTTGAGCCGCAATATCACATGCGTTGGCTGAGCTTCCCCGGCGTGCTCGCAACCGCTTTGGTGCCAATCGCCACAATTGCTGTGACCTATTTCTTCTACCGCTGCCTGCGGCAGACCAAAGATGCGCAGCCCTTTTTCTGGGCGCTCGCCTTGTTCGGCCTGTGCTTACTGGGCCTTGGTATTTCGATATGGCCAAACGTTATTCCGGCGCGCGTCACGATCTGGGAAGCGGCGGCGCCATATCGTAGCCAGGTGTTCATGCTTATCGGTGCTTCGATCATGGTCCCGATTATCGTCGCCTACACCGCTTGGTCTTATTGGGTGTTCCGCGGCAAAGTCGGCCACGACGGATATCATTGATGCCGCGCGCGAAACAACTGGGTTGGTTTTTCGGCATTTGGTTGCTGAGTGTGGCGGCACTGGCGATCGTCGGCGGCATTATCCGCTGGGTATTGCTCTAACAATTTGTTGAGGGAGAGGCATAACATGGCAGAAGACAATCAACCCAACCCGGAAGCATTGAAAGGCGAAGACTGGGCAGGCGAAATGGGTGCCAAATGGCTCGCCAATCTTGCGCGGTTCGAAGGCATGATCGCCCCGATCGGCGACGTTCTTTTGAAGCAGGCAGATTTTAATCCCGGCGAGCGCGTGCTTGATATCGGATGTGGTGGCGGCGGAACGACGATTGCTATTGCACAGGCGGTTGCGCCTTCGGGCGAGGTCCTCGGTATAGACATTTCACCCGATTTGACGACCGCGTCTACGCAGCGCGCCAAAGAAGCTGGGGTCAAAAATATCCGCTTCATCTGCGCCGACGCGGCGACTGTCCAACTCGCCGATGCGCCCTTCGACCGTCTCTTTTCGCGGTTCGGCAGCATGTTCTTCCCTGAACCTCACCAGGCCTTTGCCAATCTGCACGGCTTGTTGCGTCCGGGGGCACGCATTGATCTGGCTGTTTGGGGTCCACCTCGTGACAATTTGTGGATGATGGAAATGATGGGCGTCGTCCGCCGCTATGTTGACATACCCTCGGCAATTCCCCGCACACCCGGTCCATTCGCATTTGAAGATATCGACTATTTGAAAGAAATACTTGCGAGCAGCGGCTTTTCCGGAGCGAGCATTATTCCCTATGATGGGCTTCAACCGGTCGGAGGTGTGAATGTCGTACCGCAGGATGCGGTTTCATTTGTGCTATCGTCAATGGCGGTGGGGCGAGCACTCGACGAACAGGGCGATGAAATTCGTGCCGCGGCCGAGGTGGATTTGGTCGATCTGTTCCAGAAGCATTATGTGGCCGGGCAAGGCGTTATGATGCGGGGTAAGGCTTGGCTCGTATCGGCGACGGCTTAGAGTTGACCCTTTTTATCTGAAGCGATGTTTTGGTTAACCTGAATGAACGGCTTGTTTCGAACACCAGGCGTGGTCGTTTAAATCGCCGGTGTTGTAGCGGACCAGCTTCGATTGGAGCCCGTTAAACGATGCTGCCATGTTGTGCCAAATTGCGGTTTACAGGCCCAAGCTCATCTCTTGAATTCCAGCAAAGGGCGAGTTGTGTTCCGACATCATTTTCATGGTCGCTGAGTCAGTCATTTTCTATAATGACCTTAAGGGCTTTCGTTTCCGCAGCGTGCATGAATGCGTCATAGGCCTCTAGGATCTGATCGAGCTTGAAGCGGTGGGTGATCAGACGGGTGGCATCAATCTTTCCCGTCAGCACAGTTTTCAGGAGCATGGGTGTTGTAACCGTGTCGACGAGCCGGGTGGTGATTGCTATGTTCTGGGACCACAGAGTTTCAAGGTGAAGATCAACCTTTTGACCATGAACGCCGATATTGGCGATGATGCCGCCAGGACCGACGAGCTTCTGGCAAAGTTCGAAAGTTGCGGGAACGCCTACTGCCTCGATCGCTGTGTCGACGCCGTTACCGTCTGTGAGTGTCTTGACCTTCTCTGCTGCCTTGCCGTCAGCACTGTTGATTATCTGAGTCGCTCCGAACGTGCGCGCCATTGCCAGGCGATTATCGTCGAGGTCGATCATGATGATTTCGGCTGGAGAATAGAGCTGAGCAGTGAGCAGCGCGGCCAGACCGACCGGCCCCGCACCGACAATCGCCACCGCCGAGCCAGGCGCGACTTTACCATTGAGCACGCCACATTCGAAGCCTGTCGGCAATATGTCGCTGAGCATCACCATCGCCTCTTCGTCCGCGCCCTGGGGGATCGGATAGAGGCTGGTCTCTGCATAGGGGATGCGAACATACTCAGCCTGCGTGCCGTCAATTTCGTTGCCGAGGATCCATCCCCCTGTCGTGCAATGCGAGTACATTCCCCGGCGACAATAGTCACATTTCCCGCAGGACGTGATGCACGAGATCAGGACCCGGTCGCCTGCCTTGAAGGTGGTGACTCCTGCACCGACGGATTCGATCGTCCCGATCCCTTCGTGGCCCAATATGCGGCCCGGCGCGCAGGTCGAAACATCGCCTTTCAGGATATGCAAGTCCGAGCCGCAAATAGTCGTCTTCACAATTTTGACGATTGCATCGCTTGGATATTCGATCTCCGGCTTGGGCCGGTCCTCAATGGTCATTTTCCCGATACCTGCGTAAACCAATGCTTTCATGATACCTATACTCCGCTTCTGTGTTTCACTTGGAAATGGCGCAGGACAATTTTAGCTCGGGCCCAGAACTCTTAGTTCAGTATTGGCTCGGAATCATCCGCTTCAGCGTATCATCTTTGGCAATATAGTGATGGAAGAGCGCCGCAAGCGCATGCACGCCGATCACGAAATAGCCAATCGTGGCGACTGTTTCATGCAGTTCTTTGACCTGCTCGGCTAAGCCTTTGCTTTGGCCGACGAGAGGCGGAAGTTCGAGCCCGAAAAAGGGAATGGTCTTGCCGGAAGCGCTCAAAATCACCCAACCTGCGATCGGCATCGCCAGCATGAATCCGTATAGGGCAAAATGCGTCACCTTGGCGACCAGCGCCTGCCACGCAGGAGGCTCCGGGGTGATAGGCGGATTGCCGTTCAATAGGCGAACAACGATCCTGAAGAGAACGAGCGCCAATACCGACAGACCGAGCATGAAATGCCAGGTCTTCAAGCCTTCGCGCAGGTCGCTACCCCGAGGATAGTTTTCGCGTAGCAACATACAGGCATAAACTGCGGCAATCAGCAGCACCATCGCCCAATGGAGAGCAATGGACAGGTTTGAGTAGCGTCGGTGAATGATGGTCGCACTCATACTGATTCTCCAATTTTCTGCCTTCTTCACGGTTGTCGAGAAAAGGGCCATTGTTTCATTTTAGCAATTCCACGCGATCACCACCTTGCGATATCCTTCATGCTCGATATCGTAGCTGCTACTGATCGGGCGGTGGGGATGTCGCGTCACTCGCCGGTAAAAGCGGATGCACAATTTTGGGTTGGTCACCGGTTAGCCCATTCAGAAACGCCACGATCTGGGCAGTCTCTGCCTGCGTCAATGATTGTCCTAATTGCGTCTTTGCCATGATATTGACGACCTTCGCCAGGTCCTGTTCTGACCCCGTATGAAAATAGGGCGCCGTGAGCGCAATGTTTCGCAGAGTGGGCACCTTGTAGAAGTAATCGTCTGATGTATTACCCGTAATGGCACTGCGACCCTTGTCGCTGACGGGGCGATATTTGGCGTCTGGCGGCGAGACCACTCCGAATTTGGCGTACATTGTGCCGCCAAGATTGACTCCGGAATGGCATGCAGAGCACCCTTTGTCGATGAACAGCGCGAGGCCAGCTTTCTGGTTTGCGTCGAAAGCCGCCGTATCTCCGCGTAAGAAGCGATCAAACGGCGCATTCGGCGTGATGAGTGTCGCCTCGAAAACGGCAATAGCCTTTTGAGTGTTGACCAGCGAGACGGGGTTGGCGTCGCCCGGGAATGCCCGCGCGAATGCCGTGCGATACTGGGGTAGCGCCGTCAACTGCGCGGCAATATGTTGCTTGGGCGATGCCATTTCTACAGGGTTGACCATTGGCCCGCCCGCTTGCTCTTCAAGGTCCTTGGCCCGGCCGTCCCAGAATTGCGCAAAATTGAAGACTGAATTGAACACGGTCGGCGAATTACGGCCACCGCGCGTTCCATGGAATCCCACAGAAGTAGGAGAATTGTCGGCCCCACCCAATCCAACATTGTGGCAGGATGCACAACTGATGGAATGCGTCGCCGAAATTCTTGGATCGAAATAGAGCATCGCTCCCAGCGAAATCTTGTCGACGGTTGCCGGGTTACCGGGCAACTCCGGTGCCTTGATCGGAATAGGCTTGAACGCCTCGCGAGCCCGTAGGATCAGTGGATCGCTTGAGGGCTTCATTTGCGGCTCAGCATCATTCGATATCGTGCCCGAGCCATCGGTCGTCTCCGGTGACTTGTTGCAGCCCGTTGCCAGCACGCTGAGGCTCGCTGCTAGGAAGATCGACCTGCAGTTGGCCAGCAATTTTCTTTCACGAGCTAGGTACGCAAGGCCTGCATATCGAAGTGACTGTTCACGCATGAGTTTCTGTCCTCGACAATAAACCCACCGACCCACAAAGGGGCAGGCCGTCCGGGAAGCGTCCGGTGAGGCTGAAAGGCGCGCATCAAGCCCCTCGATACCTAATGGGAGATAGTAAGCAGAGAACAGCTTACGGAGGGATTTGTTCCAGATGTGCGTGGATTGAGACTGAGGGGGGCATCGACCTAGGCCGCTTTACACTGACCCCGAGCCTCTAAGGTAGAATAGCCCGCGACAGTGGCGATGCCAGCAACAGCGTTGACCTCGTCTTCGCTGGCGCATCGGGCAGGCAGCCCGGTGATGTAAGCGCGCGGCGTCGGCGTGGGCAAACAGTCGCGGAGGTACTTGATTTTTAGTAGGTTTTTCCATCAATGCACCGCGGCTAAAACATCACCGCCGCTTCACTGGAAACAGTAGCATTGTTAGCCATAACTGCCTTCAAGTTCCTCCGGCCGAACGTCTGCTTTGCCCATATCGACCTATCAAGCCGGAAAGTCCGCTCCCGGCCCAGTTGTGGTCATGCGATAGCCAGATGGCCGGATACCCAGAATAGATTTGGCAGCTGGTTGCAAAGAGCCTGTTCGAATGGTTCACTTACCAAGCGGGCGCTCCGTAGGCCGACAAAAAAACCGTATGTTTATGGATTCTGTGTCATGCGCAAAGCGTTGTTTTAATAAGGGTTGGACACCACCTATCGAGGGCTTTTTTGACTGCCCAACCTATGATGGCACCATCATGCCCTTCCGTTACACTGTCGGCAGGCATTTGCATGTTGGGCGCGTATAAGAAGTGGATGACCCAAGCCGCTTCAACGGAACGACAACTTTCTCACTCCGCGAGATAAGCAGCTAGCCCAACGGTCGCCGCAGCTGCAATCAGGGCAAGATACGGCAGGAAGCCGGCTTTCGGTTGCACAATTGGTTCGTCTAAAGCCAGATTGTCGATCGCTGTTGACGTCGGAAATTGCCCTTTGTCCTGAATATAATGACGGAATGCGAAAACCGGGATGATCAGCAAAACGGCCAAGAGGCCGTTGCGCAGTGTCCCATCGCCCCACACATTTGCGCCAGCGCCCATCCAAACCATATTCACAAAACCAAGGACAGCCCCTGTCGCGAGCAACCAAGTCGGGCAGCGATACGGCCGGTTCCAGTCATTCCGGTCAATTCGGTGAATCCATCCAGACTGAAGGTTTAGGAAATTGAATACAAAATAGCAGACGTTTGAAATCATCAGCACCGCGAAATAATCGGATGCAAGCAGGAGCACGATGTTAAATACCAAGTCTGTCCACATCGCAGCGGTCGGCGCGCCGTGGGCATTGACTCGGGAAAGGTAACGCGGAAACCAGCCATCCACCGATGCCTGATACAAGGTGCGTGAAGAGCCCATCATCGATGTCATCACAATCAACAATAGCGCGAGGACCAGCATCACGATCAGTAGGTTGCCAACAACAGCGCCTCCGCCCAAAATTTTGGCAAGCGCATTTGCAACACCCGATCCATCGTAAATCGTCGGATCAAGCATGCCCTCCAGCCCCAGCGATGCCTGAAAGACGAGCGGCACGAGCGTGAAAATAGCCATGCACAAAAGTCCCGATGCAAAAATCGCGCGGGCGGTGTCCTTTGCCGGATCACGGAATTCACGCGTGTAGCAGACCGCTGTTTCAAACCCATAGGTTGACCAGCCCGCCCCGAACATAGCGCCTGCCAGAAGCGTGAGCCCTGCCGCATTCCATGTTCCAAAACCGATATCCCCGGCGGCATCGCGCACCATCGGCAAGATTGGGAACAGATTCTCGGTTGGTAGATCTCCGGTAATTAGGGGGATTATGCCGACAAGCAACAGCGGCAACATGCAGGCGATACCAAGAATTTTTTGGAAATGCGCCGCGCGTGCAGCACCATGATGCTGAAGCGCAAAAGTCAGCAGCAAGAACCCTGTCGCGATGATAGAAACGAGATTGATTCTAAGATGTAGCCCCTCCCGCACGAAATTGAGCGGGAGGAGGTCAAGCTGCCATTGGCGAATCGCAGCCTCGGCAGGAAATAGGCTGGCCATGACATAGCCTGCGCCAAGACTTGTCCCGAGTGCCAACACAGGCGACCATGCAAGCCAATTGCACCATACGGAAATCGGTGCAATGAACTTGCCATAAGGAAGCCATCCTGCAGCCCCGTAGACCGATGCCCCGCCAGACTTATTTGGATAAAGCCCGGCAATTTCCGCATAGACGAAGCACTGCATAAACCCCATCAGGATGGAAGCGATCCAGATCACCCAACTGGGTTGACCGATCATTGTGGCGATGCCACCCATGGTCAGGAGAACGCCAGCGGGCACCCCGCTCGACGCCCAGAAAGCATCCTTCCAATCAAGTTGGCGTTGCAACTGCATTGGGCTTCCTGCCTGTCCTGTGCTCCCTACCGCCGCCGTGCTCGCCACCGGTCTACTCCCCCCGAGAATGCGGGACCAACCGCTGAAAATAGATCAGAGGTTGGCCCAATGTTTTCCTGCGCTCAGCGCATCAATTGCCGAAGTTATAACGAACCGTAAGCCCCCAGGTGCGTGGCTTGGCATAGACGCCCAACGTATCCCCCCAATATAGCGAACCATCGAAAGCATAGACGCGATAGGCACGGTTAAAGAGGTTGTTCACGAATACGGCTACGTCGACCTTTTCATCAGCTGTGGTGAAGCCAAGGCGGCCGTTGGCAACGCCATAGCCGCCTTCCCGTTCCACGGGCGCACACATGACCGTGAAGCACATCTTGCTCTGGAAGATCGCATCTGCCTGCACCGAAGCCGTACCTCCTGCCAGCGCGAATTCATAACGTGCCATGGCACTGCCTGAGAGCTTTGGCGCTTGCGGAAGCTCGTGCGCCACAACCGTAACGCCATCCGGCAGCAGTACATTCTTAACTTCGCTGTCTTGCAAGGCGCCAGCGAGTTGAAGGGTTAACCCCGGGGCAGGCCGCGTAGTGAAGTCCGCTTCAATGCCTTTGACGGTGGCGGGAAGGTTGCGGACAACCTGCGTAAACCCGACCTGCACAAAGGCCTGATAGTTTTTATAGTCGTAATAGAAAGCGGCGACATTGAACGTCGTTCCTCGCGCCAGCGTGGTTTTTAGACCAACTTCATAATCGTTCAATGTCTCCGGCTGATAAGCCAGATTGTTCAGCGTATCGACCAGCTGTGACGGGAACGGTGTTCCAGTCGAAAAAGTGAATCCGCCCGATTTTGAGCCACGGTTATAGCTTGCGTAAACTAAAACATTGTCGCTAGGCTTATAATCAACCTCTGCACGCGCGGTGACGCCGCTGAAATTGGGCGAGGCGGCATCCGGCGTAATGGTCACGCCAGATGTGCCGGCTCCATAGGTCCATGTCCCGGGCGTGTTGGTTCCCGTTAGGTCCGTGTAGGATATGCCATTGGGTCCAAAACGAAGCGAAAGCGCATAGAGCGGTAAAGTGTGAACCGCTGCGTAATTCCCAACCTTGTGATCATGCCAATAGCGCAAGCCACCAATCAGCTTAAGCTGATCACTAACTTCATATTCATTCTGGGCAAAGATGGCATAAGACGTCGTCTTCTGCGTGAAATTCACACTGGGATCATAGCCGGCGAACGGCGTTGCATACTTCGCCTTGTACTTCCCATCGATAACCATACCAAAGGCGCCGACCGTTAGGAAATTGCGGTCCGATGTCTTGGAAAGCCTCAATTCCTGAGAATATTGGTTCACGTTCGCGTCTTGGAAAAACACCGTGCCCGACCCGTAGCATGTAAGCGACGTGTTTGGCGCGGGGCATGGCGCAGTTGCTGCCGGCGTGACATTTTCAACATATGGGATTTCGGGCGGACCATTGCCGCTTTCGATGTAGAATTTGTCGACGTGCTGATAATCGGAAATCGAGGTCACATCGAAGCCGCCAACTTCAGCGTCAATCCGAAGCGTACTGCCAAACAGCTTTCGGTCGACATAGGCATCGCCCGTACCAGCCGTCTTCCATGGGCTTCCGCCTTGCGACGCTGCGATTTCCGGATTGAAATAGCCATTGCCGGCTGTCCCGGTCACACCCCAATAAGAACATGTCGCGGCCGGCGCGAGGAACTCGCCCTGAAACTGTGCATTGGGGCAGGCAGGGCCATAATTATATACCCCGGCCTGACGTTCCTTGTCCGCCTGCGAATAACGCAACGTCAGCTTCGCCTTAAATGCAGAGCTGGGATGATAGTCGAAGATACCCCGCAAAGCCCAGTGGTTGTTCGCCCCCCGGTCCTTCTCTCCCGGAGTGATGTTCTGCATATAACCATCGTCTCGATCAAAAATGCCGGAAACGCGAGCACTCAATACATCGCTCAACGGTCCCGATATGGCCCCTTCAACCTGGGTCTGGTTATAACGACCATAAGTTAAGCGGACATAGCCGTCCAAGAAGTCAGTCGGTTGGCTGGAAATAAATTGTACGGCGCCGCCTGTGGCGTTCCGCCCGAAAAGGGTCCCTTGTGGACCACGCAAAGCTTCCACCCGTGCCAGATCGAAGATCGGGAAACTCGCCGTTGTGATCGAACTGGCGTAGGAATCATCCTGATAGACGGCAACTGGCGGCTCTTGCTGGTCCCCATAGTCATTCTGCGACACGCCGCGCATATTGAAGACAACCTGCGACGAGGAATAAGCATTATATTTCAGGTTCGGGATCGCCGAAACAACGTCCGTCGCGTTTGTAATATTACGGTTATCAAGGTCGTCCTTGCTCAACACCGAAATCGCAATGCCTACATCTTGCAACTTCTGCTCGCGCTTTTGCGCCGTAACAACAATTTCAGTTCCATCAGCGTCCTCTAAGACTGGCGCAGACATTGTCTGAGCAGCAGACACCTGCGCCGTTGCCAGCGCAACCGATAGAGCCGAACTCGCAAGCAAGAACCGCCCAAGCTGAGCCGCGCGAAATGAATCGTTCATCAGAAATCCCCCCAGTTACACCCCACACACTGCAGTTATCTTTCGGCTGTCAGTGTCAATTTTCTTCTTATTTGAGCATGATAAGCATAATGTTAGTGAGTGCAAGCCGACAGCTTTGAAATTTCACCGAACGGAAAATCGGTGAAATTTCAACAACACCGCCCAAGACGCAAACCGCTGCGAATCTGCCAAATCAGAAAACTGGCACGGCAGTTGAATTTAACTACCTTCGTTTTAGCTTTAGCAGGATGGTTACCTTCCGGCACATACAAGGCCGGTGCTAAGGAATAGATTCAACGGCAACTTTGCGCTGCGAAAAGCTTAAATCCTGACAGTCCGCTCCCGGCCCATTTAATGACATTCGGCTTTGCGACCAGTTGCAGACATTCTCAGCAGCCGGTTGGCTGCCCCATAAGCGGACATTGCATCAGCAAGATGTATATGGCTGACTTGTTGGACTGTCCGGCTTTTTTCAGAAATTTGAATGAGTTGCCGTTCGTTGAGCACGCAATCTATTTGCCGATGCGCCACAACCAGCGGCTATTCAGACGCCAAGCTTTGCCAATTGGCAGGCCGCGGTACGTAAACTGACCGCCATCGCCAGGCAGTCCAGCGAACTGTTACTTGGGTAGTTTCCGAACCTTGCAGGTTCCTTGGCGAAGCAGGATAGCTTTTCTGCGCACGACAGCTTTTTGCCAACATGGCACTCGAGCATCGTTCAAACGCCGTCTTGAGGAAATGAAACATGGACCCCAGCTTCGCCAGAATCTTAGATATTGGCCCACAGCCGCAATCGTTTAACATTGAACGCGCCACTGAAGACAATAGCAACTATCGCGCGGTTGCATGGAGCGGACGGTATCTGCAGGTGACACTGATGTCGATTCCGGTCGGCGGCGATATAGGCCTTGAGGCCCACCCTGAAACCGATCAGTTTCTGCGCCTTGAGAAGGGCAAGGGCCGAGTGCAGATGGGCGCAGCTAAGGATGATCTCACTTTTTCTAAGGACGTTTCAGACGGTTGGTGCGTCCTTGTACCAGCGGGAACTTGGCACAACATTTCCAACACTGGCTCTAGCCCCATGCAAATATACACGATCTACGCGCCTGCGCATCACAAGCCCCAAAAAGTTCAGGCAACGCAGTCATTAGCCGAAAGCGACGGGGACGATGAGCCCGCGGCTTGGTCAGTCCAACCGCACCATGAATCCGACGAGCACGGGTGACGCGATAGACACAATTGCAATTATTTCTCCGCAACCGCACCGGTTGCAGCCAAGGCAAGGCGAGCCAGCGCCGGAAGCGATTTGGTTCCGGTTTTTTTCATGATCGACGCCCGGTGGTTTTCGACGGTGCGTTGACTGATGCCCAGGTCAGCCGCAATATTTTTGCTGGGATGGCCAGCCAGCACCATCTCCATGACCTGATGCTGACGCTTAGTCAGTCCCTTAAGATGCAATTTGGCGTCGGCCTGCCAATCGAGCAGCTTTGCCTCATCGCGCGACAGTTCCAGCGCACGGTCGATGCTGGCGAGGAGGTCCTTCCAGCGAACGGGCTTTTCGATAAAATCGATCGCACCCACTTTCATGGCCTCAACGGCCATGGGTACTGCGCTGCTGCCGGTAATCATGATCGCCGGCAAATGATATCCTGCAGACTTCAACTGACGGAGCAGTTCAATCCCGTCGATGCCCGGGAGATATGCATCTATCAGCAGACACGCTTCACCGCCGGGGCGGTAGGCGGCAAGAAAGGCCTCGCAGTCGCCGAAATCTTCTACCGTTCTGCCATCGGCTTCAAGCAGTTCGCGCAAGGAGTGACGCACCTCGCTATCATCGTCGACGATATAGATCGTCGCGGCTCCGTCGGTTTGGTGTTTGTCCACGGCAGGTTCCTGCGCGAGTAGCTGGTTGATTGCCTTTAATAGCGCCTCGCGTTTCACCGGCTTGTTCAATTGCACGCAATTGTCAGCCGCAACGGCGCGCAATGTGGTCGTCGAGATATCGCCAGTCAGGATGACAACTGGAAAACCCTTGCCCATTGTGTTGCGGATCCGCTCGGCCAGTTGAAGGCCATTTAATGCGCCGGGCAAATTATAGTCTGCCAGCACCAAATCGGGCTGGATTGTTTTGGCCGCGATCATTTCCAAAGCGCTATGGGAATCTCCGGTCACCGTTGTGCGATAGCCTGCATCTTTGAGCAATTGGTCGAGCAGATCGCGGAGATCAGGATCATCGTCGACGATCAGAATGGTTTGGGCTCCGGCAACGGGCGCTGGAGTGTGGGGAGCCTCAATCTCTGCGACTACTTTTGGCGCCGTGAACTTCGCTTTGGGGTCTTTCAGGGCCACATCAATCGAAAAGACAGATCCCCGGCTGGGCAGCGAACGGACGCCCACTTTATGCCCAAGCAAAGCGCCAAGGCGTTGCACAATGGACAGGCCAAGGCCCAACCCCAGACTTCGTTCGCGGGCTGCATTGTCGATCTGGTGATATTCTTCGAAGATCGCATCGAGTTGCGACGCAGCGATCCCGACGCCGGTGTCCCAGACTTCGATCCGCAAAACATCGTCATGCTGTCGGCAGCCGAGCAGTATTTTACCACGTTTGGTGTATTTGAGGGCATTGGAAACAAGGTTGCGCAACATCTGTTCGATCATAAGCGGATCGCTATGGATAATGCAGCTGCTGCGCACAAACCGGAGATCCAGCTTTTGCGCGTGCGCCTGTTCGGTGAACTCGTTGCGCACCCGCTCAACAAGGTCGCCGACCACGAAATCGACTGGTTCGGCTCGGACCACTCCTGCTTCGATCTGATTGATGTCGAGCATGGTGTTGAGCATCCCCGACATCGTCGTGAGCGTTTGCTCAAGTCGCCCCAGCAAGTCTTGTGCGCCGGGATCTTTCACCTTCGCTGCCAGCAATCCCTGCAAAAGAGCCAGTGACTGAAGGGGTTGTCGCAAGTCATGGCTAGCCGCTGCGAGGAAGCGCGATTTGGCAAGGTTGGCTTGCTCGGCATCGCGCTTGGCGGCTTCAAGAGCGGCGCGCGAGATCTTTTTTTCGGTAATGTCGGTGAAGGTGATGACCACCCCTTCAACACCATCCGCGTCGGTGCGGTAGGGCAAAATGTGACGCATGAACCAGCTGTCACCGGGAACCTCGACCTCGCAGTCATGCGCCATGCCGTCGGCCAGCACCGCTTGCGCGTCCTGCGCCAGCATAGGATCAACCGATAGTGCGCGCAGGTCCGCCAACGGCCGCCCGACATCCCCGGGTATCAGGTTGAACAGCTTTTTGGTTTCAGGGGTAAAAAACCGGATTTTGAGATCAACGTCGAGAAATAACGTGGCGACTTTCGTGCTGTAGAGCACGTTCTGCAAATCGTTCGACGTCGTGCGCTGACGTTCAAGTGTTTCCTGAAGCTGGCCATTGAGCGCGGTCAGCTCCTCATTGAGCGACTGCAGCTCTTCCTTGGACGTCAACAATTCCTCATTCGCCGACTGATACTCCTCATTGACCGACAGTGCCTCTTCGTTGACGGCGCGATGTTCTTCTTCGGACAGTTCGAGATCATGCATCGCGGCCGACAAATCGGTCCGTGTGGTCTCTAGTTCGTGCTGAAGAGCGGCGACGAGGTCCTCATCCTGCTCGGCTGCCTGTGCGCTTAGCCCGTTCGTCCGACCATGCCGATCGACAAAGCTGACCAATATCAATTCTTCGGTCTGGTGCACAATCAGGCGGATATCGAGATCGAATGGAACGGCCCGGCCGTCATACTGCGCTTGGCCTCCCGCTGTAACCAGATGAGGCGTCTCGCTTGTGACTTTTCCAATTGCAGCGCGCAGCTTGTTGCGCAACCCGGGCTTTGCCATCGCCAACACGTCATGCGTGGTATAGCCGGGCGCTATACGCAGATAGCGTTCGGTCGGACCCATTGAGTATAGGCATTCATGGGCTCGATTGATGATCACCGCTGCGGGCGCAAGGTTGTCCAGAACGACGCGCCGGCAAAGGTCGGCAAGGGCCGGCTCCGGTTCTATATTCGAAGCGGTTTTCTTCCGCGCAGGCATACGTACGCCGTCACGCGTATTGCCCGAGAACAGCAGCGCTGCGGCGCGGTTCTTGCCCATGCGACGATAAATCCGTTCGGATTTTGCAATGGGTTTGAACTGGCCTTCAACATGGCCAACCGTTTCTGATGTACCTAGAAAGAGTATGCCATCTTTTTGCAGGGCGAAATGGAACAGTGCAATCACCTTGGCTTGCGCTTCGGGTCCCAAGTAGATCAGTACATTTCGGCATGATATGAAATCGAGCTTCGAGAAGGGCGGGTCGGCCAGCATATCTTGAATGGTAAAAACGATGGCGGATCGCAGTTCGGGGCCAACGGCATATCCGTGCTCCTGCTTGACGAAAAACCGCGCCAGTCGTTCGGGTGAAATATCCGAAGCTATGGTGTCTGGATAATGTCCTTCGCGCGCCGTTGCCACTGCATCCGGATCCACGTCAGAGGCAAAAACGGAAAGTTTGATATCGCGCTTCGCGAATGCGATTGCTTCGGAAAAAACTATCGCCAGCGAATACGCCTCTTCACCCGAACTACACCCCGCAACCCAGATACGCAGCGGCGTGTCTGCGCTGTGTAATCGCACGATATCCGGTACGATCGTCGTTCCAAGCAGTTCAAAAACACCCGGGTCGCGGAAAAAACTGGTGACGTTGATCAAAAGGTCGGTGGCAAGCAAATTCAGCTCAACGGGGTCATGCTGGATCACCTTCAAATACCGCTCCATCTCGGTTGTCGGTATCGATGCTAGCGCCATCCGCCGTTCTATCCGTCTTTGGAGCGTGCCCATTTTGTAGAGCGCGAAATTATGTGCCGTGTTCTGGCGCAGATAATCGATAATTCTTGGCAAAATATCGCCGGAGGCTGGTGCAGGCAGACGCTCTGGCTCGGAACTCAAAGCGTTGGCATGCGTCAACAAGGCTGCTGACATAGTTGCGACGGGCAATACAGCATCGGCAAAACCGCTTGCGACCGCACTTTGCGGCATGCCGTCATAGTCTGCTTCTGCGGGGTCCTGAACGAGGACAAAGCCGCCCTTGCCATGAACCGCGTTGATGCCCTGCGTCCCGTCATATCCCGTGCCCGAGAGAATGATAGCAAAGGCGAGGCTACCCAGTTCGTTCGCCATCGATTCAAACAGGAAATCAACAGGCATTCGGGCACCGTGCGGTGCGGAGGGCTTGAAAAGTTGCAACGCCCCTGCCGCAATCGACAGATAGACACCGGCCGGGATGACGTAGATGTGATCGCGTTCCACGATCATGCCGTCGGCGGCTTGCAAAACAGGCATTTCGGTGTGCTCGGCGAGCAATTGGCCCATCAGGCTTTCATGCGTTGGGTCTAGATGTTGGACGACAATATAACCCATGCCTGCGTCGCCTGGTATCGCTTTAATCAGTTTGGTTAGGGCCTCAAGACCGCCGGCTGATGCGCCAATACCAACAATTGGAAAATCAGCGAGATGCTTAGGCGGCCCACGCGCCAACATCGCGGGACTGGTCACAATGGGCGCAGAAGAAACAAGCTCTTTTTCCGACATTCGGCAAGCCTTCCCAAACGGGGCTGCCACGACTCCGACAGAGAAGAGGACGTTAACAGCTTTGGCTGCTTTTGTCATCTTATCCCGTCATAGGTGATTTCCGATTCTGCACTGCGCTGAATAATGCATCTATCGGGTTCAGGCATTGTCATGCGGGAAGGGGAATAGCGGGTTGAAGAAGATTGTGCGTGTTTTGATTGTCGAGAACGAACCCATCATTGCGATGTTGCTTAAGGACGTCGTCGAATCTCTGGGCCATCTGGTGTGCGATATTGTGGCAACCGAATCCGAGGCAGTCGCAATCGCGCTTGCAAGCGGACCCAACCTGATGATTGTCGATGCCGGACTGCGCGATGGAAGCGGCGTTACTGCAATGGAAACCATCCTCAAGCAACGGGCTATGCCCCATATCTTTGTAACCGGAGACAAGCGCAGAGTGCAGCAGATGGCCCCCGACGCGACAATTCTCGAAAAGCCATTTTTCATTCCCGATCTGGTGCGCGCGATCGAAGAAGCGATGGCAAACAGCGCAAGATAGTTATGCTCACTAATGCACGACACGGCCCACATCCGTGACCCGAAACAGCCACATGGCAAACGCGAAAACAGCACCAGCTGCATATATGGAGCCAAAAATCTGCTTGTTATAGCGCGCAAGCCATGAGGGGAGGTAGATGTCAAAATTAGGCGCTCTACTCTCGGTAAAGCGCGCAGCAAGTGGCGTCATCGGGCAATGCCATTGGTTCAAGGCCAAAATTGCCACTTCGATCGCCACTATCCCAACGAACAAGGCGGCCAAGCCATCATCGCCACGCCATGACATGACCGGAATGGCGAAAATGCACAGCACAAAGAAGATCCAGACGAGCGTATGCACCGTCTTGATCCCCTGAAGTGCGATATTTGTTGGCATCGGCGACTGCGTGCCTAAGTCGTTTGTGGATGCTCGGCTTCATGCCGCGCGACGCTTGCGGACAGCATCGCTTTTTCCGCCTGATCGACGCCCGATAGCGCCACAACCATCGCAGCTTCGGCATAGCGTTCTGAACGGTCTGCGCGCGCCTGCAACATTTTGGTGTCTAGTTTGGTCTTCCAACCAGCCACCGTTTCCTTGCTATCTTCAACCCAAGCAGCGATTTCGGCATTGGCCTCGCTCAGCTTGCCATTTGCCTTGTGTGCTTCGTCTTCGAGGTTATCGACATGCTTGCGGATGGTTTTGGCGGCATGCTCCGCCTGTTTTTCAGTTGCGACCTTCAGTGCGTCAAGGCGCTGTTCAACCTCATGCAATTTATGCTGCATCCGCTTGGTGAATTTCGACATTGAACTTGTCATGAAAATTTCCTCTTCATTGGAGTTGAATACGTCCGGCACGCTGCATGGGGATCCGAGGGGTGGAAGCAGCGGTGCCGGACGTAACGGTTCAGGCGACGATCAGGTCGTTTTCAACCGACGTCGCACCATGTGCTGCCCAGGCAGTAGAGCCCGCTCTTTGTCGTTCCATCCAGGAATCAACAGTTCCAGTCAGCTTTACGCGGCCATCCGATGCGCTGACATGAACGCGTTCCGGTTGGAAGAAGACCGAACGGTGGAGCGCGTGCTGGATATCGTCCTGCAGATGGGCGGTATCAACGCGTGCTTTGATCGTGATCTGGTTGGATAAACCGACCACACCAGTCAGGTGACGGACTTCGCGTTCGGCTGCTTCCTTCTGGAAATGCCATTCTACTTCGCCAGTCAGTGTGACCCAGCCTTTCTCTACCTTGACCTTAATGGCATCGCCAGGCGTGGTCGTGTCCCACGCGAGGCGGTTGATAGCCGCGGTGGCGATATCGGTATCCGACCGCTTGATTTCGAAGGGCAGCTTGACGTCGATTTCCTCGGCAATTGCTTTGACGCCTTTGACACGGCCAGCCGCCATTTCAGCGGCATGCTTTTCGCCGTAACTTGCGACCGTCCCCGTCAATGTGACGGTGCCGTTATCGGCGGCAACGCCAATGTGAGAGGCGGTAACTCTGGGTTCCCAATTCAGTTCTGCCAGAACAGCTTTTTGCAGTTGGTCGTCATGTGACATGATATTTTCCTCGTGGGGTGGGGGAGTTCTTGCATTATGCTCTCATGCGTAGCTCTATCGGAAGAGTCGGAATCTACGCACACGCCATGGACGTGGTACGGGCAACCCATCGGGTCATTGTTCCGCGCCAATAGATGAAATCTTTCCCATCAATGACCCAAGCCACATTAGCCTGCATCGGGACGAGCCGTCCGCTGCGCTCCTGATAATCCCAGAACCGGCCATGCCAAGGATAGCGTTTACCGCTTGCATCAAAAGACCGCGATGCGGCCCGCATGGTCGAAATCAGTCCTGCATCGTTAAGCTGGAACGATATCTCCGCTCGCGAAGCGCCGCACCCTTTTGCAACCTTGATCGTGTCAGTGCCATCCGCAGACCACTCAAGCGTGTGGTCGAACAAAATGGCGTCGGGATTTAATGGCAGCTCGGCGAGGTAGCGCAATGCTTCGCCCTCATTAATGGCAGTCGTTCCATCGACTCTGGCAACCCCAAGGGCTCCAAAAAGGCGGGCCTCGAGATATCCGCGACCTGCTACAAATGAGTCGACGACTTTCATTGACCCTGACGGACCAATATCGGCACGCCAGACAAAGCCGGATACCATGGTTCCAATTTTTTGCCGGGCTTTGAATGCACGTGGCCGCCCGCCGGGTTTGAACCACATCGTGCCAGTCTGACGCAAATCGATTGTTCGGGTTGGACGATCGCTTCTGGCACCTAACCGTGCCGCAAGCGCGATGATCTGTGGCAGAAGATCAGTTCGTGGGCCGGGGCCGATTTGGGTATCTTCTAGATGGCGCTCAAGCGCATCAAGCGTCCCGCGAAAGCGCCGGCGCGCGATAAATGTTCCTACGGTGCCTGCTGCGACGAATATGGGAATGATCGTTGTCGTCAGCGCCTTTAGGCTATCGCGCACCGGCATCAGGGCATTGCCAGATTTTTTTGCACCAGCACGAGCGTTGAATCTCCCGGATAGGATGATGCAACAAACCCCATCTCGCGCTCCATATCGATCGCTGCATGGCTGCTGCGATCCTCGATCGACTGGATAGTGGTCAGCCCTTTGGCCTTTGCATATGCGGTCACGTGGTGAAGCAAGTCCCAACTGACACCTTTGCCCTTATACTCGGGCCGAATGACGATCGCGACTTCGCCTGTTTTCATTTCGGCGTCGCAGGCGAGCATCGCGGTCGCAATGATCTCTGCCTCGTCATCGATAAATGCCAGAAAATTCTCGGTCTGGCGGTGATCAATGTCGGTCATCGCAACAAGCCTGTCATGGCCCACAGTCCTGATGCCGCTTAGGAAACGGAATCGAAGGTCATCAGGCGTGACATGGCTAAAAAATGCGCCAAGTGCTTCTTCGTCCAAAGGCACTGCCGGGCGGACGGAAAAGCGGAAACCTGTCCTCGTCGTTAGAATTTCAGGTGCAATGGCAACAACTGTGGGCTTTTTAGGCGCGATGTTAGAAGCTGAAGTCATTCTGCTAGCGCGGGTTCGCGCATTTCTGCATCCGAATAAATGTCCACGCGCGTCGGGTTCGTTCTGTCCAAAATATCCTTTGCGCGATTTATTTCGGCTTCGCTGCCATGCGCCATCACCAAAAAATTGTCCGCCGTGATATCGACCTCATATTGGATCACGCTGTCCTTCTTGATACCAAGGCCATATAGTGCTGCAGCAAGCGCGCTCACTCCGCCTACGACAACGGCGCCCTCAATGGCGGCGAGCACGGCTGCTGCAAGGGTGCCGAGAACCACAATTTGGCCGACAACCGGAATGACGATGAACAGACCGCCAAAAAACAAACCCCATAGACCGCCCCAGAAAGCGCCTTGCTTACCCCAGAGTTTGATGCGGTCGCCGTTGCTGTAGAAGCCGACAACTTTCTCATCGGTATGATAGCCCTTTCCGACAATGCTGAGATTTTTCATTTCAAACCCGGCTTTGCCCAGCTGTGCTATTGCAGCTTCGGCCCGTGGATGTTCGTCGAATACGGCAATGGCAGTGTATGAAGATGACATGTCGGGGTCCTTTTTGGCGCGGAATAGAACAGCAACTCTATCGCGATTTGCGAGATAACCGGTAGGGACGGAAAACACCTAGACCGTGAATCCGGTCAACGCTGAACCACATCTATTGGGTAGATTCCGAGGCTACCATCGAAGCAGCTGCTCCTGCCATTCTATGGTTTCAAAGGAGACTTATCATGCACGTTTCGAAGATGATCACATTGCTCGCATTCGCTGCCACAGTCGGAAGCGCACCCGTTGTTGCCAAATCTGTTGCTGCCAAGGATGTGCCGAGCGCAACCGCCTCGTTTACGGGCGAGACAGTAGCCGTTGGCGTGGGCTTCACCTGGGGTAAGGGTGTTTTGACTTTCAAGGGCAAGACCTATCCATTCAGAGTAGACGGGCTTAGCGCTATCGGCGTGGGCGTGAGCAAAATTTCGGGAACCGGCACCGTCTACCATTTAAAAACCGCAGCAGATTTTGGTGGCACTTATGCCGCTGCAGGCGGCGGTGGTTCGATAGGACCTCTTGGCGAGGGAAGCGCATCACTTCGGAACGAGAAAGGCGTGGTCATTGAATTTCGCGCCAAGGAAAAGGGCGTATCGATCAATCTGGATCTGAGCGGCGTTCACATCGCGCTGACCCCCGCATAATCTGATCCAATGCAAAATTAGGCGTCACTGCTGGCCTGAACTGTGCGTGATTAGCTATGAAACAGGTTAAGCCGCTGACCCTTGAGCTTGTAAGGCAAGCTTGGGGACCAGCGGTTTTCCAGCATGGTGCATTCGTCTGTAAAAAGCGAATTCTAGAGCAGCGTTATCCGTCAGTAGAAGGCTGTACTCATGCCTTGATGATGACAGCGGCGCTCGGCCGCCGCATCGACATCGGCATAGGTGGTGCATATCCGAACCGGACAACCAGATCGGGCCGTTGATTGCCGATCTCAAGCCAGCGCGCGAATTCGCTGCGGACATTTGGTACCTCCACTGGCTGATTGACCATCGCGTGCCGGATCCCCAACGCCGTTGCCTGAAGGGCAAAGCGCTGAAAACTGCGGCCGACGCGAACCCAATGATCCTTGTCCGCTTTATCTCCGATGAAAATCGCGACACCCGCCGATGAATGCATCTGGGCGGTATATTTCTTGTCTTCTGCAGCTTTGGTGAAAACCATCCCGAAGAACCGCTCTCCGATCCAACTCGGGATTGCGGCGTTACCCGAGCATTTGCTGAACAATCCATCGCGCAAGGACAGGGCCTGTGCGGGATTGAACCGGATCCAGTTACGCAGTTCATCGACAAAATGCGGATTATCCATTTGGGTGTCATTGCCGCGCACGACAAAATCGAGAATGGCATCAAGCTTCGTGCGACCAGTAAGTATGAGCATCGTTACGCCCTCGGTGCGCGCAGCCGTCTCAAGCAGATTAAGTTTTTCAGTCGATACCGCCTGACCATCATAAATCGAACGCGTCGATTGGCGTTTGGTGATGGCTTGATAGAGCGAACTGGCTTGCGGTCGTCCATCGGCCAAATCTATGTCAACATGTCCGGCATCGCTCCCAACAAAGGCTGCTGCGCCGGGCCGGCCCTGCGCCGCGCTGGCAATAAGGAAGTTTTCGGTGGCACAGCCGAGGCTGATAAACAGATGGTGATCGTCTGGATCTACTACTGGTGTCCGTCGCGCAAGGTCAGGCAGTATGCGCGCTCCAGCAGGCAGTGCAGCGAAGCGCCATGGCTGGGTATTGTGTCCATTGGGCGCAAGCGTGGCAAAACGAACGAGCTCTGCAAACCCTGGGTTCGCCGCCATTGGCGCGCGTAATGCGGCTGCGGCTGCATCATATTCGGTCATATCATTTGAAGAACATGCGGCGAGCGGTAATGTCGCCACCGCTGCGGATGTGTGCACCAAAAAGTTACGCCGGCTTGTTTGCGCTGCGGTAATGGCCTGCCAAGGATCAAAATCGGGTTTCACGCTTCGTGATCGCGCAGCAGAACCGCTATGTCAGTTGCAGATCGCGAAGCGTAATCCTTGTCGATTTCGCCCAGCAGATGCGTGCGCACATTGGCCGTATATTGTTTGCGCATCACACCGAGTACATGCGGCGTAGCGACGACAATGAAACCAAGCTTGGACTGCGCTACGAGAGCGTTCAACGTGTCCGTTGCAGCCTTGGCAAAAGCGTCTTCTTCGGCTTGGTGGAAATCCGTCGACTGATATGCGCTTCGACCATGACCCGTTGAGCTAAAGCTACGTCCAGGCTTGTCGGTACCCAGTTCTGCCGTTTTTGCTGCATGGTGCGCGCTATGATCGACAGCTTCGAGATCAGGTGTAAAGTCAGTCCCACGGTTGCGGAACAGCGCCATTTTTGCGCCGTCGAGCACCATGACCATCGTGCCATGCGGTACCAACATTATACGGCTCCTTTCGGTAATGGGTTCAGCGGCATCGTGCACCATTGCGACCGATGGACCGGCCGATGGCTGCGCCGCCTCCTGCGCCAAGCAGCGTGCCGAGGGTTTGCGAATCTCCTGGAGCTATTATGTTACCGAGAATGCCGCCAGCAATGGCACCCAGAATGAGTCCCGTTGTGCCGTCATTGCGCCGACAATAATAGCGGCCGTCAGTGCCGCGATAGACGCGGTCGTTGCGCTGTAACGTGCGCTCCCGATATCTCGGGTTATTGCTATAATATCGTCCGGCATCGTAACTGCCATAGGCAGGGTCTGGGCGATTATGGTCATATTGCTGATAGGCGTATCCCGGCTCTGCATAGCCCGAATCCACACAGCCAGAGACAAGAGCTGCACACAACACACCGACAGACAGCGCGCATACGCGAACACTCCGGCCGTTGCTGTGGTTGGCCAAGTATGATGGTTGCTGAATTGCCTGGGGCATGTTGCGGTCCTTTCCAATAAGTTACGGAATGTCCGCTATCGGACAGTTCGACGGTCGAACCGCTTTGTGCGCTTCTATTTACGGTTGACGCCAGCTTCGGAATATACGCAGCTTAGTTGCCTCTATGGCCAGATTGGCAGCTTCGGCTTGCTGGCACTTGAACCCGCAATATTCAGGTTTGGACCAACGCACCATCGGCAAGGTTGATGATGCGGTCGCATTTTTTTGCCAGGTCGAGATTGTGCGTGACGATCAGGAAGCTGGTGCCTTCGTCCTTGTTCACCTGCCGCATGAAATCGAAGACATTATCGGCTGACTGGCTGTCGAGATTGCCAGTCGGTTCGTCTGCGAGAATAAGATTGGCCCGCATCGCCAGCGCGCGCGCAATCGCCACACGCTGTTGCTCTCCACCAGACATGTTGGAGGACATATGGTCTCCTACGTGGGCAAGGCCCATCTTTTCAAGCAAGCCAGCCGCACGTTCCCTGATTGCCGTGCTGCCAGAGTCGCGATCGACAATCATCGGCATCATAACATTTTCAAGAGCCGTGAAAGCTGAAATCAGGTGGTGCTCCTGAAACACAAAGCCGATGGCATGGCCCCGGAGCCGTGTGAGGGCAGCATCTGCAAGGTTGGCAGTGTCCGTTCCGTTAATGAAGACATGCCCCGCAGTCGGCCGGTCAAGCAAGCCGATGATATTGAGCAAAGTGCTTTTTCCGGAACCAGACGGCCCCATCAGCGCAAGAAACTCCCCATGATGCAGATCAAGGTCGATACCGTGCAGAATTTCAATCTCGGACACCATGCCGATGTTGTAGGAGCGTCGGATTCCCGTGAGGTGCAGAACCGGTGTCGAGGCAATCGGTTCACCCACGAATGGCCGCAACAGGGTCAAGTTTAGCAGCGCGAAGCGCAGGGGCCATTGCGGACAAAAGCCCCGTTACGGTTGCAACGCTGAGCGTTATGATAATCATTTGGCGTTCGATAAGCATAGGAAACAACTCGCTTCCGTCAGCCTGGCGGACAAGGCTGTGATACCAGGCCAAGCCGCCCACGCCGACTGCACAGCCGACAATCGCGCCTGCCAAACCCAGCATTCCGCCCTGAATCAAAAATATCCTCAAAATCTGGCCGCGCGTGGTCCCCATCGCACGCAGGATGCCGATGTCTTTTGACCGCTGGATCACCGATACGACAAGCACAGCAGCAATGCCGAACGCAACTGACAAACCGACGAAAATGCGGATGACGTTATTCGTTGATTTCTGTGCGCTGATGGCTGTGAAAAATTGCGCATTGGTTGCGATCCAGCTTTCCGCTTTCACTGGGTTGGCAGCTGCAATCTGCTCAGCAAGCCGTTCTGCGGCATAGACGTCGGTGATTTTGACTTCGATGGTCGTAACCGCACCAGCTTGTCCAAGCAGTGACTGGGCGGTGCGCAGCGCGACAAAGCTGATGCCCTCATTCGCCGCCTTGTTCCCCACATCGAATAGCCCGGTGATACGCAGCACAACCGAATTGCCCGAGGCAGCGCGCACGTTGACCGTGTCGCCAAGCATGGCGCCAAGATTGGTCGCGAGGTCGGTACCAACGATGATTTCGTCGTTTGACAGCGTGGCGCGGCCTGCGGTCAGATATTGGGGCACCCGGATGATCTGGAAATAGGATTCGGGTTCGACGCCCGCTACTCTGACGGCGCGGCTCGCGTCACCCCGTGTCACCAATGCGGAACCCGACATGGTGGGGGCGGCAACCAATACGCCTGGCATCTGCGCAACGCGGTCTAGCACCTTTTGCCATTGGTTAATCGATACGATCCGCTGCGTCGGGCGTTGAACCGTCGCATCTTCGACCACCGAACCGGACGTGAATAAAGGGCGTGCGATTTGATCCGGTGGCAGCAGCTGAATCTGCGCTGACGAGGTCAAGACACTGTTTAGAAAATTGACCTGAAGTCCGGATATCAGCGCCGACATGAAAACGATCACCGCAACCCCGATGGTGATGCCAACTATGATGAAAGCCGTCTGCAATCGTCCTTCGCGCAGAAAACGGACAGCTGCGATCCACTCAAATGGAACGCCGTTGTTCATGGCGCCGATGCGCGGACACGGCTACCCGCTGTAATGTCCGATGATGTCGGGATCACCTGTGCACCGGACGCAAGACCACCAAGTATCTCTATTCGCTGGTTCCCCTGAAGCCCCAAACGCAGCGGACGGCGGACCGCGAGCCCCTTTTCCAGCACCATCACCCAGGGTGCGTTGGTCAGCGCATCATGAACCGCATTGCCCGGTAGCGAGAGGACATTGTTCCGACGGGCTGTTTCGATATCAACCGACACCGTCATATTCTGCCGCAAATAGGCAGGCGGATTTGGTACGGTCAGCTTCACGATCGCCGAAGCGCGCGCGATGTCGATCCCGGGATTGATAAAGGCAACGGTCGCGATGAAGTGCTGCTGTGGATAGGCATCGGCCGATACCCGCGCGGTTTGCCCCACGGTGATCCGGCTGAGATTACGTTCGTCGATTTGGAGTATAATTTGCATTTCGCCGCCGGGCGACAGCAACATCAATGTCGCACCCGGCGTCACCACGGCCCCGCGCTCCACCGAACGACTGATGAGGGTGCCATCGCGGGGAGCAGATATGGCAGCATAGCCGAGCCGCGAACGGGCTGCTGCTGAGCCTGCCCGCGCCTGCTGCAAATCAGCCTGGGCCGCCGCAAGTCCGCTGCCGCCTGATTGAGAGTTGCGGATTTGGGCCTCGGCAATAGCGACTTGAGTGCGCGCAACATCACGGTTTTTCGTCACCTCATCGAAGTAAGCGCGCGTCACAAACCCCTGCGCCATGAGCGCAGATGTGCGATTGAAAATCTGTTGTGTGGCAAGCAAATTTGCTTGCGCGGATCGCCGGGCCTCCGAAGCTTGTGGGAGCGAAAGCTCTCCGATTTGGCGAACAAGCGCTTCTGCTTGCACGACACTTGCTTGTGCTTGGGCAGCAGCATTTTGCAGTTCATCGGCGCTCAACATGATAAGTGGCTGCCCTTGACGGACCACTTCGCCTTCTCGCACCGCAACCGAGACCACGGTCCCGGTAATCTGGCTTGCTATTTCCACCCGGTAAGGAGATTCGACATGCCCGCTGGCGACTACCGTCTCTAGCAGGTCGGCTCGCTGCACCGCTTCGACCGGAACCAAGGCGCCCCTGAAATGGCGGAATGTTACAAAGCCGACTGCCAACAGTCCGACAATTGCAAGAGCGCTAACCCATTTGTGGCTCCAAAGCCGCACAAGAAATTGCGGAAGCTTGCGGGCAGCCGGGTCGGGCAGCAAAGCAGGCTCTATCATGTCCTTTTTCGCAATCGGCTTGACCAGCGAGCCCGATACGGCGTCTTCAGAAGCGGGTGAAACGAGCTTCATGCGGTCACCGATAAGTCAGGAAAATTTTGCGTCACGTGCAATCGATCCTCCTGCAATCATTCTGCATTTTGGATCGGTAGGCGCGAGAAAAACAGGTTCGGGAAATACCTACCGAAACGAGAACTGTGGAAATGCCATCTCTCTGTTCAAATGCTTGTGGGTAGTTTCCGATTCTATTTCGGCTCTCTGACAGCACCTAAACCTTTGCACATCGCCGAACCCGTTGGCGGTCAACGTAAAATCCAAGGCAGCCGGATTGGTTTCTGGCCGGAGTCATTTTTGTCATGCAATTGCTGTCCCAGAATACACTGCACAATGGCTCGGATGCGATGCTCATCGCCAATTTCCCAGTACCCTCAATTTACGCGCCTCCGCTCCGGCATTTCATTGATACGCAAGATTGTGCGCAATCGGAACTGCTCCATATTTTCGAACTGGTCCGTCTATTGAAAGATGCCGATCAAGTCGGCGCGTGCCCAAAGCTTCTCGCCGGGGCATCACTCGGCATGATCTTTGAGGAGCCGTCCACCCGAACACGCATTTCGTTCGAAGTGGCGATGACCAAGCTCGGCGGCCATGCGCTCTATCTGCGTCCCGGCGAAATTCATCTCGGTGCCCGCGAAAGCGTTGAAGACACTGCCAAAGTCATATCCAGTATGGTCGATGTTATCGAGGCGCGCACGCTGAAACATCAAACCGTTCTCGATCTTGCCAAATATTCCAGCGTGCCCGTGATCAATGGTTTGACCGACTACAATCATCCGACTCAGGCCGTGTGCGATGTGTTCACGATGCTTGAGCATTGTAGGGCTGATAAGGCGATGGGCGATGTGCACGTCACCTTTGTGGGCGATGCGACTAATGTCTGTTCGTCGCTGATGATGATCTGCACTCAGATGGGAATGCACTTCACGCACGCTGCGCCAAAGCGTTATCAAGCGCCTGCCGCATGGCAAGCGATCGCACAGGCCAATATCAAGAAGTATGGCGGATCATTGACGGTTACCGAAGATGTCAAAGATGCCGTCAAGGACGCCGACTTCATTTATACCGACTTATGGTGGTGGATGGGTCAGGAAGCCGAGATTCCCGACCGAACGGCGGCTTTCATGCCGAAATATCAGGTCAATGACGCCTTGCTAGATGCTGCGCCCGTTGGCGTCAAATTCATGCACTGCCTGCCAGCATCCCGCGGTGTGGAAGTAACCGACGCGGTCCTTGATGGTCCGCGCTCAATCGCATTCGATCAGGCAGAGAACCGGCTTCACACCGAAAAGGCGCTGCTTGTCCACTTCGTTACGCCACATCTCAAGCACCCGTCCCGCGACCTGCTGGCGTGGCACGCGGCCAAAGTCGCCGACTTTGTTGACCGCGACGGAGACGATTCATGACCGTGGCGACTTCCGCCGTCCCGTTACCTGTCACGACGGACAAGAAACCCCGTTTCGTGAAGGTCTTGCGCGGTTTGGACATGACGCTGTTCACGGTCTGCGCTATTCTGGTGATCGACCAGCTCGCCGCATCGGCATCTATCGGCGTTCAGTCGATATTCTGGTGGGTGTTCACACTTGTCCTATTCTTCATTCCTTACGGTCTCATCACGTCCGAGCTGGGTAGCTCGCTGCCGCAGGAAGGCGGGATCTATGCATGGGTGCGCCGTGCCTTTGGCCCGCTTTGGGCCGGCCGGACAGCCTGGTTGTGGTGGGTCAACGTCGCCTTCTGGATGCCTTCGGTGTACATATTGTTCGCGGGTATATTGGCACAGCTGACCTTCCCCGAGATGAGCCTGCCGAGCAAGATGGTCATAGCGTTCGGCCTCATCTGGCTGACGGTCGGGGTCAACGTCATCACACTTGAGGTCAGCAAATGGGTGCCAAATATCGGCGCTATCTTCAAAGTCATCATCATGCTCGCCATCGGCATTGGCGGGATCGCTTATGCCATGCAATATGGCGTCGCCAATCCGTTTACGCTGAAAGCGATGGCGCCAAGCTGGGGTGTCAGTCTCGCCTTCCTGCCCGTCGTGCTATACAATTTTCTGGGCTTTGAACTCATGTCCGGCGCGGGCGAGGAGATGAAGAACCCCGCCCGAGACGTGCCAAGATCCATCCTCATTTCCGGACTGCTGATTTCATTCTTCTATATCTTCGCGACGCTCGGCATGCTGCTTGCGCTGCCAACGGCGGATATTGGCTTAATCGATGGATTGATCGATACGTTCCGCCGTCTTTTCGGAAGCTCGCAGGCTGGAGCAGCTATTGTAACGGTTCTTGCGAGCATGGCGCTTTATACACTCATCGCGAATATGGTCACCTGGACCATCGGCGCAAACCGTTCGGCTGCCGAAGCTGCCCAGAAAGGCGATTTGCCAGCCATCTTTGCCAAGATGCATCCCAAATTTAAAACACCGACAAGCTCAGCGGTTCTTGGTGGCTTGATCGGCACGGTTGTCCTAATCATTTACGGGCTTTTGGCAAAGTCTGCCGAAGACCTGTTTTGGTCGACATTCGCCTTTTCATCAGTGGTGTTCCTGCTGCCCTATTTCCTGCTGTTCGCGTCGTTCCTGAAACTGCGCCGGACGGAGCCCGATCTGGTCCGCCCCTACAAGGTTCCCGGCGGCTATCCGGTTGCGGTTGTCCTCAGCCTCATCTGCATGGCGTTCATCGCCCAAGGGATCATCTTCCTGATCTACAAGCCCGGTGATTTCACGCCTGCTTATGCCTTTTCGATCCTCGGTGGCGTGCTGGTAACCATCGTCATTGGCGAAATTCTCGTCCGCGCCTCGATCAGGCGCGCCCAACTTAAGAAAGTCTGAAACCATGTCGCAGCTATTGACCACGACCCCGCGTACTGACGGATTCCGCATGCCTGCCGAATGGGAACCGCATACCGGGTGCTGGATGCTTTGGCCCGAACGGTCAGACAATTGGCGCGGCGGTGCCAAGCCGGCGCAACATGCGTTCGCCGCTGTTGCTGCAGCCATTGCGGCAACAGAGCCAGTCAGCGTCTGCGTGTCGCCGGCGCAATTTCTTGTCGCTCGCGCCCTGTTGCCCGATGCTGTCCGCCTTGTCGAAATGACCAGTAACGACAGCTGGATCCGCGATTGCGGCCCGACCTTTGTCATCAATGACCATGGCGAAATGCGCGGAATCGATTGGAAGTTTAACGCCTGGGGCGGGCTAGAGGATGGGCTGTATTTCCCCTGGGATCAGGATGATCTGGTGGGCGAAAAGGTGATCGAACTGGAACGGGCGGGACGCTATGCGCCGGATTTCATCCTTGAAGGGGGATCAATTGATGTCGATGGTGAAGGTACTGTAATCGTTACCGAACAGTGTCTCCTCAATCATGACCGCAATCCTGATATGAACCGGGAGCAGATTGAAGCCAATTTGCGCGACTATCTTGGCTGCGAAAAGGTGATCTGGCTCGAAAATGGCGTCTATCTTGACGAAACCAAAGGGCACACCGATAATTTCTGCCGGTTCGTGGCGCCAGGCGAAGTCATTCTGACTTGGACGGACGACGTCGATGATCCGCAATTTGAAATTTCTACCGCTGCGATGAAGCGGCTCGCGACCGCAACCGATGCACGCGGCCGTATGCTGAAGGTCCACAAGCTGCTCCAGCCGACGCCTATCCTGATTACGGCCGATGAAGCCGCTGGCGTCGATCATGTTGAAGGGACGTTACCACGCAGCGAGGGTGATCGCCTCGCGGCCTCTTACGTGAATTTCTATATCGGAAATGGTGTTGTTGTGATGCCCGCGTTCGACGACCCTATGGACGGCCCCGCACAACAATGCTTGGCGAAGCTGTTCCCATCGCGCCGGATCGTGGCGGTTCCGGGACGGGAAATCTTGCTGGGCGGCGGCAATGTGCATTGTATCACCCAGCAACAGCCAAAAGCCGCGTCTGCGCCCTCATCGGCCATGCGTTCTGCCGCCTGACCAGTGCGCATCGTGATCGCGATAGGTGGCAACGCCCTACTGAAACGTGGTGAGCCACTTACTGCCGAAAATCAGGCGCGCAACATGGCCATGTCCGCCGTTGGCCTTGCGCAAATATGCAAGGGGCACCAAGTCGCGATCGTCCACGGCAATGGACCGCAGGTAGGCTTGCTGGCGCTCCAATCGTCAGCTTACAAAGCGACCAAATTATACCCGCTGGATGTCCTTGGCGCTGAATCGCAGGGGATGATCGGCTATGTCATCGCTCAAGCAATGCGCGCGGAGATTCCGGCACGCGAAATCGTCTCGATCGTCACCCGCACAATCGTTGATGGCCATGACCCGGCGTTTGACCGCCCGACAAAGCCGATCGGGCCGATTTACACTGCCGCTGAAGTGGCAGAATTGTCGCTCACGTGCGACTGGGCTTTTGCTGCCGACGGCAATCATATGCGGCGAGTCGTTCCGTCGCCCGAACCAGCGGAAATCGTTGAGCTGGCAGCTATCGAACGCCTCATGGCTGCCGATGTTCTGACGATCTGCGCAGGCGGAGGCGGCATTCCCGTGGTTCAGGTCGAGCCCACAGGCCATAAAGGAAAATTGGTAGGCGTCGAAGCGGTCATCGACAAGGATCTTGGCGCCGCGCTGCTGGCGACCAGACTGGCAGCAGACCGGCTGATCATTCTTACAGATGTCGACGGCGTTTTTGCTGACTGGGGTGGTCCAGCTCAGAACCTGCTCGGCAAGGTGAGCGTCGCTGAATTGAGGGCTTTGTCGTTCGCTGAAGGATCGATGGCACCAAAAGTCGAAGCAGCCTGCCGCTTTGCCACCGAAACTGGCAACCCCGTCGCGATCGGTAATTTACAGACAGCCGCAGCCGTTATGGCCGGCAGCGCAGGAACGCAGATTGGCCTGACATAATCGGTTGTTGTTGTCTCATTGCCTTAGCAATATCACCTTGTCAGTTCGGGGTTACTGCGACCATCACTTCGTTGCGACGAAGAATCCATGGTGTCCAGGGCGGATTGTAGCGCGCCACTGATGATGGGCCGACTGGCGACATGCCTCGCGCTTTGATAATGTCGAGAAGCTTGGTTTTCATCTCGGCTACCTTCGTTTCGCCAGCCAAGCCCGAAAAGCGCAGCACTGCAAATCGCGCAGGCGGCAGACGCCTAATCGTCACGGCCTTGTTATTTGGTTCAGGCAGATCGGCAAGCGCAAATTTGGCAGGCATACTAAAACGGATTAGCCAGTCTTTTTTGCCCTCGATCTGTGTCACCGGAGCGGTCATGGCAAGCTTTTCGCCCTTGGCGATATTGGTAACCGGAGCCGTCATTGCGATCTTGCTGCGCTTGGCATTGCCGCCGAAGATATAGCCCGCAAGCAGTCCAAAGCCTTCGCGCGCTGCTTGTTGCTGGTCCCCGGTAACGGTAACTTCAGCCACTATGGACGTGGCATAATCTCTGACCTCGAAGGCGCCATCCTTCAGGACAAGGTCAAACTTTGGCTCTTCAATCGCCATGGAGCGGGCCCTTTCTAGGCAATGCTATAGACTGGATAACTATGCCGCCCATCTCAAGCGAAATGCAGGTTCGGAATCTACGCAACAAGCACAAAAACGGAGAGTTTCACTCAATATCGATCTCATTTTCATCCGAGACTTCCTGATAGATGGGTAGTTTCCGAGTCTGAACATGAACGCTCTTGTCCGCTACAGCGACAATGGGGCGAATTGCCACCGGCGCGCGCAATTTCATCGAGACGGACCTCATATGCTGACCCCATTGCTCATTTCTACGCACTCAGGCGTCCTGGCCAGCGGGAATATTGCGAGCGCAGTTCCATCATGACGACGGCAAGGCAAGGCTTGTCCTCCATACAAGCGTCTAGCCGCTTGGCCCTTGACGGACCAAACGAACTGCCACGAACCGGGCAGCGCTCCATTCTGCGCATTATGCTTGATGTTTTACGCGAACCTATGCTGGTGCTGTTGCTGGCGGGTGGAATTACCTATTTGTTTCTGGGCAGTCTGGGAGAGGCCCTGATACTGATTGGGTTTGCCACTTTTTCAATTGTGGTTACCGTCGTTCAGGAAGCCCGCACCGAGGGTGTGCTGGACGCCCTGCGCGACCTGTCGGCACCGCGGGCACTCGTCATCCGCGACAGTGCGCGCGTTCGGATCGCCGGGCGCGAGGTTGTCGTTGGCGATTTTCTTGTTGTTGAACCTGGCGATCGCATCGCCGCCGATGCTGTGTTGATCGACGCCAGCGATCTACAGACCGATGAATCACTGCTAACAGGGGAGTCGCTGCCAGTAAGCAAGGTTGCGGATACCACCAACGATCCGAAAACAGTTCATCGGCCTGGTGGTGACGGGCAGGCCTATCTTTACTCTGGCTCGCTAGTGGTGCGCGGAAGCGGTTTGGCGCGCGTATTGGCGACCGGGCTAAGCAGCGAAATTGGTCGGATCGGTCAATCGCTTGCCACACTTGAAACCGAAGCGCCGCGCCTGCGTCAGGAGACTATGCGGATTGTCAAATGGTGCGCTATCGGCGGCGGGGCGATTGCATTGCTGGTCGTCTTACTCTTTGGCCTGCTCCGCGGCGGCTGGATCGAGGCCATTCTCGCTGGAATCGCAATTGGGATGGCCATGCTTCCCGAAGAGTTCCCGGTCGTGCTCACGGTGTTTCTCGCAATGGGTGCATGGAGGATCGGTAAGGCAGGTGTGCTGACGCGACGGGCATCAGCCATCGAGACGCTGGGATCTGCGACCGTTCTGTGCACTGACAAGACCGGGACGCTGACGGAAAACCGGATGACCGTAGCTGAAATGTGGCTGCCAACGGGTCAGAAGGCGACGATTGCCGCATCTGCGCCTTTCCAACATTTGCTTCAGGCAGCAGTGCTGGCGAGTGCTGCTGAACCTGTCGACCCGATGGAGGTCGCTCTTGTCGAAGCGCAAACGGCTTTCGGCATTTCGCCGAACCAGGGCCTGACGATAGTTCACTCCTATGCGCTGCGCCCGGACATGCTGGCTATGTCGAACATTTGGCAAGGCCATGATGGCCTGACGATGGCCGTCAAGGGTGCACCGGAAGCAATCGCAGAATTATGTCAGCTTGCAGCGGACGCGCGCACTGCGATGATGGCAGCGGTGGAGGCGATGGCGGCAAAAGGGATACGTGTGCTCGCGGTGGCAACTGCAACACCGAAGGACCGCGACTGGGCGCAGTCGCAGGCCGATTATCAATTCCTTTTGACCGGCCTCACCGGCCTTGCTGACCCTCTTCGCCCGACGGTCAAAGAAGCGGTCGCCCAGTGCCGTAGTGCAGGAATCCGGGTCGTCATGATTACGGGCGATCACGCAGCCACGGCGCGTTCGATAGCAGCGCAGGCAGGTATCGCGGTGGGCGATGTAATCACTGGAGATGATCTTTCGCTGTTGGATGACGCACATCTGGCGGATCGATTGAAAAGCGTTACGGTTTTTGCTCGGATCATGCCCGAGCAGAAACTGCGCATCGTTGAGGCATTTAAGGCTGCTGGTGAAATCGTTGCCATGACCGGTGACGGCGTCAACGATGCCCCGTCATTGAAAGCGGCGCATATCGGCATTGCGATGGGGAAGCGCGGCACTGACGTAGCGCGTGAAGCTTCAGCGATTGTTCTCATCGACGACGACTTCGGCTCTATTGTTCAGTCCATCCGGCTTGGCAGACGCATTTATGATAACATCCGCAAGGCAATGGCGTTCATTTTTGCGGTGCATGTGCCGATTGCCGGACTGGCGCTGTTGCCGTTGCTGTTTGGAATGCCCATCCTGTTCGGGCCAATCCATATTGCTTTGCTCGAAATGATTATCGATCCCGTGTGCGCGCTGGTTTTCGAGGCGGAGCAGGATGAAACAAATATCATGGAGCGCCCGCCGCGCAATCCGGACGAGCCGCTGTTCTCGCTCTTCATGGTCACGTGGAGCATCTTTCAGGGTGTGGCTGCCTTCGCCATCCTGGCGGTGGTGTATGTTATCGAGAGCCGCAGCGGCATGCCCGCGACAGAACTTCGCGCTCTGATTTTTTTCGCATTGATTGTCGAAATTCTCGCTCTGATCCTTGTAAACCGTTCGTCTGCTGCCGCGATCGGCGAAGCGCTGAACCGGCACAATTTGGCATTACGCTATGTCGTTGCCGCCATTGTTGCGATTACAGCCGTAATATTGATTTGGCCCCGTGCGCGGGAACTGCTGCAATTCGGGTCGATTGCGTGGAATGATATGGCGCTGGCATTTGGTAGTGGCGTGGCCCTGCTTGTTTTGCTTGAGGCGTGCAAACCACTTATGCATCGGGGGTTTGCAAGCCACAAAGTGCCGCTGAGCACCGCGCACCCTATGTCGACATGACCACGAGACGAAGCACTCGGATGACTGCCGAAGATGGCTTCCTACTTTTGCTCATCACTATCACGACGCTCGCCTTTGTCTGGCTGATCGGTCCTTATATCGGAGCGATTTTGTGGAGTGTAATCGCAGCCATATTGTTTGCGCCTTTCAACACGCACCTGATGAAGGCAATGCCCAAACGCCGCAATCTCTCGGCGCTTGTGACGTTGAGCGTCATCGTTGCTGTCGGTGTTATCCCTGCAATGCTGTTAGCTGCAGCATTGCTCGACCAGACAACCTCCACTTATGATCGCATACAGTCAGGCGAGATTAACGTCAGCCGGGCTTTTCTTGAGGCCGAGCGCCATTTGCCTGACGCGGTTCGGAATTGGCTGGCCGAACTTGGCTTATCCGATTTCTCCACCCTGCAAACGAAGATCCGTCAGGGTGTAAGCAGCAGCATCAGAGCGCTCATAAGCGGTGCATTTGATGTCGGCCAGAGTGCGCTCGGCTTTTTTCTCTCGCTTGGTGTGATGCTCTATCTTTCCTTCTTCTTGCTCCGGGATGGAACAGCGCTTGTCACAACGATTGAGCGTTGCCTGCCACTTCCGGTTGAACAGCGCCGTCTTATCGTCGCCCGGTTCGTCGTGGTCATTCGCGCGACGATCAAAGGCAGTGTAATTGTCGCCATATTGCAAGGGATAATCGGCGGACTTGTCTTCTGGATGCTGGGGATCGGCGGTGCGCTTCTGTGGGGCGTCGGTATGGGGATATTTTCCTTATTTCCAGCCATTGGAACCGGTCTGATCTGGGTGCCCGTGACCATTTTTCTGCTAGCAACGGGTCACATCTGGCAAGGCTTTGCGTTATTTTTATGCGGGTTTTTCATTATCAGCAGCGTAGACAATATTGTGCGGCCAATCCTCGTTGGGCACGATGCGCGCATGCCTGATTATGTCGTGCTGATTACAACTTTGGGTGGATTTGAACTGATGGGCTTCAATGGTTTTGTCATCGGTCCAGTCATCGCCGCGCTTTGCATGGCGGTTTGGGAAATCTTTGCAGATGCGCGAATGCGTAAGCGGGATGTGACCGCCGGCCGATAAACTCTGCAACAATATGCGCGGCCCGCCATCGCTTGCTTATGCCGGCCCTCCCGAATTTCGTCATTCGGCGTAAATTCAGCGGACCCAAAAATTGACGCTCTTCGGTGTTTAGCCTTTGAATAGCAGCAATATTCGCTTTTGTGCCTTCAAATTTCTCCGGCCGAACGTCCACATTACCCAGTTTCCATATACCGAACCAGACAGTCCGCTCCCGGCCCAAATGCTGCCACTCTCTCTCTCTCTCTCTCTCTCTCTCTCTCTCTCTCGATCCGATTCCATCTGCGATCGTCAGCGCTCTCATGTTGCATCCATGTTGCACGGAGCTGCGGGGACTGCATGGAAATGCCCGGAAAGGCGAGGAATTGCGTGGGTTGTTGAAGTAACACAAACGCGCGGAATTACCACCGCTCTTCTGCACTAAAACGCATATTTATCAATATGTTATGATGGTTCCCCGGTAAAGAGGCAAAGTGACCGTTTTTATGCTTCCGCAAATGTCCAAAATCATACGTTAAGCATCTAACATTAAATAGTATTTTATCAAAGTTATGTCCCGAAGATTCCGTACGCATTCTCCAAAATCCAGTGCAAAATGTGGGAACGAATGTTGTCTAACTTTGGCTAGCTGCAAACCACTGATCGGCCCGCCTTTCGCGTCCAAGATCTATGTTGCTTTGTACACGGTAGGGAACGAATAATTCCGTTCAAGAAACACACGCCGGAGGAGATCATCGCCAAGCTGGGTGAACCGAGATTGTGCTCGCGCAGGGCGGGGCTACGGCCGATGCGTGTCGTCGGCTGCCTACATCGCTCGCTGGGTTATAGTCTGCCCGCACCCGAGGTCGCCACTTGGCATACGGTCTCGCGCGCGTCAAAAGTTAAGCGTTGCAAAGACTGAAGCACTGGCCTCATTCACCCGAGTTCCGGACGAGGTGATGGAAGACATGTCCGTCTTCTTTCGGCGCAAATCGAGCCCATAAAAAAGATTTCCAATTCGCTCAGTTGAGGCTGTGGTTAACGTCAAAGCAAGGCCGGATGATTTCCGGATACCGCCGGATGACAATTCGATCATGCGATCTACAGCCGAGCGGCGACTGCTGGGGCCTGCGTCAAATGCCGTCAGGCCAAGCCAAAGCCGGTCCTCATGCGCCAAAATGAGGCCAGCTGATCGTTCGACAGACGCAAAATAGTGTCTTCCTGGCACAAGCATTGCAGGTCTGATACGGTTACGGTTCCAGCCCGCAAACACGCTCAAAGTGTCAGTTTGCCCAACATCTATCTCAATTGCTGCTATCGTCGATAGTCTTGAGCTTCGTCTTGGTAGTTCTGTAACCAGCGAACGTACTTGCCCTTTTTTGCTGCGTGCGACCGTAAGGACCAACCGCGAATCGCCAACGTCGCCCACAACGGATCGTGTCTTCATATTCTGCTCGCCGCGCCCGCCCGTTATCCTGCTGCTGGGCGATGGTGAAAGAGGCAGTCCTTGGCGGGACACCTCCTGCTCTGGTCGGACCGCAAACCGTTGATTTTCCATGGTCCGACCTTCTGCGGACTCAGCCAATTGGGCGCTCGCAGCATTCGGGTAAGACAGTGTTAAGGCCACGATAAACGCATAGGCCTGCACCTCGAAATTTCTGTGCATGGTTTTCCTCCTCGGCAGCAATTGAAGCCGCTGAACAGAAGACGTTCTCCATTTGCGATATCCGCATGTGACAGCGGCAATGCCAATAAGATGCGGAAAATGATGATCGCTGTCGTCAGTCCTACATGAATACAAAATGGAGACTGAACTGTGCGTAACAGAACGTTAGCCGCATTGGCGCTATTAGCCCTAATCGCTCCACTCGCTGCGATGACAAATACGCCAACAATGCCGGACATTCTTAGTTCGGCCAAAACAGTTTCAAGTCCGATAGTCGGCCCGGTTTCGATTCTTACCTACAATGTCAAAGGACTTCCCTGGCCGGTAGCAACCGGGCGAACGTCGGCCTTCGAAGCAATCGAACGGCGGCTCAACGGATTGCGCGCGGTTGGAGAGCAACCGCATGTTGTCGTTCTACAAGAGGCTTTCACTGACAGAGCGAAGCAAATCGGCGTTCGAAGCGGCTACGCGTTTCGTGCGACGGGGCCTGCGGCCGGCGATCCTGTTGCAGATGACCCACCGGGGGAAGGTGCCGAATTTCTGAACAACGCCTCAGCTCTGAAGGGCGAGACAGAGGGCAAATGGCTCGATAGCGGACTGATGATATTCTCAGACTACCCCATTATAAGCATAAAGCGCGCTGCGTTTTCGAAGGCCGGATGCGCGGGCTATGATTGCCTTGCCAATAAGGGCATTTTAATGGTCGAATTGCGTGTCCCCGGTCAGGATGTGCCGGTAACCGTCGTAACCACTCACCTCAATTCAAAGAAGGGGGCCGGGGTTAGCCAAGGCCGCTCACTCGAAGCCTATCGTCGGCAGGTTGCAGCTCTTTCGAGTTACATGCGGACATATCGAAACCCGGATAGTCCTTTCATTCTAGCGGGAGACCTAAATGCAAGTTCACCTGCACGAAGACAAGTACTAACGGACGCCAGGTTAGCTGCTGAAGCAAGTCCAGGCCCGCTACAATCCAGGAGCGGTCTGGACGCTATCCGGTTTCAGGGAAAACTTGCCAACCAACTAGCCGCCGAGGCGAATTACATTTCCAAACGGGGCCGCGATTGGCAATTTTTTGGTGACGGTCGAAATGCTTCGGTGCGACCGAGCGATCTGCAAATCCCTTTCGGCAACGAAGCCGACGGCTCGATGCTTTCGGATCATCTCGGCTTCTCCATTTCATACCGCCTTACGCGGAAAGTTTGAGATGAAAGGGATTCGCCGGATGGGCGGTCTGGCCGCCGCGGTCGTATTTTTGGGAACGGTGGCAGCGGCGTCGAATGCTGAGACTAGCCAGAATCCTCGTGCCGCCATGATGCACAAAGTCGAGTTGCGAGGCAAATCAGGGCGGATCAAACAGGATCGGTATTGGCACGAGGCGCTGGTCGCAATGATGAAGCTTGACCGTGCTGACTTCGTGCCTCCGGACCAGCGCATTTATGCATATCGCGACACTCCACTTCCAATTGGCTTTGAACAGACCATCTCCGATCCCTTTGTCGTTGCGGTTATGACCAGCTTGTTGCGCATCGAAAAGTCAGACCGCGTTCTCGAGATTGGTACCGGATCTGGCTATCAGGCGGCTGTGCTTGCGCGATTGGCGCAAGATGTCCGCACAATTGAAATTGTAGAGCCACTGGCAAACCGAGCAAGCGAAACGCTTAAAAATCTCAACTTTCACAACGTGACCGTTCGAGCGGGTGATGGCTATGACGGATGGCCCGACGGTGCCCCATATGACGCGATTATCGTCACCGCGGGAGCTCCACGAATCCCGCAGCCCTTATTGGATCAGCTGAAACCGGGAGGCCGGATGGTGATTCCAGTTGGAAAAGGATTCTGGGACGAGGAACTGCTTCTTGTCACCAAGAGCCGCAAAGGCAAGGTGACGCAAAAGTCCATCGGACCGATTATGTTTGTCGATTTTACCGGTAAGGTGCGTGGGCAGCCCCAGCGATGACTGAAGTGCGGAACTGTGATGCTGACGGCGTCATTCAAAGCATGACGGCTCATCACATTGCTCTTGTTTTTCATGATTTTTCAACTGGCGGTAGCGAAAGGATAGCGATCCGGTTGGCGAACCAATGGGCAGCCTCAGGTCGTCGTGTGACGATTTTCTGCGGCACGGAAGTAGGCAGCGCGCGAGATCTGGTTAGTCCAGCGATCGAGATCGTTTCCTGCAAGCCTGCGATACACAGGGGATGGGGCTCTCGTATCCTTCTGGGATGGAAGCTTGCGAACTTGTTTGCGAGATATACACCAGATGTTGTTTTCGCACCGGGAAATTTTCACCTGATGGTGCTGGCAGTTGCCGCCCGCAGGGTTACCACTAAACGCCCAATCTTTGTCTGCAAGATTAGCAACCCGCTAATCGATCGCAATTTGCCATCAATCTTGCGCGCTCTGCTTTCCTGGTTGCTTCGCCCGCTTCTGGCACCAATCGACAAAATGACTGCGATGTCCCCGCTGCTGGCCAAAGAAGCCCAACTGGTACTCCCCAACCGGCAGTTGACGTGCATCGATGAACCCATTCTTGACGCGAGATGCAACGCATTTCGCTCCACCGCCCTGCGCGAACATGACCCGCTTATCCTTTGTATCGGCCGCCTTGAGCGGCAGAAGGATTTCGAGCTGGCGCTACGCGCTTTTGCAGAATTGTCACCTCTGGGTCGCACACGCCTCGCGATACTTGGAGAAGGGCCGGATCGCCAACGATTGCTGGATATAGCTCAACGATTGGGAATCGCGGCCAGAGTTGACCTTCCGGGCCATGTGCCAAATGTATCCGATTGGATTGGTCGCGCGCGACTTATGCTGATGACGTCGCGTTATGAAGGCTTTCCGGCGGTGCTTATTGAAGCGCGAGCTTTGGGCCTTCCTGTTGTCACGACCGACTGCTCGGCCGCGCTTCCGGAAGTGATTTCAGCTCCCTGTCACGGAGAGGTTGTCCATTCGCGCGTGCCCTTCGATATCGCTGGAGCTATCCGGCGACAATTGGAGACCATCCCCGGCTCCTTCGAAGAGATCGCACGGGGTACGGAGCGTTTCCAGATACAGTCCATTGCCCCGCAATGGCTACATCTGTTTGATAGCGCAGCCGTCCGGTGAGCGTGAAACGGCTTCTTGTTGCAATCCACGATGTCACGCCGGCGCACAGCGATCGGCTGGAAAAGATTGTATCGCTGGTCGAACGGATTGTTGGCCCCGGCAAGGCCGCTCTGCTGGTTGTCCCTGATTTTCATGGAAAGGCCCAGCTGGACTCGGATCGTAATTTTCAGACTTTGCTGCGTCGATGGGCTGAAGCGGGGAATGAAATCTTCCTGCATGGCTATTACCACCTCGAAGGCAATTGCCGCGATGAGGCGACGCGGTCTTGGAAGGCGAAATATCTGACAGCCGGCGAAGGCGAGTTTCTCAGCCTTGATTATGATGAAGCGGCGTCTCGGCTTCGGGAAGGCCAAAAGCTGATCGAGGAGGCCACTGGACGTCCCGTTTCAGGGTTTGTGGCGCCGGCATGGTTATATGGGCCAGCAGCCAAGCAAGCCATTAGTGATCAAGGATTCCGGCTCGCTGAAGACCATTTCAAGGTTTGGAATCCAGCAACGGGTGAAGTGCTTACCCGCGGACCCGTCATAACTTACGCTAGCAGGACGCCGTTGCGCCTCCTGAGTTCACTCCTCTGGTCCTATATCGCTGGGGTCTTGCTTAAACCTTCCCCGGTAGTTCGGATCGGAGTTCATCCACATGACTGGGATGCACCAGAACTTGTCGATGAAATTCAAAGAACGCTCACGCATTTTGTGAAGTCGCACGTGCCGTCCCGCTATTCGGACCTCCAGAAATAATCTGGCCCAAGTTTAAAGTGCGGAAAAAGGCCACTGGTGCCGTCATCATCAAAAGTGCCGTTCTTGGAGTTTAGTGCATTATGGCCTCACGCGCCCTAGCGGTCGGCACCCCTTATGACCATGAGCTTCCAGCGCTCGAAATTCGCCCAAGGCAATGGCAGGCTTGGCTGACCCGGAGCATCTCGGCTGCCCTACTGATTACAGTCGTACTAAGGCTTCAAAATTTCGGCTTTGCCGCTTCCATTGCGGCTTTGCCGAAAAGTTTTGGTTTTTGGTTAGCATTTGCCGCATATTATCTTTCTCTGCCGTTCTCAGAATGGCTAATTTTCCGACGCCTGTGGCGACTACCCGCAAAAGGAATAGCAGCTCTGCTGCGAAAACTTGTCAGCAACGAAATATTGCTAGGCTATAGCGGAGAGGCATATTTTTATGCGTGGGCGCGCCAGCATGCAAAACTGGTGGCAACGCCATTCGGTGCGATTAAGGATGTCAGCATCCTTTCTGCCCTGGCAGGGAATTTGATCACAATCGTGATGCTCGCAATTTCGTGGCCACTCGTAAACGATCTGGCTCCTGCGCTGCATGGCCAGACTATTGCGGCTTCTTCGGCGTTTGTTCTTGGTGTGTCGTTTGTGATTCTTGCGTTTCGCAACAGACTTTTTTCGCTTGAATCGTCCGCGCTAGGCTTCATTTTCTCAATTCACATTGCCCGGCTTCTTGTGACGACGATTTTGGCAGGCATAATGTGGCATCTTGCGATGCCCGGTGTGCCGTTGCTGTGGCTTGTCATTTTGGCAACGCTTCAACTGCTCGTTTCCCGGCTTCCCTTCGTACCAAGCAAGGATCTTGTTTTTGCAAGTCTGGCGGTCTTCCTGATCGGCAATAGCAGCACAGTGTCCATTGTAGTTACAATGATCGCTACGGCCATTGTCATGACCCACCTCGTGCTTGGCGCGCTTCTAATTCTGCCCGAGTTCGTCCGAAAGGAAGAAATATGAAAAAGGTGGTTCTGGTGGGTTCTGCTGTTTTACTACTTGCCAATGGTGTGGTTAAATCTTCACCGTCACTGGGCAAAGCTGAGGCGGCTTGCCGACCGAATGAGCCTGGTCCAGCACTGCTTATTTATGCAAAAGGGCTAAAGGACAGAAAAGGCCTGTTGCGCGCAGAGCTCTACCCTCCCAACGATAAAGATTTTCTCTCCGATGATAACATTCTTCTAAATGAGGGCAAAACCTTCAGGCGCGTGGACCTCAATGTTCCCAACTCGGGTGATCCGGTATTGTGCATGCGCGTTCCGTCGGCCGGAAGATATTCCCTGTCACTTTTGCATGATCGTGACCGTAACCTTAAATTTGGTGTTTTCTCAGATGGAATAGGCTTTTCCGGAAACCCTAAACTCACACGATCCAAGCCCAAAGCCGTGTCCGCTATGATCACGGCGGGAGCAGGCATTACCCGTATAAATATCACGATGAACTATCTCAGCGGGTTCTCGATGAAACCCGTAAACAAACGGTAGGTGCGGCGATGAAAATTGTAGATGTTTGTGCATTTTACTCGCCATTTGGTGGCGGCGTAAAAACCTATGCTGACCGCAAGCTCGCGCTTGCTTCCCAGTTAGGCCATGACATTGCCCTCATCGTACCCAGTGACCGGAATGCGGTCGAGAAGGTTGGCGATAACGCAAGAATTATACATTTGGCTTCGCCGCAACTTTTGGTGGATCGACGATATCGCTATTTCGAAGCGGCCAGTCCTGTTCATGCCATATTGGACCGAGAGCAGCCGGATTTTGTGGAGGCCTCATCACCGTGGCGGACGGCGAGCATAGTGGCTGATTGGAAAGGCCCGGCGGGGCGTTCCCTGATCATGCATGCAGATCCGCTATCGACTTATGCCTATCGCTGGTTCGGCCCTTTGGCATCGCGCGAAACCATTGATAGGCAATTTGACTTTTTCTGGCGGCATTTGCGACGGGTTAGCGCTGGCTTCGATTTGACCGTATCTGCCAATCGAGGCTTGACAAACCGTCTTGCAAAAGGAGGGATTGCGCGAGTTGCCACCATCCCGATGGGTATCGAGAGAGGCTTGTTTTCCCCCGCCCGCCGGGACCTAGATTTGCGCAGGGCATTGCTTGCCAGGTGCGGTTTACCAGAAACCGCGACGCTGATGTTGGGCGTTGGACGGCACAGCGCCGAAAAAAGATGGCCGCTGGTACTTGATGCCTGTGTGGCAGCATCGCGCGAAACGCCCTTGGGTCTGGTGATTATTGGTGACGGTCGGCAAAGGAGCCAGCTTATCCGGAATGTGGGTGCAAATCCCCACGTACATTTGCTCGCGCCGCTTGAAGACCGCGTCATGCTTGCGCGTGTTTTGGCCAGTGGCGATGCCCTCATCCATGGCTGCGAGACAGAGACTTTTGGTATGGTGGCAGCAGAAGCAGCGGCGTCCGGAATTCCCCTTATTGTGCCTGACGAGGGCGGTTCGTCATGCTTTGTGTCTGACGGGGCGGGTACTAGCTATAAATCGGGCGATCCTGTGGCCGCAGCTGATGCGATCCGCGCGCTGATCATTGGAGGGATCGGCACAGCGCTTGAGCGAGCAAAAGTCGGAGCAAAAACCGTTCCCACGATAGAAGCGCATTTCCGGCAACTCTTTGCACGCTACGAGGCGGCCAGCCATCGCAGCTATCGTGCTGCATGACTGCGGGCATTGCCGATTAATCTTGCTTCCTCACCTGCTCGATAATGATGCGGGGTTTGTCCGTTGGCGGCGTCTACCCTGCATGATGAACTTTTCGATTAGTGATCGTGGCATGAAGATATTCCCAATCCCTGCCGCGCAGCCTCTTCTCCGGATTAAGGCAACTAACCGTGGCCTGCCATGGTGGTGGAAGTTTCTGAATTTTGCGTGCCGCAATGTCCGCTGAAGCGCATAGAGGCGTTGGAACGCCGGGCGCGGGACCGAGAGATTTTCCTTGTTAGACGACCGACCCCCTCGAACGTTGAACGAGATTCACTTAGGATCTAGCAAAGTTGCTGGCGGAGTGGGCGTGCAGTCGGCACGCGCAGAGACGTGCGACAAGGCTGATATCGACGGTCTTGGCAACTCGCCGCCCTTATCGCGCGTTCAGCAAAATCTTCTAGCAGCCTCTGAACGCAAGGTTTTGGACTGGCTGTGCGCACATATGCCGAAAAGAGTTATGCCCGACCATCTAACGATCGTCGGCTTTCTCGGGACCATCATGATTTTCTTGGGCTATTTTGCCAGCGAAGTTGACTCATACTGGTTTCTCGTCGTGATCGCGGGATATGCGATAAACTGGTTTGGAGATTCGTTGGACGGGAGCCTTGCACGATACCGGCATACCGAGCGCCCAAAATTCGGCTATTTCATAGATCATAGCCTCGATGCGGTTGGAAATCTTCTGACAATGGTAGGATTGGGCTGTACGGCTTTTGTGCGCATGGATGTCGCGTTGCTGGCGGCGGCATGCTATTTATTGTTGTCAGTCCATACATTTCTGGCAGCTCGGATCCTTGGAACTTTCCGGTTATCCTATGGTCTGATGGGACCTACTGAACTTCGGCTAATGCTGATCGGTTTGACGATTGCGATGTTTTTACTCGATCCATACGTTCCCCGATTGGGCGGTCATTCGGCGTTTGACCTTTTTGCAACCTTCGTTTCTGCGGCGCTTTTTGTAATTTTTGCAACGCAGACATTCGTCCTTGCTCGCGCGCTTCGCCAGTCTGAAGGCGGTTTGCTATAGATTAGGTTCGTTCACGCCCAAGCTTTGCGAATAATCGCGATTAAAGGTGCGGATTAGCCGCTGCTTCGGCGTCAATGCAGTATGAACGCAGCAGCGATTTCTTGTTTTCGGTCTCCGGCAGTGCCCGCCGGGTCGCAGCAGCCGCCATTCGTGCATGACATTGGATGGCGGCTGCACTATTACCGTACGCATGACAAATTCATTGGAACAGCTTGTTTGAAAGTTGACGGCGGTCTTGAAGCTGTCTTTACATCAAATCGCGCCTTGCTCGGTCGGTTTGTACGCGCACGATTGCGCGCCGACGATGCAGTTGACGATATTCTCCAAGAATTGTGGGTCAAAGTGCACGGGTTGGAACCCGGTCCGATAGCGGAACCGTTGGCGTATCTTTACCGGATGGCGGATAACCTCGTCCTCGACAAAAAACGCGCGGCTGCCAGGCAGATGGCCCGCGATCACGCATGGTCAGAGCGGCGATCAAATGGCGCATTACCAGACTCCGACCCGGCCCCGAATCCGGAGCGCGTCGCCGTAGCGCGGGATTTTCTGAACCGCGTCAATGCTCGCCTGAAATTGCTGCCAGCGCGCACTGTTGAAATTTTTCATGCAGTCCGAATTGAGAAGCGTCCACAAAAGGAACTTGCAGTCGAACTCGGGATAAGCATTAGCGCGATAGAAAAGCATCTGCAGCGAGCATACCGAGAGGTTATCATCGTCCGCGAAGAGCTGGAATGCGACCCGGCGCCATCCATCCCAACAGTTTTGGAGGGCCTGGCTCATGATGCCTGAAAGTGATTTACTCGACACCGCCCTTGGCTGGCACGCCAAACTTGCCTCTCCGCAAGCGACTGGAAGCGATTGGGCCGAGTTCACCGATTGGCTTGAGGCCGATCCTGCAAATGGCGCGGCATATGATCGGGTCGCGTTGGCTGACCATGCCTATGACGAAGCCATGGTGATCAACACGCCGCCGCCTGTAATGGCACAGAATGATAATGAGCCAGAAGCTTGGTATCGCCGCAAGACTTTGTTCGCGGTAGCTGCCAGCGTTGCTTTGGCTCTGGTTGCCGGTCCGCTGATATTGAATAATCGGGACTTGCAGACGATCCAAACGGGACCTGGCGAAAATCGTGAGATCGCGCTTGGCGATGGTTCGCTGGTCGCCCTTAATGGTTCCAGCAAGATCGAGATTGATATGGAAGGCAAACGTTTTGCAAGGCTTGCGGAAGGTGAGGCGCTGTTTTCGATTAAGCATGATCCGTACCGTCCATTCACTGTGGAAGTGGATAACCATACGCTGGTCGACGTGGGGACTGAGTTCAATGTCCGTCAGGACAAAGAAGGTCTGGAAGTTGCCGTTAGTGATGGTGCAGTTGAATTTAATCCTGATGACGCAGCATTGGTGGTGCGGGCCGGCAATCAGGTAAAGGTGGCCCGCAATTCTGCAAAACCAATATTGAGCAAAACCGAGCTGTCAAGCGTTGGCAGTTGGCGCAAGGGAAGGCTAGCCTATAGCGCCGCGCCCTTGAGCCGGGTCGCAGCCGACCTATCCAGACTATTGGGTGTACCGGTTACAGTCGATTCAGCGGTGAGCAATCGCCGCTTTTCCGGTTTGATTCAAATCGATGGAAATCGAGAACAATCCATGCGACGCTTGCAGGCACTGCTCGGGGTGACTGTGCGGCAAAACGATAAAGGGTGGGTCTTATCCAATTAATTTTATGATCCGCTACCTGTTCGTTCCATCAGTAATTGCAGCAGGCTTCGCTACACCGGTTGCGGCCGCAGATACACGCAACTTTGCAATTCCAGCGTTGCCCATGGATCAGGCGTTAATGCGGCTGGGCGAACAGGCCGGGGTTTCGATTGGCGGGAGCGATCCCCGCATTCAATCAACGCAGTCAAGTCCGGTAAAGGGCAGAATGACACTGGCGAATGCCTTGCGTAAAATGCTCAAGGGAAGCGGCCTTACCTTCGTCATTGTCGATACTCGAACGGTGCGGATCGTAGCTATGCCTGCTCAGCGCCAGCGGCCAACAAAAGCAATTCCGAAGCCGAAGCCTCGAGCAAATCCAACCCCTCCAGCCGATCGCCCTCCTGAACCTTTGGCCGAACCCAAGGAAATTGTTGTTACAGCGAGCAAGCAAAGCCAACCGCTTTCGCGTTATCCAGGAACCGCACGTGTAGAGCAGATCGGCGCTCCGGGTCTTAACGCTGAGCGAGGAACCGCGGCGCTTGTTGGCCGGCTCCCAGAACTATCGTCGACAAATCTCGGGCCTGGCCGAAACAAGCTGTTCATCAGGGGGATCTCCGACAGCAGCTTTTCGGGGCCGACTCAATCCACGGTTGGCCTTTATCTGGGCGATATGCGGCTGACCTATAATGCTCCTGATCCTGATCTGCGCTTTTATGATGTCGAGCGGATCGAAATCATAGAGGGGCCCCAAGGGACGCTTTATGGAGCGGGCGTGCTCGGCGGCATTGTCCGGATTATGCCCAACCGCCCCGATCTTGAAAATTTTGCGGCGCGAGCAAGTCTTGGATCAACACATACCGACCGGGGCGCGCCGGGTTATGATGTCGAAGGCATGATCAATGTTCCACTGTGGAAGGACCGTGTCGCGCTGCGTGTTGTTGGTTATGAACAGGTTGAAGGTGGTTATATTGACAATCCGCAACTGGGCCAGCGGAACACCAACCGAACCACCATCGATGGAGCCCGTATCTCGCTCGAGATCGATCCCGGCGATGCCTGGCGGCTTTCGGCGATGGGCGTCATTCAAAATCTTGACACACGTGATGGGCAATATGCCCAGCGCGGCCTGCCGAAGTTGAGCCATAACGCTGCGATCAGCCAGCCGCACGACAATGACTTTCGCGGACTTAATGTCGTCATTGGCAAAAGTTGGCGAGATTTCGAGCTGACCTCAAGCTTCAGCATCATCGATCACATACTCGACGAACGTTTCGATCCTGCAAGGGTAGCAGGGCCAGGCACTGCATTTGACCGAATGAGCCGTTACAAGATGCTTGTGCATGAAACGCGACTGTCGTCGCGGCCCGGTGCCTGGATAAGCTGGGTAGGGGGCATAGGCTATACCGATAGCCGCGACCGGACCGAACAATTTTTGGGTGAATTACCCGATCCGCCGCGCATCAGTTCGGTCCAAAGCGAGAAGAGCGAGATCGCTTTGTTCGGCGAGGCAACCGTTCCCGTGAGTGGACGATTGTCGATTACCGGCGGCAGCAGGCTCGTTCGCGCCCAAGTGTCAGGCGAGATCCTTGGCAATGAAGCTGAACCCACGCGCCGGCAGTGGCGCGTGCTACCTACTGCTGCGCTCTCGTGGCGGCCGCATGGCCGGCTTCAGGCATTTGCCCGCGTTCAGACCGGCTTTCGCAGTGGGGGTCTTGCTATCGATCAGGCGGGTAGCACCAGCCGTTTTCAATCCGACCAAATCTATACAGCTGAGGCCGGGGTGAGATTTGGCGATGCCTCCCAAATCGCAAGCACGCCGATATCGGGCTCTGCAACTATATTTCACACAGGCTGGAGCGACATTCAGGCGGATTTGCTGGATGCCAACGGGCTCCCCACAACGCTCAATATCGGAAACGGACATATCGATGGCGTGCAAGCAGCGCTCAATTGGCGCCCGAACCAAGAATTATCGTTCGAGGGAGCTGCGTTTGTGAACCGAAGCCGTCTCGACAATCCAAGCGCCGAGTTAATGGATCTCGACAATATCCCGCTGCCAAATATCCCACGTTATGGCAGCAGGCTATCTGTGCGCTGGGCCCGCCAGCTATCGGACGGCCTGACCTTTCAGACCGACGCAATTATACGCTACCGCAGCGGTTCGAATGTCGGAACCTTACCGCCATTATTGTTAGAGCAGGGCGAATATGCCGAAGCCGATCTGGCAGCAATGTTGCGTTCTGAAAGCTGGCAGCTGACCCTCGACCTCACCAATGTTTTCAATGCCCGGAAAAACAGCTTCGCTTTTGGAAACCCCTTTACCGCATCGCTCGGTGATCAAATTACTCCGCTCCGCCCGCGATCGCTGCGCGTGGGCATGTCATTTGGCTTTTGACAACGTTTGGACGATCCAACTGATGTGACCAACTTTCTGAACACAAAGGAAAACTTGGCAAAAGGCAAGAAGGTGTACGATCAAGATTGCGTCAGCTGAAACGAGTTTGCATTTTAAACCTTTGGGCATCTTTTGACTAATTTATCGAAATTTAAAATATTTATTCGACCTCGCAACATTTCACGCCTCTTCCGCGTCGCTGACCTTCGAACACTTGTTTCCGTTGTGACCTGTTTAACCAGACGCTTCGACTATGATCACCGTGCCGGGAGAATTATCCTGCACATCAATATTAAAGCCGTGCGCCAGGGCAATTGCGTGCACAAGTGACAGGCCAAGCCCAGTACCTGGTGTCGTTCTGCTTTTCTCGAGCCGATAAAATCGGTCAAAGATCCTATCGCGGTCGGCAAAAGCAATGCCCGGGCCATCGTCGGCTACTCTTGCCTGCCACTTTTCAGTCGTGCCCTTGAGGCCCAGAGTGATTGAACTGCCGACAGGTGTGTGGGTAAGCGCATTTTCGATAAGATTGGTGAACAATTGCTGCAGCAGTGCGCGATCGCCACTCACCTTCACAGCAGCGCCGATCGAAGCTGACAGCCGTCTGCCTCCGTCCGCCGCTACGGGTTCGTAGATTTCGGCTAACTCCTGCAACAGAGCAGATAGATCGACAGGAGCGAAGTTGGACCGCGCGGCACCTGCTTCAATTTGCGAAATGCGCAGAAGCGATGAAAACACCTCAAGCATATTGTCTGCGTCGCGCAGCGATCGGGTCACCAGCGATTGCCGGGTGAACTCGTCCTTTGCTGAATCGATCTGTTCAAGCCTCTGTTTGAGCCGCGTTAGCGGCGTCCGCAGGTCGTGCGCGATGTCGGACGAAACCTGCTTCAATGCCTCCATGCTGGCTTCGAGCTGGGTTAGCATGGCGTTGAGTTGGATCGCCAAGCGGTCAAACTCGTCATTGCGCAAACTAAGCGGCATCCGGCTCGCGATGCGCCCCTGCGCGACATCGTTCGCCACAGCGTTGAATCTGTCCAAACGTCTGAGCACAAGGAACGAAACAAAAGTACCCCCGATGATTGCAAATAACATGATGGCCAAAACCGACGCTGCAAGGGTCTGGAGCAGAGCCTCTCGTAACTCGGTTAGCTGCTCGTCTTCCTGTGCAACAAGAATATAGGAACCACTGGCAAGCTTGATCCCAAAGCCGATGGCGCCTTCGCCTTCGAATGGACTCGGTCCTATTAAAACTTTTTGCATTTCATCGGCATCGATGGTGATGCTGCCTATGGGCCGCAGCTTCAGCCCGATCTGGTCGACAATGATCTGGCCCTTTGCGTCGATAACGGTGCGCCGGAATTCGTCATCGGCGGTCTGGCTGCCAGACATCTCGAGGATATCATCAATAGCCCCTTCATCCATAAATCGCTCGATGTTTTTAGCATCCATTTCTACAGCGGCGATCATCTGCTCTTCAAGTGTTCGGGTAGCTGTCTCAAACACCACGATAAGCAGGAGAACCGAGGCGGCAGCAAAGAGCAGGCCGGAAACCATGGCCAGCCGAAAGGTGGTTGACCGGAAAAGCTTACGCGCCTGCATTGACCATATAGCCAGCGCCGCGGATGGTCTTGATGACGGGCGTCTCACCCTCACGGTCGAGCTTGCTGCGCAGTCGGCTTATATGCGTTTCGACAACACTGGTTTTGGGATCGAAATGGAACCCCCAGACCCCTTCGAGAAGCATCGTCCTTGTCACAACGCGGTCAGCGTGCCGCATTAAATATTCAAGCAATCGATATTCCTGAGGCTGCAAGTCAATCTCACGGCTGCTTCGCGTTACCCGTCTGCTGAGCAAATCGATCCGCAGCTGACCGACCACCAGCTCCGTTTCTACAGGCCCGGTGCGCGGTCGCCGTGCCAATGCGTTGATCCGCGCGGCCAACTCTACAAACTCAAAAGGTTTGACAAGATAATCATCGCCGCCCGCTTCAAGTCCCGCGACGCGGTCGAGTACGCCGTCAAGTGCGGTAAGAAACAACACGGGTGCAAGATCGCCAGTCGCGCGGATAGCACGAACCATCGAGAGCCCGTCCATGCCCGGAAGCATACGGTCAACGATTAGAACATCATAAGCTTCGCCCGTGGCGAGCATGAATGCATCGCGGCCATCATGCGCCAGATCGACGACATGGCCCAATTCTTCAAGACCGCGCGCAATGTAGCGCGCGGTCTCGATTTCGTCTTCGGCGACCAAAATTTTCATGCATTCGTCCTGTTGCGTTGGTAAGTCGTTTCATGCTGGTGCCGGTCGGAACGGGATGAAAAGGGGAGGGGAAACATCCCGCCCGGCCAGCATAAACTTAATCGGCGCCTTCACCTCCTTCGCCCGCTTCGCCCGCTTCGCTGTCGTAGGCAGCAACCGATTTAACCTGCCCCGACATCGCGTCGACCATCACATTGCGCTCGTTTGCGCCGCTACCGACGCTCACTTCCCACATCGGCGTTGCCGCTTCGTCATCGATTTCGACTTCGCTAGCCTTGAGACCGGTATGCTGTTCGGCAGCACGGGCGGCGTCACCCGCCGAAACACGTGCTTGCGCCAGCATTTGTGCTTCGCGAGCATCGTCCGCTCGCTCGTCAGCCATATCCATTTTCCCGGCCATTTGGCCGCGCGGGCTCGGGGTTTCGCCCGCAAACGCCGCAGCGCCCATTCCGGCGATACCAGTTACCCCAATGGCTGCCGCAGCAATGGCCATTTTTGCAGATCTACTCAATTGTTTCACGTCACATCTCCTTCAACGGCGATCCATGGCGGACCGTGGAGACCTTATGCGGCATCGCATCTTCGCAGGATTTTGCCGATACTATACTTATTTGTATTCTTGTCCGGTTTCGCGGGTCACGGTCCCAGAATATCGATTGCTGCTGAAAGTCGAACCGCAGTTTCATCGAGAAGTGACCTTAACTGTTGTATGTCAGCGATTCAGGGCCTCGTTTCAAGCTGGTTGTGCTAGTATGATTATATTGACCTTGGCGCTGGCCGCAGCGTTGCCTTTCGCAGTTAGTCCAATCGCTTGGCCCAAGGTGCGCGTTTCGCTTGCCTCCCTTGGTGGCATCGTCGCTGGCCAAATGTAGCCAAGCCTGCATTATATACCAAGTGGGTCCTATGGCGCAAATTGAGCGATCAGAATGTATCGCCGCGTGGCGGGATTACCTACGAGTGGATTGTTACGAAATGGATGGCAAGCTGGTATACGGTGAAACTTGCTTCTTCACATGAGCGGGGAAAGGCAAGGTTCAACCTGCCTTGCTCGACAGGCTGTTTGCCCTTTTAATTCGAAATCAGTCGGTTGATGGCGACATTCCTTGTTCCTTCGCTTGATCATTGAAACCTGTTTTAATCTCGGTTTGAGAAGGGTCTAAAAGTCTTCGTCTTTGTAATACCTGCATGCCTACCGAGCACAAAGCCGCCCAAAATGCTCCCACGGCCCAGCCCGCAATGACGTCGCTTGGCCAATGAACGCCTAGATACACCCGGGAGAATCCGATCGTCAATGCCAGCGCTATCGCCATCGAGAGGATGTAGATCCTGGTTGCATTATCCATACGAGTGCGTGCGAGCAGCGCAGCTAATGTAAGATACACTACCGCCGAATTCATTGCATGCCCACTGGGAAAGCTGGTCGTATTGACATCGATTAGGTGCGAAACAAGATCTGGACGTGGCCGGTCAAACAGGGATTTCAGCAAAGTGCTGACAAGAGCTCCAGTCGACACAGCTGTGACAACAAAAAGTGCCAATTTGCCCTTCCGACTAACCGCCAGAAAACCTGCCACGATGCCAGTGATAAGAGTCAAAACGGCAACGCCGCCAATTGCCGTTACATCCAGCATGGCTGATTGTAACCATCCGGGACCTAAAGGGAGAGAAGGGTTTTCAGATTTTCGCAAAGCCGCCATTGCAAACCTGTCAAAGGCCATGGTGTCGCCCTCTAAAACCTCTGAAGCCATTTTGACGAAGACAAAAAGGAGAATTGAAAGAATCAAAAACCAAATGAGTAATCCGCCATGGAATAGTCTGGAACGCGTGAGGCGCTGAATACAGGCTTTGAGTGTCATGAAGGGCAAACCACGTACTTTTTCCAGGTTTTCCTGATGTGCAGAGCAGGCGCAAAGTGCGATTTTACCACGCACTTATCCCGCGCACCCATTGAAGTGCCGCTTCGTTCCAAATACGCTTGCCGCTATGGATGAGGAAGTTACCTTTAACACGCCACTGAAACTCAGAACGCGCCCGATCCGCCACCTTTTGCAGAGGAAGGCATAACCGGTTTATCGAAATCAATTTGTGCTTGGGTGGACGCGCCGGGGGAACGTTTTCAGACGCTCGTGGCGCCTCCTTTCGGATACCGAGGCTAAAACCCCTGATCATTTTTTGGCAAAGATTGACAGCATTGGACCAATGATCCGTTCCCCTCGCAATTCATGAATAAACGAGATTGCGACATGCCCGACGAGATAGGCCCACATCAGGGGCGCAATGGTTTCGTGAACCTCCAAAAGCGGTTTTGCTGGTGCGACAAAATAGCCCAGCAGACCGCTCAGCGCCATGCTCGTTGCAATGATTAGACCAAGGCCATGTACAGCGCTGGCAAACGGCCGCTCGTTTCGGCCTTTTCCGAGAGGTGCGAAAATCCTTCTTGCGTCCGTTGCAACCAGACGAAATTGCGATAGCGATAACCAGGGAAAAAACGCGACGAGGCGCGTCTCGCCGGATCGGGCAATGCTCCACAGCCAAAAGGAGATAAGTAAGATAGTTGCTGCGATGCCCACTTTTTCGTGAATTTCAAACAGGCTGTCACCGGGGCGGTTTCGGCCCGGGCTTTGCATCACCAGGCTGAGGCCAAGCTGCGCAATTATGGTCAGCGCTACCAGCCAGTGCAAGAGTTTAGTTGCAAATGATCTTACTTCAAGCTTTTCAGCTTTGGGCATGTGAGTATCTTTCTTTATTCCGCCGAGTTCTGAATTTTACTTCGGCTTCGGAAGCGGTCGTCGAGCCAATGAACCATGGCCGGCATGAATATGAGGACGAGTGGCACGGCGGCCGCCAAACCGAAAATAATGGCGGTCGCCAGCGACTTTTGCAGCCCGGCCCCCCTACTTATCCCAAGGGCGAGGGGAGCCAGAGTCAGAATTGCAATCAGCGCCGACATCAGGATGGGGCGCAGACGGTGGTGACCTGCAAGGCGCAGCGCTTCCGGCGATATCGCCGCTCCGGGTTTGAGTTCGGCCAAGAGGAAGATGATGAGTTCGGTCACCATTCCGATCACCATAGTGAGGCCCATGAGCGCCGAGATATCAAGTTCGGTGCCGGTCAACCAAAGCCCGATCATTACCGACGCGGCCGAAAGTGCCAATGTAGTCAGCGCGCTTATCGTAAATACCGGTTTTTCAAATAAATAGGTCAGCAGCAAAGTCACGAGCAGCACGGCGGCGGCAAAGACCATCGCGAGATCGGCAAAACTTTTTTTCTGCTCGGCATAAAGCCCGCCATAATCAACCCTGATCGTTGGCGGTAATTTCAGGCTCGCGACCGTCGATTGAACCTCGCGCATGGCGGTGCCAAGATCAGTTCCCTCAAGACGTGCGGTGACGGCCACAAAGGGCGAAAGATCTTCGCGTGACAATTGCTTCTGGCCTGGAAGGATTGAGATCGAAGCAATCTCACGAACGGGTATGGCTGCGCCGCTAGCAGAGCGCACTGTCAAATTGCCCAGTTCCGTTACGCGCCGCCGCAACTCCTGGGGTGCCCTGACCCGCACTGCAATCAGCTGCTCGCCCGCCCGGATCTGGGTTGCAATCGAACCGGTGACCAACCCTTGAAGTTGTGCCGCCACACTGCCGGGGTCGAGCCCGACTTGCTGCGCAGCGCCGGGATCGACCTTGATTCCTATCGCGTCTCCGGCCACGCGCTGGCCGTCATTGACTTCGACTATTCCGCTGATCTTCCCGATCGCGCCGGCCACTTTCATTGCAGTAGCGTCGAGCTCGGTTCTATCCTCGCCGAACAGTTTGACTTCGACCGGCTGCGGGACAGCGGTCAGGTCGCCGATCAGATCTTCCATCAACTGCGCGGTCTCGATCGTCATTCCGGGAACCTTGGTTTCGATCTGCCCCCGGATATCGGTCATGACCGCCTCGATATCCCGCCTGGAGCCAGATTTAAGCCGGATGAAAAAGTCGCCTTCGTCTGGCTCGGATAACCCGCCGCCGAGCTGCAATCCTGTGCGCCGTGAATAGCTTGCTACCTCCGGGGTTGCGGTGATGATCGCTTCGGCCTGTCTTAAGAGGCGGTCAGTGTCGGCGAGAGCGGCACCCGGTTGCGCTTTATAGTCAAGAATGAAGCCGCCCTCATCCATCTTGGGCATAAAGCCCGAGGGCACCTGCCTGTACGAATAATATCCTGCGGCTCCAAGAATCGCGACAGTAAGCAGAACGACGAGACCCGGACGAGCAAAGCTGCGGTCAAGGGCACGGTGATAATGAGTACTGAGGCGTGCCACCATCTTGTCCCCGCGTTCGGCAGCCTCCGCATCGCTTTGGCGCAGCCAATAAGCCGCGACAATTGGCACGACATATCGGGCATAGATGAGCGATACGACAAGCGCCGATACCATCGTAATCGCAAGCGCCTTGAAAAATCCGCCGGTCACGCCGCTGATGAATGCCAGAGGCAAAAAGACCACAACCGTCGCGAGCGTCGAAAAACCGAGCGGTCGTCCCATTTCGGCGGCAGACGTCAAAAGCGCCTGCGCAGTATTTGCTTTGCCTTCCTGCATTCGGCGCATGACATGCTCGAGCATCACCACGACATCATCGATCACAAGGCCAACGGCCGCTGCCATCCCGCCCAACGTCATCATATTGAAGCTCATGCCTGATGCCAGCAAGGCCAAGCTGGTGGCAGCGAGCACCGCTGGCAAAACTGCACCCGTCAATATCATCAACCGGGCAGACCTTAGGAACAGGAACAAGATTACACCGGCGAGCACCGCGCCGATCAAGATAGCGTCGCGCACCGCATTCGCCGCGCCAACGACGAGCTCGGATTGATCGTAAAAGGGCTGAACCGTTATTGATTTTGCCAAGCCCACTGCAGCTACGCGGGCTGTAATGGCGCTCACAATTGCGACCGTATCGCCTCCATAGGACTGACGGATATTGACAAGAACCGCATCTCTGCCGTTGGATGTGACCTTGGTAAATATAGGCTCGACCGAGGGTTCAATGTCGGCAACCTGATCGAGCGTGGTTACGCCAGCTCCTGCCGTCGCTCCCGTCTTGATCGGCGTTCGCTTCAGATCTTCGATCGTCGCAATCTGATTATCAACGAGCACGAGGTAGAGCCGGTGCTGGTCTTCAACGCGCCCGACGCCTATAACACTATTCTCACCGGCCAGAGCGTTTGCGACGTCGGTCAGCGTGATACCCAGCGCATTTAGCTGCGCCGGCTCGATGGACACTGCAAATTCGCGGGGCGAACTGCCTAATATATCGACGCCAGCGACCCCTGGAATTGTGGTCAGTGCCGGACGCAGCTTCGTTTCGGCAATTTGCCGGAGCGTTGCAGGGTCAAGATTGTCGGACGTCAGCGCGAGGCCAAGAACAGGGAATATTGTAGGGTCGGAGCGCCTGATCCCGAAACGTGTTCCCACAGGAAGGTCTTGAGCAAGCGCCGCCACTTCGGTCCGGACGCCCAACTCTGACGTGACCATATTCTCCCCCCATGGGAAGAATAACGAAATTTCTGCGGAACCCCGGCTCGTCGTCGAACGGATGCGATTGACCCCCGGGACGGAACGCAACGCAATTTCGGCCGGCCTGGTAATCACTGCCGCCATCTCGGCAGGTGCCCGTTCGCCCGCGTCAATCGACACGACAACGCGCGGATAATCGATTTGCGGAAACAAAGCGACCGGGAGCTTCAGCGCTGCCAGCACACCCCCAAGCGTGACCAGCAAAACCGCAAGCGCAATCGACGCCCGGTGACGCTGCAAAAAGTCACTCACTTCAAGCGGACCTTCATACCATCATCAAGTGCCGTTCCGCCGTCGGTTACAACGCTATCGCCAGCCTTGATGCCGGAAATGACTGCAGCAAATTCCTTGGACGTCGCGCCAAGGACGAGGTTGACGCGCTTGGCAACTCCCTTGTTCACGACAAAGGTGTAAGGCTGTCCTGCGTCGGAGAGCACAGCGCTATAAGGGATTGCCGGAAGTGCCGTAGCCGACTGGATCGTAACTTCACCGATCAGCGCTTCGCCGCTGCCGATGCTGACACCTCCCGGGAGCATTGCATAAATTGCCGCCAATCGCGTTGTTGGATCGACACCAGGATCGACCGCCTGAATTGGCACTGCAAATTTCACATTGCCATTGGCATCGAGAACAGAAAGTGTGCCGCCAGCGCGGACGAGCCTCGCCTCTTCAGGGTCTATCCCGAATTTTGCCCTTGTTGCAGACGCGGGAACCAGCGTTGCCACCGTTGCACCCGCTGCAATAATATCGCCGGGGCTTGCAGATATTATGCTTACGATGCCCTCAAACGGGGCTGTCAGAACCAGCGTACCATGACGCATGTTCAGGCTTGATGCCGTCGCCTGAGCACTGTCATAGGCAAGGCGTGCGCTTTCCACATCGGCGTTGCTCGCTAATCCGTCCCGGCGCAATCTCTGCATTCTAGCCAATTGGTTTTGGGCTGCCGATGCATCGGTTCGTGCGCGCAGTAGGTCTAACGACGATGCCGGGCTCGGCCGAAGGCGTGCGATTACGGCCCCGCGCCGGACACGTGTTCCAACCGGCGTATCGATTCTGATCAATACGGATTCAGCGAGCGGTGCAAGGTCCCGGTTGGCCGCAGTTCCGCCGTCAGCAGCGCCATAAAGCCGCAGTTTTGTCTCGACCGGAGCAACGACAGCTTGCGCAGTTTTGACCAGCGCAGCCGGTGCCGAACTCTGCTGATCCGGACTGCCTTGCGATGAACAGCCGGCAAGCCCTGCAAAAATCATCATCAACGCAGCAGCTGCGCCTCGTTTCTTGCTATAAACGCTTTTCTGACCAGTCATTCTATTCGAGCCCCGCTTGCCATGTTTCTGCCTTCCGTCCGACCGCCATTTCGAGACCGATCATACGTTCAGTCTGCGATTGTACGATCTGCTCGATCTGCAACCGCTTCGACCAGATTGTGAGCATGGCATTGTCCGCCACCACTTGAGCTAAATCACCCCGTTGCGCCGCCTTGGTCGTGGCCAGCGCAAATCTTTCCAATGTCGGCAGTTCGGCACGCGCATTTTGAATTTGCTCCGCAGCCAGACCGTGAAGCTGGCATAAGCTTGCGATGTCGGCACGAGCCTGAAAAAGTCGGGCGTCATATTGCGCCTGGAGAGCTTCACCGGTTGCTTCGGCGACCGCTATTGTGCCTCTACCACGATTCCACAGTGGCAAGGATAATCCGATAGCAGGACCGATAAATCTGTTGCTGCTTTCGTTGCGTGATGAATTGATTGTCAGGTTGGGGGCTGGAAAGGCCGAGAGATTTGCGAGCCGCACCGCTGCATCCTGTGCTTTATACCCTTCTCTCAGCGCCGCGATATCGGTGCGTTCTCCGGCGAGGTTTTCAAGCTGCATGCAATCGAACCTAAGGGTTTCAGGCTGGCCTGCAATCAGTTGTACTTCGGTTTGCGGGGGCAGACCCAAAAGCCTTACCAGATTTTGCCGGGATTGAGCCAATGCCAATTCGGACGAACGAAGCTGCGTTGCGGCATCCAGTTCCCCAAGGCGAGCTGATTGCAACTGGTCACCATTTATATCGCCTCGGCCCGCTGCACGCCGTGTCCTGTCAAACAGATCCCGAGACACGCGCTCGATGTCGCGCAGCAAAGCAAGTTGCCGCTCGCCGGCAACAATTTGCCATGCGATGAGGCGCGCTTGCCCGGCAGTTTGCCACTCTGCCCACGCCAGATCGAGCCGGACCTGCCGCGCCTGTGCATCGGCCTGCGCAAGTGTTGCGCTCCGCGTCCGGACGGCGGCCAGATCTTGAGATAATGAACCCGCTAAGGCGTTGGCGAGGGTCGTGATAGGCCCTGAAATCACAAAGTCGATGCCGAAACTGAAGCTTGGATCGGGCAACAATCCTGCCGCAAAAACCTGCGCGTCAGCAACTTTGGTTTGCTTGCGCAATGCCCTCAAATCAGGGTTAGCGATGACCGCTATCTGGGCAATTGCGTCAGGTGATAGTGGCTGCGTCAAATCTACCGTTTGCGGTTTAATCCATACTGGTAGAAGGTCTGCGGCATCCTCTTCCAAGGCTTTCTGGGTTGCTGCATCGAACGCCGCATTCGAACTTTGCAACGGCGGAAGGGAATGCCTGCCCGTCGCTGTGCAACCCGTGGCCAGCAAAAGGGCAAAAATCGGCAGAATTGCTCGCGATTTTATCGGTTCAGTTTTCCGCTCTAGTGCCGTCACAGGCGGTTCCTTCGTTTTTCTCGATAATCTTGCTATCATTAGCTGTGCAACCCGCATTGTCAGTATAAACTTTGGTAAGGTCTAAGGTATCTGGCGTTCCTGCCTCTCCAGCAGTCGGTAAACGTCTGCCAGTTTTGTGGCCTGATCATCCAACAGACCTTTAAGTGTTTCGATCTGGCTTCGGTCCCATTTTTCATGAAGCGCCATGACTTCGAGCTCTGCCTTCAAATTAACTTCATAATCATGTTGCGCCGACACTCTGTCACGCTTTGCTTGCCTGTTTTGGCTCATCATGATGATTGGGGCTTGAATCGCCGCTATCATCGATAGCATGAGGTTGAGGAAGATGTATGGATAAGGGTCGAAGGCCAACTTCCACGTGGCCAGAATCTCTGTATTCAACAGCATCCAGCTCAAAAGAACGCCAAAAAATCCGAAGATGAACGCCCATGACCCGCCAACAGCGGCAACGCGGTCGGCAAGACCGTCCCAATAGGTCTCATGCAAAGCGTCGTCGCTGAGGTCGCGGCTGACTGGCGTTCGGTTAGCAAACTTTTCGAGTACGGCGATTTCATCATTATCGAGAGCGCTCTGTTCTTTTTGTAAAAGCTTTAATGCAAGCGCCTGCATCTGGCCATCAACATTCATATTTTGTCACCTTTTCCTTTCACTGCGGTGCCGGACCCGTTCTGACCCGAACCTTTTGCCTGCCTTGATGGCATGGCAGGACCAAAATCACACTGCCGGTCCAGAATTTTCAGTGTAGCGTCTGGTCGCCCTTTCGCTCCAACTTCATGCCTTGCCGATGTGAAAAACTGATCCAATGTAATTTTTGATGGTCAAATACTCCGCTATTCTTAGATAAACGTAGCGGAACGACAAAATCCGCATGGAACAAACACAATATGAACTTTGAAGCCTTCGCTGCTTGGGGTGACTTTACAATTGCGCTGACCATATGCGCTATTCTGGTGCTGGTTACGACATCCTTCCACTATGAAGCTTTGCGCTGGCTGGCAGCGCGCGCGCATGCGCCAAGCCAATCGTCGGTCGGTCCCCGCGACACTGTTTTTGCTGGTTCTTGCGCATGTTGTCGAGATCGGTGCCTATGCGGTGGCTTATTGGGTTGCCGCAGTTCCACTGCACATAGGAAGTTTTGGTGGCCGCGAAGCGCTCCAAACGCTGGATTATTTTTATTATGCCGCAGAAACCTATTCGTCACTCGGTTATGGCGATATTTTCCCAGTGGGCGAAATGCGATTGATCGCCAGCATCGGACCGCTGAACGGCATTCTGCTTTTGGCGTGGTCGGGCTCGTTCTTATTTGCGCTAGTTCAACATACCCATCCGCTAACGCTTAAAGATTTACCGTGATAAGAGCCGACGGGCATGCACCGACGAGGTCCGCAGTATTCGTTGAGAAGACGCCGGAGCCGCGCTTTCATGCGCGCTAAGCGATGCATAAACCGTTTCAACACAGATCGGCCTTTTGCAAACTCGCCGACATCGAGCAGGCGCATGCTGATTTCTGGCGACACCTTCGTATAAATTGAAGGCGATTGAAATGCAGCAAGCTGCAACGGGCTGCGCGTTTGCGCGTCGATGTCGGCCAACCAGCAAATAAACCGCTGTCATAACACAGTTTGGGTTATCTGAATTTCAGTCGCAACCGAAACATTGGGAATTTGTATTCTACAGGACATGAGTGTGTAACCTGGTCGCGCTTATTGATGACCCTTAGTAGCCGGGCCGCTTTGGCCTCGGTCATTGAGGATGACGCGTCATGAGAAGCCGGATATCGAACTTTCTTTGTATTGGAATGCCGCTTGCGGCCATCGCAATGCTGGCCGCTTGTGGATCAACCAAGCCAGCTAATACCAATGACCAGAAAAACACTCAGGTCGTGACGGTCCCGCAAAATGAGACCGCTCCCACCTTATCGGGAATGCCTGCGGCAGCTGAAAATCTGGAGGCGCTAACCGAACAGGCCTTCACTGCAAGCCCTAAGGAACTCGACTCACTCTTTACGAAAGTCCAAGAATCCGTAGCCAGTATCTCCGGTCAACTTAGCCCGAATGACGCCAAATCATTGGATGGTCATATGCGGGAAGCCAGAACAGCAATTGATGCCGGAAATCCCTCCGACACTGCGTTAGCTGCTGTTGAAGGTTATAAGCTGATTGTGAGCGCATATCCCCCTGATGCCAAGATACCGGCTGCGGTCAGTTTGCTCGACTATGCCGGATTCAGGATTCAGGCCGACCTCAAATCTGAACCAAAGCGTTGGGCGGATGCCCTTGAGGCAGCCAAATTTGCCCACGAACAATGGGATCAGATAAAAGGCAAAGTGACTGATATTGATTTGCGAAGCCGGTTCACCGCTTCGCTTTCCAGCCTTGACGAATATCTATCTCGCCAGAACGAGAAAAGTGCCGCGAAAGCTGCTGTCACTGAACTCGAACTGGTCGATGAGCTGGAAGGTTTCTTCCAGCCAGCAGGTGCTGCTGCTGTACCCGCCGGCAACAATTAGCAAAATTTTCCGTCGTCAAACTGGTCGGCCCTTCCTGACAATCTCCATCTTCGCATCGACCGCACGCGATCTTGTGCGTGCCGTTGGCAATGAGATTGGATGGGCTGGCAAGGTCAGCGCCACATGACTGAATAAATCACTTTTCGCTCATCAAGTAATTGCAATTCATGGAAAGAGGGAGGTTGCAAGATGGTTGTGTCAGAACTTATGACCGCGCTACTGCTTGCCGGCGCACCGGTGCAAGCTGGGGTAATTCCGCCTTTGCAATTTGCTCCTTCGTCGGTCGCGGCCGCAACTACCCAACTCGATGCGACGCTTGAAAAGGCCGATATGGGAGTTGACGTGACTTCAGCGCCATCAGTGTCAGATGATCCAATACGATCAGCTAATCAGGCGGTTTCAATCTTTTCGCCTGAAACGACAGCTGAGATTCCAACGACTGGGCAGATTGCGAATTCACCCGATACTTCAGCTCAAAGCGAAACTGAAGAACCTCCGCAAGGCGCGAACGAGATTATTGTTACCGCGCGGACAAGGTCCCCGATCGATCCGCTGCAAACTATCAACGCTGAATCCTACGCAATTACGCAGGCCATTGACGAGGCCGTGGTTGAACCGTCTGCACATGCTTACGCAAAAGTGGTACCAGAACCCGTCCGCAATGGCCTTCGCAACTTTGCCAACAATCTGCACGAGCCTGCTGTATTCGTGAATTTTCTGTTGCAACTCAAACCGGGTAAAGCGGCCGAGACTGCTGGCCGCTTTTTGGTAAACTCGACCGTAGGCGTCGCTGGGCTTTTCGATATGGCCAAGCGGAAACCGATCAATTTGCCCAGACGCCGAAATGGCTTTGCCGACACTTTGGGATGCTATGGTGTAAAATCAGGGCCATTTCTGTTTTTGCCGCTGATTGGGGCAACGACGGTTCGCGACTTGATTGGTGGAAGCATTGATGGCTTTGCGATTCCGTTGCCCTTACCCGGCAGTGTCGCTAGATCTCTCAGCCGGCCTCCCGTTGCCATTTCGCGCAGCGTGGCCCGCGAACTCGATAAGCGCATTGATTTCGACGAAGATCTGCAAAAGATCCGAAATTCAAGCGATCCTTATGTGGCAACACGCGAACATTATTTGCAAAGGCGCCAAACCCAGATTGACGAAAATTGCGGAAAAAAGAATATTTACGTCGAAACGCGCCTCGATCAAACGGCGACCACGGCCCCATTTTTTACAAATCCGTAATCGGACCGACAGCTTACGCGAAGTCTGGATCGCGTAGACAGCTTTTGTCGGCTTGGCTCCCCCCTCCCAGAGCCGGCAATTCGAGAGGGGGCGGCGTCCAAGGCCAACCTTGATAACGGCGCTGCCCCCAACTTAAAATCAGTAGCGACCACAGTTTTGCGCCCAAGCGGAGATATACACGCTCGGCGCAGCGCCATTGCGGACCTGGGCGCGCCGTGTCTCCGTGGTAATTCCTGAAGGTAAATAGCGGCTAATTTAAAAATCCTACAAACCGGCGTGCGGATTTCAGCGGTCGGCGGCGTCAACTTCCAAGAGCGCGGGCAAAAGCGTTCGATCGCTTAGGAAACAGGGTTAGCCGCATTATGCAAATGTCCTTACAATGCTCGACCTGTGGCGAGCCACGCGACCCGATGGCGGGATCGATATTCCAATCTTCTCGAAATCCGATCTCGGTAACGCTTCGTTGCACGGCAAAGATGACAACGGGTCTTCGATAATAATGGATCTCACGGAAGGTTTCCCATTTGAGGACCCCGCGCAGTGCTTGGCTGAGCTCGCATTGCCGTATCCGGCTAGCTCCTTTAACGCGCTCGGACATCCTGAAAACATAATTTGGAATGTCATTATTCTGGCGGGACAACGCCCTGGACCCGACCCGCTGGCCGAGCTTTTTGGCACTGGCGGCAAGGCGAGCATCCCGATCAACGGCAAACCGATGTGGACCTTGGTCGTCAAAACAATGCTGGCGACGCCTCAAATTGGTAAGATTGTCATTCTGGCGCAGGACCGCTCGATGGTATCCGGATCCGGATCGAGAGAAATCATCGACAGTGAACGGGTCATATTTGCAGAAAGCGTCGGCGGTATTGCCAACAGCATTGCATCGGTAATCGGCAAATCACCTTTGACTTGGCCGGTCCTAATTACGACCGCTGACCATCCCTTGCTGACGCCTGAAATGGTCAGAGAGTTTATCGAAGGGGTGGGATCGTCCGATTTGGCTGTGGCGGCGGTAGAACGCCGCACCGTGATGCAATGCTACCCAACGTCCAAACGCACGTGGCTGAAGTTTCGGCACGGTGCATTTTCAGGGGCAAATCTATTTGCACTGAAAACCCCAGCCACAAACAAGGCTCTGGAACTATGGTCGAAAGCCGAACAAGACCGAAAGCAAGCGCTTAAACTTTTCTGGCATTTCGGACCCGTTCTAGCGCTGCGTGCGCTGGCACGGACAATCAGCTTTCCGGCGGCTTTGCATGCGGCTGGACGAAAGCTCGGTGTCAACGCGTCCTTAGTCTTGTTGCGGCACCCTGAGGCCGCAATCGATGTTGATAAAATAAGCGACCACAGTCAGGTCGAAAGCATCTTGCGCGGTCGAGCGAAAACCGGAAAAAAAAGTACAGCCCTCATCAATTGCGCGCTGGAACAGGTCTCGATCTTCGATCTGGACAGGACTTTAACAAGGCAACCCACATATACAGCATTGCTGGTCTATATTTCGTGGCGTGTCGCGCCGTGGCGGTTGTTAATGGCGCCCTTGGTCATTCTGACCATGGTCGGTTATCTGTGCAAATTCTACTCGCGCAAGCGGGTAAAAGAAATCGAACAGTGGCTCCTACTGGGGAGCGGTTTGCAGCAATCGGTAATCGACCGTGAAGTCCAACATTTTGCTGACCGGCTAGATAAAACTGGATTTTTCAACGACGGCCGCACGGCGATTGCGCGGGAGAGCGCTGCCGGGCACCGCGTGATACTGGCGACCGCAGCCAACGGGTTTTATGCACATGCTCTTGCCAAACGGCTGGGTATTGAAGACGTTGTCGCCACCCGGTCTCTTTGGAAGAACGGGATGCTCACATCGAAAATTGATGGAGCAAATTGCTATGGTTTGGCCAAGCGTGAAATGGTCGACCGTCATCTGCGCGAAAAAGGCTTAAGGCGCGAAAATCTTCACATCCGATTCTATTCGGACCACATTTCCGACCTGCCAATGTTTGACTGGGCCGACGAGCCGATCGCGGTCAATCCGTCCATAAAACTGTTCAAATATGCGCTTGCTCGGAACTGGCGGATAAAGTTTTGGAAGTGAATATTGGTAAATGGCATAAAGCAGAGCCGGCCCCGCTTACGATCGGGTTCTTGTTTAATCACGACCAAATCCACCAGATTGCCCACAGCCTACCGGTGGCACATGCGCTAGCCACCAGGCTACCCCATGCGCGAGTCAGCTTGGCCGTTACAAACAATCGTATTGAACATGAGGTGAAACGTCTTCTGGGTTCCAAATTTGCGTCAAATTTGGAGGTGAAGAAGCTGGGAATTCACACCGCTAGCTCGCGCCTTTTGGCCGGCGCGCTTGGCAGGTTGGTACCTGCTGCGAAGTTGCTGCTGTACCGCGATAACATCGCCTATTTCAGCACCTTGGACGCTCTCGTCGTTACCGAACGCACATCTTTGATATTGAAACAGCATTTTGGCCTGACTAGTCTCAAAATGATCCTAGTCGACCATGGTGCAGGTGACCGTGCCATCGGCTTTGGCACTTCAACGGCAAGATTTGATCACATCCTCGCATCCGGTGCAAAAATTCGCGACCGTTTGATTGCCGATGCGGGCGTGACGCCGGATAAAATAAAAATCGTCGGCTACCCCAAATTTGACGCCGCGAAGGCTGACCGAGAAAAACTTCCATTTCAGTGCAATGGCAATCCCACCATCATCTACAATCCCCACTTGTCGCCGCATCTCTCGTCCTGGTTTAAACACGGCCGCAAAATACTCGATTGGTTTATTACAAATCCCCAATATAATCTGATATTCGCGCCACATGTCATGCTGTTCCAGCGGCGCGTTGTTTTTACCGTGGACAAGTTTCGTGTGGCATTTCCTGGCAAACTGGACAAAAAATATCTCGAGGCGCCCAATATTCATATCGACTTGGGCAGTGTTGCTTCCACAGATATGACATACACGAATGCCGCCGACATCTATCTGGGCGACGTGAGTAGCCAGATCTACGAGTTTTTGCGTTGCTCACGCCCTGCCATATTCATTGATAGCCAGGGAACGGATTTCAAGGATGATCCGAATTACGCTCATTGGCGGGCAGGGGAAGTCATTCGGACGGTCGATCAGCTGGGACTTGCATTGGATCGGGCCGACGCGCTCCATCGTGCTATGTATATAGCAGCGCAGAAGACATTGTTCGATTACACGTTTGAACTAACCAGCGAGTCATCGTCGCACCGCGCCGCGCGAGCTATCGCCGAAATCATCGGTCATGGATGAGGCCGCACTCCAGCATCGCGGCATAGTCCGGCGCATTTACGGAAATCTGGGGCTGCTGCTTGGTGGCAAAGCTGCGGCCGGAGTGATCAGTCTTGTCTATATCGCCATTGCAGCCCGGGTCCTCGGTCCTGAAGGCTACGGCGTACTGGTCCTGATCAATTATTATGCCATGTTCGTAGGAGGCCTCATTGCTTTCCCGGGATGGCATGCCATCGTTCGCTACGGCGTATTGGCATTGGCAGACGGTGACGAGGCAAAGCTGATCCGGCTCCTTCGCTTTGTCGGTGCCATCGAAATTGCCGTCGGCGTATTGGCGGTCTGCGTAGCAGCTTTGCTGGCGCCAATTGTCGGTGGCTATCTCGGCTGGACCGCGCAAGCGCAGATGCTAGCCATACCTTACAGTCTAGCTGTTCTGGCCACGGTGCGCGCAACCCCAGGAGGCTATCTTCAGATATTGCGCCGGTTCGACATATTGGGCGCTCATAATATCATAACACCCATAATGCGCCTGATCGGTACGCTCGTCGTCGTCGCATTCGGCTGGGGGTTGAACGGGTTTATCATCGCATGGTTGATCGCCGCGCTGACTGAAGGGATTAGCCTTTGGCTTGTGGGCATATACTTTGCGCGACGCCATTTGGCCGATCAGCCGTTGCTGGGCAAACTAACCGATGTTCGGCATGAACATCCGGGCCTGCTGCGTTTCACCATCTCCGCCAACGCCGATATCATGCTCAGCGAGCTGGTGAACCGCATCACACCGCTGGTGATGGGATGGGTGCTAGGACCTGCGGCTGCTGGACTATACTCGATTGCTCACCGCACGACGGTGGTCATCGCCCAGCCTGCACAGATCCTGGGTCAAGCCGCGTATGCCGAACTTGCAAAGCTCGTTGCAACCGGCGCGTCGGGCACGAATATCCGTCACGCATTGATGCGATGCGTGGGCATATCTTTTCTCGCGGCGCTGCCAATCATGCTGATTCTTGCGTTCTTCTCCGAACAGATCAGCATACTGATTGCAGGTCCGGCGTTTGCAGCAGCAGCCAGCGTGATGATCTGGCTTGCCTTGGCCCGGGTCTTGGCGCTCAGCGGACCACCGACAAGTGCCGCTCTGATCGCGCTGGGGCGACCTGGCTTATCAGTATCGTCCAACATCATCACCAGCCTGGGACTGTTGCCGTTGCTCCCGCTGCTGACAGCGGCGTGGGGTCTGGAAGGCGCAGGAATGCACGCCGTGATCCAGTCTATTCTCGCGAGCGGGTTGCTTGGCCTGCTTCTTTGGCGATGCACGCGTGAACAGGGACATTCGGGGTGATGCCACTCGGTACGACAATGTCGCGCCGGAAAATAGTTAAACAGGAATTTAAGTCTAGATGAGAAACTCAGCTATTGCAGCCTTAGTCGCGATTGCGGCACTATCAGCCACCCCTCTGGCCGCTCAGAATGGGGCCTGCACAGCAAGTTCCGGGCCCGCAATTCATGTGGTCATTACTGGCTTGAAACACAGGAAAGGAACAGTTCGCGTTCGGCTGTTCGGCGGAGACCCGAAGACCTATTTTGACAAGCGCTTCGCTCTTCAACGCGTTGAATTTGCCACGCCCGACAGTGGAAGTGTTGAATATTGTATCATGGTCCCCCGCCCGGGGATTTATGCCGTTGATGTCCGGCACGACACAAACGGCAATGGGAAATCGGACACAGCCGATGGGGCCGGCGTATCGGGAAACCCGAACATTTCGATGCTCGACGTCATCTTCAAGAAGAAGCCGCCTGCAATAAAAGTGCAGATTAAAGTGGGCGATGAAAGCACGTCTACGAATATTGCCATGAAATATTTCACGGCCAGATAATAATGATGTCTAATTCAGATGCCTAATTCAAATGCCGAATGATGTTTTCAGTTGCGCGAGCGTTTTCCAGCCCGGTCAACGGCTGAGCGGCGCAGCGGACAATTTTAGGGCGCGGGTTATTGGCGCGCTGCCGTGGAAACTCTAATGGGTTCTGGCAATATCTGGCTCAGCATACTTCTGCCTGTCTATAATGTTGAACCCTATCTCGCCGAGTGCATCCACTCGATTATCCAGCAAACCGGTAGCGATCTCGGTATTGAAGTTATCATCGTCGATGATTGTTCGACCGACGGTTCGCGTTCTTTGGCGGACGGACTTTGCGAGCAGTTTCCGAAACAGCTACGACTGGTAGGCCATGATCAAAATACGGGGGTGAGCGCAACGCGCAATCGGCTGATTGATGAAGCGCGGGGCGAGTATATCTGGTTCATCGATCCCGACGATTATGTGCTCGACGGTGCAATTTCAGAATTGCGGGCTATCGTCATGCGCTGTGATCCCGATCTGATTCTATGCGATTATCGCAAAAACCGGTTCTGGAAACGACGAACATTTTATGGCCCGAAGAAACGCCTTTCGAGCGATAAAGGGAAACTGGTTCGAGGTGTTTTCAAGAGCCGGAAAATGTATTGCTGGGTGAAGATCAGCAGGCGTACATTGTGGTTGAATGATCTCCGTTTTCCTGAAGGGAGGGTGTTCGAGGATGTCGCAACGACGCCGTGGCTGCTTCTTCGTTCGAGCACTTATTATTACAATCCAAAAGCGTTGGTCCATTACCGCAAGCGCGCCGGCAGCATCATGGATAGTGTACGCCGACGGCCCGATGTTTTTGACGTAGCGAAACACGAAGATTTGGCGCGAGCTCTTCGCGGTTATCAAGACGATCTGCGAAAATGCTTCGGAGCGCGGGCGCCTTCAGTCGATTATTATGTTGCAGACTTTTGTGCCAAGGAGTTTACCAAAAGCGCCGCCCGGATGATGCGAGCCCGGCGGCTAGATGGATCAGCGACAGCGCTCCCTGCAACGATGACAGAGCTTTACTTGTTATGGGAAGCATGTTCGCCAATTTCCTTCAAGCAGCTCATGGTGCATTATCTTAAGCGGGGCCGTCTCGTCCGCCACTTTATATTGCGATATTTTCTGTCAAGTATCTCGATTTCCGCCCGATGGCGTGTTGCTCCAACGCCGTCGCCTCGCTTGCGTTGAGATACTTCTAAGCTCGCGACAATGGCGTACACATTAGGCCTGCAATAGAGATGACCGCAAACGCTGCGCCCACCCAAAAGGTCGCGGCGGGGCCGGAGACATCCCATATGACCCCGGCGATTACGCTGGCGGCCAGCAGCGCAAGGCCCGTAACGAGATTAAAGATACCGTAAGCCGAGCCGCGCAGTTCCACAGGCGAGCGATCCGCGACAAGCTTGGCGAACAGACCCTGCGTTGTGGCCATGTGCACCCCCCATAAAGCGATGCCGACAAACGCTCCAACGATTCCCGGAAGAACCGCCAGCGCAACATCACCGGCGATAAGGACGATAAGGCCGCTTATCAGCATGGCTTTCGCACTGACCCGATCCGACAGACTGCCTAGCGGATATGCTGCAAGCATGTACACGGCATTCATTGCGACCAGTACGAGCGGCGTGAGCGCGAGCGGTAAACCTTCGGCGTTAGCTTTCAGGATCAGGAAGGCCTCGCTGAAACGCGCAAGCGTAAACACCGCACCGATTGCAACGAGCAGCCAGAAGGTCTTTGGAAGCCGCCGCAGATCTGACATTCGGACAGGAACGCGTGCGCTAATCTCGCCAGGTGGTGACTTGGCATCTTCCACCCCCACTAATACGAACAGCACTGCAATACCTGCCGGGATGATTGCCAACCAGAAAACTGTGCGCATGTCGTTTGCGAATGCGGCCATTGCCGCAATAGCGATCAGCGGCCCCAGAAATGCTCCAACTGTATCAATCGACTGTCGCAGCCCGAAGGCCCGTCCGCGTATTTCGGGCGGGGTAACATCGGCGACGAGCGCATCGCGCGGCGCACCTCGAAGACCTTTGCCAATACGATCTGCGAAGCGTGCGCTCATGATAACAGGCGCGGTTCCAGCTAACGCAAAGAGCGGTTTGGACAATGCACCAAGGCTATAGCCGATCAGGATCAACGGCTTGCGCTTACCCATTCGGTCCGAAAAATAGCCCGAGAAGACTTTAGTGATTGAAGCCGTGGCTTCAGCAATGCCGTCGATCAGTCCGACCATTGCGACGCTTACCCCCAGTGTGGCCGTCAGGAACAGCGGCAGCAGCGCGTGGATCATCTCCGACGAGATATCCATGAACATGCTGACAAAACCCAGTGCCCAAACCGTGCGGGGGATTTTATGCATTGCAATGCATTCCGGTCGATTTCGCTATCTTGTCATAGGCGACCATGCGCTGTCCGCAAAAACCTTTTGTCTGACCAACTTCGAACACGCTGCGTCCTTTAGCTGGCCGGTGTTTTTGGTTTACGAGACGAGCTGTGTGTCGTTACGATTTGCCAAGCCTGTCCGTTCCATTTGAGTGCACTGGTCGCGACACCGAGCCGGTCGATGGCTTCGCCGGTTTTCAGAACAATGCGATACGTGTAAGTCTCTGTGGCTATCGCGACTGGGCCTTCGATTTGGATATTTACCTTATAGTTGTCGAACTTGAATGATGCGAACTCCTTGAGTTCAGGTCCAAGATGATGGTCCCGATATGCGGGGAAATTCCCCTCCACTTTGCCCGATTCAATAATAACAGCGTCGGGCGTGAACAGTTTATCGACCTCGGTGAGGTCCAAACGTTCGATTGCAGATTTGTATAGTGACAAAGCTGTGGCCGCGCCTTCACGATCTGGCTGCTGGGCGTTGCTAGCGGTGCTAATTAACAGCAACGTGGCAGCTGCCAATAGTTTTCTGGTAATAACCATTGAACGCATTTCGAAATCTCCCTTGGGGTGGCATATAATGAGGTTGACTCGTGGTCCTTCTGAATAAATGTCGGCGTTGCTGTGTACCAAATTGGGGATGTGGGCGATGGAGGACTGTTTGGCGGGTTCTGCTGTACACCTGGCCTATAAAATCGCGCGTAAAAATGAACGCCGGATCAAGCGAAATGTAGAACGGTCTCCTTGCGCGGTCACAACATCGACGCAGGGGGCTCGAGCAGTCCCAGCCAAGCCACGAGGCCAAGAATCAGTAATGCCGCACTGCCTTCTAGCACCATCGATCTGCGCAACGCCGCGACGGAATCGACAGTACTGCCGTTTTCGAGGTCTATTGCCAGCTGCGGCGTAAGGCGCCAGCGATTTTGGGCGGCGAGTGCAAGCATTAGCCCTACTAAAACAATCTTTGCGAGCAAAAGCGCGCCATAGGTTGTCGTAAGCAGCAGACGGATTCTGTCGGGGCCGACCAAGATGGAGCTGTTGATCAGCCCGGTGAAAATGATGAGGGCCACAGCGACCGTACCAACCTTGGAAAAATGATCGAGCGACCGGTGCGTCATAAAAAGCCGGTTGCCCCAATGACCATCGGTCGGTGCGCGGAGCAACAAAGCAAAGCCGGCAATGCCCCCCAGCCAGAGCGCGGCCGCAATCATATGAACAATATCGCTGACCCGGTGAAGATGCCCGATGGCCGCTTCGGTGGCACCAGCGTGCCCCGTCCACACAAGCGATGCCAGCGCGATCGAGGTGAGCAGACCGACGCTAGCGGAGAGGGCGGTCGGAGCCAGTCTGTTTGTCAAACAGAGCGACAGCGCCAGAATGAGCGCGCAGATCCGCACAATACCGGCAATACCGATGTCGGTTTCCGATATAAGCATCCAGATCATCTCGCCGCGGACCGACAATATGCCGACACCGTCCATCGCAGCGGCAACCATCAGCATTCCGATGACCGACGCGACGATGCCGAGCGTGCTTAGTACGCGGAGAGTGCCCCGCGCGTCAAAAGCGGCACCTTCATTGCGTTCGGCCTTATCAAGCGCATATATATTGAACGCAGCGAGGCCGACGGTCACCATCAGAATCGCAAACAGCGCGAACCTGGTGGCGACAAGGAAGGGGTCGACCACGGATTATTTAACGGTGAAAGAAAATTCGCTGCCCATCCGGTGCGTATCCGCACCCGCTGCCGACCATGTCACTTTATATGTCCCGGGAACCAACGCTTTTTTTGGCATCAGCATCATTGATTTGCCGTCTCTGCCCATCATCGAGCTAAATGCGACCTTCATCGGTGCATGATCCTTCATTCCGGGCATTCCCGTCATGAGCAGGTCGGCCTTCACCGTCGAAGCGATAAGCTTCTCGTTAAATGTCAGGTTGATCGACTTGGCGTTGGCTTTCGCAACGGTAGAATTGGCGGCAGGCGTGGACGATACCAGCTTTGCGTGGGCGAACGCGGCACCGGGCGAGACAGCCAGGGCCAAGCCAGCAAGGGTGAGGGCAAGAACAGTATTACGCATGATAAATCTCCAAAAAAGTGCGTTCACTGCTACATACGCATGCGGTGGGCTTCCCCCTCACGGCGAAATGGAATGAGGGATATTGCCCGCCGGTGCGTATAGGAGGAGGATTGAATTTGGATGAGGACATGATGGACGACCTGTTGAAACAATTGAGACGCGCTCCGCCTTCGGGCTTGCTCGAAGGCATTGACGATAGGGTGATGGCAACGCTCGCTATGCGTCAGCGCGAGGTTAGCGGTGCGCAGCGCTTTATGGCGCTTGCGGCGATGGTGTCGCTTGGCGGAGGAGCCTTTGCTGGCATGACTATGGGCGAGCCCGCGCAAGCGGCTCGCCCGTTGTCGCCCTTTGCGCCTGTCACTGCTTTGGCGCCATCGGTCCTTCTGGATCCACGCTGATCATGGGGTCTCGGCGAATCCTGCTTATCGCGCTGGTTGCGTTTGTCTCCGCGATCGCCGGCGTGTTTATCGGGCGTCTCGTTTCCGACCAGCCAAGAGCAAACGAAACCGAACTTCACGCTGTTCTGCACAAAGAGCTGAAGCTTACTTCGCAGCAACATGGCAAGATCGATGCCATCGAAGCACGGTTCTCGGTTAGGCGAAAGGCGCTCGAGTTCGAGATGCGGGCCGTAAACGCGCGACTAGCCGAAGCAATCGAGGACGAACATGGTTACGGTCCTAAGGTCACGGCCGCAATCGACCAAAGTCACATGGTCATGGGAGCTCTTCAAAAGGAGACGCTGGAACATCTTTTTGCCATGCGTGAGGTATTGAATCCAGAACAGGCGAAAATGTTTGACAGCGTTGTGGTCAAAGCCCTGACCGCCGATGCACGGTGACGCTCGACCTTTCGCAATGCGACGACCACGAACTGGCGAGCCTTGCCGTCGCCGGACGGGGCCCGGCGTTTCGCGAATTGCTGCGCCGCCACAAGGACCCTCTTTTCCGATTGATCCGGAATAATGTCGGTGATCCGGAGGAGGCAACCGATTTGCTTCAAGAGAGCTTTGTTTCGGCGTTTGCGGCCATTCACCGTTATGACTCGTCGCGCCCCTTTAGATATTGGCTGTCGCGCATTGCCTTGAATAAATGTCGTGACTGGGCGCGCAGACGCGCCGTTCGTTCGTTCTTTTCCTTCGCGCGCCCGATCGAAGCCGATGAGGATTTCGAAAGCGACTCTCCGGGGCCGGGTCGCGAAGCTGAGAGTCGCGCAGAACTTGCGCGGGTTGAGAAGGCCGTTGCCCTGTTGCCGCATACGCTTCGTGAAGTGCTCACACTTCGCACAATTGAGGAACTGAGCCAGACGGAGACCGCCGCGATTTTGGGGGTCAGCGAGAAAGCGGTTGAAACGAGACTTTACCGCGCACGCGCGCAACTAAAGTCGCATATGGGAGCCTTGGAAGTCGGCGATGCTTAAACGTAAGAGCATTGGGGCAAGTTGGGGTCCTGGAAGCGATTCGTAGGCGAGCCATCCCATCGCACGAGCTGAGGTACCGCTCTGTGGAGCAAATTCTACCGCGCATCTCGCGTGAGCGTCGTTGCTCCAAATGCAGAAATATCTTTGTGTCATGAGGGGAGGGCGGCCGCGCTGCGTATAGCCAGATGACAAGGCTTTCTGCAAACCGGACAGATTATGAACATCGACAGACGAAAATTTATTGGCGTGGCCACAGCCGGTGGCACAGCCGCTGCACTTACCAGTTGGTTTCCTGCATGGGCGCAACCGGTGTCATCGGGAATTACCGCCCCGCTACCGACCGTGTCAGGTACCGATATCAGGCTGCGGATCGCACGCCAGACATTGCGCGTCGATGGCAAGGTCAGCCGCGCGATTGGAATCAATGGTACCGTTCCGGCACCATTGATCCGGTTACGCGAAGGACAGAATGTGCGATTGTCGGTCGTGAACGATCTCGATGAGGATAGCTCGATCCACTGGCATGGCCTATTGTTGCCGTTTCAGATGGATGGTGTGCCCGGCGTGAGCTTCCCGGGGATCAAGCCGCGCTCGACCTTCGTCTATGAGTTTCCCGTGATCCAGTCCGGGACCTATTGGTATCATAGCCATTCGGGCTTGCAGGAACAGCTCGGGCACTATGGACCGATTGTTATCGATCCCAAAGGTGCCGATCCGATTGCATGCGACCGTGAGCACGTCGTCGTGCTTTCAGATCATAGTCAGCTCTCGCCAGAAGCGATCTTTCGCAAGCTGAAGGTCAACCCCGGGCACTTCAATATGCAGCGGCAGACGCTTAGCGGGCTTCTCGCAGGCAAGGATCAGCCGCTCAAGGAGCGCGTCGATTGGGGCAAGATGCGGATGGACCCTACCGACATCGCCGATGTCAACGGATCGACCTATACTTTCCTCGTCAATGGATACGGGCCAAAGGATAACTGGACCGCGTTGTTCAAGCCCGGTGAGCGTGTGCGGCTGCGCATTATCAATGCGTCAGCGATGACGATTTTCAACGTCCGTATTCCTGGGCTGCGACTGACTATAGTCCAGGCTGACGGACTAAACGTGCGTCCTGTTGAAGTAGACGAATTCCAGATCGCGGTTGCTGAAACCTATGACGTGATCGTTACGCCGATCGACGATCGCGCTTATACGCTGGTTGCCGAAGCGAATGACCGCTCGGGTATGGGCCGTGCGACATTAGCTCCGCGCGCAGGCATGGCTGCAGAAGTGCCGCCCTTGCGGGATCGCCCGCTAGCGACGATGAAAGACATGGGCATGGGGGGCATGGACATGTCCGGCGGCGCGATGGCTGGCATGGACCATAGCGGCATGGCGATGGGCACTGACTCGGGTTCGACGAGTATGCCTGCAGGTAGCGCGACCGCCGAGGCGATGTCCGGGATGGATATGCCCGGCACAACGGTGCCCGCAGCTGGAGCGATGGCGGGTATGGACCATTCGGCGATGGGGGGCATGAACCATGGCAGTATGAAAATGCGCGACTTCTCGGTTGCACCACAAGTCGACAAAAACGCAGGCGTACAGACAATTTCACCGATGCCGTCTGACCGCATGGCCGAACCCGGGCAAGGACTAGACAATGTTCAGCACAAGGTCTTGACCTATCACGACCTGATCGCGCTCGATAGAAATCCCGACGTTCGCGCGCCAGATCGCTCGCTCGACCTCCATCTGACCGGCAACATGGAGCGGTTCATGTGGTCGTTCGACGGAATGAAGATGTCCGACCATCATGAACCGATCCCGTTTCTTGAAGGCGAGCGCGTGCGGATCAACCTCATCAATGATTCGATGATGAGCCACCCGATCCACCTGCACGGTCATTTTTTCGAGCTGGTCACCGGCAAGGGGGATCATGCGCCGCGCAAGCATACCGTGTTGGTCCAACCAGGCGGCACAGCATCCTTTGACTTTACCGCCGATGCGGTCGGCGACTGGGCGTTTCACTGTCATATGCTCTATCATATGCACGCCGGGATGATGCGCGTCGTCAGCGTGCGTCCGCGCGGAGAAGCGCCATGAGCCAAGTCCGTACGATCGTAGTTGGTATCGCTCTGCTCGCGTCGACCGCGCCGCTACAAGCGCAATCGATGCAAGGCATGGATCACTCATCCATGCCGGGAATGGCAAAGCCAATGCAAAAAAAGTCGGCGGCGGCGCCGAAGCCACCCGCAGCAAAGAAACCTGTCGCCAAGCCATCCGTGGATCCGATGCAGGGGATGGATCATTCCAACATGCCGGGAATGGAAAGGCCGAAACCGCAGCCCAGCCCCGTTGCCGATTGTACCCCGGAGCATGCCAGGATGGGGCATTGTTCACTGGCGGAAACGACTGTTGAACAAAAGGCTGCTGGGACCGCGAACCCAACTGATCACACTGGCCCTGGCGCTATGCCAGGCATGCAAATGCCGGAAGCCAGCAAAACCGAGGTTGCGACCGATCCCGACTGCCCAGCAGAACATGCAAAGATGGGCCACTGTACGCCCAAAACTGCTGCGCAGCCAGAGCAGATCGCAATCGGGACCAATCTTGAGCCTGGAAACGCACCGGCGCCGGCCCCTCCGAGTGACTGGGCAGCCGACCGTTTTTATTCGCCAGCTGAAATGGCTCGCTCGCGCGACGACATGATGAAGGAAAACGGGGCTCAGACAGTCGCTTTTCTAAGTTTCAACTTGGCGGAATATCAAGCGCGCGCAGGTGCCGACGGTTTCCGATGGGACGGCGAAGGCTGGTACGGCGGCGATATCAATCGATTGACGGTCAAAACCGAAGGCGAAGGCGTATTTGGCACTGGCATCGAAACCGCTGAGGTTCAGTTGCTCTACAGCCGCGCCATCGATCCCTATTTCAACCTGCAGGCGGGGGTTCGGCAGGATTGGGGAAAAGGCCCAAGGCGAACATATGCCACTGTCGGATTCGAAGGACTGGCACCCTATTGGTTTGAAGTCGAGGGGGCGTTGTTTGTTTCAAACAAAGGCGATGTGCTTGGCCGTGTCTCGGGCTATTATGATCAGCGCATTACCCAGCGTCTTGTGCTCCAGCCTCGCGCCGAGTTCAACTTCGCCGCCCAGACTATCCGTGAAAGCGACGTTGGATCTGGATTATCGGATGTTGAATTGGGGCTTCGCCTTCGGTACGAAGTCGTGAAAGAGTTTGCGCCCTATATCGGAGTTGAATGGGCAAGAAAAGCAGGTAACACTGCCCGCTTTGCTCGGGCCAAGGGAGAGGATCCGAACGTGACCAATTTCGTGGCCGGAATCCGTTTCTGGTTTTGAAGCTAACCCGAACGCGCTTCCACATTGCCGCCAGCCGTATCCACAAATGGCTGGCTTTGGTGATAGGCGCGCAGCTTCTGATCTGGTTTGCCAGCGGCGTGATTATGAGCTTTCTGCCTATAGATAAAGTGCGCGGAGAGCATCTGGTCAACCGTGAAACAGTGATGACGATCCCGGCTGACAGCAGCTTTGCCGACCCGGCGCAAATCCGGGCGAAAGCGGGAGCGCCAGTCCAAGCCATCAACTGGCATATGATGGGCGATCGCGCGGTTGCCGAAGTATCGACAACCAGGGGTATAAAACTGTTTGATGCGCAGACGGCAGAGCCAATTCCGCCAGTGGGCGCTGCCGAGGCTACAGCGATAGCGGATGCGGCATGGAAATCAGCATCCAAGCCTGAATCGAAAGCATCGCGCATCACGACCGAAAGCCCCGAATATCGCGCTGCATTGCCTGCATGGCGTATCGCCTATTCCGATCCCGATGCCACCAGCATCTTTGTTGCCGCCGATACTGGCAAGATTACTGCGGTGCGCACCGGAACATGGCGGCTTTACGATTTCTTCTGGAGCCTCCACATCATGGACTGGAAGAACCATGAGAATTTCAACACTTGGTGGCTGCTGGCTTTCGCCATCGGCGGTTTGGCTCTTGGATTGGCGGGGACCATGCTACTCATAATGCGTTGGCCGATCCGCCGAAGGCGGCGCACGGCATGAACATACTTGCGGCCTGCATATTTGTGATCGCGCTTATGTTGCGTGCCGCCCCGATTTGCGCCGCGCCTGTTCAAACCGCAACCGAAGCAATGATGGCCGATTGTGAGGGCGCGCCCGGTCATCATGATGGGCAAAGCGGCCAGAAAGGCGATGAAGCGGCACGGTCTTGTCATGCCTGTGCTTTTCCGCCCGTGGCATTTCCAGTTCTAATCCAGCCGAAGCGCGTTGTCGCTGTCCAGAATCTTGTTACCAGCGCGCAATTGGCGGGCAGCGCACTCAAGCCGCCAACGCCGCCTCCGCGCCTTGCACCGTAAATTATTTTATCAACGTTCAATTGGAGCTAAATCATGAAAACCAAGTATCTTTTGGGCGCTCTCGCGCTCACCATGTCCACCGCTGCCTTTGCCGCCGATCCGGCACCTACCCCTGAAAAGGAGTGCTGCTGCTGCAAAAAGGACGAACATGGCAAGATGGCCTGCTGCAAGGACAAGGACGCTAAGTCCGGTGACGAGCATAAAGGCCATGAAATGGGTGGCATGGATCACAAGTAAGTGAGATTGCGCGGAGGGCTGGCGACGGTCCTCCGCGTTTTTGTTTGAGGAGATCGAACATGAAGAAATTTGCTCTCGCACTGGCCTTGGTTGCCACCCCGGCGCTGGCAGCGACCGAGGCCGTGATGCATCGCGATCCCGGCTGCGGATGCTGCGAAAAATGGGCTGCACAAGTCCGCAAGGCATTTGGTCGCAGCGTCAAAGTCATCGACGATGGCAATCGACCGGCGCTGCAACGGCGGGTCGGATTGCCTGCTGGCCTCGCATCATGCCACACTGCGCTTATCGACGGCATGGCCTTTGAAGGTCATGTTCCCGTTGCTGATATGAAGCGGGTATTGGCGGCGAAACCCAAAGGTGTCCGTGGGCTAGCAGTTGCTGGTATGCCCTTAGGCTCGCCTGGCATGGAAGCGCCGGGATATCCGGCAGACCGCTACAATGTCATTGCCTTCGGTTCTGGCAAGACGAGCGTATTTGCCAAGCATTAAACTTTGTAACCGTTGGCGTTTTTGGGCCGAATATCATTGATAGCGCCGATATTTTGCGACGCTATTCCCAGCTTCCCAATGGAGAGAGTTTATGACCAAATATCTGGCCGCTGCTGCCGCCCTGCTTTTTGTTACGCCAGCTGCCTTTGCAGCCCAAGCCTCGACTGTTGCAGATGCGGTCAATGCCTGTTGCGCGGCACTTGACGCGTGTTGCGAGCAGGCGATGGACTGCTGCGAAGACTGAATTACTGCACTGAGGAAGCGCCCGGCCAAATGGCCGGGCGATTTCTGCAAAACCATTGGCAGCCCGCGCTATTAGTGTGCAAATAGCATCCAAATTGCCATCGTGACCATCATCACATTCTCGGTGAGCGAGACGAAGCCCAACGGCACATTGCTGTCGCCGCCGACGCAGGCACATTTCAGCTCGCGCTTGTCGATATAGACCGCCTTGAACACAGAGGCCGCGCCAATGCCGCCGATGAACAACGCAACCGGTATGGACAGCCAGTTAAGCGCGCCAGCGGCCATCAGCACGCCTGCCAGCCCTTCGGCAAATGGATAGATGCGCGAATAAGGCACCCAGCGTTTCGCCAGCAGGTCGTAGTTCAGGAACATCGTTGCGAACTTGTCGACATTCTGGAGCTTGAGCATCGCGAGAATACACATGCTGAACGCAACGAACCATTCGCCCGCGCGAACCGTCAAGGGCGTTCCATAAACCGCAAAGCTCGCGGCCAGTGCCATCAGCGCGGTCATTACGAACAGCGCGATCACCGGCTGGTAGGTCGTTGCCTTGGGATCGGCAACTGAAAGACCGAGATAACGGCGCAGATCGTCATGGCCGCCGATGCGCTCACCGCCAATGAATATTTGCGGTGTGGTCTGGACGTTGTGCTTGGCCTTGAAGGCGTCAACTTCCTCGCGCGTCGTCAGCCAGCGGTCTTCGACGGTAAAGCCCTTGCGCTTCAGCAGGTCGAGAGCCTTCAAACCATAAGGGCAGATATGGCCGGGCATCACCATACGGTGGATAATGGCGGTTTTTGCTGGCTCGCTTGAGTGCGATGGCGTTGCAATGGCAGCTTCGGTCATGGGCGATTCCTCGTTGGTAAATAACATCACCCAGCCTATATAGGTTCCGTAGCATAGTACGGAGTCAAGCCTTGAATGCAATGACGATTGGAAAATTTGCGGTAGCGGGCGGCGTAGGCGTTGAAACCATACGCTTCTATCAGCGTCGGGGATTGCTTGCCGAGCCTGATCGCGGCGGCGGCATCCGTCGCTATGATGCCAATGACCTGAGCCGGCTTTGCTTTATCCGGCAGGCGCAGGCAGCTGGATTTACGTTGGACGAGATTGGAAATCTGCTCGCCTTGGATGCAACCGATGACCGGGAGAAAGCGCGCATTATGGCTGAGGCGCGGATCGTGGCGCTCGATCGAAAAATTGCGGAATTGCAAGGGGCACGCAACGCTCTCGCGCAGCTCGCTACTGATTGCGCCACCGGCAGCAAGGGGCCATGTCCTATCATCCGGGCTTTCGAGTTGAGCTAGGCGCGCTGACAGAAGGAATATCTGAGCCATGCTGATACTGTCGATAGCGGTGCTCAGGGAGCTTCACCTACCCCAAATCATTATACCATTCCTGCATAACATCGACAGAAAACCGTATTTGAAGTTAGGCTTTGTCTGCGTCATTACATTGGTGAGATGAGGAACGCTTGTGGGCAAGAAGACCGCATCGAAAGCCTATCGTCAATTGAAAGGGGACGGGACATGGGGAGAAGCGCTTCGGGGAATTTGGGACTATGGCGCGGTTCGGTGTCAGCAATGGCAACTGTGCTGGCAGTGACTGCCATAGCGCCGCCAGCTTGGTCGCAGGAAGAGCCCGCCGAGGCTGCTGCCGAGAGCGAGCCAGGATCAGAAATTATCGTCACCGGAACCCGCCGTGAAGGCATTACAGCCATCGAATCGTCGCGGCCGATTGATATTGTCTCGAGCGAGACACTTGATCGGCAGGGTTCGTCGGACCTGAACGATGCTCTCAAGACGGTAGTACCTTCGCTCAATGTGCAGAAGTTCGTCGCTCAGGATGGTTCTGCCTTCGTTCGGCCGTTCAGCCTTCGCGGGCTGCCGCCAGACCAGACGCTGGTCCTGGTCAACAATAAACGGCGTCACCGCTCGGCGCTTGTGCAAATCACCAATCAGCCGCTTGCCGCTGGCGCGCAGGGCGCTGATCTTTCAAGCATCCCGTCGATTGCGATTAAAAACATCGAAGTGCTTCGCGATGGCGCGGCAGCACAATATGGCTCGGACGCAATTGCCGGCGTAATCAATTTTCAGCTCAAGGATGCCAGTGACGGTCTGACAGTGAGCGGACGTTACGGGCAATATTATGAGGGCGATGGTCAGGATATTACCCTTCAAGCAAATGCAGGGCTCCCCCTGACCGCCAACGGATTCTTCAATATAAGCGCCGAATATGTCCGGGCAAAACCAACCTCTCGCGGAGCCCAGCGCCCCGATGCACAGGCCTTGATCAACGCCGGTAACACTGCTGTCCCGGTGCCAGCGCAACGCTGGGGTAATGTGAACAGCGAAGCTGCCCGTCTGTTTATCAATTCCGAAATCGAAGCGTCGGACGCTGCTACCGTATATCTTTTCGGCAACTATGGCTGGAGCAGCGGCGATACCGAGTTTTTCTACCGCAATCCCGTTACCAGGACGGACATATTTCGCAGTGTGCCGCTGACCACGACGCCTGGCGGTGCACGTTTTACATTTGCCACACAATTCCCCGGGGGCTTTACCCCAATCTTCGGGACTGAGATCAAGGACCTCAGTCTTGCGGGCGGACTGAAGGGCGAGACTCGCGGGCTCAGTTACGATTTCAGTGCTATTGTGGCCCAGAACAGCTTGAAGTATCGGCTGTCAAATACGGTGAATCCATCGCTTGGCCCCAATTCGCCAACGAGCTTCAGGCCCGGCAAAGTCGAGCAGCGCGAAACGCAGTTCCATGCGGACTTTGTCTATCCATGGGAGATCGGTCTTGCCGAACCCCTCAATATCGCCTTTGGCGGCGAATTCAGGCGCGAGACCTTCGAAATTACAGCAGGTGATGTTGCTTCCTATGTCGCCGGACCCTTTGCCCGGGTCATCGACCCCGATACCGGCTTGCCTATCGGGCTTGCGGTCGGGTCTTCCGGCTTCCCTGGCTATGATCCGTCGACAGCCGGCGTTTTCTCGCGGTCCAACTGGGCGGCCTATGTAGATGTTGAAGGCGACATCGCTCCAGGCTTCACCGTCGGGGTAGCGGGACGTTTCGAGGATTTTTCAGACTTCGGAAGCACTTTTAACTACAAAGTTTCGGGCCGGTATGAGCTAACCGACTGGATGGCGTTACGTGGTTCTTACAGCACCGGTTTTCGCGCCCCCACGCCAGGGCAATCAAACATTTCAGACGTTGCAACGAACATCGATCTGGTCACCGGTGGGCTGTTGCTGACAGCTACCCGGCCGCCTGACGATCCGGTGGCGCAATTCTACGGGGCGCAGCCGCTCGACCGCGAAAAGTCCAAAAGCATCGCAGCAGGGCTGGTCTTTGATTTTCCTGGCGGCTGGGTGTTCACGGTGGACTATTTTAACATAAAGGTCGACCAACGGATCGCTCTTACGTCCCGGATTCCGATTACCGCAGCAAACCGCGCAGCTATGCTTGCGCTGGGAATCAACCCGGGAGATGTTCAGTCGGTTCGTTTCTTCGGCAATTTCTTTGATTCCAAGACCGAAGGTGTCGATGCCGTTTTCTCGAAAAACTGGCGGTTCGACAGCGGGTTTAAAGTCGGCCTTACTGCATCGGTGAATTATACCAAAAATGCGGTGACCAGTATCCGCGACGCGCGAGCTGTTGATCGCGAGCGGCGTATCGAGATCGGAGAATTCAACCCCAAATGGCGTGGTAACGTGTCGCTGAATATTGAAAAGGGACCATTTTCCGGGATCGCCAGGGCCAGTTACTATGGCAAGTGGACCGATGCAGTCGCAAATGCGGTTCCGACAGCCAACTCTTTCGACCAGACCTTCGGGTCGAAAGTTCTGGTCGATCTTGAAATTGGTTATGATTTGAACGACACATTTCGTCTCGCTGTTGGCGCCGACAATGTCTTTGATGTCTATCCCGACAAGGATCGCCGCATAGGACAAATTAACAATGGCATCATTTATCCGCAATTCTCGCCTTTCGGCTTCAGCGGCGGATTCTGGTACGTGCGTGGAACGGCGAAGTTCTAACTGGTTGTAAAGTTGCCGGCGCCGCTTGGTGGGCGGTGCCGGCATTCTCGGAACGATGTGGGAATGAAGATGACACGTGCAATATCCGACCGACTACAGCAGCTTGGCGTCATTTTGCCCCATGTCCCGCCTCCTGTAGCCAACTATGTCCCTTATACGCGTCATGGCGAGTTAGTCACAATTTCGGGACAACTTCCGCGCGGTCCCGACGGCTTGATCACCGGATGTTTGGGAGAAGGGTTGCCAGTTGATCGGGGTGTGGAAGCGGCCCGTCTATGCGCAATTTCAATACTTGCGGTGCTTGGGGACGCCGTTTCTGGGGATTTCGAACATGTTGTCGGCTGCATCCAGATTACAGGCTTTGTCAGGTCGTCGTCGAGCTTCAGCGAACATTCGACGGTAATCAATGGCGCATCGGACCTGTTGGTTTCGGTGTTGGGTGATGCTGGAAAACACGCGCGGGCCGCAATCGGCGTTGCAAGCTTACCGTTCGAAGCCGCGGTCGAAATAAGCGCACAATTTTCGGTGAAATAGACTCGACGGTTTCACTCAAGGCATACGCGCTTCTGAAGCTGCCAACATTCAGACAGCACCAAAGCGCGATTCACACACACGCTGCAGGGCATCTCGCTCGGCATATAAAATGTTCAGTAAGTCGTCGAGGAGCCTCGAACGCGCCCGTTGTGGCGGCTGGACGACGAGTGCTCGGAACGCGATCGCCGGTTCGAACGTTCGGGCTACCAGTCCGCGACCCTCGAATTCGCTTGCGACAAATGCCATCGCGTTGGTGAGGCCGACCCCGACACCTTCGGACACGAGCTGACAGACGCTGGCAGCAAATTGTGTTTCAACAACAATCTTCGGTTGCGAACCTGCAGCGCGCAGGGCCGCGTCAAGTTGCTTACGCGCAGTATCATCGGGCGACAGCGAAACGAGCGGAACACCGTCAAGATCAATGGGGGTGACGGTATCCAATGCCTCCAATGGGTGGTCAGATCGCATAACGCATATTCCACGGGTCGCGATGAACGGCTCGACCATAACATTTGTTGTGTCGATCTCGTCGGCGCAAAGCCCGATGTCATGTGTACCACTTGCCACAAGATTACGCACGATGCTTGAATTGGCAATTTCAAAGGTGACCGTCACTCCAGGATGGCGGTCGGTAAACAGCTTGATAACGCGTGGAACGAGCGAAAGGCCAAGCGCGGCCGACGTAGCGATACGCAGGGATCCGGTGCCAACAGCACGAATGCGAGCGACCGCCTGCTTCAACCGGTCCATGCCGACATAGGTATCGAGAATTTCCTGATAAAGCAGATTTGCTTCCGGCGTGGGTATAAGCCGTGGGCCAGCGCGCTCGAACAATTTGAGTTTCGTGACATCTTCGAGCCGTTTCAAGGATCGGCTGATGGCCGGCTGCGATACACCCATCAATTCAGCACCGCGTGTTGTCGACCCGGTCCGCATCACTGCATTAAAAGCTTCGATTAAACTCAAATTCATAGCCCATTATAACACAAACGCATAATGATGCGCTATAGTTCAATTTGAATAAGGTGTCCGGAACGCCTAGTCTGCATCCCAAGGAGAGTTGGATGCATGACGACACAAAATGCCTGAAAGTGCCGGTGGCCAATGGTACATTTGCCAGCCTGTCGGTTCCAGTGCACCGCGCATCGACGATAGTCTTCGACAGCGTTGAAGCGTATCAGAATCGCCGGTCAGCTATTTATGACGGTTATTCCTATGGTCTTTACGGGACTCCAACTGCACGGACGCTCGAAAATGCGATAGCGGCGATTGAAGGCGCATCTCGGGCATTGGTATTGCCCTCGGGTTTCGCAGCAATAGCGCTAACGACGCTGACTTTTGCGGCGGCGGGGCAGCGGGTTCTGTTTCCGGACAACGCTTATGACACGGTACGTCCCTTCGCCGACCGGTTTTTGGGGAGGCTTGGCATCAAGCCGTTATTCTATGATCCCCTGATCGGCGGCAATATCGAAAGTCTGCTCGATTCCAGCGTCCAGCTGGTTTGGGTCGAATCGCCTGGTTCGATGACTTTGGAAGTGCAAGATATCCCTGCTATCACTTCGGCTTGCCGCGCAAAGGGTATATTGACGGCCGCAGACAACACTTATGCAACTCCATTGCGTTGCAAACCGCTCGCCCTCGGGGTCGATATTTCAGTTTGTGCCGCCTCAAAATATATCTCCGGCCATTCGGATGTTGTCATGGGGTCTATCGCTGTCAACGACGAGGCGATTTTCAGGCAGTTGAAGGATCATTCACGTTTCTTGGGGCAGGGCGTGTCCGCTGATGAGGCCAGCCTCGTCTTGCGGGGCATGGAAACCATGGCAGTAAGGCTTGACCGATGTGAGCAGACAGCACTGTCATTGCTAGACCTACTCGTTTCTCACGAAGCCGTTCGTGAAGTCCGGCACCCGGCGCTTTCAAGCAATCCTGGCCACGTATTCTGGATGCGCGATTTCACAGGTTCGACCGGCTTGATCACCTTGTTTCTCGAACCCTGGACTGCTCCTGTCCTAGCACCCGCCGTCGAAGCCATGAAACAGTTTGCGATAGGCGCGAGTTGGGGAGGCACCAAGAGCGTGGTCGCTGTTCTCGACCAACCCCCTCTTCGCACAGCGACCGCCTCGCCGCACGATGGACCGGTCGTGCGTTTAAGCATCGGGCTTGAACATTCTGATGATCTCGCGGCAAGTCTGCAGCAAGGTCTCGATATATTGCTGTCTGTCCGCGCAACCGCAAAAACCGGGAAATGAAGATGGGAACGGTGTAATGAAAAAATATGTACAATCTGCATCGATTGCGCTCGTTCTGGCCAGCGTCTCTGGCTGTTCAAGTGGCACCAAGAAAGAGAGTTTGGTCGAAAAGATCAAGGCACGTGATCAGCTCGTTTGCAGCGGCAGCCAAGGAATTCCGGGCCTTTCGCGGCCCGACGAAAAAGGTGTATGGCGCGGGTTCGATACCGATATATGCCGTGCGCTTGCGGCTGCGATACTGGGGGATGCGAACAAGGTAAGTTTCGTTCCCCTAAACGCAGCCCAGCGCCTTCCCGCCGTGCAAACAGGCGAGATCGACGTGCTGTCACGCACTACCACATTGACGTTCACGCGTGACATGGCGATCCGCTTTGTTGCAACGACCCTCTATGATGGGGATGTCGTCATTACCCGCAAGGCGGATGGAATTGACAATCCGAAGAAACTCGGCGGGCGCACCATCTGCATGCAGGGCGGCGGCAGCCTTGTCGAAAATGCGCTTGATGAACTGGAAGAAGCGAACAGCTTCAAAATGAAACGGGTTTATTTCGATTCGACGATCACTGCGCGCGACACCTATTTTGCAGGGCGCTGCGACGCTTATGTGACCGATGGTCTCGCCGCGCAGGGAAACATTGCAACGGTAGCTGAGAATCCCGACGAGCACACGACAATGTATGCCGGCGATGCGATCGAGCCCAATGGGATTGCGATCCGGCGCGGAGATGACAAATTGTTCGATGTGTCGCGCTGGACATTCAACGTCCTAATCTGGGCCGAGAAAAATGGTATAACACAGGCCAATGTCGACGATAAGGCCAAGAACGGAGATGAAGTTACCAAGCGCGTCCTGGGCGGTGACCCGAGTTTCGGCCGGTCGATGGGGCTGGACCCGAAATGGGCCTATAATGTCATCAAACAGGTTGGCAATTACGGGGAGATCTGGAATCGGAACCTTGGTGAAGACACGCCCATCAAGGCAGACCGCCGGTATAACAAACTTTATACAGACGGCGGGCTGATGTTCCCACTGCCCTGGGATTGATCAGGGCGTCACCATGGGTGAATTATACCCTAAGCAATTCTGGACGCGGTCGCGCCGTGATCTAGCCTATCAGACTTTGGCGCTGTTGCTGCTTTTCGGAGCGGTGGCATTGGTCATTGTGACCGCCTCGGCGAACCTTGCTGATCGTGGAATCGAGACGGGGGCGGAATTTCTGGGCGACCGTGCTGGGTTTACGCTTTCAGAAACCTGGTTGCCCTATTCGCCGAATGACAGCAATTTATGGGTCGTTGCCGTAGGCATCGGCAATACCCTGGCCATTGCTACTATAGTTGCATTTTTTTCGACGGTCCTGGGGTTATTTGTCGGCATCGCGCGAATTAGTGACAATCCCCTCGTTTTGGGGTTAGCCCGTGGCTGGGTGGAAATTGCGCGAAATTCGCCCCCTATATTGCTGCTTTTGTTTCTTTACAGCTTTATTGGCAAGATACTACCGACCACGGATACGGCTCAATTCTTGCCTCATGTGCTGGTCTCGCAGCGCGGCTTTGCCTTCCCGTGGCTGACATTGCCGGTTTCAGCGGCTTGGCTGGCTTTTGGTCTGACGCTCGGTATCTGTGCAACATTCGCGGCCGGCAAAGCTGCCACACGCCAGCAAAAGCGGACGGGCAGACGCCCAGCATGGGCCGGATGGACGGCGGCATTTTTTGCGGGGCTCGCCCTGATCGCTCTTGCCATGACGGGCAATGGCATTGTGATCGACCTGCCTGTCGCTAATGGGCCCGACATTGAAGGCGGCCTGATCTTCTCGCCTGAGTTCTTCTCTCTGGCCGTCGGTCTCATTTTTTATACCACTGGTTTTGTGGCGGAGATAATCCGTACAGGCTTGATGTCAGTGCCGCGCGGACAATGGGAGGCAGGTTATTCGCTCGGCCTGTCGCGCTGGCAGATTCTGCGGATGGTGGTGATACCCCAGATGCTGCGTGTCATCATTCCCCCGATGAACAGCCAGTATATAAATATCGTCAAGAACAGCACGCTGGTGATTGCAATCGGCTATGCCGATTTCATGGTAGTGATGGGGACGATGATCAACAAGACAAGTCATGCCATCGAAGGAACGCTGATTATCATTGTCACCTATCTCGTGATCAACCTCACATTGTCGGCAGTAATGAACCGCTTGAATCGGCTCGTGCAGGTGGTCGAACGATGAGCGCCATCATTCAAGCTTCGCTGACGCACACTGTCTTCGGATTTGTGCGGCGACTTGTGGGGTCACCACTGAATTTTGTACTGACCCTGATTTTTGCAGGCCTGCTTGCGGTTGCATTGCCTCCAGTCATTCGATGGGTCATCACCGACGCCGCATTTTTTCCCGCCGTTCCGGAAAGCTGCAAGGCAATATCGGGTGCCTGCTGGAGCTTTGTTATCGCCAAACACAGCCAGATATTGTTTGGAATCTATCCTAATGACGAGCGGTGGCGCCCGCTGATAGTCTGCGTCCTGTTGATCGGCCTGCTCGTGTATTCGGTACGGCCCAGCGCCTGGTCAAAGCGTCTGGCATGGTTCTGGGGCGGCGCTCTTATCTCGTCATGGTGGCTGATGGGAGGCGGATTTGGTCTCACCGTCGTTGAGTCAGATCTTTGGGGTGGACTGCCCGTCACCCTTATCCTCACTGTGGTAGCCATTGGTTTTGGCTTTCCGACAGGGATATTGCTCGCGCTTGCCCGCCGTTCGAAGCTTCCGGTCATCAGCCTGTTGGCCACGCTGTTTATCGAAATGACGCGCGCTTTGCCGCTGCTCAGCATCCTCTTCATCGCATCAATCATGCTGCCGCTGATGCTGCCCGAAGAATTGCTGCCCGACAAATTCTTCCGTGCACTAATCGCGCTTTATCTGTTTGCGTCGGCCTATCTTTCAGAGGTTATTCGCGGTGGATTGCAAGCCATCCCGAAAGGGCAGTTCGAAGCTGGGGAAGCGGTTGGCCTTTCCTTCGCGCAACTTAATGCAAAAATTATCCTGCCTCAGGCCATCACTGTCGTGATACCGGCGCTTACCAATACGATCATCGTCATGATCAAGAATACGAGTCTTGTCCTGGTTGTGGGGCTATTCGACCTGATCAGTTCGGGTAAGGCAGCGCTGGCCGATCCCGCGTGGAGTTCGCCCTCGGTCGAAACCTACCTCTTCATCACGCTCATCTATTTTCTGCTCTGTTTCGGTTTCAGCCGATTTGCCGACCGGATGGAGCAACGCGCAAAGGCCCCCGCAAAATGAATGGTGACAATTCCGCTCCCGCTGTCTCGCTTTCGAACGTCGAGAAGCATTTCGGCAATTTCCAGGCGCTGCGTTCCGTCAACCTCGACGTCGCGCGGGGCGAACGTATTGTCATCTGTGGACCATCGGGATCGGGAAAATCGACGTTGATCCGCTGCATCAACCAGCTCGAACAGCATGAAGCAGGTGAAATCCGGGTGAACGGGCGAGAGGTGGGGTCAGAGCCAGCGCAGCTTGAAGCAATTCGCCGCGAGGTCGGGATGGTCTTCCAGAGTTTTAACCTGTTTCCGCATCTCACGATCCTCGAGAATTGTACGCTGGCGCCCATCTGGGTAAAAAAATTGCCTAAAGCCGACGCAGAAGCAAAAGCGATGGCGCTGCTCGAGCGCGTTCGCATTCCGGACCAGGCACACAAGCGCCCTGGTCAGTTATCGGGCGGCCAGCAACAGCGCGTCGCCATCGCACGCGCGCTATGCATGGAACCCAGCATCATGCTGTTCGACGAGCCAACCTCGGCGCTTGACCCCGAAATGGTAAAGGAAGTGCTTGATGTGATGCTCGGCCTTGCAGAGGATGGAATGACCATGCTTGTCGTCACGCACGAAATGGGATTTGCAAGACAGGCGGCAGATCGTGTGATCTTCATGGATCAGGGGGAAATACTGGAATCCGCGCCGCCCGACCAGTTCTTTGCCAATCCCCAGCACGAGCGGACCAAGACCTTCCTTGGACAAATATTGCATTGAAACCGGAAGGCACAAGCAACTCCGGCATCAGAATCGAGCAAGATTTGCTTGGCGAAGTCGCCGTGTCAGCAAACCGGTTGTTCGGTGCGCAAACGCAGCGCGCGACCGAGAATTTCCCGCTTTCCCGTAAGCCGATTTCCGAGCTTACATACTTGATAATCGCACTGGCGGAGGTCAAAAAAGCCTGCGCGATCGTCAATTCTGAAAATGGAGAGATAGCTGCAAGCATGGGTGCACATATTGTCCAATCCTGCGACGAAGTCATCGGCGGTGAATGGCGCGAAGAGTTTCCCATCGACGTGTTGCAGGGCGGGGCGGGTACATCCACCAACATGAACATGAACGAGGTGCTTGCAAACCGCGCACTAGTGCTGGCGGGATTTGAGCTTGGGCGCTACGACATCATCCATCCAAACGACCATGTGAACCGTAATCAATCGACCAACGATGCCTATGCCACCGCTGTGCGGATTGCGTGCTATCGACTGAACGAAATTCTCATCACCGGGATTGATGCGCTTGCTGCTGCTTTCGAAGACAAGGCGACTGCGTTTGCAGGGATCCGCAAGCTTGGACGAACACAGCTTCAAGATGCCGTAGCCATAACCCTGGCAGACGAGTTTCGGGCGTTCGCCCATAGTCTGGCCGAGGATGCGCAACGCGGACAAGAAATTGGCCATCTGTTCACCGAGGTTAATCTCGGCGGCACTGCCGTCGGCACCGGTATTGGAGCTTCGCGTGCCTATTGCGACCGGATCATCCCGGCACTTGCCAAGGTCACGGGGATCAATGTGTCCCGTTCGACGAACCTGCATGAGGCGAGCTGGGATATGGGGCTGTTTGTCCTTTACAGCGGTTTTCTCAAGCGGCTCGCTTCTAAGATATCGAAAATCTGTAACGATTTGCGTTTGCTTGCATCGGGTCCGCGCGGCGGCTTTGGCGAGATCATATTGCCGGGACGTCAGGCCGGCTCCTCGCTTATGCCCGGCAAGGTCAACCCAGTTATTCCCGAAGCGGTCAATCAAGTCGCCTTTCGCGTTTTCGGCCTCGATATGGCCATTACATTTGCCGCCGAGGCAGGCCAGCTCCAGCTCAACGCGTTCGAACCGCTCATCATCGCTTCGCTTCATGAAGGGGTAGAACTGCTTGTGGCCGCGATGGAAATGCTTTGCACAAATTGCGTCGTCGGGATCGAAGCCGATCGCGCGCGGTGTGAATCGACGGTCGACAACAGCCTTGCAGGTGCAACACAACTGGTATCAGAGCTCGGCTATGTGGCGGCAGCCGAGATTGCAAAGCTTGCTCAGCATAATCATGGTTCGCTCGATGACGCGGTCCAGACGTGGATGAATTGCAACCGTTAAGCGCCCGATTTCGGTCGCGCGTTTCAGGCCACCGCGCGGCCTGGTCCATAAAGAATGATTGCGGCTCCCATGACGCAAATCGCCGCGCCAATCATATCCCAGCGATCTGGCCGCATATCTTCAAACGCCCATAACCACAAAAGCGATGCGAGGATGTAGATGCCGCCATAAGCCGCATAGGTGCGGCCCGCTGTTTCGGCGCCGCTTAAGGTAAGCAACCATGCAAACAACGCTAGCGACGCCATGCCGGGGATGAGCCAAAGCGCCGACTTGCCCATGCGAATCCATGCCCCAAATGAAAAGCAGCCCCCGATTTCAGCCAATGCGGCAACACTGTAGATGAGAAGCTGTTTCATGCGCCGCGTGGCCACTCGGGATGTAGATCGTCGATCACATAGGGATGGGCAGCTGCCTTGGATCCGCTGTGCCCTTCACGGATATGGGGGTGATCAGCAGGCAGGTCGGCATGATCATGTGCCAGGGTTTCCGGGTCGTGCTTTGGCCAAAGCATAAGGGCCGCGATGGTGCCCAAGGCCGCTACCAACGCCAATATGCCAAAGGCATTCGCCTGACCATATATCGCACCGATCTGTCCGGCGAGTGGATAGCACAGCAACCATGCCGCATGACTAAGCGCAAATTGTGCCGCGAAAATTGCCGGACGGTCGCTTTCGCCAGCCGACCGCTTGAGCAACCGTCCAGAGGGCGTAACGCTGATCGAATAGGCGACGCCCAAGGCAGCCCACACTGCCAGCACAACCGGCCAGCTTGCAATTCCGGCCGTCATTGCTGCGGCCATGCTGCCGAGGATGACCGAAAGCAATGACGCTGCATAAATCATGACTTTGCGGTCGCTCATCCGGTCGAGAATGCGCGGCAAGATGAACGCCGCCAGCATCGAGCCGGCGCCATAAGCCGCAAGCGTAAGCGCGACTTCGTGCTGGCTGAGTCCCAGCATTTCGCGCACGATGACGACGGTATTGACGATTACCATCGAGCTTGCCGCCGCTGCCGCGAAGGTAACTGCAAGCAACCCTCGCAGGCGGGGCGTTTTCAGATAGGCGCGGATGCCGCGCGTCGTGCGCGCATAGATACCGCCGCTTTGTGGCTTGGCCGGTGAAGTCGGCAGCGTCACCGACAGGACAAAAAGCGCAGAGATCGCAAAACCGATAGACGTTCCTGCAAACAGCCAGTGGAAACTGATGACTGTTAGCAAGGCTGCGGCAAATATGGGGCTGAGTAAGCTTTCCAGATCATAGGCAAGCCGCGACAGCGAAAGCGCGCGGGTATAATCCGCTTCGTCAGGTAGGACATCGGGGATGGTCGCCTGAAAGGTTGGGGTGAAGGCGGCAGACGCCGATTGCAGGACAAAAATCAGCACGTAGATTTGCCAGATTTGATCGACAAAAGGTAGGCAAAGCGCGACCGCAGCGCGCACCACGTCCATTGACACAAGGAAAGCCCGTCGCGGCAATCGGTCGGCATACGCCCCGACCACCGGCGCAATGCCGATATAGGCCACCATCTTGATTGCGAGCGCCGTTCCCAGCACTGCCCCTGCATTGCTGCCAGCAAGGTCAAAGGCAAGCAGGCCAAGCGCCACAGTAGCCAGCCCCGTTCCGATCAGCGCGATGATCTGGGCGCTGAGCAAGTGGCGATATGTGCGATTGGCTAAGACAGAAATCACGATGTTAGAGTCCCTTTCGCGGCGCGAGCGTTTCGATGATTTTGCAGCTCGCAATCGTGCCGTGGCGGCAGGAGCCGAGAACACGGTCAAGTTCAGTCCGAAGCGCTGTCAGATCGGCAACCTTTCGGTCGATCTCGGTTAAGTGAACGCGTGCGATGCCGTCTACCGCCTCGCAGGATTGTGCCTTGTCATCGGACAGTGTGAGCAATTCACGAACGGCTTCGAGGGTGAACCCCAAATCCCGCGCACGGCGAATGAACGACAATCGTGCGAGATGATCGTTGCCATAAGCGCGGTAGTTGGACGACGTGCGCGCAGGCGGCGAGAGCAGCCCGATCTTCTCATAGTATCGCACGGTTTCAACCTTGGTCGTGGTCGCAGCCGCCAGTTCGCCTATTTTCATCACTGAACCTTCGGGCTTGACCCTGTAGTTGCTACAGGGTGTAGTTAGATGTCCGACTCGAAAATGTCGAGAAGGATGTGAACATGCCAGACAGTTGCTGCGAGAGCGCGTGCGGGAGCGAGACGGCCAAGGCCGACCCGCGCTGGCGGCGCGTTCTGTGGGCGGCACTTATCGTCAATGCGGGCATGTTTTTGGTCGAAATGGCTGCGGGTGCTGTGGCTGATAGCCGAGCGCTCCAGGCCGATGCACTCGACTTTCTGGACGATGCGGCCAATTATGCCGTCAGCCTTGCCGTCGTCGGTGCGACCCTGGCATGGCGGGCGCGAACAGCCTTGCTTAAATCGCTTTTCATGCTCGGATTTGCGGGCTGGGTGTTCACCAGCGCGATCCTCGCTTTTGTGAATGGCACATCGCCGGATCCTGCCATGATGGGCGCCATCGGTGCGCTGGCGCTTACTGCAAACGTCGGCGTCGCTTTGCTACTTTACCGTTACCGGAAGGGCGATGCCAATATGCGCTCGGTCTGGATATGCTCGCGAAATGACGCCATCGGCAATATCGCGGTGATGCTGGCGGCATTGGGGGTACTGGGCACGGGTAGCGCGTGGCCTGACCTGATTGTCGCAACGATCATGGCTTCACTGGCACTTACCGGCGGCATTCAGGTCTTTCGCCAGGCAATATCCGAATTGCGAACGGTTGCCGCATGAAAGTGTCGCGCTCAACGATAATCGACCTTTCGGCGGAGATCGTTTGGTCACAGGTGCAAGCTGCGCGGCTGCTGGATCATATAGCGTGGCCGCTGATGCGTTTCATTCCCGTTGGCAGCGAACCGCTTGCACATTTCAAGCAGGGGGGACGGTATCTGGTCAAACTGAGGCTGCTCGGGATGTTGCCCGTCGGCACGCAATGGATCGCAACCTCTGTTCACCAGCCAGAGCGCGGCGCATGGCCAAAGCGGCTGCGCGACAACGGTTATAGCGCGCTGATCAAAAAGTGGGACCACTGGATCACAATTTCGCCATTTGGTAAAGACCGCACTCGCTATAGCGATGATATCGAAATATCGGCTGGAATTATGACGCCCTTCATATGGGCATTTGCGTATGTATTTTATTGGCACCGTCAGCGCCGGTGGCGTGGTCTTGCGCGATCCATGCAAGCGCGCAACGTAATCGCAGAGGAAATGGAAGTTTTCTCACAGGCCAATGCCTTGGGGGATACGGCCAAAGCATGGCGTGCGCTCGAACGTGCACATATTGTTTCCCAACCCTTTCTCGGGCCGCATCTTTCCAGTCATTGGGCGATGCTTCGATTTGCGATCAGCCAAAGGGATGCACGCGAAATGGCAGGGCAGATATTCCGCCTGGCCTTGGCACCGCTTGGCGCGATTTCGGGACGGATACCGGCAGGAAACACCGGCAGGGCCAACGTTAGCGCATTCCAGCCAATGGACATTCCGCCGGACTTGCGGGCCAAGCTGCGGGGAGAAAACTGAATGATTGTACGATTGCGCATCAACAAAGCTAATGCTACGTGGGGCAATATGCAGGGCAAAATCATTTCCCTATTTCTGGTTTTCGCCTTGTTATTTGGCACGGTAATCATGCCGACGGTTGCCCACGCCCAGGCTGCGTCCGCTTCACATGCCGAAGAGTTTCTGGACATTCACGAGCTTGACAGTGACGCGGGTCAGGATACGCGTGACGACGATGACGAAAAACCCTGCCATGCAGTCACCCATCATCATTGCAGTTTTGCCTTAAGGGTTGATGCGCCGTCGGGGACCATGACATTGGTCGCGGCGCAAAACAGCTTTATAGCCGGTCTGCATGCCGCGATGGCTTCGCTTTCGCAGGCACCGCCCACAGAACCCCCCGCCGCCTGAACCTGCTGCTTTGCAGGGGCGCACGAGTGCGCCCTTGCCTGTGACAATGGTTCAGGAGTTTCATCATCATGTTTATATCTTTGCGTGCAGCCTGTTTGGCGGGCGCGCTTGTGGCAACCGGCTCGACCGTCAATGCCGAACCCATCACGCTATCGGATGCACTTAAATCGGCAGTCGGAAGTTCCCCTCGCGTTACGCAGGCGAAGGCTCTGGCCGAAGCCGCCGAAGCACGTGCCCGTCAGGCAGGTGTTTCGCCTAATCCCGAACTGAGCTTGGAAGTCGAGAATTTTGCTGGCAGCGGCGTATTTCAGGGGCTTCGCAGTACCGAAGCTACATTGGCGCTCAGCCAGCGGTTGGAATTAGGCGGCAAGCGAAGTGCGCGGGTGGAAGTTGCTCGCGCCGAGCGGGATTTTGCATTTCTTTCCTACAAAGCGGCATTAGCTGATCTGGATCGCGAAATCCGTCTGGCGCATGCGGAGCTTCGCGCTGACGAAGACCGGGCGATATTGGCCCGCGATAATACGGCATCAGCCGAAGAACTTGCAAGGACGGCCAGAATATTGGTCGACGCGGGACGTGAACCGCCGCTTCGCCAGCTCCGCGCCGAAGCCGCCTTGGCCGAAGCAAAAGCGGAACAGGCGCGCACGTTCGGCGAGCTGTTGAGTTCGCGTCGCCTGCTCGCGGCGCTAATTTGGAGTGACGACCCGGAACTCTCGGCTACATTTGCAGAGGAAGCGGCACCTGCCAATGTGCCGGTAGAAGCGCCAACGCTGAACGAGCAGCTTGCGATTGCACAAAAAAATGCTGCTCTGGCACGAGTGAGACTGGCTCGGGCAAACGCAATTCCGGACATTACGGCAAGCGGTGGCGTCAGACGATTTGCCGAAGGCCGCGAAACCGCAATGGTCGCCGGGGTTTCGATTTCCCTGCCGTTTCGTGACAGAAATCGCGGCACCATCGAGGCCTCGCAATCGGAAAGCCTAGCAGCTGAGGCAGCGGCGATGCTTGCCCGGAACGAAGCTAACCGGGCGCGGTATGATGCAAGAATGCTCCTTGGCGCTGCCGAATTGCGTTACGAAGCCTTGGCAGGCCTCGGCATTTCACAAGCTGAGGAAGCGCTGCGGCTGGCCCAGATTGGATATAACGCTGGCAAATTCTCACTGCTCGAATTGCTCGATGCACGAAATGCGCTGAATGCCGCCAGGCTCAACCTCATCCAGGCGCGATTTGACCGTGCCGAAGCGCTCGCCGCGCTGATCCGCGCCAACGCGCTGTAAAGGACAATCTTATGGAAACCGAAACTAACAAAAACAAAGTGATTGCAGGAGCGGCTGTAGCTGCGCTCGTGCTTGGCGGTGGTGGTGTGATGCTTGGTCGCACGATGTTTGCTCCGGCACCGACGACTGCCGTTGCTGCTGCACCTGCCAAAGAGGACGGCCATGTAGAAGGCCAGATCCTGATGGACACAGCGCGCGCAAAGGCTGCCGGGATTGTCACCGAAGCGTTGCAATCCGGCGGGCTGGGAGCGGAAATTCTGGCGCAAGGCGTTGTCGCCTCGACTCCCGAAGGCGAGGCTGTGCTGACCGCACGCGCCGATGGAGCCGTCGTTCGCATCAACCGTCAACTGGGTGACTTCGTCCGGGCAGGTGAAGCGGTGGCGGTGATGGAAAGCCGTGACGCGGCATCGATCGCCGCAGAACGCAGTTCGGCGTCGGCCCGGCTAGCGTTGGCGCGTTCAACCTATGCGCGCGAGAAGAAGCTCTTCGATGCCAAGGTTACCGCGCGGCAAGACCTTGAAGGTGCACAAGCGGTATTGGCAGAAGCTGAAGCCGAGGCACGGCGTTCACAATCTGCGGCCTCAGCTGCCAAAGTGTCTGGCGATGGCCGAACCCTGGGCGTTGTCAGTCTGATTTCGGGCCGCGTGACTAAGGCCGACGCCAAACTTGGCTCTTATGTGCTTGCTGGCACCGAACTGTTCCGCGTATCCGACCCCAATCGCATCCAGATCAACGCGTCGGTGCTCGCTGCCGATGCGCGCAGGATAAAGCCTGGCGATACTGCGGTTATCGAGCTTCTGGGTGGAGAGACCGTTGACGCGGTTGTCCGATCAGCCACACCCAGCCTCGATCCGGAAAGCAAAACCGCAACGATAGTGCTTACGCCGCAAGGCATCGGTGGCCTTACGCCTGGCCAAGGCTTGCGCGCGCGGATCAAACCGCGCGGAGGCGGCGACACTGGTTTGATCGCTTTGCCTGAAGAAGCGGTTCAAACTGTTGAAGGCAAGGAGGTCGTTTTCGTTAAAACTGCGAAGGGCTTCCAGGCGACAACCGTTGTTACCGGCAAACGCGGCGGGGGTCGCATCGAGATTGTCGATGGTCTGAAACCGGGGGCAATCATCGCGACCAAGGGCGCGTTCCTGCTCAAAGCCGAACTCGGCAAGGGTGAGGCGGAGCATTGATATGATCGACAAACTCTTAGACGCGTCGATCCGCTTCCGCTGGGCGGTGGTTTTGCTGACGCTAATCATATCCGCTTACGGTCTGTCGGAGCTTTTGAAGCTGCCAATCGATGCTGTGCCCGATATCACCAACAAACAGGTCCAGATCAACACCGTCGAGCCAAATCTGGGTCCACTCGACATCGAACGGCTCGTGACTTTTCCGGTTGAAACCGCGATGGCGGGGATACCGGGGCTTGAAACCTCACGTTCGATCTCGCGCAACGGGTTCAGTCAGGTCACGGTGATATTCGAGGATAACACCGATCTCTATTTTGCCCGCCAGCAGGTAGCAGAACGGCTCAATCAGGCCAAAGGTACGTTACCTGAGGGCGCTGAGCCGCAAATGGGTCCGGTATCAACGGGGCTTGGCGAAGTGCTGATGTACACCGTTGATTATTCCCGGGCTGGAACCAAGGAAAATCCAAAGGTTGCAGGCAAGCCGGGTTTTCAGCCCGACGGGTCGTACCTAACGCCGACCGGCGAAACCCTGACCGATGATGTAGCCAAGCTCGGCTATCTGCGGACCATACAGGATTGGGTTATTCGTCCGCAACTTCGCTCGGTATCGGGTGTTGCCGGAATCGACTCTATCGGCGGCTATGAAAAGCAATTTGTTGTGCAACCGGATGCCTCCAAACTTGCCACCTACGGCATATCCTTTTCTGAGCTCGCTGAGGCGCTTGAGCGCGCTAATATCTCGGTTGGCGCGAACTTTGTCGAACGCGGCGGCGAAGCCTTTCTGGTCCGGGCCGATGGCCGCATCCGGACGGTCGATGAAATATCCCGCGCTACCGTCGCAAGCCGTGGCGGCGTTCCGGTCATGGTTGGAGATGTTGCCACGGTCCAGATTGGCGGCGAATTGCGCACTGGTTCGGCGTCGGAAAATGGCAAGGAACTGGTTGTTGGAACCGTCCTGATGCTTGCGAACGGCAATAGCCGGCTCGTGGCCCAGGCAGCGGCCGAACGGCTTACCGAGGTCGCCAAGTCAATGCCGCCGGGGATCGTCGTTAAGCCGGTGTTGAACCGTTCAGAACTGGTCGACGCCACAATTGGCACCGTCGAGAAGAATTTGGCCGAAGGCGCATTGCTGGTGGCTGCTGTCCTGTTCTGGCTGCTGGGTAACTTTCGCGCCGCCATCATTGCCACGCTGGTTATTCCAATTTCGTTCCTGATGATGGCGATGGGTATGAACGCGACGGGCACACCAGGCAATCTGATGAGTCTTGGCGCGCTCGATTTCGGTTTGATCGTCGACGGTTCGATCATCATTATTGAAAACTGTTTGAGACGTCTTGCCGAACGACAGCATCATGAAGGCCGAATGTTGACCGTCACGGAGCGATTGCACGAGGTGTTCGAAGCCTCGCGCGAAATGGTCAAACCGACAATTTACGGGCAGGCCATCATTTTCCTCGTGTTCGTGCCGCTGCTGACCTTTACCGGCGTCGAGGGCAAAACCTTCTCGCCGATGGCGATTACGGTAATGCTGGCACTGGGCGGCGCGTTTATCGCGTCGCTTACTTTCGTGCCAGCAATGGTTGCATTGCTCATCCGCGGCGAGGTCGCCGAGAAAGACGTCAAGGCCATTGCATGGGTCAAGACCCGCTATAAGCCAGTGCTGCAACGGGTCATTGCCCGTCCATGGCCATGGATCGGTGCGGGCGGCGGAACCTTTGCCGCAGCAGCACTTGTATTCACCATGCTGGGCAGCGAGTTCATACCGGTATTGGGTGAAGGCAATCTGGCCATGCAGGCCCTGCGCATTCCATCCACATCGCTGAAAAAGTCTCAGGACATGCAACTTCAGGTCGAAAAAGCGGTGTCTGTTTTGCCGGAAGTTGCTTTCATCTACTCCAAAACCGGCACCGCAGAAGTTGCCAGTGACCCAATGCCGCCGAACGCGTCGGATACTTTCATCATTTTGAAACCGCGCGACGCATGGCCTGACGGGGTCGATACCAAGGACGAGGTAATCGAAAGGGTCGAAAAGGCATTGGCACCACTTGTTGGCAACGCTTTTGAGATCAGCCAGCCCATTCAGCTGCGTTTTAACGAATTGATCGCCGGTGTTCGCGGCGATGTCGCGATCAAAATCTATGGTGACAATCTCGATGAAATGGGCCGGACCGCAAATCAGGTGGCAGCCATTATCGGAACTGTACCCGGTGCTGCAGACGTCAAGGTTGAACAAACCGCGGGTTTTCCGGTTCTTGACGTCCAGTTCGACCGTAATGCTATCGCGCGCTACGGCCTAACGCTTCAGGATGTCAGCGATACAGTAGCTGCAGCACTCGGTGGGCGCGAGGCGGGTATCGTGTTCGAAGGGGACCGGCGCTTCGACATTGTGGTCCGGCTCGACGGGGCGACGAGAGATGATCTCGACGCGGTAGGTGCACTTCCTGTGCTGCTGCCCGGCGAAGGCGGCGCTCGCGCTTCGGTGCCGCTGAGTGAGTTGGCCAAGTTTGGCTTCTCTGAAGGTCTCAACCAGGTCAGCCGCGAAAACGGCCAGCGCCGTGTCGTGGTGCAAGCCAATGTCCGCGGTAACGATCTGGGATCGTTTGTTGCCGAAGCACAGGAGAAAGTGAACGCGCAAGTGAAACTGCCAACTGGCAGCTTCATCGAATGGGGCGGTCAGTTTGAAAATCTGCAAGCGGCCTCAGCGCGCTTGTCGATTGTCATCCCGATCATCTTTGCCGCCATCTTCGGAATCCTGTTCATGGCGTTAGGCGGTGTACGGCAAGCGATTGCGGTTTATTCCGCAATTCCCTTGGCGCTGGCAGGCGGTGTCTTCGCACTCCTACTCACGGGGCTTCCATTCTCGGTCTCGGCAGCGGTTGGCTTCATCGTGCTTTCGGGTGTGACGGTGCTCAATGGCCTTGTTGTGATGTCCAGTATCAATCAGCGGATCGACGAAGGCAAACCGATCGACACGGCGATCAGCGAAGGGACAATGGAGCGTGTTCGTGCGGTCCTGATGACCGGTATTGTTCCCGCGATTGGTTTTGTACCGATGGCGATCGCAACCGGAACCGGAGCCGAAGTACAAAAGCCCCTCGCAATCGTCGTGATCGGCGGGTTGATTACATCGACTTTGCTGACGTTGTTCGTGTTACCCGCCATCAGTCACTTGCTGCTGCGTGGTCGCCACAAGCGGCATATTGCTGGCGATTACAGCGATGTGACAGCGTTGGGCGAGCGCACATTTGAAAGCAGTGATCCTAAAGGCGCTGAGCCGGCATGAGTTCGGAAAACCAATCGTAGCCGTTGTGAGGCCGGAACCCAAATTTGGGCCGACCTCACCAAGCTGGGGCAGCATGATTGCGATTTCGTTGCAATGAAGACGATTGGCCGAAGTGCCCGCGAGCATCGACAATTAAAGCGAAATTGTCCTGATTTACGAGGAAATGCATGTGACGGAGACTAAAATCCATACAAAGGAAGACGGGCATGAGCATGGTTCGGAAAATGGACTTCGCGTGTTCATTCTTGCATGTATTTGCGCCGCATCTGCCTATTTGGTCGGCATCATTGTCCCGCGCTGGGCTGAATGGGCTTATGCATCAGGTGCGCTGATTGCAGTCTTGCCCTTTGCCAAATCTGCAATGGAAAAGGCCATGCGTGGTTCACCGTTCAGCATCGAAACGCTCGTGACGATTGCAGTTGTGGGTGCGTTGCCAATTGGTGCAGGCGCCGAGGCTGTTGTGGTTGTCGCGCTGTTTTCGTTGGGCGAATTGCTCGAAGGCTTTGCTTCGGCGCGCGCGCGGTCGGGACTAACGGCGCTTGCGCAATTACTGCCATCTGAAGCAACGATCGAGGTCGATGGTGAACGCAAGACGGTTCCGGTCACATCATTGACAGTCAATATGGTGATGCTTGTTTCACCCGGTGATCGCCTAGCAGCGGACGGCACGATCCTTGATGGCCGGTCGGATCTGAACGAAGCCGCAATTACCGGAGAATCGTCTGCGGTAGACAAAAGCGTTGGGGCTGCAGTGTTTGCCGGAAGCATAAACGGCGATGGGCAACTTAAGGTCACCATTACCAAGGACGCCAGCAACAGTGTCGTCGCCCGCATTGGTGATCTGGTCGCGCAAGCCCAGGCCAGCACAGCGCCCACCGCGCGGTTCATTGACAGCTTTAGCGCCTACTACACACCAGCGGCGATATTGATAGCAGCGCTCATCGCAGTTGCGCCGCCGCTGCTTATGGGCGGTGAATGGTCAACATGGATATACCGCGCTTTGACAGTTTTGCTGATTGCCTGTCCTTGCGCGCTGGTGCTATCGACACCCGCAGCGATTGCCACCGGGATCGCGACTGCCGCACGGTACGGGATTCTCATCAAGAGCGGGGCAGCGCTTGAAATGCTTGGTAGAATCAAGATTGCGGCTTTTGACAAGACTGGAACGCTCACCATGGGGCATCCGGTTGTGACGGATGTTGAAGGCGATGCAAACCAGGTCCTCAGGCTGGCCGCGGCGGTTGAAACCGGGCTATCCCATCCGGTCGCACGCGGCATCGTTGCCGAAGCTGCTGCAAAGGGGATTGAAGTTCCAGCTGCCATTGATGTGGTCATCCGGCAAGGCGAAGGCGTCGAAGGGACAGTTGACGGCGTGAAGATCGCGCTGCTCAGCCCGCGTGCGTCTAAATCACTCGCACCTGAAGTTATGACCCGCATTGATGCGCTCGAACGCGAGGGCAAAACAATTGCCGTCCTGTTTGCCGACACCAAATTTATCGGAATCATCGCCAGCCGCGATGAGCCTCGTGCAGATTCAATACCCGCGATTGCGGCGCTTACTGCACTCGGCATCAAATCTCTTATGCTGAGCGGCGATAACCAGCGGACTGCATCGGCCGTGGCAGCACCTTTGGGCATGGAGGCGGAGGGCGAACTTATGCCTGCTGACAAGCTTGACCGGATCGCTGCCCTGAAAGCCGAGATGCCGATTTTGATGGTTGGCGACGGGGTCAATGATGCACCCGCTCTCGCGACCGCATCGCTTGGCCTCGCAATGGGTGGCGGAACCGATGTTGCAATCGAGACTGCCGATGTCGGTCTATTAAGGGATCGACTGTTGGCTGTTCCAGACGCCATCCGCTTGGCCCGCAAAACTCACAGCACGATCATCGTCAATATTGTGCTCGCGGTTGGATTAAAGCTGGTTTTCCTTGTTCTCGCGGTATTCGGCATAACCAACTTGTGGACAGCAATCATCGCAGATACGGGAGCCACAATTCTCGTGACCATCAATGCGCTTATGCTGTTCTGGACCTTCAAGCCCGCAAAAGACGTTAGCGCTTCTGCTCCAGCAAAGGATATCTGACATGGGTGCGGGACATAACCGCGGCGATCAGGGACATGGTTCTCCAGGCCACAGTCATACCAATGGCACCAACACGCGTAGTCTGGCGATTGCGCTCAGTCTTACCGGCAGCTTTCTCATTGCAGAGCTTGTTGGCGCATATTGGTTCAACAGCCTCGCGCTGCTGTCCGATGCCGCTCACATGTTCACTGATGCCGCCGCACTCGCCATTGCGCTAGTCGCTGTGCGAATTGGACAGCGGTCCGCAGATGCACAGCGTACCTATGGCTATCGCCGCTTCGAGATATTAGCCGCAGCGTTCAACGCGGTGCTGCTGTTCGTGGTCGCGGGCTATGTGCTGTATGAGGGTATCTCTCGTTTCTTCGACCCGCAGCCGGTGGAATCAATAGGTATGCTGGCGGTTGCCAGCCTCGGACTTGTCGTGAACCTCATCGCCATGCGGGTCTTGGCGGGTGGCAAAGAAACCAGCCTCAACATGAAAGGTGCCTATCTCGAAGTCTGGGCCGACATGCTTGGATCGCTCGGTGTAATTGCGGCAGCCATTGCAATCTGGCTCACCGGCAAAACTTGGATCGACCCTATCGTTGCCATTGCAATAGGGCTGTGGGTGCTTCCTCGCACTTGGACTTTGTTACGCGACACAACGCATATCCTTCTTCAAGGCGTGCCGCGTAATCTCAATCTGGCAGAGGTAAGGGCGTCAATCAATGGCGTTTTCGGGGTGGCTAGTGTTCACGATCTGCATATTTGGTCGGTAGCAGGCGACGATGCCAGTTTGACAGCGCATGTGGTGCTTCAATCGGAGGCAACTGGCGAAGCGGTTCGGACAGCGGTCGCAGAAATGCTCGAAAAGCAATACCGCATCCATCACGTAACGCTTCAAACCGAAACCATCCCGTGCAGCGATGCCGAAGCACTCCATGCGTGATCAGCCACGTGATCCAACAGCCATGCGCTCCACTCTCTTACCGCTTTTAGGGAGTGCGGAGCATTTTTCAAATTCAATCGGCCCCCGCTCGACGTGCCGCTCGAGGCTTCCATATGAGAAGAAGTCCTGGTTCGGGGCGGAATGGGCCTTGCCGTGGGCGCTGGACCCCCCGACCGCGCCCACGGCTAAAACAATTTCGCGGGTTTGCGCGTTAATAACGTGTTTCGCTTCGAAAATATATCCGGAAGATAGAAATGAACAGGCCAGTGTGCGGAGCGCCCTGATCGATTTTCCGCGCCATCGCAGCGGGCATCCACTTGTCGGAATTTTGGAAACGGCTCGCGCACAGGGCGTACTGGAGCCTGTGATGTCCCCCATCCTTTAAAGCGCAGCCTGCGTGGCATGACGGTAAGTTGCCGATGCGAACATCCTCACGGTAGAGGGAACCTCAAGGTTTATCGTAAATGGCAAACCCATTGCGGACTTCGGTCCCGAACAATTTCACGCCCAAATTCGCGCCGAGGTTGAAATTCGACGAAGTGCAACGCTATAATGAAGGCGGACGTTGGCAGGGCGATACCGGGCGTCTCGACATATTCTCTTGATGGCTATTAAATTGGCGAAGTTCACGCTTTTCGACAAAGAGAACAAGTATTTATCTCCGATTATTGCGGTTCGCACCAATCCTATCTGCGAGACATCCGTCGGACGAATTTTGCATTTGGCCGAATTAGCATTTGCCCTCCATTCAGCAAACCGATAAGGCGAGACGATATGCGTTGGGTGATGTCTCTTGTTCTTGGTTTAGCGCTCGTCGCGGGGATGTCTCACGCCCCGGCAATGGCGCATCCCGAGGATGCACATGCACATTCGTCAGGCGAGATTTCGGCTTTTGAAGCAGCATCGGAAGATCATCTTCGAGACAGCCAGTCTTCACCAGGCAATGCCGAAAGCAATGCCCACTCTCATCTGCCACCGGTGCTTGCAACGGTTCATGACAGTCTTTTCGGAAGCGCGTTTGTTTCCAATAAGCAATTTCTGTTCGTGAAGACCGACGTGCTGACCTCTTTCAGTCAGGCGCCACCCACGGAACCACCCTCGGCCTGAACCGCGCCATGAGGGCGGGCCGCGCGCCCGGCCCTTGAATGCGTCCACGGTTCAGGAGTTTTAACATGTTTCCCAAATTGCGCACCGCCTTGCTGGCGGCGGCGCTGGCCTGTCCGGCTACGGCTACGTTCGCGGAGCCGATCACGCTGGATGAGGCCATTGCCAAGGCGGTTGACGCCGCCCCATTAATTCGCGCCAGCGAGGCAGCGATCGCCGCTGCGCGTGCCGGTCGCGTTCAAGCTGGCGTTCGGCCCAATCCAACCGTTACTGTCGAAGGCGAAAACCTTATCGGCAGCGGACCCTATAATGTGTTTGGCCAAGCCGAGGTCACCGGCACTTATAGCCAGACGATCGAGCGAGGCGGCAAACGCGACGCCCGCGTCGCCTATGCGGAACGTGACATTGGCGTTGCTGAAGCATCTTCACGGGTCGCACGGCTCGAATTGGTGAGTGCCGTGCAGCGTGCGTTTCTTGATGTTGTGATCGCCGGTTACGTCGTCGAGATTGCAGAAACGCGACTGGGGGTCGAAGTTGAAATGCAGCGCGAAGCTTTAAGGCGTGTGCGCGGATATAAAGACCCTCTGTTTGTCGAGACGAGCGCATCGGCGCGGGTAACACAAGCGCGGCTCAATCTGACCGAGGCACAGGCGCGCCAGCACGGCGCGCGCGCAGCGCTTGCCGCATATTGGCAGGGCAGCGCCGAGGATGTAGAGCCCGTCGGCGAAGTCTTGTCAGGTATCCCGGCCGCACGGGAACTCAGCATTGCCGATGACGAACTGGCAAAGGCCGAAGCCGCGCGGGCGTCGGCAGCCGTGACGGTCGAACAGACGCGGGCGCGACCTGACTACACAGTTAATGGAGGCGCGCGTTTCCTGCGCGGCACCAACGACGTGGCGCTGGTCGCAGGGATCACTATTCCGCTCGGCAGGTTCGACCGCAATCAAGGCAATATCGCGAAGGCGCAGGCGGAAAAATTGCGGATCGAACTGACAGCAGAAGCCCTGCGGCTCGACCGGCTTCGCCGCCTGGCGAGCCTTGGCGCGGAGGCCGATGCCGCCCGTGCGCGTGCCGACGCCATTGTCCGCGAGGTGTATCCGCAGACCACCATGGCACTCCGCCAAGTGCGCGATGGTTATGCGCGCGGTGGCTTCACCTTCCGGGATATGCAGGGTGCCGCCGATGCGATCATCCAGGCGCAGGCCGAATGGCTTAATGCGGTAACGCGCTATCGTGACCTTCAAACCGAAATCGACCGGCTGACCGGGCGCTTTGACGCCGCAGCGGAAAAGGGGATCAATCCATGAAACAGTTTCTGCACATTTCTATGGCTGCGGCCTTAATGTTAATCCTCCCGCTTGCTGCCTGCGGCGGCGAGGCTGAAAAGCCGGCTGAAGGTGAAGGCAAGTCCGCGTCCGAATATGAAAAAGGGCCCCACAACGGTCGGATGTTGCGCGACGGCGATTTCGCGATTGAAGTCACTATTTTCGAAGACGGCCAACCGCCGCAATACCGGATGTATCCGACACGTGGAAATAAACCGGTCGATCCTTCAACTGTAAGTCTGGCAGTGACGTTGACCCGGCTGGGCGGCCAGACTGACCGTTTCGCCTTCAAGCCAGAAAAGGATTTTCTGGCAGGGCAGGGCGTCGTGACCGAACCGCATAGCTTCGATGTCGAAGTTGTCGCTACCGAGAATGGCAAACGACATGTCTGGAAATTTGCCAATCCGGAAGGCCGCACCAAAATCCCCGCTGCAACCGCCAAAGAAGCTGGCATAGAAATCGAAACCGTCGGCCCTGTCACCATCAGCGAGACGCGCGAGGTGCAGGGCATTGTGCAACTGGCAACAACGGCACGCTCCGAAGTGCGCGGACAGTTCCCCGGACGCGTGGTCCAGGTCACCAAGGCGGTTGGGGACTATGTTCGCAAAGGGCAGTTACTGGCGCGGATAGAGTCGAGCGAGTCGCTGCAAGTCTACCCGGTCTATGCGCCGGTCAGCGGTGTGATCGCCGAACGGACAGCAAATGTCGGCAATGTCACATTCGACCAGCCCCTTTATGTTATCACAGACCCTGGACAAACGACGGTCGTGTTCAACGTTTTTCCGCGTGACCTTTCAACGATTCGGCCTGGGCAAAAAGTCGTGATCGAAACAATTGATGGGCAGCCGGTTTCAGAATCCACGTTGGGGGGCTATCTGCCCGAAGGCAATGCAGCGGCTGGCACGGCGTTGATGCGTGCCTCGCTCCCCAATCGCGACGGAAAATGGCGACCGGGCATGGCATTGCAGGGCCGCGTCACCGTCAGTGCATTCACTGTGCCGCTTGCAGTTCGTACCGAGGCTTTGCAGCGGTTCCGCGACTTCACCGTGGTCTTTGCCAATTTCGGCGATGATTTTGAAGTTCGGATGCTCGAGTTGGGCCGAAAGACGCCCGAATGGACCGAAGTGCTCTCGGGTATCAAACCCGGCACGCGCTACGCTGCCAAAGGAGCCTTTCTCATTCGCGCCGACATTGAAAAGTCGGGCGCGAGCCACGACCATTGATTGGAAACCATACCATGCTTGCCCGTATCATCGGATTTTCAATCCGCCAGCGCTGGCTGGTGCTTGGCATTGTCGCGTTGCTCATAGCGCTTGGCGTGTGGAGTGCCACCCGCCTGCCGATCGACGCCGTTCCTGACATCACAAATGTGCAGGTGCAAATCAACACCGAAGCTGAAGGATTTTCGCCGCTCGAAGCCGAACAGCGAATCACTTATCCGATCGAAACCGCGATCGCGGGCGTGCCGAAGCTAAGCTACACGCGCTCGGTTTCACGTTACGGACTAAGTCAGGTCACCGTTATTTTCGAAGACGGCACCGATCTCTATTTCGCGCGCCAGCTCGTCAATGAGCGATTGCAGGCCGCAAAATCCCAGTTGCCACCGGGCATCGAACCGCAGATGGGGCCGACAGCCACCGGGCTTGGCGAGATTTTCATGTATTCGGTCACGGCCAAACCGGGCACCAGCAAGCCCGACGGTTCCGCTTGGACGCCAACCGATTTGCGTACTCTTCACGACTGGGTGGTCCGTCCGCAGATGCGCAATGTTCCCGGCGTTGCCGAGGTCAACACGGTCGGCGGCTATACCAAACAATATCATGTGACCCCAAACCCGGCGCAACTGGCCACGCTAAAGCTGTCGCTCACCGATGTCGTCAACGCCCTTGAGGCGAACAACGCCAATGCTGGCGCCGGCTATGTCGAGCGGGCTGGCGAACAGGTTTTGATCCGGCTGCCCGGCAGAGCTGAAAACGAAACCGACTTGTCGCAGATTGTCGTTGCCAAGCGCGGCGGCATTCCCATCCGTATTGGCGACATTGCAAACGTCGTTATCGGGTCCGAACTCAGGACCGGTGCGGCGACGGAAAACGGAAAGGAAATCGTGCTCGGCACGATCTTTATGCTGACCGGCAGCAACCCACGTATTGTTGCCCAAGCGGCGGCCGAACGGCTCGAAGCGGTTAACAAGTCGCTCCCGTCTGGCGTTGTCGCCCAGCCGCTTTATGACCGCACCGAGCTGGTCGAACGGACCATTAGTACGGTCGAAAAGAACCTCGCCGAGGGCGCATTGCTCGTCATTGTTATCCTGTTCCTGCTTCTGGGCAATGTCCGGGCGGCACTGATAACGGCGGCAGTCATCCCGGTGGCGATGTTGATGACGCTCACCGGCATGGCAGCGGGGCGCGTGTCGGCGAATTTGATGAGCCTTGGCGCGCTCGATTTCGGATTGATCGTTGATGGCGCGGTGATCATCGTTGAAAACTGCCTGCGCCGCTTGGGCGAAGCGCAGCACCGCATGGGACGTTTGCTCACTCGCGACGAACGCTTTGATTTGGTTGCGAAGGCAAGCAGCGAGGTCATTCGTCCGTCGATCTTCGGGGTCATCATCATCACGGTCGTATATCTGCCGATCTTTGCGCTCTCGGGAATTGAGGGCAAAACCTTCCACCCAATGGCGATTACGGTGATGCTGGCGTTGACTGCAGCGATGATCCTTTCGCTCACCTTCGTGCCGGCCGCGATTGCGATGTTTGTGACCGGCAAGGTTGAGGAGAAGGACAACCGCGTCATGGCGTGGGCACGTGCGCGTTATGCCAGCATATTGGACCGTACCTTTACGCGCGGCAAATTGCTGATCGGCGTGGCGCTCGGGCTGGTGGCGATCAGTGCTTATGGTGCAACGCGCCTGGGGTCCGAATTCATTCCCAATCTCGATGAGGGCGATATTGCCATGCATGCGCTACGCATTCCGGGCACCAGCCTGGGGCAGGCCGTGCAGATGCAGGAAGTGCTTGAAAAACGCATCAGTAAATTCCCCGAAGTCGAGCGTGTGTTTGCCAAGATCGGAACTGCTGATGTCGCAACCGATCCAGTGCCGCCTTCGGTCGCCGATAACTTCATCATGCTCAAGGACCGCAAGGACTGGCCCGATCCGCGCAAGCCGCGAACGCAGCTGGTGGCCGAACTGAACGCCGCAGTTCAGCAAATTCCGGGTAATAATTATGAATTTACCCAGCCGGTACAGATGCGGCTGAACGAGCTCATTGCAGGCGTTCGCGCCGACGTTGCGGTCAAGCTGTTCGGCCAGGATCTTGACGAATTGCTGGCGTCTGGCGGTGAGATTGAAAAAATCGTTTCGTCGATTCCGGGCGCTGAAGATGTCAAATTGGAACAGGTCACAGGCCTGCCCGTGCTTTCCGTAACCCCGCGAAGGGCTATGCTGGCGCGATACGGTATCAACATCAGTGATGTGCAGGATGCGGTCTCGACTGCAACCGGCGGGCGCAATGCGGGTGAAGTGTTCGAGGGTGACCGCCGTTTCGCCGTTGTCGTCAGATTGCCTGAGGAGGCCCGCACCAATCTCGATTTGCTCGGCAGTTTGCCCATCCCGCGCACCGGTGACGGTGGCACAGAATTCGTGCCTTTGTCCGAAATTGCCGACATCGAGCTATCGGTCGGTCCCAACCAGATCAGTCGCGAGAACGGCAAGCGCCGCGCCGTGATTACAGCCAACGTCCGGGGACGCGATCTGGGTTCGTTCATCACCGAACTGCGTTCCAAGGTCGAAAGCGATATCGCGTTGCCGGAGGGCTATTATGTCCAATATGGCGGCACGTTCGAGCAGCTTCAGTCGGCAGCGACGCGGCTTCAGATCGTCGTGCCGCTGGCGTTGGTTCTGATCTTCGGATTGTTGTTCATGCTGTTCGGCTCGGTGCGTGATGCCGCAATCGTATTCTCGGGCGTGCCTTTAGCGCTAACAGGCGGGGTGGCCGCACTTGCGCTTCGCGATATCCCGATGTCGATCTCGGCAGGCATCGGCTTCATTGCTTTGTCCGGCGTTGCGGTGCTCAACGGCGTGGTGATGCTGTCCTTCATCAAAGACCTGCGCGAACGCGGCATGGCACTTGATGAGGCGATCCGCGAGGGTGCGCTGACACGATTGCGACCCGTTCTGATGACCGCCTTGGTCGCCTCGCTTGGCTTCGTGCCAATGGCGCTCAACGTGGGTGCTGGCTCAGAAGTTCAGCGTCCATTGGCGACCGTCGTGATCGGGGGCATCATTTCCTCGACTATCCTTACGCTGATCGTGCTCCCCGCGCTCTACCGCCTAATTCACGGCCGGGAAGAGCGCGCGGCCGACGACATAACAACCACCCCATCGCCAAATCTGGCGCAAGGAACCGCATGATGAATTTTATATACGCCAGAAAAGATTATCACCCAATGGTCTGGGTACTTCTGACCATATTGCTGTTCCTCGCAACGGGCATTGCCGATGCGTATGCCCACGGCGTTGCCGAGGGTGATCAGGGCTATGTGCAGGAGGTCAGCGGTGTGCAGTTCATACCGTTCATGTATCTGGGGGCAAAGCATATGGTGACGGGATACGACCATCTGCTTTTCCTGTTCGGTGTGATCTTCTTCCTTTACCGAATGAAGGACATTGGCCTTTACGTCACGCTTTTCGCCGTCGGCCATTCGACAACGATGCTGTTTGGGGTGCTGACCGGGATCAGTGCCAATGCTTACATAATCGACGCGATCATTGGCCTGTCGGTAGTCTACAAGGCGCTCGATAATCTGGGCGCATATCGCCGCTGGTTCGGGGTGCAGCCCAATACCAAAATAGCAACTCTGGTGTTCGGCCTCTTCCACGGTTTCGGGCTGGCTACCAAGATACAAGAGTTCGAAATGTCGAAAGACGGCTTACTGCCTAATCTCATCGCCTTCAACATCGGTGTCGAGATCGGCCAGTTGCTGGCACTGTTTGGCATCCTGATCCTCATGGGCTTTTGGCGCAAAACCCAAGGGTTCGCGCGTTATGCCTTCGCCGCAAACGTCCTGCTAATGACAGCAGGGTTTGTCCTCGTCGGCTATCAACTCACCGGCCTAGCCATCGCTTAAGGAGAATTTTCCATGTTCAATTCGCAATTGCCCAGCATGTCCGACTTGCCGACGTCGCGGCAGCTTTTTGGTTCTACTGTTGTTGCCATCGCAGGGGCAGCAGCAATCCTTGTCACAATCGTCCTGCCGTCCGAATATGGTATCGACCCGACCGGCGCAGGAAGCACCTTCGGCCTGACCGAAATGGGCGAGATCAAAACGCAACTCGCCGAGGAGGCAGCAGCCGACCGGGTCAGTGAACCCAGTAAGGCTTCTCGTGACGCCGTTGCCATCGGGGCGTCAACTGAAGAGCAGCGAGCTGCTCCGGCCCGAGTGGATGCCCAGTCACCTGATGCTGCAATCCGCAGCGACCAGACAGAGGTCGTATTGAAACCAGGGCAGGGCGCCGAAGTGAAGGTCGATGCCGCTAAAGGCGTGCGCATCGGGTTTGACTGGTCAGTACGCGGCGGTACGGTCAATTTTGACACCCATGCCGACGCGCCTAGTATATCCTACCATGGATACGGCAAAGGTAAGCAGTCCGCAGGTGAAAACGGCACACTTGTTGCCGCCTTTGACGGCAAGCATGGCTGGTTCTGGCGCAACCGCACAAAAAATACAGTGACCATCATTCTTAAAACCACCGGTACTTACTCCGACGTCAAGCGCGTCGTTTGAGCGGCTAAACAATGTTGACAGTCCTCGCCAATCGAACCTACCGGAACCTGCTCGCTGCGCAAGTGATCGCGCTTTTCGGAACTGGTTTAGCGACGATCGCACTGGGGCTGCTGGCCTATGACATAGCCGGGGCTAATGCAGGCGCCGTCCTTGGCACAGCGCTTGCGATCAAGATGATCGCTTATATCGGCATTGGCCCAATCGTTGGTGCCTTTGCAGATCGCTTGCCTCGCCGCCGGTTTCTAGTCGCCATGGATCTAGTTCGTGCCGGGGTCGCACTCGTGTTACCTTTCGTTGATCAAATATGGCAGGTCTATGTGCTGATCTTCGCACTGCAATCCGCCTCTGCCGCCTTTACCCCGACTTTTCAGGCGACGATCCCTGACATCCTTCCAGACGAGGCGGAATATACCCGCGCTCTATCGCTCTCTCGGCTCGCTTATGACCTCGAAAGCCTGCTTAGCCCGATGCTGGCGGCTGCATTACTAAGTGTAATTAGCTTCCACTGGTTATTCGGCGGCACAGCAATCGGCTTTGTCGGCTCGGCACTAATGGTTCTGTCGGTGAAGCTGCCCCGTTCACCCGCCAAAACCCTTGAAAGTGGCATTTATGCGCGCACCACACGCGGGATGCGTATCTACCTCAAAACCCCTCGCTTGCGCGGGTTGCTCGCCATCAATCTTGCAGCGGCAGCGGCAAGCGCGATGGTCATCGTCAACACCGTCGTGATCGTGCGCAACACGTTCGGATTCGGACAACGCGAAGTGGCCCTTACGCTCGCAGCCTATGGCGGCGGCTCGATGCTTGCCGCGCTGGCCTTGCCGCGCCTGCTCGAACGGATCGAAGGCCGTACTGTGATGCTCGGCGGCGCTGCGGTGTTAACAGCAGCTCTGGCTGCGCTGGGTCTAGCGTCTGGAGGCATGACGGCAACATTCTGGCCCGTCCTGCTCTCAGGCTGGTTCGTCATGGGAATGGCCTATGCGGCAGCCCTTACGCCATCGGGGCTATTGCTCCGACGTTCGGCACAAGCGGAAGATCGGCCTGCCGTTTTCGCAGCGCAATTCGCGCTTAGTCATGCTTGCTGGCTGATTGCCTATCCGCTCGCTGGACAGGTCGGCGCACGGTTCGGTCAACAGATGGCGTTATTCCTGTTGGCCGCCCTTGCAACCTTTGGGGTCATTGCCGCCCTTTTGCTGTGGCCTGCGCGAGACCCAAAGGTCATCGAGCATGAACATCCTGACCTACCGGAGAATCATCAGCACAAACTGGAACACGCAAATTCAAAAGCTGGCCATGCACATGACTATTTGATCGACGATCTTCACGCCAACTGGCCACGGTGATTCTTTGGAGTTGCCCGACGCTACATTTCGATGGAACCGAAAAAATCTACACAGTTCCTGCACAGGTCGCAAATTGCGTATTTCTGTTCATTATTTCAGTGACTTATAAGTCACCGATATGAAGGTCGGCGAGACAGGATCGGAAGAACCAGGGCTTTCCACGGTGCTTCATCAGCACGCTTAGGGTGATGTGGTTCCGGTGCGCGACCTCCCATATGGGCCCGCAGCTTAAGAGGCTGCATCAGGAGGCCGGACAGATGGCAGCATTCGACTACGTGGCAAATTTCTCAAAAAAAACGCTTGCATCCTAAGGGGAGTTTACTGCTTTGAAAGCTGACATTAGCGGAATGCCATCGCTCCATAAGGCCAAAAAAACCAGAAGGAAATCGTGATCGCAGTGAGCCAGATCAGTACGACGGCAGCCAACCCTGCTTCTGAAGTCGGCTTGCGGTTGTCTAGAGCCTTTGCTCGAAGGTCGGCCATTATCGGTTTGGGGATCAGCTTGACCGCTGCCCATATACCGAGCGGCACAATCACCAGGTCATCGAGGTAGCCAAGTATTGGGATAAAATCAGCAATAAGGTCGATGGGAGAGAGCGCATAGCCGGCAACCGCAGCACAGAGCGCCTTGGTATACCAAGGAACACGAGAGTCGCGTGCGACCAACCACAGCGCAATCACATCGCGCTTTAAGTTGCGAGCCCAAAGCTTCAGGCGTTCCATTTTGGTAAGCTCGCTCATCTGTCTACTGTGGCGCATAAGGGTAATGCCCGCAATGTTGTCGTGGCCGGTCTGACCGTTCTGATGTGTACTAAGGTCGCTAGACGGAGCGTGGTCCCCACAAAATGATAGTGGCACCCACCAAGCAGATTGCCGCCCCAAGGGTGTCCCATCTGTCGGGCGTCACCGCCTCTACAAGCCATAGCCATAACAATGCCGCTGCGATGTAAACGCCACCATAGGCTGCATAGGTCCGACCAGCATGGTTAGCATCGATCAGGGTCAACAGGTAAGCGAACAAGCAGAGGGAGGCCGCGCCCGGAACCAACCACCATATGGACTTGTCGAGACGCAGCCATGCCCAGAACGCAAAGCACCCTGCAATCTCAGCTAACGCTGCACCGATGTAGATCAAGCCATTCATCGTGTTTGGTGTGGCAGCAAGACAGGCTTCCCGCAATACAGGGGGCAGCGACACATTGTTTTTAAGGATTGGCCTAGACCGTAAGCTACTACCGATCAAACGAACGGCATTGTTCATCAATGCCTTAAGCTCGTATGGACCGCTTTCGATTGGTTAACCGGACCCGAGCAACCCTTCCGAAGGAAAGACACCCAGACCCAGTTCAGTTGTCATCAGTTGACGTTTAGCTTCGACGCGCTGATTTGAACCGCAGCCATCACTTTGTCGTTGGCGAGATGGGCACACCGTTCAGGAAAATTTTCGCTGGTGCTAACAGCGACCTTCGAAAGTTACGATGGCTTAGTTCTGGACCGCTTGAACCAAAAACTCCAAACTGTGAAAGATCCCAACAGCGTCATTGCAATGCCACAGAACGTCATCACCAGCCGATACAATAAGCCACCTACTTTGGCTGCGTGAACCGGATAAGCCATATTGAAAATTTGCGTGCCTGTTGCCATTTCGAGGGCGCTTCTATTTGTAATCAGGTTTCCGCTACCAGCATCAAACCACAGCAATGTGCGTCCGTTTGGTAGCCATTCTGCGCCTTGCTTCATCCGTATCGTAATGGGGTCTCCAGCCTTCTTGGGCAGCGCTATTATCCTCAGTTGCGCGCCTGGGTAGGTTTGATGGGCTTTTATCACTATCGCTGCCCAATCCAGAGATGGTAATAATTCTCCGCCCGTGTACGTCGGTGGTGCGAAATCCCGTTCGATTGCCCCGGGAGACGAGAATGGACTGAGCACAATTGTGGCTACAGGCCTGAATATCATCATCGTGCCAGTGAGCGCTGTCAGAAACAGAAGCGGCGCAACCACTATGCCGAGATCACGATGGTGCACCAGGATCGCGGGACGGCTCAGACGTGCGGGCAATAAGCGAAGACGGAACGTGCGCCTTGTCCGCCACCATAAGATGCTGCCAGTGATAACGAATATTACGGCAGACAGTCCGGCTATCCCAGAGACGATCTCACCGGTCTCACCTGCAAAAAGGTGGTGGTGAAGATCGAACAACCACAGTTCCGGCCGTTCCCATTGGGTTTCCCAACTCGCTACGATCTCGCCCGCTCGGTTGGCGTAGGCACCCCCACCTTGCGCGTTACGCATCTGCGCAAGACCAAACCGCTCGGTCGGGTAAATTATGCTCGCCGTGTCGGGGGACTTCGCCAGCAATTTGGCGGTCAAATCTGCCAACGCTTTGGGATCTTCAATTCTGGCATCACTGGCGTGTGGGAGCATGATCCATTCTTCCTTGTGCAGAAGAACGGTGCCGGTGAGGCCTAGCACAAGCAGCACCAACCCTAAAATGCCGCCGCCCCAGCGATGCAGTAGATCGACAATACGCATCGGATTAGAACCGGTAATCCCAGCCCAACGTCAGCGATCGTCCGCGTCCTGCGAAAAAGAACGTATTGTCCGTCGGTCGCTGGGTATCGCTAGCGTAAGTAATATATTGCTTGTTGAACAGGTTTTGTGCGCTGAGTGAGAGTGCACCGATCCCGGTTTGATAACGCACCGTGGCATCGGTCAATGTGTATCCGCCAAAATCATTGCGTGGGTCGCGAACCAAACCTTGAAAGTCACGCGAGAGATAAAACTGGGTCTGAACTCGTGCCGAGAGCGGTCCACGGGCGAAGCTGGCTGCGAGGTTCAAACGGTCGGGCGAGATGTTTGCCCCATCGAGGTCAGTATCAATCACATCGTCGCTGTTGCTATCAAATCTGCCCAATATATGAGCATAACCGGCACTCAGCTTTAAACCTTCAATCGGCGTTTGAACGGCGAGGTTGATCTCCAGCCCTTCGATGTTCACCTTCTGCCGCTGCACATCTAAAATGCCATCTGGTCGCGCTATCAATAGTTGACCCTTATCAGACGATGACCAGAAATATGTGGCAGATGCATCCAGTGGGCCGCGTTTAACTTCCACACCAACTTCGCGGTTGTTGGACACGATTGGGCTGATATCGAGGAAATTGTCGATATCGACACCGGGCCGGTTTATGGCACGTGTGATGCGGCCGACATCCGGGACTGTATAGCCTTCAGCATAACTGGCATAGGCACGAATGCCGGATATCGGTTCGATAACCACGCCGCCATTGAAAAGCGTATCGGAGAAGCGAGGCGAACCGCCTGACACCGATACACGATTTGATGTGGCGAGCGTTGTGTAGTCGTCGACAGTGATGCGGACATCTTCATAACGTACTCCGCCTGCCAGGCGAACGACGTTATCGAAAAGTCCAAGGTTTAATTGTCCAAAGGGGGCAAAGCTCCGGAAGTCAGTTGGCGGAACCCATGCGCGGTCGGTTGCTATTAAGCGTTGTTCGGTGCGATCCCACAGCGCGTCAAAGCCTACAATTGCAGTTAACTGCTCAAAACCGGGAACCGAACGCTCATAGCTAACTTTGCCTCCATATTTGCGGGAGCGGTTTTGTGACTGATCGAACAGCGTTCCGACAGGCGCAATAAGCACATCCTGGAAAGTCGCGATCGGAGCGATTTCACCGCCAAAGGTATCGCGACTACGGTTCCAGAAAATCTGGCTCACAAGATTGCCACCAAACAATTCAGTGTCGGTCAGTGAAAAGGCGAGACTCTCTGTGCGGTTTGCTGCTGATTCGCCGGGTGCTACTCCTTTGGCCGCGGTGGTGGGGATGCCAGAAACGCGATTACCATTCACCGCAACATAGTCGCCATTGCCTTCCAGCTCAAAGCGGCTTGCAATGAGATCAAGGCGCGCTGTTTCGCTTACCTCGTAACCAAAACGTCCAAATAGCGAGAGCGATTTGGTGTCCTGCGTTTCGCCCTGAGTAAGATTGATCCCAATCCGACGTCGATCTGCGTCATAAAACACACCGCGCTTTTCATAAGCAGCGCCCACCGTGGCATCGAAGCGGCCCGTTTTTACCTGAGCGAGTCCTGCTGCTTTCCAGCCAATCCCGTCGCCTTCAAAACCGTCTCCAGCGCTGCCTTGCAGCAAAGTGCGACCGCTCACGCCTTCTTGGGCTGGCGCGCCAACAGTCACCTGATTTACAATGCCACCGGTCCCGCCAATTCCTTGAAGAGCATTGGAGCCAAAGATCAACTCAACGCGGTCCACGAAGAATGCATCGATAGTAAACCCGTCGCGGCTGCCGTCGCGAAGTGGTGTGGATTGCGGGATGCCATTGATTGCATAAAGGGGCGAACGGCCGCGAAGTGTTTCGCCTGCGCCTGACAGTTTCTGACGCGTTGGAGAAAACGATGGCGTAAGATTTGCAACGGCGTCAGTCACAGATCCCGAAATTGAAACCTGTTGGTCGAGTTCATCCTTTTGGATGACGTCCACTGTGAGTGGGAGCGCGTTGGCAGATAGGATTGTGCGAGCAGCAGAGACAACGATGAGTTCTGCCGTCTCATCTTCCGAAGTGCCAATGGCGGGCATATCTTGAGCATAGGCTGAAGATGAAAATGCTAGACATGCAATGGACGTCCATAAGGTGGACTTTGCAGATATTTTCACAGTGAAAGACTTTCACGAAGGTTGCCGATTTAGCCTTCAGTACCGAGTCCTATTCGCTATTGCAAGTCATTCGCAATAATATATCTCCGCTTCGCTACTACGTGGGTCTTACGAAATAATCGCAGTATGCTGTGTCCTCACCGAGATTAGAGCCGAATGTCCACGAGCGAGATCGGGGGTTAGTGGCGGGGTGCGCTAGTTATGCCGCCGTTTAGTAAGTAATCGGGCGTCACGAAACCTGGCATTCGTTTAACTCGTATTAACCCACTGCTTATGACTGCTTCTGTGGAACAGATCAGGGGTTTAATGGCTGGAATGTTGTGGGCTGCCGACTGTCCGCTTTTGCGGCGCACTCCGCCTTAAACGGACATCTAGGGGAGATCACAACTGTCTGGTTTTTACATTTCTAAGTTTGATCGTTGCGCAGCTTACCGAGGCGCCGTGACAAGTCGGCAGCAACCTTGCGTTGTTGATGGGGTGGGGCCTTTTTCCAGCTACGGCACTCAGGCTTTGTGCGGCCGCATCCGCGGCACCAGCCGGTGCGTCCGTCAAATGAGCATAAGTCGATGCAAGGCGACTTCATGGGTTTAACGGATTTCGACGGTGAGGTGTGCCAGCTCGTGAACCGGTGCAAGGCGCGCCCGGATCATGTTGCCATCGATTCCCTTACTGCTCACGACGCTGATAATCGCTGCGTGCGCTTCCGGCCCAATCCTCCAGACGTGCAGGTCCGCAATCCGCACATCGCCGGGGGTCTCGACCAGTGCACGCACTTCCTCTGCTACATGATCATCGGTCGCATCAAGCAATACGGCTGCAGTGTCGCGCATCAATGCCCATGACCACCGTGCAATGACAATTGCACCGACGATGCCCATTGCCGGGTCCATCCAGACCCAGCCGAGATAGCGCCCCGCCAGCAGTCCGGCGATTGCAAGAACGGAGGTAAGCGCGTCTGCAAGGACATGGACATAGGCTGAGCGCAGATTGTTATCTTTGCTTTGCCCCGTATGGCCGTGATCGTGGCCGTGATGGTGATCTTCGCTATGTCCGTGGTGCGCGCCAGAAAGGAGGAAGGCACTGACGATGTTTACGCCAAGGCCAACCACCGCAATGATTGTGGCAGTGCCGAAGGCGACTTTGATTGGCTCGAACAACCTTAGGACAGATTCGACCCCGATACCCAGCGCAATCACCCCCAGCATCAGTGCAGAGGCGAAGCCAGCGAGGTCACCAACCTTGCCTGTGCCGAAGCTAAATGCCCGATTATTGGCGTGTCGCTTCGCATAGGCATAGGCGCCGGCGGCAACGCTTAGCGCGCCAGCATGAGTTGCCATATGAAACCCGTCCGCCAGCAGCGCCATCGAGCCGGTGATGTAGCCAGCAATAATTTCTCCAACCATCATTACAGCAGTGAGTGTGACCACCCAAAGGGTTCGCTTTGCATTCTCGTCATGCCACGCGCCTAAATAGACGTGATCGTGGGTGTGGCCTGCAATATTGGGCAACGTTGCCATTCAGTGAATTCCTATTTCGCGTAACGGCGTATAGCCGCGATAAGTTCTTGGGCTCCCGATGCGCGCTCGGCATCTGTCAGATCAGGGCGGGCGACATGCTCTTGAACATGCGATTCAATGATCGCATCCATCAAGCCGTTCATCGCGCCTCGCGTCGCTGCCGCAAGATGCAGCGTCGTGGTGCAATCTTTCCCGGAATCAAGCGCCCGCTCTAGCGCAGCAACTTGCCCGGCAATGCGCCGGACACGTTTTTTGAGAGCATCGTCGTTTTCTAAATGAGCCATAGGGTACCCCCCTATCCTATGAACTTCACGTTGGCAATCGATTAGATGTCAGATTATCGAACCAATTAGATATGCCGGCGTTACAACTCCGATGTGATCGTAGCCCGCAGGAAATCGTCGGCGCAATTGCCAAGCTGCCTTTGATCGTTGCTTAGTTTATGACAGTGCCGAGCACCTTGAAGCTGCTGCTCGAAAATCCGACTTCGGTCACCTGCTTTACGGTGTCCGGCTAATAAAACGCATGTATGGTTAGGCAGCTGTCCAACGTTATCCTCGGAATTCGAAAAAACGAATTTTGTTCTACTATTGTTCTTTCCGTTCCAATCTCTTATATATTTTCAAAATTCAGTTCAGAATGTGGAAATGAGCGTTGTCCAAGCATGGCTAGCCTAACGGTCCGCAAAGTCGAAAATGCAAAACCGGGACGTCATGTCGATGGCGCAGGACTTATGCTCTATGTCCAACCCACTGGTGCGAAGTCATGGGTACTGCGGATTCAAATGAACGGTCGCAGGCGGGATATTGGGTTGGGAAGTGTCAGCCGATATGACCTGCTACCCGAACTTAATGATATTCCTCTGCTTGAGAAATGCGTATTAACTCTTGCCGAGGCTCGGCTGAAAGCGGCTACTCTTCGTCAGATGGCAAAGTCTGGTCGCGATCCTTTAACCGAACTGCTTAGAGACCGCTCACCTATCCCGAATTTCAAAGATGCGGCTAGGCAAACGTACGAAGCTAAGTTGCCTGAATGGTCTGCAAAGACTGCAGAGTCTTTTATGTCCTCAATGGAGAATCATGCGTTTCCGCAGATCGGTGAGTTGATTGTCAGTGACATCGATGCTGCGACAATTGCAAAGGCGCTTTCGGGTATATGGATGAAGAAGCCACAAATCGCTCTCAAGGTCCGTCAGCGAATAGGCTTGGTGCTGAATTTTGCTGAAGCACAATGTTGGCGATCATCATCAATGCCAAATGATGCCGTATCAATCTTGTTGCCCAAGCAGGTAGAAGGTGGGCATTTTGACGCCATGCCATATCAAAAGGTTCCTGCATTTGTTGCTTCACTGAATCAATCGATGAGCATAGGTCGTCTCGCTCTCATGTTTCTTATCTTTACCGCAGCGCGGTCAGGCGAGGTTCGGGGAGCGAGATGGAGCCAGATTGATGAAACCGGACGCCTCTGGCACCGGCCCGCCGAGTTGATGAAAGGACGTAATGCGAAAGCTCACACAGTTACGCTGAATAAAGAAGCTCTGGCTATCATCAAAATCTCTAGCCAGTTTCGCCGAAACACTACCGATTTGATATTTCCCAGCAGAAGTGGCGGGGAATTGTCAGATATGGCACTTTCGTCGTTCATGGATGACATTTTCGGCACGCCGCATGGTTTTCGTTCGTCTTTCCGTGACTGGGCGGCGGAGAAAATGCCGCATATTCCTGATCCGGTTGCGGAGGCAGCCATTGCACATAAGGTGACCAATAAAGTTGTTGCCGCTTACAAGCGTACCGCATTTTTAGAAATGCGGCGTGTGCTATTAGACCAATGGGGTATCTTTGCTGGATCTAGCATATTTTTGGACAACGCCGATGAACGGGTAATAGCTTGACGGTGAGGCCGTTTACAAAGAAGAATTGGCCCCAATCCAGTCAACCTTGAGCCGATCAAGGCCAGCTTGAACGCCTTCAAGTATCACATTACCGTAAGCAGGCAGTTCAAGCCCTTCAGCAACGTCGATGATCCAAGTTTCCCCCTCGTCAGTGACAAGGGCTGGCCCACGCACCAAGTGCTGCAGAGACCCTGACAAACGAATTCGCGATCTACGCGTCACCATAGCCCCTTCATCATTGTAGATTCCATCGAGCAATGACGCTCCGCACATAGCTCGGAGTTTCATTATTCATTGGGATACCTTTCGCTTTGCCCACGGCACCTGGACCAGCATTATAGGCCGCAAGAGCCAGATGCACCATGCCAAAACGAGCAAGCATCCGCCGCAAATAACTTGCGGCTCCATGTATGTTGGATCGCGGGTCGAAGCGATTTATCACGCCTAAGTCCTTCGCCGTCGCGGGCATCAACTGGCCAAGTCCGGCTGCACCAGCAATGCTGACCGCACGAGGATTGTAACGGGATTCTGTCCAGATCAATGCATCGAGCAGGCCATGGGGAAGGCCAAAGCGAGCTTCGGCTGCATGAACGTCGTCCAAAAAGCTCGTTCGCCGAAAGTTCGATTGAATTTTCCCAGATTTCTGTTGCTGGTGCATACGCTGGACGGAAAATACGGCTTTGTTGGTCAGAAGCTGCTTTGGTGGTGGGCTTTGCGGCGGCGACCAATGACCATGTTCCACGATTTGAAAATCATCCCGCTTACTGATTCGATACCCCTGCTCAACATTGAAAACGGACGCTGATGGCTGGTCGGAGGGCCCGACATTTTGTTCAACAGGCCCAGACGCCCTAGTAGCTGTTGCTGATAGCAAGCCGATACTCAGCAACGCCAAAAGTAGAATTTTCATTTTGCATTCCTTTACGCGAACGGAGCAAAGAACATACAAGGAACATTGACCGGACGGAATAGCTGGAGCTAAATAGAGAGCGGAGGGGGCGCTCGGTTGCAGGTAGCAACAGCAGGACTTCAGCATGCCCATCAGCCATTCGATTCTCCAATCAGCTCTTGAGACCCGGGCGCGTCAAATCGTCAAAGCTCTTGGTGGCCATTGGTCGCGCACATCAGGGATGTGTAGCTGTCCAGCCCATGATGACCGAACTCCGTCGCTCTCGGTCGGTGTCGCACAATCGGCAATATTGTTTCATTGTTTTGCTGGATGCACGAGCGACGAAGTAATTGCAGGCTTTAAGCGGCACGGTATCCGTCCGCGCGACCTGTTCGACGGCAAGGGGACTGCGATTGTGCCAGCGGCAACGACCTTTGCACCCGACGCCAATGCACTGAGGCTGTGGCAGCTGGCTGTTCCGCTCGCCGGTACGCTCGGTGAACGCTATCTCGCCAAACGTTCCATATCACTCGGTTCACCTGAACTCCGGTTTCTGGATCGAACGCCTTTGGGGCGCAAACCAGATGTCCGGTTCCTTCCTGCGCTTATTGCAGCTGTCCGAATGGATATCGGCATAGTTGCTATCCAGCGTACGTTTATTGATCGCACCACTGCCTCCAAGGCCGATTTTTTCAAACCCAAGCGGGCGCTGGGGCAATTGGGCACGGGTGCCGTTCGGCTGTCTGATCCTGTTGGTGGCAGGCTTGGCCTTGCCGAAGGGGCAGAAAGCGCGCTTTCCGCGCAGACACTTTTTGGAATTCCGTCCTGGGCCACTCTGGGAAACGAGCGCTTCGGGATAGTCGCCATTCCTGAAAGCATCACCGAGCTGCATCTGTTTGTAGACGCTGACAAAGGCGGCGAACGCGCTTTGAAGCGCGGGATTGAGGCTTATGCGCGCGCCGGACGAACGATCATTCCGCACAAGCCTGACCGTCCGGATAATGATTGGAATGATAAGCTTCGGGAACAGCTGCGCAGTCAGGCAGCTACCTGACGACATGTGAGAGGGGAGGAGGCGCTTACCGTTCTGAGGCTCGATTGGCATTTCCGCGAACATCGTTGGCCTCGACCAGGAGGCCATTTCCCATGAACCAGCCCGCTTTCATTCTCGATTTTTCACCAAACGAAGCCCCGGCGATCACCGCTGCGCGAAGCCTTGCCGACGATCTTGCAGCAAATGTGCCAATCACGCGCAAGCATCTCTCAGAAACCTTCACCCGGCTGACGGGCGCTACCGATGCGGACAATCGATGGTCCCTTTCTGATACCCATGCTTCAGTTGAGCTGGCGCAGCTTTTCTACTTGCAGGATACATTCAAGATCACTCCTGCCAGCAAAATAGCAGAAGCCTTCGATTGCTTCGGCAGAATCGAAAGCCTTACCCCAATCCAGTATAGCCGGTCCGAAGAGCAAATTCGCTTCCAGCAATTCTCGACACCGCTGCGCCTTGCCTGGATCGCGGCGCGTGCTGCCACATTGTCGAGCAGCAATCTGACCCTCGAACCGTCGGCCGGAACCGGCATGCTCGCGTTTTGGGCCAGGCAGTGCGGCTCCAAACTAGCACTCAATGAAATCCACGTCCTGCGGCGCGATGCGCTTCACGCATTATTTCCCGATGTACGGGTTTCGATGCACGATGGCGAGCTCATCGATGAGGTCCTGGATCCTGCGATCTGCCCTGACACGGTGCTTATCAACCCACCCTATTCGGTCGGGCTCGAGCGCGGCGAGGATGGTCGCACTGGCGCCCGGCATTTGCGTTCCGCCCTTGCACGGTTGGCGCCCGGCGGCAGGGCAGTGGCCATCATGCCTGAATGGTTCGACGTCCATGCTTTCGTTAAGCGGTCGCGGATACCGCTCGTAGTGCGGCTCAACGCATCGATGGATGGCGCCTTTGCGCGCGCGGGGACGTCGATTTCGACGCGCTTGATTGTTGTCGACAAGGTTGACGATTCCCGTGCACCGGTTTCCATCCATGTCGGCGATCTCCAAGAGCTACTGTCGCTCGTCGATGCCATGCCGGCCCGCGTGTCGCGTCCGTTACCGTTCGTGCCCGCCCGACAGTTTAAACCGCCCGTCCGGATTGCACCCCAATCGCTCAGCCGTCCTGTCGCGCCGGTTTCGGCGATATCCCGCAATTTAGGTGAACCTTGCGCGCTGGAATTTTCGCCGCTCGATCAACCGGCACCGATTTCCGAGCAGATTGGTCATTACCTCCCATACCGGCCGAGCCGAATGACCATTCCTGGTGCGCGCAACCATCCAACGCCGCTTGTAGAGTCGGTTGCGATGGGTTCGATCGCTGCACCAATTCCACGCATCCAGCCGTTAGTTACGCCAAGTTGTGTTGCTGACGGACTGCTTTCCGACGCGCAACTTGAAACCCTTATATATGCTACATATGCTTTCGAGCGCGACCTCCCCGGAAAATATTTGCCCCATGACAATGGCTGTATGTTGCAGTCGAATGAGGCTGGCGCTTACTATCGCTGCGGATATTTTCTCGGGGATGGCACCGGAGCGGGAAAGGGGAGGCAGGTCGCGGCTATCTTCCTGGATCGCTGGCTGCGCGGCGAACGACGCCATATCTGGCTGTCGAAGAATGAAGCGCTTCTTGAGGACGCGCGTCGCGACTGGAGTTCGCTTGGAGGTCTTCCGCTCGAAGTCCAACCGCTGGCGCAATGGAAATTGGGTCAGACCGTGACGATGGGCGAGGGCATATTGTTCGTAACCTACCCGACGCTACGATCAGGCCGGACAGACGCTACGCGGCTGCAACAGATCCTCGACTGGGCTGGCGCTGACTTTGACGGCGTGGTCGCCTTCGATGAAGCCCATGCGATGGCCAATGCCGCAGGCGGCGAGGGGAGTCGTGGCAAGGTTAAGGGCAGCGAACAGGGCATCGCCGGTGTCCGGCTTCAAAATCTGCTGCCGCGTGGCAGAGTACTTTATGTGTCTGCAACCGGCGCGTCTGATGTAAATAATTTGGCCTATGCCGAGCGGCTTGGCCTGTGGGGGCCGGAAACCGCTTTTGCAACCCGCGAGCGATTTGTCGACGACATCCGCAAAGGCGGTATCGCTGCAATGGAGCTGGTTGCGCGCGATCTGAAATCCTTAGGCCTCTATACCGCTCGAGCCCTATCATTTGCCGGTGTCGAATATGACATACTCGAGCATGAGCTGACCGACGCGCAGATCAGGGTCTATGATGCCTATGCGCAAGCCTGGGCCATCATTCACAGCAATCTGGGCGAAGTCCTTGAAGCCACCCGTATCGTCGATGCGGACAGCGCCAATACGCTCAACAAGGGCGCAAAGGCTGCGGCGCTCTCGATCTTCGAAGGGACCAAACAGCGCTTCTTCGCACAGCTTCTCCTTTCGATGAAGCTGCCGAGCCTGTTACCGGCAATCGATCAGGTGTTGGAAGACGGTCATTCTGCCGTGATCCAGCTCGTCTCTACCGCTGAAGCCATGCTCAACCGGCGACTTGCCGATCTGAGTCCGGAAGAGCGTGAGCATCTTGAAATCGATCTCTCCCCACGTGAATATGTCGTCGATTATCTGGTGCAAAGCTTCCCCGTCCGTTTGATGCAGGTCTTCGTCGATGAAAATGGCGATGCGCGTTCCGAGCCGATGAGTGATGCCGATGGCAATCCCGTCCTGTGTCGTGCCGCCGTTGCTGCTCGCGACGCGATGATCGAACGATTGTGCGCTCTTCCCCCTGTGGCAACGGCGCTTGATGCGATTATCGAGCGCTTCGGTGTTGATGCGGTGGCGGAGGTCACCGGACGTTCCCGGCGGCTGGTGGTGGGGCTGGACGGCAGTCAGAAGCTGCAATCGCGTTCTTCGCGCTCAAATATCCTTGAAACTCAGGCATTCATGGACGGCGACAAGCGCATCCTCGTGTTTTCCGATGCTGGAGGAACGGGGCGCAGCTATCATGCCGATCTGAATGCCAGTAATCGCGAGCGCCGCATTCATTTCCTGCTCGAACCAGGCTGGCGTGCCGATGCTGCCATTCAAGGACTCGGCCGCACCAATCGAACTAATCAGGCATCGGCGCCGCTGTTCCGGCCCGTCACGACAAATGTTCGCGGCGAACGGCGTTTCATTTCGACCATCGCCCGCCGTCTCGACAGTCTTGGCGCGCTCACACGTGGCCAGCGCCAAACCGGTGGACAAAATCTGTTCGATCCGGCGGATAATCTCGAAAGCATCTACGCAAAGGACGCGCTGGTCCGCTGGTTCCACTTGCTCTACCAGGGCAAGCTCGAAGCCGTCAGTCTTGACCTCTTTCAAGACTTGTCGGGTCTGAAGATTGAAACAGAAGATGGCGGTTTGCTTGACGACCTGCCAAGCATCCAGCGCTGGCTCAATCGTATCCTCGCATTTCCAATCCACTTGCAGAATGGCATATTCGACGAGTATCTGGGCCTTGTTGAAGCACGTGTCGATGCGGCTCGCAATGCAGGCACACTCGATCTTGGCGTCGAGACAATCCTCGTTGAGGATTTCCGAATTCTCTCCGATCAGCTGCTGCGGACCGACGAGGCGTCGGGAGCCACGACCCATCTGTTGGAGATCGAGATCGCGCGCCGTCGGCGTCCGCTATCCTTTGACGATCTCGCAAAAATACATGATTTGGCTGATGCTTACGCCCGCCCCATGCTTAACCAGCGCTCGGAGCGAGTGGCGCTTGCGGTTCGCGCGCGCGGACTACTCACAGACGAGGGCGAGCGTATTGAGCGATTTGAACTCGTCCGACCTTTGCGGACGGAATATCTGACATCCGAGCAGCTTTCCGAAAGCAATTGGCAGCCGGCAGCCGCAGCAGAATTCGAGCAAGCCTGGCGGGTCGAAGCTAACGAGGCATTGGCAGCGCCTAAGCTTGAGCGTCTGCATCTGGCAACCGGCCTTCTGCTGCCGATCTGGGACAAGCTTCCCGGCGATTATGTTCGCGTGAGCCGGATTGCGGCAAAGGATGGTCGCTCGCTGTTGGGCCGTGAAATCGGTGTGGGCGATATCCCTGAGTTGGCGAACGCGCTAGGCCAAGATCTCGATCAGTCTCTAGACCCAGACGATCTAGCGTCGGTCGCCTTGAAAACGGGCAAACCCTTGTCGTTTCGCAGCGTGGAAGCGCTGACAGTCAAGCGCTCGCTGGTCAATGGCAGCCAGCGGCTTGAGCTGACGGGATGGTCGGCCGATCGGCTCGATTGGTATAAGGCGCAAGGATGCTTCACCGAGATCATCCGCTATCAGACGCGGCTGTTCGTTCCAACCAGCGACGCGGCTGCCATTGTCGGGCGCCTTGCCTTCCGACAGACATGATTGGAGGTCTTCCCAACTTCGCGGCGCGATGATTCAGACAGTTGCGGAAGGGGCAAGTTTCTCTAGCTTTGCCATGAAGAAGCGCTCGCTCCAAAGTTCCACTGAGCGAAGCTCTGCTGGCCGGAGGAACCGTGCGACATCGTCACCTGCCTCCTTCCAGTCTATCTTGGCGATTGCGTTGGAAAGCGCCGCTTTCAGCCATCCGATATCGACCGAAATTGTCGTGTCGCCTTCCCATGGTCCTTTCTGGATAAGCGCATTGCGCAACAGAGCAAGGTTGGGAGCGATGTCACGCGAAACATACCAGGAAAAATCGAACCAGTCGCGACCCTTCAAAAAACCGCGACACAAAAGCGCGTGGATCTTGAGGGCAAAATTGGACGGCAAATCTTGGTGACGAACTTCATAATCGAGCGGAAAATCGAGAAAGCTGGTGACCTCACCCGATCCCAAGGGAGGATTGACGTCAATCTCGAGCTTGATCCGGATTGTTTTTCGCGGGCCCTGTCCTGCGAAAGACAGGTCTAGCTGATTGGCAATGGAATCGTTCTTCAGCAAAGCCGCATGAATGGCCTTATCCATCCGGGCAGGCGGCTGCGCCTCAAGCTTGACGCCGAATTCAGCAGCCACTTGGGTGAGGGCGCTCAGATAAGGCGACCAGTCGAACTTTGGGTCAGGCGCGCGCAGGAGAAAATCGAGATCTTCGGAAAATCGGGGCAGGCCGTGCAGGATACGAAGGCTGGTACCGCCCTGGAACAAGGCGACATCGAAAAAGTCACCGCGCCATAGTGCATAGAGTGCGATTTCCTGGAGGATTTCCTTGACCGCATTTTCCTCTTCGAGCGGATTTACGGCAGCATATCGGCGCAGCCGCTCCTTGATCAGGTCAATCATGTTTCGCACTCCGCTGTCGTGACGTCTTGCCGCTCATCAGCGCGACTTCGAGTTGCTCGAGAAACGTATTGACGGCCTTATGTTTGTAGACGGGCTTCAATGTAGCAAAATCCGCTCGCTTGAGCGCAAACAGTTTCGCTTCGTCGATCCGCATACCGCTCGTCAGCCAATCCAGACCTTGCCATCGCTGCTTGCGCAACGCCACGAGATCGAGAATGGCCCGCAAAGGTTGGGCAACGAGAGCTGTCAGTTTACCGAGTGCCACCCGGTCTACACCGGTTAGCAGACGATAATCATGGATGGCGAGTGGGTGAAAAGCGAAAGCGCCAAATGCGTCGGTTTGATATTCTTGCGTCTTACGACCCGGCGAAACGCTTGCAGTCGTGAACACCGTCTCCGGAATCCAGCTATGATAGGAAAGCGCGGTTTCGAAAGAGACGTAACTGCCGGAAAGTAGGCTCTGAGCCACGGCAAATGGATGAACAGGATCTGCACGTTCTTCAGCGCTGAGCACATATGTCCCGCGCTTGACGCGGATAAGCGCACCCTCCTTGATCGCCCGGTTGACCAGCCCGTAACGGCGCGCTGCAGTACCGCCAACAAGCTCGGCCAGCTGTCGCTCGTCAAGGATGCGGGAGCTAAGACCTGCCGCTGAAATCTCTTTTGCCAAAACCGTCATGAAATTCCCAATACTTCCAATATATGAAAGTTTCAAGAATTTTATAAAAATAAGCTGGCTGCTTTGTGCAATGCGGACTGATTGCACTTCGCCGACCCCATCGAAGAGGGAAGGGGACTCTGAGTGGACGAGCTCTGGCGGCCGAATGGCGGTGCGTCGGCTCAAACTTACGGAGAATTCCCATGATCAAGTCAATTCCACTGAACAAGCTTGTCGCTTCCCCCCGAAACGTGCGCAAGCGCTCCGACCCGGCGGCCGATGCCGAACTCAAGGCGAGCGTTGCAGCACACGGCCTTTTGCAGAATCTTGTAGTCCGTGAAGGCAAGAAGGGAAAGTTCGAGGTCGAGGCAGGCGAACGGCGCCGCAAAGCCTTGCTCGCCCTTGCGGCTGACAAACATCTGTCGCGAACGTTTCCCATCATGTGCCTGGTTTTAGACGGCGATGAAACGCAGGTTCGTGAAGCCAGTCTTGCCGAGAATTTCCATACGCTGAAAATGAACCCCGCCGATGAAGCGCAAGCATTTGCAAGCATCATCGAAACCGGCGCAACGCCAGAAGATGTCGCGCGGCGCTTTGGCCTGACGGTGCGCTTTGTCGAGGGCCGTCTGCGTCTTGCATCGCTTGCAGCGGTTGTCTTCGAGGCGCTGGCAGCAGGCGAAATCACGCTCGACATCGCCAAGGCCTATGGCGCGACATCCGACCAGGCGATCCAGGCGCGCGTCTATGACGAAGTGGTCCAGTCCTGCTACCGCGCTTCGCCTGACAGCATCCGCCGGATGGTTTTGAACAGCACAGTGCGTGGCAGTGACCCCCGTGCAAAACTGGTCGGCAAGGATGCCTATGTCGCCGCAGGCGGACGGGTTGACCGCGAACTGTTCGACGATGAAGAAAATGAATCCTGGCTTGATGTCGCGCTTCTGGAAAATCTCGCGACCGCAAAGATGGAGGAGGCAGCCGCCAGCGTTGCAGCAGAGCAAGGTCTTGCTTGGGTCAAGCCGACGCTCGAGGTCTATGTCAGCCACGATCTTGTCGAAGGCCTGCACCGCGTGCCCGTTCCACCGCGTGTTTACACCGACGAGGAACTGGCGCGCATCGAAGAGCTCGATGCAGCCTATGACGCTCAGGCGGTCATTCTTGAAGATGAAGATGCAAGCGAGGACGACACCCGCGTCGCGTCGGAAGCGATCGAACGGATCGATGCCGAAGTTGCAGGCATCCGCGACCGTCCGGTCGAGCTTGATCCAGATATCAAGCGTGAAAGCGGGATGATCCTTACGCTAGGTCGCGACGGCCTGCCCACTCTCCAGCCGCAATATTTTACGGAAGTGCTTGTCGTGACGTCGGACGACGAGAGCGCAATCGAGGTCGTCGGCAGCGGACCGGGTGACAAGCCAGCGCGCTCGGTGATGTCACAGCGGCTTGTCGATGAACTCGCCATGCAGCGACGCGACGTGCTAGCGCTTCATGTTGCAAGCGATCCTGCGCTTGCGCTCGACCTGTTCGTGTTCACTCTGGCCGACGCGGACACCTATCGTTGGTCCTCATCGCCAGGCCTGACGATCCGCGGCTCTGCAGCTTCGGGACCTGCGCACGGCTTTGAAGCGAACGATGCAGCGGCAACCGCCGCCATCGCCGAACTTCGTGGCGGGCTCGATGAAAGCTGGCGCGCTGGGACAAGCATTTGCGAGCGCTTCGAGCTGTTCCGGACGCTGGACGACGAATCCCGTTCGGGATGGCTTGGCTGGGTGGTCGGACGCACGCTTGAGGCAAGCCTCAATGTGAGTGGCAATCGCGGCAATATCTTCCACGACCATCTTGGGCAGATAACCGGGATCGACATGGCGGCTTGGTGGCGTCCAACTGCAGCCAATTATTTCGATCGGGTGTCGAAGGCCGTGATCCTCGAGGCGCTGACTGACGTGGGCGGGCCCACGCTTGCATCGCGCTTCTTGGCATCAAAGAAGGGCGAACTGGCGGCGAGTGCTGAACGGATATTTGCCGGCAATTTCATCACCGAGGTTGAAGTCAAAGATCGCGCACTTGCATGGCTGCCGACAGCCATGCGGTTCGCGAACATGTCCGACGCCATACCGGCGGGCGAGATGAATGCTGACGAAACGGAGGATGCAGATACGCACTCGGATGCAACTGGCGATTCACAACCGGATGCCAATGCGAACGTCGATGATACAAATTCAAGCAATGCAGGCGTCGATCTCGCTGCCTGATCTCCTCCTGACAGGACGGGATTGAACCTGCGTTGGAAGCGGCCCCCTTGGCAATCAAGGGTGCCGCTTCTTTTTTCGGTGAGGATGAGAGGAGAGGGAGCCTGTAGCGGGTGTCGATTGCCGGAAAGGTCCGGCCGGCATTCAGGAGTATCCATCATGGCTTATCAATCGAAGTGCACCGGCCTGTCGCCCGCGGCGCGCATCACCAACCAGATTATCGAACGGCTTGAAGCTGGAACCAAGCCCTGGGTTAAACCGTGGCGCGGTCTGCCGGTCTCGCGACCGTTGCGCAGCTGCGGGACACCCTATCGCGGCATGAATGTGTTCTGGCTCTGGATGGTCGCCGATATGAACGGCTATGCCTCACCCTATTGGATGACCTATGTGCAGGCCAACAAGCTGGGAGGGCAGGTGCGCAAAGGCGAGAAATCGACCATCGCGATATTCTACAAAAGCTATTCCAAAGAGGTTGAAGCAAACGAGGCAGGCGAGGCCAGCGAAGAAAGCCGCCGTGTGCTTCGCGCCTATGCCGTTTTCAACGCCGATCAGATTGAAGGTTTGCCCGACCGTTATCATCCTTCGCAAAACCTTGTGCTCGTCGAGCCCGAAGGCCGGAAAACTGATCTCGATGCTTTCTTCGGTCGGATTCCGGCGGCACTTCGCCATTCGGGCTCTGCAGCCTATTATGAACCCGTTGCTGACCGCATCACCATGCCGCCGACCGAACTGTTTACTGGTTTCGATCATTATTACGCGACGCTCGCCCATGAGCTATCGCACTGGACTGGACATGGTTCGCGGCTTGATCGGAATCTCAAAAATCGGTTTGGAAGTGCCGCTTATGCCGCTGAGGAATTGATCGCCGAATTGTCGAGCGCAATTTTGGGCGCCGAACTCGGGCTTCCGGTTGCCCATCTCGACAATCATGCGAGCTATATTGGTAATTGGCTCAAGCTGCTGCGCGACGATGATCGCGCGATCCTCACTGCCGCTGCGCGGGCCGAAGAAGCAAGCGCATTGCTTCTGGTGTTGGGCGGGCGGCAAATCGAAGTCGAGGAGGCCGAACCCATCTCCGAAGCTGCCTGAGCCTTGAGGGACGTAGTTCATTGCTGCATTCGTTGGTCGACCATCGCCTTCATTGTGCACTTGGGAAGTTTAGCAGACACCGACAATCATAATTATGACTATTCATTTGAAAGAATATGTGTAATAACATCCAAGTGAAAGGATTGAGCATGGCTACGAGGTTCAAAGCAGATGCAAATGAAGATGCGCGTGTCCTCAGCTCAGCGGTGTCAAAAATCGCAGAATTCTGGGGGTTGAGCAACGCAAAGCTGGGTATCGTGCTGGGCCTGTCGCAAGCCACCGTCTCGCGGTTGCGCTCGGGTCAGACTACACTCGACCCAGCGTCCAAATCCTTTGAAGCCGGCCAGTTCCTACTGCGCTTGTTTCGCAGCCTTGACGCTTTGCTTGGAAGCGATGACGCGGCTTCGCGCCGGTGGTTGGATGTCGCAAATCTCGATCTCGACGCACGTCCGATAGACCTCATCGATAGCTTCAAAGGCCTGCTTACAGTTTGCGATTATGTTGACGCCCACCGCGCTCGCGTCTGAAGCCAGACATTACGAGGGTACGGTTTGGCGGGTCGTTGAGGC
>JAIXOE010000011.1 GCA_027486895.1 Sphingomonadales bacterium
ATCGTCGACATGTACATGACTGGCAAGATCGAGATCGACCCGATGATCACCCACGTCATGGGGCTTGAGGATATCAACAAGGCATTCGAATTGATGCATGCGGGGACAAGCATCCGCAGTGTCGTGGTGTTCTGAATGACCTCAATCGCTGATATAGTCGCCGAACATGAACACCGGGAAGGCCCGCTCTTGCCCATCCTGCACGATGTGCAAAAAGTGTTCGGCCATATCAGCGAAGATGCCATGCGCGACATTGCACACGCGCTGAACCTGACACGCGCTGAAGTTTACGGCGTCGTCAGCTTCTACCATGATTTCCGAAAAGAAGCCGAAGCAAGGTCGGTACTGAAACTGTGCCGCGCGGAGGCTTGCAAGGCGCGCGGTGTAGACGCTTTGGTGCCGATTGCCGAAAGCCAGAGCCGTGTGAAAGTGGAAGCTATCTATTGCCTTGGCCTGTGCTCGGTTGGTCCCGCTGCACTGGTCGACGACCAAGTCTACGCCCGATTGGACAGCGCGCGCCTTCGTAATTTGCTGGAGGCAATGTGACGGTCCGGATATCCGACGATGCTGTCGCGCTCGCCTGCGGAGCTGATGCCGTTGCGGCTGCTTTTGTCGCCGCGGGCGTCGAAGTCGAGCGCGTTTCCAGTTGGGGCATGCACTGGTTGGAGCCATTGGTTGAAATTGATGGCGTGGGCTATGGTCAAGTCTCGGCCGATCACGTCGCTTCGATCTTAGGCGGCACCGCACAGTCCATAGGCCGGATTGAAGACCACCCCTTCATTTCTAGGCAGAACCGACTGACGTTTGCGCGGGCGGGCAAAACGCGACCTACTTCGCTCGACGATTATTACGGCTCCGGTGGCTGGCTTGGCCTCGCCCAAGCACGCGCGATGGGTGCTGACGCTACCATCGAAACATTGATGGCATCGGGCCTTCGCGGCCGCGGCGGCGCGGGTTTTCCGGCTGGCATCAAGTGGCGGACGGTCGCAAACGCGGCGGCCGACCAAAAATATATCGTCTGCAACGCCGATGAAGGCGACAGCGGAACCTTTGCCGACCGGATGGTGATGGAGGGCGATCCGTTCATGCTGATCGAGGGCATAGCGATTGCTGGTTTCGCGGTCGGCGCAAGCAAAGGCTATATCTACATCCGTTCCGAATATCCGCACGCCATTGCCAAAATGGAAACAGCTATCAGTCTTTCTGCGCATTTGATTGCGCCATTTGTGGTGGAAGTGCGCGTTGGCGCTGGCGCATATATTTGCGGTGAAGAAACCTCGCTCTTGAACAGCCTTGAAGGCAAGCGTGGCGAAGTGCGCGCCAAGCCTCCCCTGCCCGCGTTGGAGGGCCTGTTTGGCAAGCCAACGGTGGTCAACAATGTGCTGACGCTGGCTGCCGTGCCATGGATATTGGCGCATGGCGGGGAAGCTTATGCTGCGTACGGTATGGGCAGGTCAAAGGGGACGATGCCCGTCCAGCTTGCCGGCAACGTCAAACATGGCGGCCTATTCGAAGTCGCGTTCGGTATTACGCTTGGCGAGCTCGTCAACGGTATCGGTGGCGGCACGGCAAGCGGTCGCCCGGTGCGCTGCGTTCAGGTCGGTGGGCCATTGGGCGCGTATATTCCGCCTGCCCAGTTCGATCTGCCCTTCGATTATGAAGCGTTCGCCGCGGCGGATGCGCTGATCGGCCATGCAGGGATCACCGTTTTTGATGATAGCGTAGACATGGCCCAAATGGCGCGCTTTGCCATGGAATTCTGCGCCATCGAAAGCTGCGGCAAATGTACACCGTGCCGATTGGGCAGCACGCGTGGCATCGAGACGATCGACCAGATTATCGCCGGCAATAATGTCGACGCCAATCTGGCTTTGCTCACCGACCTGTCCGAAACCATGAAGTTCGGTTCGCTTTGTGCCTTGGGCGGGTTCACGCCTTATCCTGTGATGAGCGCCATCAAGCATTTTCCGGAGGATTTCCGATGAGACGGCTTGGCGCGATCATTGCCGGAGGCAAGGCTACGCGCTTTGGGAGCGACAAGGCTGCTGCACTGTTAAACGGACGACCGCTGATCGAACATGTCGCTGACGGTTTACGTAAACAGGTCGACAAGTTGATTGTCTGTGGACGCGTATGGCCTGGCATGGATTGCGTAGAAGACAATCCATTTCCTGACATGGGGCCTTTGGGTGGCCTGAACGCAGCGTTTCGTTATGCGCAGCAAAACGGGTTCGAGGAGGTGGTAACCGCTGGTTGCGATGTTGTCCCCGTGGCGCATTTCCCGGAGGAACATACCTACGAAGGTGCCATCTATATCGACGGGCATTATCTGTTTGGCGTGTGGCCTGTCGCGCTTGCACCAATCCTTGAACAACATCTGCGCAATCAGGATGATCTCTCGATGCGAAGCTGGATCGCAATAACCGGCGCGCAAGCAATCACATCCGCAGATGTTTTTCACAACTTGAATACGCCCCGGGAGCTGGCGCAATATGCTGCTCAACGGTCGAATATTGTTATAAGGTAGAAACATGACGTACCAGCCGCAAAAGGATTTCGGAACACCGGAAAGTCGTTCGGACGAAGCCGTTTCGCTTACGATTGACGGCCGCAATGTGACCGTGCCCGCAGGAACAAGCGTCATGCGTGCGGCTGCAGAACAGGGCACGTCCATTCCCAAATTATGCGCCACCGATAGCGTAAAAAGCTATGGCTCATGCCGTTTGTGCTTGGTCGAAATAGATGGCCGTAGAGGAACGCCAGCGAGTTGCACGACCCCTGTTGAACCCGGCATGGTCGTTCGCACCCAGACCCCGCATCTGGCGAAACTGCGCAAAGGCGTGATGGAGCTTTATATCTCCGACCATCCGCTCGATTGCCTGACATGCGCCGCCAATGGTGATTGCGAATTACAGGACCAGGCAGGCGCCGTTGGATTGCGCGATGTTCGCTATGATGTGCAGGCGACACATCTTGGACAGGAAAAAGATCACTCGAACCCATATTTTGATTTTGACCCAAGCAAATGCATCGCCTGCTCACGCTGCATCCGCGCCTGCGACGAGGTGCAGGGCACGCTTGCACTGACGATGGAGGGCAGAGGCTGGGACTCCAAAATATCCGCAGGTCTATCGAGCGACAATTTCCTTGGCTCGGAATGCGTGTCATGCGGCGCCTGTGTGCAAGCATGCCCGACGGCAACGCTGGTTGAGAAAAAGGTCGTTGAAGTCGGTACACCCGAGCGTAGCGTAGTCACCACCTGCGCCTATTGCGGCGTTGGTTGCACCTTCCGCGCCGAAATGCGCGGTGAACAACTGGTGCGAATGGTACCCTACAAGGACGGCAAGGCCAATCGCGGTCATAGCTGCGTCAAGGGCCGCTTCGCCTGGGGCTATGCGCAGCATCAGGAGCGCATCCTTAAGCCCATGATCCGCAAGTCGATCAGCGATCCGTGGCGCGAAGTCGAATGGGACGAGGCCTTTGCCTACACCGCGTCCGAACTGAAACGGATTAGCGACAAATATGGCCGCAATGCCCTTGGCGGCATCACTTCAAGCCGGTGCACCAATGAAGAAACCTTCCTTGTGCAGAAACTGGTGCGTGCAGGCTTTGGCAATAATAATGTCGATACCTGCGCACGCGTGTGTCATTCGCCGACCGGATACGGCCTAAAAACCACCTTTGGCACAAGCGCTGGGACGCAGGATTTCGACAGCGTCGAGGACAGCGATGTCATCCTGATTATCGGCGCGAACCCGACCGACGGACACCCTGTATTCGCAAGCCGGATGAAGCGCCGTTTGCGCGGTCAGGATGGGCGCCAGGGCGCTAAGTTAATCGTTATCGACCCGCGCCGTACCGACATTGTGCGTTCGCCGCATATCGAGGCGCAGCACCATCTTCCACTTCGCCCCGGCACTAATGTTGCCGTGCTGACGGCGATGGCACATGTGATCGTCACCGAAGGTCTGGCGGATGAAGCATTCATTCGGGAGCGTTGCGACTGGGATGAATATAGCCATTGGGCCGAGTTCGTTTCGCAAGCCCGCAACAGCCCCGAAAATCTGCAGCCTGTTACTTTGGTTGATGCAGAAGAGCTTCGCGCAGCCGCGCGGTTATATGCCACGGGCGGGAATGGAGCGATCTATTACGGTCTGGGCGTCACTGAGCATTCCCAAGGCAGCTCGACCGTTATGGCAATCGCGAACCTGGCGATGGCAACGGGCAATATCGGGCGGCGCGGCGTTGGCGTAAATCCGTTGCGCGGACAGAACAACGTTCAGGGCGCCTGCGATATGGGCAGCTTCCCGCACGAGCTTGCCGGATATCGCCACATCAGCGATGGCGACGCACGGAAATTGTTTGAAGATGACTGGGGCGTGACGCTTGATCCGGAACCCGGCTTGCGCATTCCCAACATGCTCGATGCAGCGGTCGATGGCGTGTTCAAGGCGCTTTATTGCCAAGGGGAAGACATCCTGCAATCAGACCCCAACACGGCGCATGTCTCAGCTGGGCTGGCGGCGATGGAATGTGTGATTGTCCACGATCTTTTCCTGAACGAGACCGCCAACTACGCGCATATCTTCCTGCCCGGATCAACCTTCCTTGAAAAAAATGGCACGTTCACCAATGCCGAGCGCCGCATTCAACCCGTGCGCAAGGTGATGACACCGATAAACGGTTTGGAGGACTGGGAAGTCACGCAGCGGCTGGCGCAAGCGATGGGGCTGGACTGGAATTATAGCCACCCGTCCGAAATCATGGACGAAATTTCGCGGCTGACCCCAACCTTTGCTGGCGTGTCCTTTGACCGGTTGGACGAAGCAGGCTCGCTGCAGTGGCCAGTGACTGCAGACGCCCCCGATGGGTCACCAATCATGCATGTTGACGGCTTCGTCCGGGGCAAAGGCAAGTTCGTGGTGACGGACTATGTACCAACGGACGAAAAGACAGGTCCGCGCTTCCCATTATTGCTGACGACTGGCCGCATATTGTCGCAGTATAATGTCGGCGCACAAACGCGGCGGACTGAAAATGTCGTTTGGCACCCCGAAGACTTACTGGAAATTCATCCGGTCGATGCAGAGGATCGCGGTATAAAGTCAGGCGATTGGGTGAAGCTTGCCAGCCGTGCCGGAGAAACCACATTACGTGCCGATGTTACGGACCGTGTTGCGCCCGGCGTCGTCTACACGACATTCCACCATGCGGTAACGCAAGCCAATGTGGTCACAACCGACTTTAGCGACTGGGCAACAAACTGCCCCGAATATAAAGTCACCGCTGTCCAAATTAGCGCGTCCAACGGCCCAACCGAGTGGCAGGAAGAATATGAAGCGTTATCCACGCGCTCTCGCCGGGTTGAAACTGGAATTCCTGCAGAATGAACACCGTTGAGCGCCTTGTTTACATGGCCAACCAGATTGCGACCAATCTTGCGACCGATGACGCGCCGGTTGCGGCGGTGGCCGATCATATTCAGCAGTTCTGGGACCCAAGGATGAAGCGGCTGATATTTGCGCATGGGACCGAGGGCCTCTCTCCAGTTGCCGCCGCCGCCGTCCGCAAATTGGCAGACGCCCAAAATGCTGCCTGAAGAGGGCTCCAAGCCGTTCCAGTTTTCGGTGCTTCGGCCAAGTGGCAGCACGAACGAAGTGATACAACGGGCCGTCATCATCGAAGCCCCTGTCGCGATCGAATATAATGGCATCGGCTATGCCGTCATGATGGCGACACCTATCGACCTTGAAGATTTCGCCGTGGGCTTCAGCCTATCGGAGAGGTTGATTGCCCGCGCCGACGAGATTTTGGCAATTGACATGCACCAGGCTGAATTGGGCTGGATATTGCGCATCCAATTGCCGCAGGAGAATGCCGAAAAAGTGATCGCCCGCGCGCGACAACGTGTCTCCGAAAGCAGCTGCGGTTTGTGCGGCATGGACAATCTCGAAGAAGTCATGCGGCCTTTGCCACGGATAACCGCGCAGATTGAAGTAATTGATGATGCAGTTTTTGCGGCATTGTCCGCATTGCGCGCCCATCAGACGTTGAATGCCCAAACGGGTTCCGCGCACGCAGCGGCGTTTTGCGCGCCTGATGGCACTATCCTTATGACCCGCGAAGACGTTGGCCGGCATAATGCGCTCGACAAATTAATTGGCGCGCTCGCCCGTGCGGACATAGACATAGCCGCAGGGTTCATCTTGTTAACCGCGCGCTGCAGCCTCGAGTTGGTCCAAAAGGCCATTCTCGCCAACTGCCCGACGCTCGTCACAATCTCGGCGGCGAGCGACCTTGCCATCGACGTAGCCGGTAAATCCGGCCTTCGCCTGATCAGCCTGGCGCGTGCGGACTCGGCTCTTGCCGCAATGCCCCAAACCGGCTGATGAGCCAGCTGCGAAACATCGAAATCGCCGGGTCGGACAAGTCATCGGCGTGGAGTTTTAGATAATAGCCATAGCCGTCTTCGATGACGGCATCATAAGGCATCACAAGCCGCCCGTCGGCGATTTCCCGCGCAAACATATCAACATCACCCAAAAACACGCCGCTTGCGGTCATGGCATATTGCGCAGCGGCAATTGTGGTATCGAACGCGAGCCCGCCATGTGTCGCCATGGTCAGCCCACTCTGCCGAAGGTAGGCCGTCCACAACAAATCGCGCGGCTCGCCGTCCAATTTAAGGTGAAGCAGTTCCTCGCTTTCCAAAAACTGTTCCAATGATTTGCCCTGACTGGCAATCGCAGTAGCTGGCGAACACAAAGGCGCAACGCGGACCATCCAGAGAAGGTCTGTAATCCGATCATCAACATTGGGCCGGTCATATGCAATCGCCATGTCAAAATCGGTCGCCGGCAAACCGGTGACATGTGCGCTTGAAACATCAAGCCGGATGTCCGGATATTCGGCACGAAAATCGCGCAGCATTGGCAAGAACAGCTGCTGCAACAAGGATGGCGGCACATGAAGCCGAAGCGAACGGCTGGTCACTTCATCATTGCGGATAGAATTCATGGTTTGCTCAAGCCGGTCGAGACATTTGCTCACGACTGGCAACAGTTCTTCACCTGCGGGTGTTAGCAATAGCCGCGACGCATCGCGGACGAAGAGTTGCTTTCCAAGCAATTCCTCAAGTCCCCCGACGTGGCGGCTCATTGCACTTTGCGACACCGAAAGCGCCGATGCACCGCCGGTAAAACTCAAATTCTGGCCCACCGCTTCAAACGCACGCAAGGCATTCAACGGCAACCAACGACGGTTAATATTACTGCGGTTGGAAATGGGATCGACCTTTCAAAAGCGCATGAGTTTGCTGCACGGACCCTGCCCGACATTTTGAGATAGGGCTATGCGAAAATGCGATTTTATTAGACAGGTCAAGTGGCCCATTCACCAAACGGGGAAAAATAATCAAAGGCATAAAAATGGATTTAGGGCGGATTGACGCGCTGTTCCAGCAGCGTCGCGAAGGACATACCTTACCGCAGGGTCTGTATACCGACCCTGATAGCTTCGATTTCGACATGAACGCTATTTATGGGCAAAGCTGGCTGATGGCGGGCTTGGAATGCGAACTGCCCAAAGCCGGAAGCTATCTGTCGATGATGGTCGGCAAATGGCCTGTTGTCATCACGCGCGATCGCCAGGGCGAAATCCACGCCTTCCACAACAGTTGCCGCCATCGCGGTTCCATGATTTGCGCCGTCGGAAGCGGCACCGCACCAAAGCTGGTTTGCCCTTATCATCGCTGGACATATGATCTGGACGGCTCGCTATTTGCTGCAAACCGGATGGGCGATGATTTCGAAAAAGCCGATCACGGTCTGAAGCCGGTTGCCATCGAATGCATCGCGGGCGCCATCTTCATTTGTTTGGCCGAAACACCGCCGCCAATTGACGATTTTCGCGAAAAGCTTGAAGAATATGCAGCGCCGCATAACCTGAAAGATGCAAAGCTGGCGCATGAGAGCGTTCTGGTCGAAAATGCCAACTGGAAACTGGTCATGGAGAATGGCCGGGAATGCTATCATTGCAGCACCGGCCACCCCGAGCTTTCAAAAACATTTCCGGTAGGAATGTCGAAGCATTTTGACAGCGGCCATGACGCGCGGGTTATCGCTTTCGAAGAGAAAATGGACGCGCTTGGCCTCCCGCAAACCCCTGTTGAGGGGCATTACTGGCAAATCGCCCGATTTGCCTTGAACGAAGGCTGCGTTTCGATATCGGGCGATGGCAAGCACCTTTCCCAAAAGCTGATGTGCGAAGCAAACGGCGGCGACATTGGTTCGATGCGCTGGGCAATCGACCCGCACTGCTTTGTGCATTGCGCGGCGGATCATGTTTTCATGTTCAGCGCTATGCCCGTTGGCCCCAACGAAACGCATGTGACCGGCAAATGGTTTGTGCACAAAGACGCGGTTGAGGGCGTCGATTATGACGTCGACAAGCTGATCGCCTTGTGGACTACAACCAATCTGGAAGACAAAGCACTTGCCGAAAATAATCAGGTTGGCGTGAACAGCCTCGGCTATACGCCTGGTCCCTATTCGCAAGAAGCGGAAATGCTCGCCCAGCGCTTTACCGACTATTATTGCGATAAAGCCCGTGAATATATTGACGCCCATGGCAAAGGATAAAAACAAGGGGTTGCGTCCCGAAACGCTGGCCGTCGCTTATGGCTATGACCCGGAAATGGGCATGGGATCGGTAAAGCCACCGATTTTCATGACATCCACCTTTGTCTATCCAACGGCGCAGCATGCCAAGAACGTGCATGAGGCGTATTTTGACGGCACGGGGCCACTGGTTGGCGAAACCAACCACATATATTCGCGGTTGGGGCATCCAGGGTTGGACTTCCTCGAAAAGCGCCTCGCGGCAATCGATGGCGCCGAGGAAGCGGTTGCCTATTCCAGCGGCATGGCCGCGCATTCGAGCATTGCGCTTGCACATGTTCGCCCCGGCGACAGCGTGTTGCATGGCCGCCCGATCTATGGCGGGGTCGATATGCTCTACAACAGCATCATGCCGCAATTCGGATCGCATGCAACGGCCTATATTGACGGCACTGATGAAAACAATGTCCGCAAAGCGGCGGATGAAGCGATGTCTAAGGGACCGCTTAAGCTCATTATCGCCGAGTCACCCGCCAACCCGACCGCAGCCTTGGTTGATCTCGATCTGATGGTACGGATTGCGGACGAAGTTGGTGCCAAGCAAGGACACCGACCGCTTGTGGTGGTCGACAACACCTTGCTCGGGCCATTTGCGCAGCGTCCCATCGAACATGGGGTCGACCTGTGCATGACCTCGCTGACGAAATATTGCGGCGGACATAGTGATCTGCTCGCGGGCGGAATTACGGGTCGCAAGGAACTGATCGACCATCTGCGAATGCAGCGCACGACGTGGGGCAATCACCTTGATCCCTACACGTCGTGGCTGGTGCTGCGATCTTTGGAATCTGTGGCTGTCCGTACCGAGCGGGCGATGGAAAATGCGCGCGGTGTTGCAGAATTTTTGCGTGATCATCCAAAGGTCGCGGGCGTGACCTATTTGGGTTTTCTTGAACAAGGCACACGCCCTCGTGCTGTCTATGACCGGCAGTGCAAGGCAGCCGGTTCGACGTTCTCGTTCCACCTGCACGGCGGCGAGGCCGAGGCCTTCCGTATGCTTGATCGCTTAGAGCTCCTCAAGCTGGCTGTCAGTCTGGGCGGTTCCGAAACGCTTATTTGTCATTCGGCGAGCACAACGCATTATGCCGTTGCGCCCGAGCAGCGGCTGGCTGGCGGCATTACCGACGGCACTATCCGGCTGTCTGTTGGACTTGAACATGTAGATGATTTGATCGGCGATTTGCGCCAAGCGCTAGAGGCAGTGTGATGGAACTGAATTTTACCGGAACCGATTTATGCGCGATAAACGGAACGCGTAGCGCGCCCGAAACGCATTATGATACTGTCGTTATTGGCGCTGGACCAAGCGGCGTGGCTGCGGCCATCGATGCGGCCACAGCCGGAGCAAAGGTGCTGCTGGTCGATGAAAATCCGGTCTCGGGCGCTGTGATGGGCAATGATGTTCCGCTCTATTTTGGCGGACGGATGACATCGGCAACGCAAAATGCAGAGCGCATGCTTGAGGCGATATTCATGAGCATGCCCGCGCTAGAAACGGCAATGGACGCAGGGGTCGAGTTGCTACTCGGTACGACAGCATGGGGTGTTTACCGCAACGGTCCCGGCGTCGCCAGCCTGCCGCAGCAAGTTGTTGGCCTTGCCGATTCCGAACGCTCTTGGCTGGTTGGTTTTGATAAAATCATTCTCGCCACCGGCGCGCGGGATTTGGCGATGGCCTTTCCCGGATGGAACCAGCCAGGCGTTATGGGCGCGGCGGCACTTCAAATGCTGCTTACCCGTTACGAAGCATTTGCGGGACGGCGCATGTTGGTATTGGGGTCGCATGATCTCGCGCTCGAAACGGCGTTGCTTGCAAAGGACCGTGGCGTCGACGTTTTAGGCCTGATTGAAGTCCGCGACGCGCCGCAGGGACATTCCGATCTGGTCGCCAAGGTCGCGGCCGCTGGCATCATCATCCACTGCGGACAGACCATTACAGCGGCAAAAGGCGGCATTAACGGGGTCGAAAGCGCGACGCTCAAAACCGGAGAAGAGATCGCCTGTGATACCATCTGCGTCGCCATCGGCCTGATCCCCTCAATCGAACTGGTTGATGCAATGCATGGGCCCCGCGCGCTCAGCGCAATGCGGGGCGGTTACATTCCGGCCGGTGAACCCACGGTGTCGGCTGTCGGCGATTGTGCAGGGCTTGCGGATAGTGGTTTCGACCATATCGCTTACCGGATGGACTGGATGCGCGCGCTGTCGTCAGTCAGCGCCGATGACACGATCATCTGCCAGTGTGAAGAAGTCACGCGCGCCGATTTGATCGGTGTGCAGCCCCCCAATTATCTGTCGCGCCCGGCGCCAATGTGCGCCCGTTCGCTCGATACCCTGCTTGAGGACGGCCCGGCCAACCCGGACCAGATCAAGCGGCTGACACGCGCGGGCATGGGTGTGTGCCAAGGCCGCCGCTGCCGCGATCAGGTGGCGATGTTGCTCGCGATTGAAGCAGACAAGCCATTCGGCTCAATCCCGCTCGCTAGCCACCGAGCGCCTGTTCGTCCGCTGCCGCTCAAGATCCTCGCGGAATGGGATGAACCAGCAGAAATGGATGCGGCATGGGACGTCTGGTTCGGTATTCCGACCGCCTGGGTGCCGCACGAGGATATTGGCACCCCCTATCAGGATGAGCATCGCGAAATGCTTTACACAGGTATGTACAAATGAGCGGGTCAGAAGTTGTCATCGTCGGCGGCGGCGTCACAGGCTTAAGCGCCGGTTGGTGGCTGGCACGGTCAGGCGTTAAGGTTACCGTACTCGATAAGTTTATCGTTGGCTGGGAAGCATCTGGACGTAATGGCGGGGGCGCATCGCATTATGCCAGCCCCTTGTTCGATGAAGAACAAAGGATGTGGCCGCAAATGGACGAACTGCTCGGCTATCCTACCGAGCACCAGAAAGAACGCATCATCATCGCGATGACCGAGCGGCAGTGGGAGCAATATCGTTTCGTTGCCGAACGGCATAAGCGCCTGAACCATGCGGTTGAGCTGCTTGATACTAAACAGGTCCTCGACGCGGTACCGCTGGCCAGTGAAAAAGCTTTCGGCGGGGTTCATTACAAATTCGGTGGCCATGCCAATCCGCAACGCACCACGCAAGCTTATGCCTGGGCGCTGCAGGATCTGGGTGGCACGATCGTTCAGCATAGCCCGGTCACCGGCTTTGAAACGGCTGGAGGAAAAGTGACGGCGGTCAAAACAGCAACCGCCACGTACGGCTGCGATAATGTCGTGGTCGCCGCTGGCCCACAAATTCCGCAACTAATGGCGCAGCTGGGTGTCAATGTGCCGCTCGCTGCTGCACGGGCCGAGATGATCATCACTGAGCCTGCGCCGATGATGCCGCTAACTGGTGTTGACGGGCACAAGCTTTATGGCCGCCAAACGATGCGCGGCAATCTGGCGTATGGCGGCGGCCCACATGAATGGCTTGATATGGACGCAGATGGTCCCGCCGCGCGACCATCCACGCCGCTGGCCCGTAACCTTGCGAAGCGATTGGCGGAAATGCTGCCAAAGGCCGCGCATCTGAATGTTATTCGCAGTTGGGCTGGGATCATCGAAAACTCCCCCGACGGCCGTCCAATCATCGACCGCCTCACCAGCCCCGACAATGTCGTGGTCGCGTCAATGTCGAGCGTCGGTTTTGGTTTATCACCCGCGTCGGGCCACGCGATCCGCGATTTGGTGATAGATGGCAAATGCTCGTTCGCGGATATCGATATTCTCAAACTATCGCGTTTCGATAATCTTGAGGCCGATTGGCGCGAAAAGCGCGGGTGGATGCCGATTTCATGAGCCGATATTCGGCTTTCGGATTGCTGCGCGGTGCCTTTAACGGGCAAAAGCATTGGCAGCCTGCGTGGCGCGATCCGGAGCCTAAGACGCATTATGATATCATCATCATCGGCGGCGGCGGGCATGGGCTGGCGACGGCCTATTATCTTGCCAAAGTCCACGGTCTGAAAAACATCGCGGTGCTGGAAAAAGGCTGGATCGGCGGCGGCAATACCGGGCGCAACACAACAATTGTCCGGTCAAATTATCGGCTAAAGCCATTGCACGACCTGTTTGAATTCGGCCTGAAGATGTGGGAGCATCTCAGCGACGAGTTGAATTACAATGTGATGTTCTCCCCTCGCGGCGCGATGTTTCTAGGTCACAGCGACGCCGATATGACCAAGCTTGCAGAACGCGGCGACGCGATGCGGTGCGACGGGATCGATGCCGATTTGATGACTCGCGACGAAGTTGCAAAGCTTGAACCGTTGCTCGACATGTCACGCAGCGCGCGCTTCCCGATTGAGGGAGGCTTGATTCAGCGGCGCGGCGGAACCGCCCGCCATGATGCCGTCGCCTGGGGCTATGCGCGCGGAGCCGACAGCCTTGGCGTGGACATCATCCAGAAGTGTGAAGTCACAGGCTTTATCCGTGATGGCGATGCGGTGGTAGGCGTCGAAACCACGCGCGGGCGGATCAACGCTGGCCGCGTTGGCATTTGCGTTGCGGGCAATAGCGGCCATGTTGCCGGGCTGGCGGGGATCAAGCTACCGGTGGAATCCCAAACGCTGCAGGCGATGGTCACCGAAGGCGTAAAGCCGATGCTGAACAGCGTCATCATGTCACAATCACTGCATTGCTATATCAGCCAATCGGACAAGGGCGGCATCGTCTTCGGCGGTGACCCTGACAATTGGCCAAGCTATGCGCAGCGCGGCAACCCGATGGTGATGGAGCATGCAGTGGCACAGGGCCTTGCGCTCGTACCTGCGTTATCACGCTTGCGTATGGTTCGGACGTGGTCGGGCGTGACCGACATGAGCTTTGACGGCGCGCCGATTATTGGCGAAACGCCCGTTGAGAACCTCTTTCTGAACGGCGGCTGGTGCTATGGCGGGTTCAAGGCGACACCTGCATCTGGCTGGACCTATGCGCACACGCTGGCAACCGGCAAGCCGCATGCGCTGAACGCGCCGTTCGCACTCGACCGTTTTGAACGCGGCGCGACAATTGATGAAACAGGGACCGGCCCGATGCCGAATAGCCGCTAATGATGCAGATAACTTGCCCCCATTGCGGCCCGCGCGCGCAGGCTGAATTTGTCTATGAACGCACTGTCGATTCTGTGGTGGCGCTTGATGCGTCACCCGAAGATGCAATGCGCACGCTCTTCACCCGCGATAATCCACGCGGTGTTGATGACGAAATCTGGCGTCATACTTATGGCTGCCGCGCGTGGATGGTCGTTACCCGTCACCGCGTTACCAACGAAATCAGCGCAATCCGCGCGGTTGGGCCGGAGGTGCTGCCATGATCAACTTCAGCTTCGACGGTAAAAACTATACGGCGCAAAAAGGCGACACACTCGCCGCTGCGCTCTTGCGAAATGGCATTGGCCTGGTTGGCCGCAGTTTCAAATATCATCGCCCACGCGGGATCATGACCGCGGGTGTCGAGGAACCCAACGCACTTGTCACCATCGGTGAAGGTGGGCGAACTGAACCAAATACCCGCGCCACTGATGTGTTCGTGTACGAAGGACTGGTCGCCAAAAGCCAGAACCGATGGCCGAACCTGTCATTCGATATCGGCGCTGTATTTGGCTTGGCCGCCCCGGTCATATCGGCCGGTTTCTACTACAAGACCTTTTTCGGCTCCGCCAAACGATGGATGTTCTACGAACATTTCATCCGCAGAGCGGCGGGTCTCGGCAATGCGCCGACAGAAACAGACCCAGACCGTTTTAGCCAACGTGCAGCCTTTTGCGATGTGCTCGTGGTCGGCGCGGGACCAGCAGGCCTTTCCGCCGCTCTTGAAGCGGTCGAAGCAGGCAAGCGCGTCATCCTCGTTGAACAGGACAATATCCTAGGCTCATCGCTAATCCGAGATCCACAGGAACTCGATGGTGCATGGGTGGAAGCGACCGCCGAACGCATCCGCGCCGCTGGAGGACGCATCCTCACACGCACCACCGCGTCTGGATATTGGGAGCATGATCTGGTCACGCTAACGCAGCGCATAGCAGAACCTGGTCAAATCCCTTTGCAAGGCGTTGCACAGCGACTGTGGCATATTCGGGCCGCTAAAGTGATACTTGCCACCGGCAGCATTGAACGCCCGATGGCCTTTGCGCACAATGATCGCCCGGGCGTGATGCTATCGCAAGCCGTGCGGACTTATGTGCATCGCTTTGGCGTGGTTCCGGGCAAACGCGTTGTGATCGCAACCAACAATGATGACGCATACAAAACTGCGCACGCGCTACAAGCGGCTGGGGCCGAGGTCGTTGCCATCCTCGATGCGCGGCCAGCACCGGCGGGAGCCGACAGCGGCTTGCCAGTCCACAACAATGCCGTTCCGCTTTCGACCGAAGGCGCGCGCCATTGCCTGAAAAGCGTGACCGCGCTTGTCGATGGCCAAGCGCAAAGCTGGCATGCTGATTTGCTCGCGGTGTCCGGTGGCTTCACGCCTGTCGTTCACCTTCACATGCAGGCAGGAGGCACGCTCGACTGGAACGATGCCGCTCAAGCCTTTGTCCCCGCAATATCGCGTCAGAATGTAACGACAATCGGCGGTGCAGCAGATCCAAAGCCCGTGTTTAAAATGGTGCCTGTTTCCAAGCCCAAGAAAAGCTTCATCGATTTTCAGAATGATGTGACGCTGTCGGATGTCGACCTGGCGTGGGCCGAGGGCTATCGCTCTGTCGAGCATCTCAAGCGCTACACCACGCTTGGCATGGCAACCGATCAGGGCAAGCTGAGCAATATGGCGGCCCTCGGGCGCTTGGCCGAGAAGCAAGGCGTGGCCATTCACGAAGCTGGGCTAACCACATTCCGGCCGCCTTACACACCAGTTACGATGGGCCTTCTCGCTGGCGCTGGTGCGAAAGATGCTGGCGCGCATGTCCGCCGCCTTGCTTTGTACGATGTGCACGCGGCGAAGAACCCGATTTGGCAGCCATTAGGTTATTGGTTCCGTCCCCGCGCTTATCCGGCGGGCAGCGAAACACTGGCGCAAGCGGCGCTGCGTGAAGCAAAGGCCGTGCGGTCGACTGTCGGGATGACCGATGTTTCCACGCTCGCCAAGTTCGAAGTGAGCGGCCCGGACGCTGCCGCATTTCTTGAGATCATCTGCGCAACTACGGTGAATAAACTTGCCGTCGGGCGCGGGCGATACACGTTCATGCTGCGTGAAGACGGCTTTGTGTTCGACGACGGAACCGTCTGGCGGTTGGAAGAGAACCGCTATCTGTTGACCAGTTCAACCGGTGGCGCGGACCGGATGGCGACGCATATCTCATATGTCCGCCAATATCTCTGTCCGCATTTGCGCGTGTCCGCCGTCAATGTGCAGGAGCATTATGCCGGGATTGCTGTCGCCGGGCCAAAGGCCAAGGTGGCGCTATCTGCATTGATCGGCGAGGAGCCTCCGCGCCATATGTCAACTGTTCCAGCGGTCATTGCGGGCGTCCCGGTTATCATTCTGGCCGCCAGCTACAGCGGGGAACGTGCTTTCGAAATCTATGTCGAAGCAAGCCACGCAGGAGCCGTTTGGGCAGCGTGCGAGACCGAGGTGATGGAGCAAGATGGCGCATTATACGGCCTTGAAGCCATGGAATTTCTGCGCATTGAAAAGGGCCATCTGGTCGTCGGCGGTGAAGTTGATGGGCGGATGACCCCGCACGATCTTGCGCTCGACAAGATGCTCAATAAGACGGGCGGCTATGTCGGGGCTTCCGGCCTGTCACGCCCTGCCTTGTCTGAAACCGGACGGCGGCAATTGGTTGGTCTTGAAGCCATTGACGGGAACAATATTCCCGAAGGTGCAATGCTGGTCACACACGAAGGTGTGTCGCCTCAGGGCCATGTCAGCGCCGCTGCGTTTCGAATCATTGAAGGCGGGTCGATTGCGCTTGGCCAATTGACCGACGGCTTTGCGCGCCACGGCGAAGAGCTGATCGCAACCTCGCCAACGCGCGGTCAAAAGGCGCGGGTCCGCGTTGTGGCACCGCATTTCTATGACACGGCTGGGGAGCGCTATCGTGACTGATGTAACAATCACATTACTACCCGCCTCACCGCTCCATGCTCTGGAGATATGGAGCAATCCGGCGTCTGTTGCCAAAAGGTTCAAGGCGGCATGCGGCTTTGCGCTGCCGGCAACGGGCTGTTCTGACGGCAACGACAAACTCCGCGTGATCCGCTATGAACCTACCGTCTGGCTGGTCGAGGGCGACGCATCGGCACTATCCGGAATATTGTGGGATGACGGTGCATTGACGGCTATCGGCGGCGGTATCGTTCGCATCCGCCTGTCAGGCGATGGCTGGCGCACGCTCCTGATGGAAGGCGGCGTTTTCGATGCGGAAAGCCCCAGTTTCGCTGCTGGTTGCAGCGCCGCAACAATCATCGATCACGTCAATGTCCGCCTACATGTCGTGGATGATGACATCTGCGACGCCTATGTTCCGCTAAGCTATAGCGAAGCGATCATCCATTTTTGGAAAACCGCAGCGCTTAGTTTGGCGCTTTAGGTAAGTGCCTTAGCGTCATGCCGCGCGCGTGCCGCCGCTGGAATCCCTTCCACAACGTCACCCCCGCATCGCCCGGGCTATATGCGCCCCACGGTGTCCCAGCGGGCGCATTCCATTCCCCTTCATCCGAATTTTCTACCGGCACATTGAGGTAAGAACCTTTGCTTTCGTCGTTGCGTAAATGCACCGCCAGAAATGCGGAGATAAAATGCAGGTTAATCGCATTGATCCGGTCTCGTCGCCAGATCGGGTCTTCGAACCAGTCCATGTCCCAAACCGACCCGCGCATTTCACGCGGCGCCGGGTTGAGCGCAATCGAATGGCCTGCTTGCTTGTAGGTGAGCAAGTAGCGGTCCGCATTTACGGCGCCACCAAAGACAGCCAGCGCGCCCGTTTTATAGTCAACAGTAAAGTCGCTATCGCCCTGAATTAGAAGCAGCGGCGCCGTTAGCGCGGCGAGGCCATCTGCACCCCATGCGCTACTTGGAGCGCCTCCAGCGGGTGCCAATGCCACAATAGCCCTAACACCTGCCAATTTCACTGCATCGGCATCTGCGCCGCCCCGCGCTGATCTCTTTAACGCCCCGCCTGCAACCAGCCCCATATTCGGCCCCAGCGGGTCAAGCGTTGCGCCGCCTGCGGTCAGTACGCCATAACCGCCCTGAGAGTAACCGATAAGCGCGACATTATCCGGATCGATCAGTTCCCCCAAATAGTCCCGCAGCTGACTGGCCACAAAAACGATGTCGCGCGGTCGGTTAAAATTCGGTGCAGCGCGAGTGGTGGTGGTGGTGGATACGACGTAAGGATTTGGGTCGCGATGATGAATTGCAGCAACGACATAGCCTTTTGACGCAAGGTTCTCGGTCAACCACGTCATGACTGCGGGATTATTGCTATAGCCATGGCTGATGATCACCAAAGGATGCCTGTTACCAGCAGCCTTCGCGCCGCCAATCGCAAGGCCCTCTTGCGTGAAATTTACCGGCGGAAGCGGTGGCTCGGCCCATAGACTTCCACGATAGGTAACGGTCTTTTTGCCGTTTTTGACCGACGCCGGATACCAGATATCCACCTGTAATTTACGATCGTGGTTAGGAACCACAGCGCCGCTAGAATCTCCATTTTCGACATCCGGCTGATCCTGATGCGTGAACGTGACGGAGCGAAAGCCAACGCCGTAATTGCCCAATGCAGCTAGTTCTGGGGCATCTGCACTGGGGACGCTGGGAACGCCAGCGTATATAGGGGCACTCAGCAAAATCAGAATGGAAGCAACAATACGCCTTATCATGCCATCAACTCCTCACCTTCGACCGAAGCAGATGGCCAAGCCAGTTGCTGCGCCATCCATGGATATTCATCGATTAGCGGTGGGAAGGTTTGTTCTTGCAAAATCTGCTGGCACAAAGCCGCTGTTAGGCTGGGAATATCCCCCAATTCATCGATCCGCGCGACGACCTGAATCGACCGTGAAAACCGCCCCCTGGTCATTGGCTCGGCCCGCAATTGGGAAAGCAGTTCCGGAACCGCGGCCAAGCAGACTGGAGTGGTAATCGTCCAACCAAGTCCGGCTGCCACCAATGCCAATTGCTGATGCGACGATTCCACTTCAACCGTCTGCGGAAGTTTCAGCTTCATCCGAACAATCTGGCGCTCGATCTGCTGCCCTGTTCCCGTAAGCCGCGAGAACCGGATGAACGGCAACGACGACGGCAAGCCGACAATATCCAGTGGCTCTCGAAAATCTTTAGGAAAAACAAGAATGAAGCTTTCCTCAAACACCGGGTGCAGTTCCACTGTATCGCGATGCTCAAGATTGAAGCTACCGGTTACGAGCATATCAATATCCCGCGCCAGAAACTCGCCCTGATGCTCCATGGAGATACCAGATCGAATATTCCACCGTTCCGCCCGCGATCCGAGACTATGCAAAATGGGTGCTGTCAGCTGGTTGGCAAGGCTGAACGACATCGCGACCGTAATGCTTGATATTGGCAAGCTTGCGCCTTCGCGGACTTCGTCATAGGCCAGTCGGGCATGGGCAATTAGCTTTTGTCCGCGCGCGAACAACGACTTGCCGCTGGCCGTTAGGCCCAATGGCCGCATCGTGCGGTCAAATAACGACGCCCCGATACCAGCTTCCAGCTTCGCAATTGTCTGTGAAACCGCCGATTGTGTTACCTGCAAATGGGCCGCGCATTGCGACATGCCGCCAAGCTCGACGGTCATCACGAATACCTCGAGTGCGTGCAGATCAAATTCTTGTGGCAGTTTCATGCAGCAACCCTCCCAAGCGTGCAGGCATAGCCAATGGCTAATATTACCTCAGCTAATGGCTATGCGACACGGTTGGTAATAGTGCTATGCATTTTCGACATAGCCAGATTATGAGTCAAGTGCGTTGCAGGCTTGCATCACTTTGCTGAACATCGCCCAGCGGTGAAATGTTAGCTTAGATTTCGCCGCCGCAGTCCGGATTGCGATGCAGCGCCAATAATCCTCTCAGCGTGCCCAGACACATGCACAGCAAAACCAAAGTCAGCGGCAAGCCGGTGGCAATTGCACCGGCCTGAAGCGAAGTGAGCCCTCCACTGAGTAAAAGAACAACACCAATGCCGCCCACTGCGACCAACCAGATGGTCTTTTGCCGAAGCAGCGTATCGGTGCGTCCGCCCGCGGTCATGGTATCTATCACCAAAGTGCCCGAGTCCCAGCCCGTCACAAAAAATATCAGGATCAAGCCAATGGCAACAAAGGACGTGACCTGCGCCCAAGGTAAAGTGCCGAGCAGCACAAATAGCTGCGTATCGAGTGACGCTTTGCTCAAGTCTGCACCATTGCCAGCCACGATTTGCGCGATGCTTGCGTCACCAAAAATCGTCAGCCACAAGATGCCAAGCAGGCTGGGCGCGATCATCGCCCCGGCGATGAATTCACGCACTGTCCGGCCCAATGAAATACGGGCCATGAACATACCCACAAACGGTGCCCAGCTGATCCACCACGCCCAATAATAGACCGACCAGTCGTTATAAAAGCCGGTATCGGTGCGGCCAACCGGGTTCGATAATGCCGGCAGAAATTTGAGATAGTTGAATATATTGGTCGCAAGATCACCCATGAGCTGAAGCGTGGAACCAGTGGTCAGCACAAACACCAACAAAGCAAAGGCAACCCACATGTTGACCTCGCTCAAAATGCGGATGCCACGATCAATGCCGCCCCGGATCGACATAAACGTAATTCCCGCCATTACCGCAATCAACGCCAGGATTGTGAGTGACGAGCTTGTTATCCCGTACAGGTAGACGATCCCCGCCATCGCTTGCTGCGCGCCAAGCCCAAGAGACGTGGCAAGCCCGAAGATGGTCGCAAGCACCGCAAGCACTTCAATCACATCGCCTGTGCGACCCCAAACAGCCTTTCCGAACATGGGGTAGAATGCCGACCGCATCGACAAGGGCATGTTGAAATCAAAGCTGAAGACCGCAAGCGCGAGACCGGTGACCGCGAAAATGGCCCACGGATGTAGCGCCCAATCAAAGATCGTGGCTGCCATCGCGATGCTGCGTGCGGCCTGTGCGTCGCCAACAGCGCCGCCCAACGGAGCTGCCGGACCACCAGCCATTGAAGATGTGAAATGGGTTACAGGCTCACCCACGCCATAGAAAACCAACCCGATGCCCATGCCAGCGCCAAACAGCATCGCAAACCACGATAACCGCGAATAGTCAGGCACCGCTCCTTTACCGCCTAATCGGATTTTACCGAGAGGCGACACTGCGACGACAACGCAAAATAGCAAAAGCAAATTGCCCGACATCATGAAGAACCAGTCAAAATGGGCAACCGCGCCGCTGCGCAAGCCTGCAAACAGGTCCGCCGATGCTTTTGGCGCAAACAGGCTAAATAGGATCACCGCGAGCGAAATGAATGCCGTCGGAAAAAAGACAGCAGGATTGATATGCATCCCACCCCAATGGCGATTGGATTGACCGTAGTTTCCCAGATCTATTGCTTTCTCCCAATCCGCCATTGCACCCTCCCCAAGGTTTCAAGCAACTGTCAATGGCTGGCCGCCGCCGTGAATGCCGCCCATAGCCATGCAGCAAAACTGCGCCAAACCTCGACATGGAAACGGTCTTCATCATCTCGGATGATTATGATTTCGACCGTCTCATAAATTGTCCGCGTGGCGCGGCCGACAACGAAATTGTCGAGATTAAGCGGGCAACCTGTCATCAGCAGTTCCGCTGCGCGCGGTCCTTCGACCACGAGGCATATCGACCGATCGCTGATGTCTGTGATGGCAACCGGCAAACCCGCACCCGATGGAATTGTCGCGCTGACTTCTGCACGCAGCAACCATTCGTCGGGGCCAAGGCAAGCAATCCCGCCCTCAGTCGCGCCAATTTTCTTGGGCACTTTTACGTTGAGCAAGGTTTCCAGAGTTTGCGCAGTCCGCGCCCGCAGCGAATATCGATTCTGCGGCGCTGCAAGGCTAATCGTAACCCCCTCAGCGATAAATGGCGTCGAAGGAACAGGTTCGTTCCTTATGAGGACGTCAGACATGCAGCCGCGCTCCTTCCGCATCATAAAAAACCATGCCGCTCACTTTCGCCTCATGCGTTTTGCCCGGCATCGGAATATATAGCGTATCGCCCATCATCCCTTGCCCACCGGCCACTAAGGCAAGAGCAATCGACCGACCAAGCGCTTCGCTCCAATAAGAAGACGTCACATGGCCAATCATTGTCATCGGGATCGGCTGGCGCGGATCGGCAACAATCTGCGCGCCTTCTTCCAAAACGACATTCGGATCATCGGTTAGTAGACCGACCAACTGCTTACGGCCCGACGCAACAATATCAGGCCGCGCCATTGATCGTTTGCCGACAAAGTCTGGCTTTTTCTTGCCTACCGCCCAATCGAGGCCTGCATCAAATGGGGTTACTGTGCCGTCGGTATCTTGCCCCACGATGATGAAGCCTTTTTCGGCGCGCAGCACGTGCATAGCCTCCGTGCCGTAGGGCGTGATGTTATATCTCGCGCCCTCCGCCATCAACCGTTCCCACAATGCGCGGCCATAAGCGGTCGGCACGTTGATTTCAAAACCCAGTTCACCAGTGAAACTCACCCGGAACAGGCGCGTTGGAATGCCGCAGATTGTTCCTTCGCGGATCGCCATATGCGGGAAAGCGTCGGCGGACAGGTCAATGCCGTCCACCAAAGGTTCCAATAATTTACGCGCATTCGGACCTTGCAGCGCAATGACGGCATATTGCTCGGTCGTGCTGGTTAGCCAAACATCAAGATCAGGCCATTCGGTCTGGAGATAATCCTCCATCATGTTCAGCACTCGCGCGGCGCCGCCGGTCGTGGTGGTCAAATGAAAGCGGTCAGGAGCCAACCGCGCCGAAACACCGTCATCGGTGATGAAGCCATCCTCTTTCAAAAGCAGCCCATAACGGCAACGCCCTGGCTCAAGCGCTTTCCAAGGGTTGGTGTACATACGGTTGAGGAATTCCGCTGCATCCGGGCCAACGACTTCAATCTTGCCCAAGGTCGACGCATCAAAGATGCCGAGTGACGACCGTACAGCAACGCATTCGCGGTTAACCGCCGCGTGCATGTCCTCACCCATTTTGGGGAAGTAACGCGCGCGCCGCCATTGGGCGACCAGTTCGAACACCGCGCCATTTTCGTCGGCCCAGCCGTCGATATTGGTCGTCCGCGTCGGTTGAAACAATGCACCCTTCGCATGGCCCGCCAACGCGCCAAAAGTCTGCGGCGTATAAGGCGGGCGAAAGCTTGTGAGGCCAATATCAGTGACCGGCTTGGCCAGCGCCGTCGATGCAATCTGCAAGCCATTGAGGTTCGATGTCTTGCCCTGATCGGTCGCCATGCCGTTCGTCGTGTAGCGTTTGATATGTTCAATAGACCGAAAGCCCTCACGCACCGCCAGCTTGATGTCTTTCGCAGTGACATCATTCTGGAAGTCGACAAAGGCCTTGATCCGGCTTTGGTCCTTTAGTGTCGGCAACACATCAATGATCGCGCCGCTGCCAAAATCCCAGTCGCCTGAACACGCCCCGGCACAGCGAACATTCTCGTTCGGTTGATCGGGAACATAAGCGCCGATGTCATCGCGCCATGCAAGCGAGCCTTTGCTGTGCGACCACAAATGCACGCTGGGCGTCCAACCACCTGCCATCAACAGCGTATCGCAATCCATGCGCGCGCTGAGATTATCGCCATTATTGCATATCTGGATGGATGTGACCTGATGCCTACCATTTACGCCAGTGACGCTATGGTTCAGGTAAACCTTGATATCCAAGCGGTCCGCTTCTTGCGTTAGCGCGCTATCCACGTCTTTGCGCACATCGATAATCGCTTTTATGCCGACACCCGCTTTCGCCAACGCGAACACATCGTGCCAGCCGCTGTCATGTGCGGCCATAAGCGCGACCGACCTGCCAACCGCAACGCCGTATCGATTGGCAAAAACCTTCGCGGCGGACGACAGCATTACGCCGGGCGTGTCGTTGCCGTCAAAAACGAGAGGTCGTTCAATCGCACCTTGCGCAAGCACCACTTCGCCTGCCCGTATGCGCCATAGTTTTTCGCGCGGGCTGTCCGAATTGTCCGGCGAGTGATCGGTCAACCGCTGCACCGCGCCAATAAAGTTGTCGTGATAATAGCCGAACGCGGTGGTGCGGGCGAGTATCGTGACATTGGGCGCATCGATTAGCGCTTTGCGACTGCGCTCCAACCACGGCCACAACGATGGATCGGCCAAAGCGCCGCCGCCAAGTTCATCCTGTTCATCGATCAGGAATATGCGCTTGTTCGAACCCATAACCTCCAATGCGGTATCAATTCCGGCGGGTCCGGCGCCAACAATCAACAGATCGCAATGGGCATAGGTTGATGCATAAGTGTCAGGGTCTTCGGCAGTCGGTGCATCGCCAAGCCCCGCCATTTTCCGGATCGCTGGTTCATACAGCTTCTCCCAAAAGGAACGCGGCCACATGAAGGTTTTGTTATAAAAACCGGCCGGAAAAAACATACCAAGCCGGTCGTTGATCGCGCCAAAATCGCGCTTTAGCGACGGCCACCGATTTTGGCTGAACGCATTCAATCCGGCGTGAATTTCGACGTTCGTCGCGCGCAAATTGGGGGTGAAGCGACCCGCGCCCCGATCTACCGATATGAGGGCGTTTGGCTCCTCACTGCCCGCTGCCATGACTCCGCGCGGGCGGTGATATTTGAACGATCGGCCAAACAGGGTAACGCCATTGGCTAACAGCGCCGACGCCAGCGTGTCGCCAGCAAAGCCCTGATAGGTCTTACCGTCAAAGCTGAACTGAACAGACTGACCCCGGTCAACGCGCCCGCCGGTTTCAAGACGAAAGCCACTCATCGACGCGGTTCCCCGGCTTTATATGTTGTTTCAAATTTATCGGTCACAGTATCGCGTACCGCGTTGAAGAAACGGCCGCAGCCATGCACATGCCGCCAGCGTTCATGATGGCGCCCGCGCGGATTGGCGCGAATGAAAAGATACGCCTCCCACTCTTCGTCGCTTTGGCTCGACGGGTCCAATGGGCGGGCAACATGCGCTTGTCCGGCATTGGCAAACTCAATCTCGGGGCGCTTCTCGTCGCAATAAGGGCAATGAATTAAGATCATCAGTGTGCCACCGCCGCCGCTGCCGCCTCATCAATCAATCGACCATTGCGGAAGCGGTCGAGATTGAATGGAGCATTGATGGGATGCGGTTCGTCCTTTGCCATTGTGTAAGCCAGCAAATCGCCTGCCCCAGGCGTCGCCTTAAAGCCGCCAGTGCCCCAGCCGCAGTTGACATAGAGTCCCTTGACCGGTGTCTTGCCCAATATCGGTGAACGGTCGGGCGTTACATCGACAATCCCGCCCCATGTCCGCAACATCCGCATCCGCCGGTAAATCGGAAAAATCTCGCAAATAGCGGCCAGCGTATGTTCCACAATATGCAGCGCCCCGCGTTGTGAGTAGCTGACATATTGATCCGTTCCAGCGCCAATCACCAACTCACCTTTGTCAGACTGGCTCATATAGGCATGCACGGTATTTGACATAACGACGCAAGGGAACGTAGGTTTGATAGGTTCGGAAACGAGCGCTTGCAGAGGATAGCTTTCGAGCGGAAAATCCAGCCCGGCCATTTGCATGACCACCGAAGTGTTACCTGCCGCCGACACGCCGACACGTTTTGAGGCGATATAGCCTCGCGTCGTCTCAACGCCCTCGACTGCGCCATCGGCACCACTCCGGATGCCCGTTACGGCGCAATTCTGAATAATATCGACACCCAAGGCAGCAGCCGCACGGGCATAGCCCCAGGCCACCGAGTCATGCCGCGCGGTGCCGCCGCGCCGCTGCAGCGCCGCGCCGAGGACCGGATGCCGCGCGTCGGGCGAAATGTTCAAAGGCGGGCAATAGGCCTTGGCCTGCTCTGGTGTCAGCCATTCATTATCAACGCCATTGAGACGGTTCGCATTGATATGCCGTTGAAGGCTTTGCACATCATGCACATTGTGCGCGAGCATCATGACGCCGCGCTTGGAATACATGACGTTGTAGTTGAGTTCCTGGCTCAAGCCGTCCCAAAGCTTCACCGCGTGATCATAAAGATGCGCGCTTTCATCATAGAGATAGTTAGACCGGATAATCGTTGTGTTACGCCCGGTATTGCCGCCGCCGATCCAGCCTTTTTCAAGCACAGCGACATTGGTAATTCCATATTTTTTGGCGAGATAATAAGCAGCCCCAAGACCATGCCCGCCACCGCCGACGATAATGGCATCATAAGCCGGTTTTGGTGCCGCGTCGGGCCATTGTTCAGGCCAATCCTGATGTCCGCCAAGCGCTTTGGCGAAGAGGCTGAAAGCACTGAAACGGGTCATGATATGGTCTCAAGCGCGGCCTTGGCGTGGCTCACGTAGAAATTCTTGAAGTCCTCGACCAGCTTTTCCTCCACGGCATATCGACCTTGAATATAACCATCATTGGATATGCCGCGATGATTGATCATCGAAAAATATCCATCCTGTTGATTGGTTTTGCGCCACAATGCGGCCAGATGATCCGGATCAAAATCGACGCCCTCAATCGCATCTTCATGCACCAGCCAGCTGGTGCGCAGCAATGTCTTGTCAGCCGAAATGGGCGTCAGTGAAAATGTCACGACGTGGTCGCAGCAGAAATGGTGCCAGCTATTGGGTTGAGTCCAAACAGACAGGCTAGACGTTTCAGGCGCAGTAAATGGCCCAATCAATTTTTGACACGCCAGCTTGCCATCGATCGATTGTGTTACCGCGCCATTCGCCAGCGCCAGCCGCGCAATCCGGTGCCACCAGCCGTCGGGAAATTCGATCAGGTCATGATCGATACCAATTGCTTTCCACTGTTCATGCTTGGCCGCATCATCTGGTGCATCCTTACCAAACCCTGTTGTTCCAAGCACGCTAATCAGTTCAGGATGGCCAACATCGCAGTGGTAACATTCACGATTATTTTCCATCACCAATTTCCAGTTGGCGTCTTCGATATAATTGTCTTGAAAAACGACCTTAAGATTTTCGAGGTCATACACCGCAATCTGTGCGGATATGTCGGCCTTCACGCGGTCAATCGGCGGCGGATTGTCGCTCAGGCAGAGGAAAATCAGCCCGCCGACATTTTCCAACGCCACCGGCGACAGGCCATGGTCCGCCTTGTCGAAATCATCCGCCATGCTGCGCGCAGCCAACAACTGCCCATCAAGGCCATAGGTCCACTGATGGTAGGGACACATTAATCGCGGCGCCCGTCCGCGCTGTTCCAGGCAGATTTTGGCCCCGCGGTGCCGGCAGCTGTTCCAGAACGCGCGCACTTGCATGTCGCGGCCACGCACGATGATGATGGAATTATGCGCCAGTTCGAACACGAAAAAATCACCCGGATTTTTCACATGCGCGACGGTGCAGGCGTAAAGCCAGACGGACTTCAGCATGACCTGCGTGTCAAATTCGAACGCCTCGTCACTGACATACAACTCGCGCGGCAGGGTGTGGCCCTTGCGATCCCGAGCGAGCAAGTCAGCGATGGGGGCGAAACCAGACATCGGTTTAGCTCTTCAGTGCAATGTTGTCAGGGTCGAACGGCGAGTCCGCGATGATCGTCGCCTTGTGGCGCACGCCCAGGATCGCGATTTCAAACTCGGTGCCCGGAATGGCCAAATCAGGCTGGACCATAGCGAGCGCAAGCGACTTGCCGACACGCCAGCCATAACCGCCAGAGGTAACGCGCCCGACGACATCATCACCATGATAAATTGGCTCCGACCCGCGTGCATCGGCGTCGGCTACATTGTGCACTTCCATCGTCACCAACGTGTTTGCGTTGCCGCTTTCCTGCCATGCAAGTAGAGCATCACGCCCATGGAATGTCTGTTTCTTCAGGCTGACAAACCGCTCCAACCCGCTTTCAAAAGCGGAATACTCAACCGACAATTCACGCGGGATCAGTTTGTAGCTTTTTTCAAGCGCCATCGATGTCATCGCGCGAATGCCGAACGGTTTGATCTCAAACTCGGCGCCGGCCTCCATCAGCTGGTCAAAAATGTAATTCTGCATCTCGATGGGATGATGGATTTCCCAACCAAGCTCACCAATGAAGTTGACGCGCAGCGCATCCACCTGCGCCAAGCCGATGCTCATTTTCTTGCCCGTCAGCCATGGGAAGGCATCATTGGATAGGTCTGTGTCAGTCAGCTTAGCCAACACGTCACGCGAACGTGGCCCCGCCAGTACAAGCACGCCCATGGATGTTGTCAGCCGTTCAAAGCTGACCGACCCATCGCGCGGCATCGCCTTTTTCAGATAATCATGGTCATGCCGCTCATACGCGCCTGCAGAGACCAAATAATAACGCTGCGGCGCGGCTTTGTAGACGGTGAATTCGCTGCGCACGCCGCCCTTGTGGGTGAGCAGATAGGACAGTGTGACGCGTCCGACTTTCTTCGGCACCGCATTTGTCAGCAACTGGTCAAGCCAGCCCTCCGCACCCGGCCCTGAAATCTCGCATTTGGCAAATGCGCTCATATCCTGAATGCCCACTTTTTCGTGCACATGGCGACATTCATTGCCGACATGTTCGAAATAGTTGGAACGACGGAACGACCATTTCTCCCGGACGGGCACGCCTGCAACGACCGGATGATTGTCGTTCAAAAGTACGTCAGGCTTGTCGAGATCGGCCTCGGTCAGTTCATAGCCCTCCGGCGCAAACCAGTTGGGGCGTTCCCAACCGAACACGCTGCCGAACACCGCCCCGAGCGCCTTCATCCGGTCGTAGCAAGGGGTCCGCCGCAATGCGCGTCCCGCTTCGCGCTCTTCATCGGGATAATGCACGGTGAAGACCTTGGCATAGGCCTCTTCGTTCTTTTCAATGAGGAATCCGCGTCCGGCATAATCGCCAAAGCGGCGCGGATCGACGCCCATCATATCGATGGTCGGTTCACCATCAACAATCCAGTGCGCCAATTGCCAACCAGCGCCCCCTGCGGCGGTAACGCCAAAACTGTGACCTTCGTTGAGCCAGAAGTTTTTAAGGCCCCAAGCAGGGCCAACAATGGGCGACCCGTCGGGCGTATATGCAATTGCGCCGTTATACACTCTCTTGATGCCAACCTCGCCAAAGGCTGGCACGCGCTTCATTGCGGCGAGGATATAGGGTTCGAGTCGTTCAAGCGCATCGGGGAACAGTTCATATTCGCTGGTTGCAGCAGGGCCATCCACATAACAGGCAGGCGCACCCAACTCATATGGCCCCAACAACAGCCCGCCAGCTTCCTCACGCATATAATAGCTCGCGTCGGATTCCCGCAGGACGCCCATTTCTGGCAAACCCGCTTTTTTGCGCGCCATGATTTCCGGATGCTGCTCGGTCACGATATACTGATGCTCGACAGGGATCACCGGGATATCGAGGCCTACCATTGCCCCTGTCTGACGCGCGAAATTGCCGGAGCACGATACAACATGTTCGCAGGTGATGTCGCCCTGATCCGTCGAGATAAGCCATTCGCCATTTGGCTGTTGCGTGATCGCATTGACTGTCGTGTTGCGATAGATGGTCGCACCGCGTTGCCGCGCACCCTTGGCCAATGCCTGCGTCAGATCGGCGGGTTGGATATAACCATCATCGGGATGCTGGATAGCGCCAATGACACCGTCCATGTCGGCAAGCGGCCAGATTGCTTTGACGTCGTCAGGGCTCAGGAAATTGACGTCGACGCCAATGGTGCGCGCGACGCCCGCATAATAATGATACTCATCCATCCGGTCTTTAGTGGTCGCCAGCCGGATGTTCGTGACTTGCGAAAAACCTGCATGAAGGCCGGTCTCTGCCTCTAGCGTCGGGTATAATCCTACCGAATATTGATGCAGCTTTCCGACTGAATAGCTAAGGTTAAAAAGAGGCAGAAGACCGGCTGCATGCCAGGTTGAGCCGGACGTCAACTCCTTTCGCTCAAGCAACACGACGTCGCTCCACCCCATTTTGGCAAGATGATACAAAGTGCTTACGCCGACGACGCCGCCACCAATTACAACTGCTCGTGCCGTGTTCTTCATACCATCCACCAAGTCTCGTGATGGCGCCCCTATGTCAGACAAAAAGCTTGTGCGGCAATCGGATTGCGCCGTCGAAACGTAGCAACAGGTTTTTCTAATATTAAATATTAGTGCAGGTTACATGGCGACCGCTGGCCACCGGGGTCATCCGCCCAAGCAACCGCATTTTTATGCTATAAATCAGCCTACGCAGGCATTCAGTTAATAGGCGTGTGCGATTCTCGCGGGTATGCAGAGTCGCCATGTTCCGCTTCATCGCGGATTTCCGCTATGTTGCGTTCGCGCTGACCTTCCATGGGATGGCGGTTTTCCGGCTTTCGCAAAAAGCGCAGCAGAAGGACAATAGCCACGATCAATCCAATGATCAGCGTTCCAAATCCGAGTGCGGATGTCATTTCGGGGGTATTCATGGGGCACCTCATTCATGTGTCGTCGAATAACCTGACGCACATGAGAAGGTTCCAAAATTGGGTGAGCCTACACTCCGGCCCGTTTTCCGAACGGTGCGTTCAGGTGGACAATCTTGAGGTTCAGCAAAGCTGCAAAGCTTACCCACATAAAGTAAGGCACGATCAGCCAGCTTGCCAGAACGGAGAATTGGCGCAGCTCAATACATAACGCCAATACCGAGCCCCAAAGAAAGACGACTTCAACCAATGCCCAGTCAGGACGCCGAAGATTAAAAAACAGCGGTGACCACAAGAAGTGGCAGACGAAGTTTACTGCGTAGAGAATGATTATGGCGGTGCGTTCTGCATCGGTGGTCGCACCCTGCCATGCTAGAATGCCGGCCCAAGCCGATAGGCCGAGGATCAACGTCCATGCAGGCCCAAAAAGCCAATCCGGTGGTTGCCATGACGGCTTTTTAAGGTTCCGGTACCACGGCCCGATGGTAGTTAAAACACCACCGGCACCGCCCAATATGACGGCCCATAAAATGAATATGATGATGTAAGTGTCTGGCACGCTCTGCTTATGGTCTCGGGATCGCCGTGGCACAAGTGATCATAATGACAAGGCCGCTTTCGTTAGAAACAACGAAGCATATTTTGAGCAATGGAACTTGTGCACGCAGCGGGGGTTTCGAAGGAAACTGACGAAAGCTAAATCACTTGAAATATATCACCTTAATATTCGCGCTCGGTATACTCGCCGGGTGTGACCGCAACGACAGTGGTGACGCAGAATCCAGCGCCACGGGCGCTTCAAACGCTCCTGCCGACAATCCTTCAGTATTTCTCGCGGCAAAAGGTGATGTGCCACTGTTGCCAGAAACGCTTGAAATGTTGCCGGCGCAGTTGGCTCTGGATCGCTTGGGCTATTCCTCTGGTGTGCTTGACGGGAACGCGCACCAGCAGTTCGAAATGGCGTTGAAGGGCTTTCAAAAGGCCAATAACCTAGCCGAAAGCGGCGCATTGGACGCGGCAACGCAGGCGGCTTTGGCCAAGGCAAATGTGGGACCGCCAACCCGCTTGGTTCGCATCCCTGTCGCCTTTGCAGGCCAGACTTTCTTTGCGGATTTCCCTAAAGATGCTGCCGATCAAGCCAAATTGCCCACACTTGGCTATCGCAACCTTATGGAAGCGCTGGCTGAACGTTTTCACACCACGCCGGAAACGTTGGTGGCCCTGAATTCGCCCAAAACGCAGATTGGCGCGGGCAAAGTGATCGTCGTACCCAATCTTCCTGATCAAGCCGCACCAAGCTCTGAAGTGGCCGAGCGCGGCTGGGGCGAAACACTTATTTCATTGGGTGTGGCTGCCGACCAACCTGAGGTGGATAGCATCTTGGTCGACAAATCCGACGGCTGGCTGCGCGCGTTGGATGAAGAGGGTAAAATTATCGCACAGTTTCCCGTCACTACTGGAAGCTCGCACGATCCGCTGCCGATTGGCAAATGGACCGTGAAGGGCGTCGCGCGAAATCCGGAATTTCATTATAATCCCGAACTGTTCTGGGATGTAAGCGACAGCAAGGGCAAGCAGCTTTTGCCACCCGGACCTAATAGCCCGGTTGGCGTAGTCTGGATCGACCTGTCAAAACCGCATTATGGTATCCATGGCACTGGCGAGCCTGCCACCATCGGCCGTACGGAAAGCCATGGATGTGTCCGGCTGACCAATTGGGATGCAGCCCGCGTCGCCGGAATGGTGCGTCCCGGAACTAAGGTCGTTTTCCAGAAATAAGGCGACTACAGGACGGTCCGGTCGGCCCAATGCGCGTGCGTTCCGCTGCTAATCTTGTGCGGCAGTGCAATTCGGCACACCGGTCCGTCTTCAAAACGCTTGCAGTCAATGAGGATGCATTCTGACGTTCCACGGTTTTCGTCCGTCACAAAGCTGACGAGATACCCGTCGTCTTCGTCTACTGCGCCCACACGCGGCGCAAATGGCGCTTCGCTGGCATAGCGACCATCGTCGAGTTTGACCTCCCAAGACTCGCCGGTCGTAAGATCATGTTTAACGAAACCTGTGAACAGGAACCAACCCGGCTTGGACGTCGTGCTATAGGCATAACGATAGGGCAGCCCCAAATAGCGCTGGTTCATCATCCCAAATTCGAGAATGCGATCATCCAATCGCTCTTCGCGCGTAATGCCATCCTTCAAGTTAAAGCGCCAACGATGCAGCTTCGGCTTAAAGCTGTGTTCGTCAACATAGGCCATCATATGGCCGTAGCCGTCGGCATTTTCGATGGGTGGCGGATAGGGATCTTCTTCGAAATAGCCGTCGAGAATTACTTCATCCCCATCTTCATAAGCATTGATGAAGTGAAGGACAAAGGTTGGGTCAGCTTCAAACCAGCGAATGTCTTCGGGTTGCCCATAACGCGGAATGAGCGCGAAACGCGATGGCAGCCCTTCGTGAAGCCGCGTCACATGAACGTCGCGCTTGAGCAATTCTTCATCCCAGAACAAAGGGAAGTCACACAATATCGACCAGTTTTCGGTGAACATCATATCGTGCGGCAAACGTGGTCCGGGGAGCGGGATAGGCACATAATGTGCAAGCTTTCCGCTGCGGTCGACCACGCCATAATGCATATAAGGCGCGTATTTGGAGTAGTTGAAAAATAGCAACTCGCCAGTGCGTTCATCGACTTTGGGATGCGCTGAAATGCCGTCCAAAGGGACCCATGAAGCGACGCCTTCCTGCTCCAGCGTCTCGGGGTCGAGAACATAGCCCTCGCCGCACTGGTAGAAAGTGGACACAGCCTTGCCAGCGTGCACGATGATGTCGGTGCTAGATGAATCCTTGAGGCTGCCATGTGCGCCAAAGCCGGGGCGTTTCGACACGCTCACCTTGTCCATCAGCCCGCCCCAGAGCGAGCCTTCTGCATCCTGCTCCGCCTGAAAACAGCGGGTGCGGACGAACCGGTTGCGATAGCTTGCCTTGCCACCAGAAAAATCAATCTGGTGGATCATGCCATCACCATCAAAGGGGTGATAACGCCCCAATGGCTGATGCAGTTGGTTTTCGGTGTTGCGCAGATACACGCCGTCAATGTCATCCGGAATCCGGCCTTCAATCACGTCAAGGTCAGTCGCAGTTACTTCTTCATGCTGCGGTGTCCACGCGCCATTGAGATAGGGATGGTTGCTCGGCTGCAGCGTTGCTTTCACCGGTTGCAATTTTTCTACCTGCATCTCGCTCTCCTCAGGCGTCAGCCTAGGTCGAAAGTCACCCCTTGCGCAAGCGGCAGTTCATTCGAGTAGTTAATCGTGTTGGTCGCGCGGCGCATATAGGCCTTCCACGCGTCCGAACCGGATTCGCGGCCACCGCCGGTTTCCTTTTCCCCGCCAAATGCCCCGCCGATTTCAGCCCCGGATGTGCCGATATTGACGTTGGCGATGCCGCAGTCGCTTCCTTCTGCAGACAGGAACCGTTCGCACTCGCGGACGTCTGTCGAGAATATCGCTGACGAAAGCCCCGCGCCGACACTGTTTTGAAGTACGATGGCCTGGGTCAGGTCGTGATAGCGGAAAATGTAGAGGATGGGGGCAAAGGTTTCGCGCAATGCCGGGCCGGCATGCGCAGGCATTTCGACAAGCGCGGGCCGGACATAGACACCATCCATGTCCATCCGTCCGCCGCCAGTGATGCTTGCTCCAAGCTCTCTCGCTTCGTTGAGGGCGACGTGCATGCCCTCATATGCTGCGTCATCAATGAGTGGTCCTGCAAGGTTGCTGCCGTCCAGCGGGTCACCAACCGCCATTGATGTGCTTGCGGCGGTCAAGGCCGCGACAAAATTGTCATAGACCGCATCATGGACAAAGACACGGCGCAGGCTGGTGCACCGTTGCCCACTTGTTCCGAACGCCGAGAACAGCACACCGCGCAACGCCAATGCGAGGTCCGCCTTGTCACTGATGATCGCGGCGTTATTGCCTCCAAGTTCTAATATCGTTCTTGCAAAGCGCGATGCTGCAACCTGCCCCACCTTGCGGCCCATTTCTGTGCTGCCGGTGGCCGAGATAAGCGCGATGCGCGGGTCTGCGACCAACGCCGCGCCAACGTCGCGGCCACCTTGCACGATCTGCGAAAGATTCGCCGGAGCATCGCCGAATTCAGCTGCGGCGCGCTCGAAAATCGCTTGCACCGCCACGGCGGTCAGTGGAGTTTTCTCCGATGGTTTCCAGATAACGCTATTGCCGCAAACAAGTGCCAGCGCCGCATTCCACGCCCAGACGGCAACTGGGAAATTGAACGCAGAAATCACCAGCGTCGGTCCCAAGGGGTGCCATTGTTCCATCATGCGGTGGCCGGGACGTTCACTCGCGATGGTGAGACCATGTAGCTGGCGCGACAAGCCAACAGCGAAGTCGCAAATGTCGATCATCTCCTGCACTTCGCCGAGACCCTCGGACAAGGGTTTGCCACATTCGATGGTGACAAGGCGCGCGAGGTTTTCCTTGTTTTCGCGCAAGGCATTTCCGAACAAGCGAACGAGTTCGCCGCGACGTGGTGCCGGAACATTACGCCATTTTAGAAAGGCCTCGGTCGCATTCGCACACGCCACATCAATATCTGGCACAGAGGCAGTTGGTACCGACCCGATGTTGCTTCCGTCGATGGGCGAGTATGATGCCAGATCACCCGAAATTTGCGTTCCGAGGTTTTTCAGAATCTTCTCTACATCTGCCGCTAACGTCACTGGTCTCTCCTGTTTAATTGGCCCCCAAATAGACTGGTTACAGACATTTTGCCAGCTTGCCCGAAGCCCACAAAAAGTTTAGCGCCCACCCAACATTGGAGAAACCTTATGGCCGAATTGGCAACATTTGATTGGTCCGACCCTTTCCGTCTGGATGCGCAGCTTACCGAAGACGAACGCATGATCCGCGATACCGCGCACGCCTTTGCGCAAAGCGAGTTACAGCCACGCGTCATCGATGCATATCGGACCGAATGTGATGCGCCTGAACTTTTCCCGCTCATGGGCCAAACTGGCCTGCTGGGTGCAACCATTCCCGAAGAATATGGCGGCGTCGGCGCATCGTATGTTGCTTACGGTCTGATTGCGCGTGAAATTGAACGCGTCGATTCTGGCTATCGGTCGATGGCGTCAGTGCAATCGTCACTCGTGATGCATCCCATCTATGCATATGGTTCCGAAGAGCAGCGCCGCAAATATCTCCCCGGCCTGGCTGCGGGTACCCTCATTGGTTGCTTCGGATTGACCGAACCAGACGCAGGGTCCGATCCTGCTGGCATGCGCACGTTCGCCAAAAAAGTTGATGGCGGCTATGTGATCAACGGATCGAAAACTTGGATATCGAACGCGCCTTTCGCCGATGTTTTCGTCGTGTGGGCGAAATCAGAAGCACATGGCGGTGGTATTCGCGGTTTTGTGCTCGAAAAGGGCATGAAAGGCCTGTCCGCACCAAAAATTCAGGGCAAACTATCACTCCGCGCATCGACCACCGGCATGATCATGATGGACAATGTTGAGATTAGCGAAGATGCATTGCTGCCGAACGTGCAGGGCCTGAAAGGTCCATTTGGCTGCCTCAACCGTGCGCGCTACGGCATTAGCTGGGGCGCATTGGGGGCTGCCGAATTCTGTATGCATGCCGCGCGGCAATATGGCCTTGATCGCCATCAATTTGGTAAGCCGCTCGCCGCAAACCAACTGTATCAAAAGAAGCTCGCGGACATGATGACTGATATTGCATTGGGGCTTCAGGCATCATTGCGCGTGGGCCGTTTGATGGACGAAGGCCAGTTGGCACCCGACATGATTTCGATCGTGAAGCGGAACAATGTCGGCAAGGCGCTCGATATCGCCCGCGCTGCGCGCGACATGCACGGTGGCAATGGCATTAGCGAAGAATATCAAGTCATGCGGCACATGGCGAACCTCGAAACGGTCAACACCTATGAGGGCGCGCATGACGTCCATGCCTTGATTTTGGGCCGCGCTATCACGGGTATTGCAGCGTTCTGATAAAAAATGGGCCGCCAAGCTATACAGCGGCGGCCCAGTGTTGGCTTTGCAGCCTGCTAGGGAGGAAAGCGTATCTCCTAAAAGACACGCCCTCTTTTAACGCGAAGATGGTAATTATTTCATTAACGCCGCAGCGATGGCCATTGGCCTAACAAGGACCAATCTTTCGGCCTTCGACCGAAAATGAAAACGGCGCATTATTCCGAATGCCCTGCGATTGAATGTGAACGATACGGTTAGATTCCTTGCGGATGGTCGTCAGGCCTTGCCCCTGCCCTTTGCATGTGTAGCTAACCGTAACTGCATTCGCCGTGGAACGGATAACGTACCGCTCACAGGTGACACCTGAATGCTCGATTTGGGTTAATACTTCGGGGTTACCGAGGCATATCTTTGTTAATGGTGCCTCGGCCCCAACTGCCCGCAAGTTCCATTGCCCGCGTTCCAAGGTATTCAATAAGGACAAATCATTTGCCTGCGCGAACGCAAATGCGGCTGACGTCAGCGACAGTAAAATCGCGCCAGCGAGGCAATATTGGGAGAGCTTTAATGTCATAAACTTCAATCCATAAACCAGCCATTTTTTCGTTGAAGCGACCTGTTTATTGTCGAGACATATCACAAAATGTTACATTTTGCACGATAGAATGTGGTTTATGAACGATGAGTGACCAAATCAGGTCACAGCGTTTTGATCAGTTGTTGAAACTTGCCAAACTCACCGGAAACCGGCGTGAACAAAATTCGCAGTCAACGACGATATCTCCAGCATCATCCGCCATGTCTGCACGGTCTTCTGCCGGAAATTTCGAGATCACGTCCCGGATATGTACCGGGTCGCATCGACAGCCCTTTGACAATGGGTCGCCTTGCTCAATACGTACTTCCTGTTCTTCGTGGAACAAGCGCCAGACGATTTCCTCCAGCGGCAAAGCTGGATCAGCAAGTTCCGCAGTGGCAATGGTGGACGCAATGATTTCCACATGCTCCCATTCGGGGTGGTCAAGCCGGACATGTAGCCGTTCCCGTCCTTCCTCCCCTTCAGGAAGATGCTGGACGAGCAGACCGCCAGCGACGCAACGGCCGTTCACATGGTCAACGGCAACACGAATGAGCGTCGGGATTTGTTCAGACTGCACAAAATAGTTCGCGGCGGCATCGGCTAACGTATCCCCCTCAAGCGGCACGATACCTTGATATCGCCCGCCACCCTCAACCGCTGGCTTCATCCGGTCGAAGGTGATGGCAAGATACCCCTTGCCGAAGATACCAAATAAAGTGGAATCGTCGGGCAGTGCAGCGACCGTCGCCGGATCAAACTGCGCATATCCGCGCAACGCTCCATCCTTATAATCGCAGGCCATCAGGCGGATGGCACCCTTTTCGGTCTGGGTTTGCAAGGTCAGTTGGCTGCCCTTTTCCTTCAGCGAGGCACCCAGCAAAGCAGTCAGCACAAGCGCCTCCGCAAGGGTTTTCTCAATGAGAGGAGGATATGCGTGTGCAGCCAATATCTCGGCCAACACGTCGTCGAGGCGCACCAACCGTCCGCGTGCGTCACGCGTAGGAATGGAAAAGCGCAAAGGCTGATTACATAAGGTTTCGGATTGTTCGGTCATCACAGTTGTCCAAAACACCAGCGTAGGATTGATTTTTGCGCATGTAGCCGGTTTTCCGCTTCATCCCAGATAACCGATTGTGGACCATCAATGACAGCATCCGTAACTTCTTCCCCGCGGTGCGCAGGAAGGCAGTGCAGAAATTTGGCATCCGCCTTCGCCATCGCCATAAGCTGCTCATTTACCTGATAGGGCATCATCGCCGCCATTTTGTTGTGGGCGTGCTCTTGTCCCATCGAAACCCATGTATCAGTGACGATAACGTCCGCGCCATTCACGGCTTCCGCCGCATCGCGCGTCTGTGTGATGTTAGAACCTGCGGCTCGTGCGCTCTCGATAAAGCTACTGTCGCTGTCATAACCCTGCGGCACCGCAATCCGCACATTGAATTTAAACAAGCCCGCGGCCTCGACGACTGAGTTGAGCACATTGTTGCCATCGCCAAGCCACGCAAGCTCAAGCCCGGGTAATGGCTTTCCATGCTCGGTTATCGTCAAAAGGTCAGCGACAATCTGGCACGGGTGAGACAAATCAGTCAGTCCGTTTATTACCGGTACGCTGGCATAATGCGCTAGCTCTTCAACCTTTGCATGATCGTCGGTGCGGATCATGATAGCGTCGACATAGCGCGACAGAACGCGTGCGGTATCCGCGATGGATTCGCCGCGCCCAAGCTGCATTTGGCCAGACGCCATAAAAATGCTGTCGCCGCCCAGCTGCTTCATCGCCATTTCAAATGACGTACGCGTGCGGGTCGAATTTTTTTCGAACACCATCGCGAGGGTATGTCCGGCCAATGGCGCATCGGCGTCTGCCTTGCCCTTGGGCCAGCCTTGTCGCGCAGCTTTGCGGTCCATGGCGTCGTTGAGCATGGCAGCAATGGCATCGCCGCCAGCGTCTGCCAGATTAAGGAAGTGGCGCGTCATGCCGCCTGTGGCATCTGGTAACTTGCCGCACCAGCCGAAAGCTTTTCCATGAAAATCTGGATTTCGGTATCGGTAATGTTCAACGGCGGCAGGACACGGAAAGTGTTATCACCAGCGGCAACCAACAGCAGTCCATGATTGTCACGCAAATGGGCGACGAACGCGCGCGTTTCGTGAGTCATCATCACGCCAAGCATCAAGCCCTTGCCACGCACGCCGGTAAACAGGTCAGGATAGTTGCCAATGAACTGTTCAAGTGAAGCGCGCACTTTATCGCCAGTCGAGCGCACATTTTCGAGAAACTCGTCGTTCGCCACGACATCCCACACCGCTTGGCAAGCAGCCATCGCAAATGGGTTACCGCCGTACGTCGAACCATGCGTGCCAACGACCATGCCCCTGGCTGCATCTTCAGTAGCAAGGCACGCACCCACAGGGAAACCGCCGCCCAAGCCTTTTGCCGTCGCCATAATATCGGGGATGATGCCATATTGTTCGTAAGCATAAAGCGTACCCGAACGCGCAACACCGCACTGCACTTCGTCGAGGATGAGCATGATGCCATGTTCATCCGCAAGCGCGCGCAATCCCTTCATAAAGGCATCCGACGCAGGGCGAACACCGCCTTCACCCTGAATAGGCTCGACAAGGAGTGCCGCCGTCTTGGGTCCTACTGCTGCCTTGGCGCCTTCAAGGTCGTCGAAGTCGACATATTTGAAGCCTTCCAGAAGTGGGAGAAAGCCCTTGTGCATCTTTTCCTGATTGCTGGCGGAAATCGTCGCCATTGTCCGGCCATGAAAAGCGTTTTTGAACGTTATGATTTCAAAGCGGTCGCTGCCTTGGCTCTGATGATACGCACGCGCAGTCTTTATGGCGCACTCGACCGCTTCGGCCCCAGAGTTCGTGAAAAACACGGTGTCCGCAAAGGTGGTATCAACCAGCCGCTGCGCAAATGCCTCACCTTGCGGGCTGCCATACAGGTTTGACACGTGCATAAGCGTTGCCGCCTGATCCTGAATGGCTTTGGTCAAATGCGGGTGGCCGTGCCCAAGCAAGTTCACAGCGATGCCTGCTGCGAAATCGAGCGCGCGGCTGCCGTCTTCAGAAATCAACCATGCGCCCTCGCCTCGCACCGGCCGGAAACCGCAACGCGGATAGACGGGCATCAAAGGCGTAATCGACATGGTATTGTTCCTTCCAACCAAATGCTTGGCATATTCCAAAAGCCAAAAAGCGGCCCCGCGGGACCGCTTGATTTTGCCCTGCTGCTATAAGCTTGCAAATATGGCAAATCAACCCGTGCGACCGTTGGCATATCTCCCCTGTTATCCGCCTATTGGAGCAACATCGCCTGCAGGGCTTAGAGGCCCTTGTCGCGCTTCGCTGCTGCGATCCGCCGCTTAAGATAACCGAACAACAGCAGGTGCACCGCCAGCAATAATAAAACGACAATCAAGATGATTTTGCCAACGCTCATGCGCGTATCCTTAGCATCTGCTCGCCCCTCAACAAGCGGGAACTATCACAGCAAACCGGCATCCAGCGAGACATGTGGCGGGCATGCCATAATCGCCTCATGATCGGCATCGCGGCCTGACAACGTGTTCGCCATATAATGGTTGGTATCGCGATGGTGCGCTTCGTCGGCCCGTATGATGACAATAACATCGCGCAGCGTCGTGCCCTCCGGCAAATTCCAATAGCTCAGGGCGATGGGGGGTGCGGGCGGATTGGAATGCCTGCCATCATCAATTTCGGCCAGATACAGCGTATAACTCAACACTGCCTCTTCTTCAAAATAGCCCACCAGACGGTGCGCGGTTTTGCCGGAGACGAGATAGAGGACGAAGAAGAAAATATAGAAGACCCACTGCACGGCCAGGATGATAAAGCGTTCAAATGCCGACGGCTGCGCGATTTCGATGAACGTCATCAGATGCATGCGTTCATTCTCTGCTTCATCCATCAGGGTGCGGATCCAGCCCCTGTCATCCTGCATCAGGCGAAGCGCACGCAGATGTGACAGTGTTGCACCGACCATCCCCGGCACACCGGCAACGGTCTCTAACACGATGGCACGATTGCCGTACCGTTTAGCGAAGAAAGTATCCGCGCCCCAGCGCAGCGTCTTGGTTATGCGCAATGCAAACCAATCTGAGAAGCCATTGGCCTTGTGATGTGTCGGTTGAATATCGCTGCAATATGACATGGGCTTGTTCCAATGTTCGGATGGCGTCTTAACGCGCATCAGGCGACATCGGGCAATGCAATATCAGAATGCGCCGAGTTTACATTTTTGCAACTCAGGCCTTTTCAGCAACATAGCTGGCAACCGCCACAACGGTCCGTCGTGTTTTTGCGGAAACGGTCCGGAGACCTAGTCGCCACCCCCACCATCGCAGCCGCCACCGTCGGCCGGACTGCAGTCGACGGCGCTGTCTGTTGCTATAAAATTGGTACCGCTATCGCCGTCCTCCCGCTTCCGCACAGCCTGCGACTTGCTTGACTGGACGCTATAGAACACCACGGCAAGACTGATCATGACCGCAACCATCGCAACTGCAAACGCTGTCATCTCAAGCTCCATTTTCCGACGGACTAATTACCCGATTCAGGGCCTCGCTCGGCAAATTAAGCGCGCGCAGCATGGCCCAGATTTCCTCGCGCGCTTGCGGTTGCAAACGCCCCAACTCGGGAAGTGCTTCCAAATCAAACAATGTCAGGCCCTGCGGAAACAGCTCGCGATACGTTACGCGTTCGCGCAATCCCGGCACAAGCCGGAAGCCTGCGACCGGCGCAATTTTTTCCAATGCGTCGCGCACCTTGCGCTCGTTTTTCGTACCCAGACTGCGTGACCGGTTCTGCATGACGACCCAGTCAAGCGGCTTTGGCCGTAATGCGAGGCCGGGCTCTTTCAAATGTTCGACAAGCCGCGCGAAATTGCCCAGCGTTTTAAACTCGCCACTGCGTGGATCAATCCGACCAAGCATATCGAGATCAATGAAGCTGTCATTCACAGGTGTGACGATCGTGTCCGCCATAAAAATAGCGCGCCGCGCGATAGGCGAGTCATGCCCGCCTACGTCAATGACAATGAAGCTATGCCGGATGCGCGCCATGCGCAGCTTTTCCTCAAGCTCGCTTTCATTTTGCTGCGCGAGCATGATCTGCTCGGGGCCCGGCAGCTTCACGCCATATTCGGTTGCGCTTTCGATGCGCGCCCAAAGTGCCCGGTGTAGCGTTAATTGCCTCAGGTCGACGTCAAGCGCGGCAACACTCTCGCCAGCATTGCACAAGGCGATGCAGGTATGAAACGCTGAGGTCGATTTCCCCACGCCACCCTTTTCATTTGCGAAAACAATGATGTGCCCTTTGGAGGACGAAACCGGATATTTAAGCCACGCAGGTTCCGGTTGTGAATCCAGCGAGAGGTCAAACGCGCTGGGTCCCATCGCAGCAACCGGCGGTGGCGGCCAAGGTACTGGGGGCACCACCTCCCTCGGCGGCGGCAACAGCTTTTGCCGACCAACATAATGTCTAAAGCGGTCAAATAGTCCCAACGCGCAACCTCCGAGCGATTCAAATGATGGCGAAATGCCCGGATGCTTTCAACGTCTTTCGGCTGAAATCACTCCACCGTAACCGACTTTGCCAAATTGCGCGGTTGGTCGACGTCAGTGCCCTTCGCGCAGGCGACGTGATAGGCAAGCAACTGCACCGGAACGGCATACACCAATGGCGCGATGAGCGGGTGGACGCTTGGCATTTCGATAGTGGCAAGGCAGCCCTCGCCGGCTTCAGCAATGCCCTCGGCGTCAGAAATCAGGACAACCTTGCCGCCGCGTGCGCGCACTTCCTGCATGTTGCTGACGGTCTTTTCGAACAAAGGCCCGCTTGGTGCGAGGACGATGACGGGCACGGCTTCGTCGATAAGCGCGATGGGTCCATGCTTCATTTCACCAGACGCATAGCCTTCGGCATGAATGTAGCTAATTTCCTTCAGCTTCAACGCGCCTTCCATCGCCAATGGATAATCGGGGCCACGGCCAAGATAGAGCACGTCGCGTGCTGGCGCGATTAGGTGTGCCATCGCGGCAATATCATCATCATGCGCCAATGCAGCGTTCAGGGCGGCTGGAGCTTCGATCAGGTGGCGCACGATCTCGCGTTCTTCCTCTGCGGTCAGCTTGCCTTTGACGAGCGCCAAATGTGCGGCGAGTGCGGCCAACACAGCGAGCTGGCAGGTGAAAGCCTTAGTCGAGGCAACGCCGATTTCGGGGCCAGCATGCGTGGGGAGCAAAAGGTCCGCCTCTCGCGCCATCGACGACGTCGGAACGTTCACGACAACCGCGATGGTCTGCCCATTTTCCTTGCAATGGCGCAGCGCGGCCAGCGTGTCTGCTGTCTCACCCGATTGCGAGATGAACAGCGCAAGGCCACCTTCTTCCAACACGGGATCGCGATAGCGGAATTCGGACGCGACATCGATGTCCACCGGCACACGCGCAAAAGTCTCGAACCAATATTTGGCGACCATGCCAGCGTAATAAGATGTGCCGCAGGCCACGATGGTGATACGTTTCACGCCCGCAAGGTCGAAATCCATCTGCGGCAAGGCCACGGTCTGTTCAACAGGGCGGATATAGCTCGAGAGTGTCTGCGCGACCACGGTGGGCTGCTCAAAAATCTCTTTCTGCATATAATGGCGATAATTGCCCTTTTCGATTTGTGCTGCGGACACGCCGCTGGTGGTGATTTCACGCTCGACCGGATTATTGTCCTTATCGAAAATCTGCGCGCCATCGGCAGCAACGACAACCCAGTCGCCCTCTTCCAAATACGCAATCTGCTGAGTCAACGGAGCGAGCGCCAGCGCATCCGAACCCAGATAGGTTTCGCCGTCACCATAGCCGACGACCAAAGGCGAACCGAGCCGCGCGCCAATCAAAAAATCGGGAAATTCGCGAAACGCAATCGCCAGCGCAAAGGCGCCACGCAAACGCGGCAGCACGGCTTTCACGGCGTCCGCAGGAGAATGCCCAGCCTCAACCTGTTCGGACACAAGATGCGCGACAACCTCAGTATCGGTTTCGCTTTCGAACGTCCGACCGCGCGCGATGAGTTCATCGCGGAGCTGCTTGAAATTCTCGATAATGCCATTGTGTACCAGCGCCACTTCACCCGTCGCATGGGGGTGGGCGTTGCTCGTCGTCGGCGCACCATGGGTTGCCCAACGGGTATGCGCGATGCCGATATTGCCAGCGGCATCGTCGGTTTTCAGAACGTTGACCAAGTTCGCAAGCTTGCCCTCCGCGCGGCGGCGAACAAGTTGGCCATCATGCACGGTGCAAACGCCAGCGGAGTCATAGCCCCGATATTCCATCCGCTTCAGCCCGTCGACCAGCCGGTCCGAAACAGCAGATTTGCCAACAATTCCGATAATGCCGCACATGAATTTATTGCTTTCGTTAGATGGTATAGGGGATTCGGATGCCTGGCATCTCTGCCGGAAAATCCTTTGTATTTCGTGTAATCAGGATCGCGCCATTCACCTGCGCGGTAGCGAGGATATAGGCATCCATCAATTTCATCGGCGATCGATATCGGATGTCAGCAGCAGCAGCGGCAATTCTGGAATCAATTTCGACCACTTCGAAGGGTGAAATGATTTGCTGGACAGTGTCGCGCCGCTCAAGCGACTCACCTGCCAATATTTCAGTCCAAACCACGCGACTGATCCTGTGTTTTTTGTATCGTGAGAGCTCAGAGATAGCCTTGGGGTTATCTCTGAGCCAGTCGATCAGAATATTGGTGTCAAAAAACGGGTCTGCCACAAATCATATATCTTCGTAAGGCCTGCGGTCTTCTCGCATTGCCCTTTGATATTCAACTGCGTCACCAATATCCGTCCGATGCTTCCAAAGACCAGCGCCGCGGGCGATCCAGTCTTTATTATCCGCGTTATGCACCAGGTAAAGCTTGACAGCGTCACGAATTGCTGCGGCACGCGAACGCTTTCCTTTGGCCGCCAGCGCGTCCAGCTTCTCGATATCGTCGTCAGGAATGTCAGTAAGAATTCTCATTTGTCACCCGCTTCGTTCACTATCAACTCTGAATATTTGCGTGCAGCCATGTCGAGATAAATCTGCTGCTGATGATCGTCATATTCATCGAACATGTCCGGCGATTCAGCGCGCACTTCTTCATAATCATCGTCCCACGGACGCGTCCATTCCGCACGCCTTTTTCGGTCCCACTCAACCGGGTCGATTTCAACCCCGTGCCGTGCCCACAACCCGAAACCAGCCGCCAACCAATCCTTAGGTGTTTCCGCGCGATACGCCTCAACGGCCTCACGCAAAACAGCGGCACGCGACTTGCCCTGTTCGGCAGCAAGTTGGTCGAGCCATTTGATGGCTTCATCAGGCAGATCAGCGAGTATACGAGTCATTGACATACTGATATCATATCATGATATCATGTCAAGCAGCGCTTGCGGTTGATGGAATTTTGTGTGCTATTTTTGCAATGATCGCGCGGGCTTCGGCTTCTTCAACGCCCGAGCCAAATCGAAAAGTCTTCGCTCCATAATCAAATTTTAGCGTCCCGAAATTCGCTCCGTGATAGAACGGAATAGAAATCTGAAAATAGCGCATCAAATTGCCAGCAGCATCTACGGTAAGCTTTCGAACATCTGCTCCCCGATACAATTTCATCCTCTTGAATCCGAGCATTTGATAGCCAACTTCAAGGTCATGCCCAACTGTGCGCACAAGTTCCTTTCCAGTTAGTTGCCAAGATATGGTCGCAGCAGCAAAGATCCATCCAATTACCCACCCGCACAACCAGAAAATCAGGAACAGGCTGAAGTCGCTTAACAGCGACGTAAAAGCCATAATGCCACCCAACGTCCACATACACAGCCAGAATATCAAAAATGGGATCACAAACCAGTTTCGCCGCGCCGGAATCTCGATCTGTTCATGACCGTCTACGAAACGAGTTTTGAAGCGTTCCGTCGCAACTTTCTCATAAACGTGGGTCACTTACCTTCCTTCTTCTTCCGCATCGCATCGTGGAACCGGTCTGCCCATCCCGGTTTCACGAGTTGCTCGGCGCGGACCATGCGGAGTTCGCCGTCGGCCACGTCGCGTGATACAGCGCTTCCTGCCGCGACAATCGCATCGCGGCCAATTTTTACCGGCGCAATCAAGGCACTGTTCGATCCGATAAACGCGCCCTCACCAATCACCGTCTGATATTTGAAATAGCCGTCATAATTGCAGGTGATCGTGCCCGCGCCGATGTTTGCGCCCGCGCCAATGGTTGCGTCGCCCAGATAGGTCAGATGGTTGGCCTTCGCGCCCTTGCCCAGATGCGCTTTTTTGGTTTCGACGAAATTGCCGATCTTGGCCTTTTCCTCCAGCACCGTGCCGGGACGGAGGCGGGCAAAGGGGCCAATTTCGCAGCCGCTGGCGATGGTCGTACCTTCGATATGGCTGTTTGCGCGGATTTTGACATTGTCTGCCACGCTAACACCGGGGCCGAAAAAAACATTGGGTTCAATCAGCACATCGCGGCCAAGCTGCGTGTCCCATGCGAACCACACTGTCTCCGGCGCGATCAAAGTCGCGCCGTCGTCCATGGCCTGCACGCGGCGGCGCTTTTGCCATTCGCCTTCCATCTCTGCCAATTGCGCCCGGCTGTTGATGCCAGCGACATCGAACGGATCGGTCGTGACAGCAACGCAGATACGGCCATCGGCGTTCGCAATGTTGACGATATCGGTGAGATAATATTCCTTCTGCGCATTGTCGTCCGTCACGCGATCAAGCAATCCAAACAGATCGCGCGACTTTACCGCCATCAGGCCGGAATTGGACAGCTTTAGGGCTTTTTCAGCCTCGGTCGCGTCCTTCTGCTCGACCATTTTGATGATACGGCCATTTTCCACGATGACGCGACCATAGCCTGTGGGGTCTTCTGGCTCGAACGCGAGCACGACCACCGCTGGCGCATCGGCGGCGTTCAAGCGCTCGACCATCGCGTGCATGGTGCCGGTTGGCACGAACGGCACATCGCCGTAAAGAATGAGGACATCGCCATCAAAGCCAGCCAACGCGCCTTGTGCCTGCTGGACGGCATGGCCTGTCCCATGTTGCGGTTCCTGCACCGCGAGTTCTGCGGACCCTGCCAAGGCAGCCTCAAGCTGATCCTTGCCACTGCCGACCACAACAACCTTTTTGGCTGGGCTCAGGGCATCAACCGACGCCATCAGGTGCATCAGCATTGGCTGGCTGGCGATGGGATGCAGCACCTTGTGCCGGTCGGATTTCATGCGAGTGCCCTTGCCGGCGGCAAGGATGATGGCAGCTAATTCAGTCATGTGCATTGCCATGCCAGCAAATTGTTGCGGTTTCCAGAACTTGCGGCCAATTGGGACCGATATGACAAAATTTCCTTTCGACATCATCGGGTTCGACCTTGACGGCACTTTAGTGGACACCAGCGGTGATCTGACGGCGGCGGTCAATCATGTGCTTGAGAGCGTTGGCAGGCCCACCCTATCGGCTGAAACGGTCAAACAGCATATTGGCGGCGGGGCAAAGCTGATGCTGCAACAGGGGCTGGAGGCAACCGGCGGCATACCGGACGGCGATTTCAAACCGCTCTATCGCCAGATGTTGGCCTATTACGAAGCGAATGTGTCGGTCCACAGCCGCCCGTTCGACGGCGCGCTAAAATTGCTGGATGAACTGGACGCAATGGGCGTCCGTTATGCGGTGGTGACCAACAAGTTTGAGAGCCTTGCGGTCAAATTACTGAACGACCTGAACCTCGCGCATCGCATGGGCTGCATTTTAGGTGCGGACACTTTGGGCAAGGAAAATGCGAAGCCTTCGGGCGCGCCTATCTTTGAAATGGTCAAAAGATGTGGCGGAGGCCGTGCAGCCTATGTCGGCGATTCCATCTATGATGTCATGGCGGCAAAGAACGCCAGCATACCAAGTGTTGCCGTGAGTTTTGGATTTTTACATGGCCCTGTAGAGGAGATGGGAGCCGATGCCATCGTCGACCATTTCGATGAACTGATCGGAAGTCTTGAACGGCTAGGTTCGAGATAGTTCACCAAATTTTCTAACTTTTGCGCCATTTGGTCCACAAATGACGCACTAGCATCCGTGGCGGCATACGCATCCAGTGCGAGCGGACGTAAAACAACAGTCGCAAGAAGGGGCGGGTTCCCCTGCCCCACGCATCGCGCGCGGTGAAGCGGTTGATATAATATCCATCCTGCCAATGCGTTTTCCGCCAATCGGCAGGGACTTCCGTCCCATATAGCTGATGCGCCAAGCGGGCCGCGCGCTGGACCGCCACCCATAACCCATGATGCGCGGTACGCGACTGCAGTTCTGACCAGAAATTGTCGTCTGCAAATTCGTCCAGCAGGCAGTGAATGTCCCACAAGTTCCGCAAACCACCATCCAATTCGCCATCGGCAAATAGATGCGCCGCGCTGTGGATCACCATGTCGGCATGCGAAAAAACAAATAGTCCGTTGTCGAGCGCAACAGCGTTTGAAAGCATCGACGCGGCGTCAGGCTTCGGCTTCGCGGTTAGAGGCAGGATCGTATGATGCACGTCAATCATGCGGTCGCGGTCCTTATGGATCAGCGGCGGAAGCTCGTGCATGTGTTCACGGTAATACGCATCATCATAGGGATCAGGTTTGACCCATTCCCAGCCCGCCGCCAGCAATGCCGCCTCAACCTGCGGCAAGGCATCGCGTGCAACCATGATGTCGAGGTCGCCGATATGCCGGCCTTCAGACGCCTTTAGGCCAGCAGCGGCGTAAGCCGTACCCTTCATAAGTACGACTTTGCCGTCAATGTCAGCAAGCGCGCGACGGGCGCAGTCCGCTTCCCACAAGGCCGAGCGCCTCTGATATTCTGCATTGATGCGCGCTTCATCGAGGATGCCGACTATCTCCGGCGGAACCGCGATGCCGTTTAACCGCCGCGCAACTGTTCCCAGCAGCTGCTCAACGCGCGCAATGGAAACCAACACATTCCAGATATCTGCGTCCCACGTCGCGCTCGTCGTAGGGCGGCGCAAAGCTTCGACAAGGATCATACCGTCGATTTTCATGCAAGGTCATCCCAGAGTTGGTTCACCAACGTCAGCGCTTCGTCGCCATTGCGATAGTCAATGGCGCGCGCCGGAACGCCTTTTACAAAGCCTGTGAGCGCGCCAAATCCAGCCTCTCCCAACGCAACATAGTTCGTCGACGCCTGAGTAAGCCGAGCGAATACCTCGCTTGGCGCGACAGGCCGTACTGCAGATTGAAATCCGAAACTCGGGAACAAAAGCAGCGCTGGGCGCGCGGCCACGCCCATTGATTGCACGGCGTCGCGGGGCGGAACCAGATGACGGATATCGCCCTTTGGCGTGCCGCACATGAGTGGTCCAAAGCGGTCAGCAGCGACCTGCGCTTGCATGGCGTCGATAGCTTCATTCTTAAGGCTGATCAGACGCGGGAACGGCGTTGCCTCCCCCGTCACCAGATCGAGCAGAACAAACTCGTCACCCATGAAGCGCCAACCCATATGCCCAAGCATCGCGGACAAGGTTGACTTACCCGAACCCGATTCGCCCGTCATAATGAGCGCTTTGCCATCCTTCTCCACCGCGCTGGCATGCAGCAATAAATGCCGCCGCCAGCCCAGAGCCATTTGCAAGTTCATTGCCATTTCTGCGGCAAGCAACGCCTGAGTGAGCGGAAGCGGTGCCGCATCGGGCAGCATATAATCGCCATTGATCGCGACCGACGGACGGATGTAGCGCCGCCAAGGGCTTACCGCCTCAAGTCTGACGGAATAGTCAGTAATCGTTGGCGTCGGATAATCACGATACAGCTCAGCCAAGGTCCGGATCGGGGCCTCCCACACCGACCCAATGCGAAAACCAGCTGGCCCTACCTGAACACGAAATTCATGCACGGATACGCTCCACAATCCCTAGTTCGGCCATTTCCTCAAGACGGGCAGCGATAACAGCTTCAACCTCGGCATCATCGACTTCGAATGTGTCTGCTATGCGCCGAGCGATATCGGCAGCGGTCACCGGCGCGGTATCCATGCATGCCAAAATCTGCGGCACGGGCTCGGCCACAATGTGCGTCATTCCTGACCGCCGGTGATAGATGACCGTCATGGCATCCAGTGGCTCAATGATGAGCTGCGGATTATCGTCACGCAAATAAGTTGTCGGCAGGGCTAGCATATGGTTGCAATAACGCAGCCAATCTTAATTTCGGGTTTAGCGCGCCATTTGCAGGGAAGCGTAGCAGGTAAAACCGCTTTGTCCGCTTTGTAGCCTACGGATGTAATTTACATAGGCCTGATTCTGGTCGTAACTCGTGCCCGGCAGGCTGCGGCCTTGCAGCGCTGCCTTCACCTGTTCACCGGTAAATTTCTGGCCGTTGGTTGGAAACGAGCCCGGCGTATCGCGCGGCACAAGCTTGCCATAGGCATCAATGTTCATTCCGGTGCCATGTGGCCCGGGAACTGGAATTTCGCAATTCAACACCGATGCCGCCGATTGCGCAAGCGCCGGCCGTACTGACACGATCGCGGAGGCCGTGACCGCACCGAGCATGAGCGCGCGGCGGCGCGTTGCCACGCTGTTCAAGCCAGCATCAGGGGTCTTTTCAGCGTCTTCCATATCCTCGTCCTATCATATCGAATTCGTTTTTCCACCGGCGATGCTTGCACGGAAAAGCTGCGTCTATATGTGGGACAGTCTAGCCGCTAATAGCTAACAAGGGATTGCCGATCATCGGGCTGACATGGACGGGTTAATATATTGAACAGTTGGTTTTCTCCCCGCGTACTTTTTGCCTTTGGCCTTGCTTTTGTAGGCGCTGTTTTTGCCGGGCAGATGCTTGGTGCTGCCGAACGCATACTTGTCGTATTCGTTTCCATGCTGATCGCTTTGTTCGTTGTGGTCGAAGGGCATGATCATGATGAAGCCGTTATCGATACGCCTCGGGTGGACGAAACGCGTGCTATCGATGCTGCCTCAATAACCTCGCACCCCCAGTTACAGGCGTTCATTGACGCATCGACCGATGCGATATTGATGGTTGAAAACGCCCGCGTTACGGCTGCGAATCTGGTCGCTCTTCGGTTATTAGGTGGCAATATTGTCGGCCAAAATGTTCGGATGGCATTTCGGCATGCCGGAGCAATTGAGCGGCTGTCCGATCCCGAGGCGAATCACAGCGGCCACCCCATAAAGCTTGCGGGCATAGGCCAGAAAAACCAATTGTGGGAGATGCGGATCCAGACGATGGGGCCAGGGCAAAAAATCGTCCATTTGGCCGACCGCAGTGGCGCTCAAGCTGCCGAAAAAATGCGTGTCGATTTCGTGGCCAACGCCAGCCACGAACTTTTGACGCCGCTCGCTGCTATTAAGGGATTCATTGAAACATTGGATGACCCCGCCGCTGGCGACGACCCCGCTACACGCGGTCGCTTTTTGGGCATCATGGCGAAAGAAACCGATCGCATGCAGGCGTTGGTGCGCGATCTGATGTCGCTCAGCCGCATCGAAGCCGAAAAATATGACCCGCCGCAAACGCCCGTTGATTTTGCCCAGATCGTCATGGAAACCGTCGACCAACTTCGCAACAGCCAGAAAGACCGCGGGGCAGATATCGCTGTCGACATCACAGCAGATTTGCCTTCTGTGATGGGTGATGCAGGCCAATTGCGCCAACTTGCCAACAACATTCTGAACAACGCCATGAAATATGGAAAAGACGGAACTCCAGTGCTGGTCTCGATCATATCATCGCGATCGGGCGCGATGCTGAACTTCGCGGTCGCGGATGAAGGCGACGGGATTGCACCCGAACATCTGCCGCGCTTGACTGAACGCTTTTATCGCGTCGATTCGGGGCGCAGTCGCCTGGTCGGCGGAACTGGTCTGGGGCTTAGCCTCGTAAAACATATTGTCGACCGGCACCGTGGTCATCTCGAAATCCGCAGCACTGTCGGAAAAGGGACAACGGTTTCGATTTTGCTTCCCGTTGCGCAAGTCGGAGCGTCACAATAATGTAATACAAGCGTCATTTATCAGCCATCTGCACCCGCTAATGGCGCCGAGAGCGCAGTTCGTTCTGTACCGAATCCACTATGGGGACATCCGTTATGATCAAGAAAATTTCACTTGTTGCCATCAGCGCGCTCGCGCTTACGGCATGTAATGACCAGGCCAGCACGGGCGGGGCCGCTGGTGGCTCGCGTCAGGAAATCCGCATTGTGGGTTCATCGACCGTATTTCCATTCGCCAAGGCAGCGTCTGAAGCATTCGCAAAAGCGGATACATCGCGCAAATCGCCCGTTCTGGAATCGACCGGTACCGGCGGCGGAATTGAACAATTCTGCAAAGGCGTAGGCGCAGAAACGCCAGATATCGCAAATGCTTCGCGTCGTATGAAGAAAAGCGAATTCGAAAATTGCCAGAAGAACGGCGTTAAGGACATTGTTGAAGTTCAGGTCGGCATCGACGGTCTGGCGCTTGCACAGTCGAATAAGGGCACCAAGTTCGTATTGTCGACCGCTGACGTCTACAAGGCGCTTGCAGCTAATCCGTTCGGCAAGCCACAGACTGCAAAGCTCTGGTCCGACGTTAACCCGTCGCTGCCTAAATTGCCGATCTCGGTTTATGGCCCGCCAACAACTTCGGGTACGCGCGATTCTTTCCATGAGCTGATCATGGAAGC
>JAIXOE010000005.1 GCA_027486895.1 Sphingomonadales bacterium
GACCATCTGGGGTGGCGGCTATCGCTTTTCCACCGCGGTGACCCGATTGTGAAACCGACGCGCACATTCCGTTTGTGGCCGCGAAGCCTGTACGGCCAAATATTGCTGGTCGCTGGGTCGGCGTTGTTATTGGCGCAGTGCGTCAACGCAGCGCTGTTATTGTCGGGTGCACGCTCCCGCGCTGTTGCAGAAGCATCGGTGATGGTTGTCAGCCGCGTCGCCAACCAGTTGGAACGTGGCGAGCGCTTAGGAAACCCGTTTGGCTCTCCATCCATGGCAGCAGGCGCGAACGTTAGGGATAGCCGTCCGAACCGCCGCAAGAATATTGCCATTACGATTGATAAAAATGCGCTGAATATTGCACGCGCGGAATATCAGGATGATATGTCTATCCGTGCGCAAGATTTTCTGCGGCAGGGCGAGATCGCATTGTCAGACGTGCGCATTTCTGCAGTATCGCTGAATGCGCTTCCCGCGGCATTGCGCGATCCGCAAATTCGCCGCTGGCAAGACGGACGTTTTCGTCAGTCTGCCCGTAAAATGCCAACCACCGCTGTTCTGCTAACGGGTCGGTTACCCGATGGGCAGTGGCTGCATGCGGCGGGACTTGTGCGCGCAAATGATAGAGCATCAATGTTCGCTTTATTACTGCAGACGTTCCTGTTGTTTGTGGCCGTTATGGTGCCACTGGCATTGGTGGCACGCCGCATCGCGCGTCCGCTTGAGGATTTAACCCGCCGCGTGCGGCGCGTCGGCGTTGCCGAAGATCCCGAACCCATGGAGCGCGCGGGGCCTGACGATGTCCAGCAGTTGATCGTCGCGTTCAACGCCATGCAAGCGCGTGTCTCAAACTTGCTTGGCGAAAAAGACGTGATGTTGGGTGCGATTGGCCATGATCTAAAAACCCCCCTCGCCGCGCTGCGCGTGCGCATTGAATCCGTTGATGACGATGAAGAACGCGAAAAAATGGCGTCGACTATCGATGAGATGGTTACCATCTTGGATGACATTCTCACCCTCGCGCGGCTTGGGAAGTCAGGCGAACCTCTGCAATCGGTCGATATCGGGGCCATGGTGGAAACAGTGGTCAATGACTTCGAACAGGCCAGTTTCGAAACGTCCGAACAACGCGTTGTCGCGCATATCAGGCCAGTGCTCATTCGACGCGCGCTGCGCAACCTGATTGGCAACGCCATTGCCTATGGAAAACAGGCCGCGCTCGCCGTGCGCGAAGAAAATGGCATGATTTTTGTCGATATCGATGACGATGGGCCGGGCATTGATCCGGCAATGGCAGAAAGCATGTTCGAGCCATTTGTGCGCGCTGAACGCTCGCGCAGCCGCTCGACAGGTGGGTCTGGATTGGGGCTCACGATCTCACGTGCCATCGCGCGTGCGCATGGCGGCGATGTCGTGCTGCGTAATCGCACCGAGGGCGGCCTGCGCGCGACGATTTCGTTTAAGGTATAAAAAGAAAAACCGGCTTCCGGCGCCGCATAGGTGGGAACGCGTCCGGAAGCCGGTATCTTCAAGCGATATTGTTGTACAATATGGCTTTGCTGACGTGGCAAGGCATGATTTCCGATGGACCAGTATCGCAGCAGAAGCTGTAAACGAAATCACGACCTGCCGGTCTGTTTGAATAATACGGCAGCCGATTTTGGAAGTTTAGCCGGTGGGCTGATTTTTCCACGTACCGCTATTTTGATATTCGGATTTGATGTCCGTGCCCTGTGGCAAACGCTGTCCGCCATATTCAGCATCCCCACCACGATGCTGGGCTTCGCGCGAATAAGCCGGCGCTGCATAGGTTGCCGCTGAACGCTGGCGTGCGGGCATAATGTCTGCATAAGGTGCATTTGGCGCTATCGATGATACCCCCCGCATCGCATATTGCGCTTCGGTTTCCGCCTTCAAACGTGCTGCGGCAAATTCCTTTTCATATCTTTTTTGAAGCGCAATGGGGTCAAGATCATTTGCATATTGGGGCGACCAAGCGCGTGGCTTCGGCCCGGGGAATGGCTCGCGACCTGCGTAGCTGCGGAAAAATGCTGACTGGCGACCAGCGCTGCCCTTCCAGCTATAAAACCGGTGCGCGCCGATGGTCCCGATAAAGTTCAGACTGGGTGCCCAATAGGGGTAAACATAGGTGGCGTGGTAATGGGTGGCCATGCCAACTGGAGCATAGACATAACCGGCAAGTGCATCAGCAGCGACGCCTTGTGCCCGCAACCACGACGCCCGCGCGGGAACGCGCGCCATTGAACCATCGCAGCTGTAACTGAACTGGCAACCTGTCGCGCGCTCCGAACCCTGATAAATGACCCCGCAGACGCTGTTCGGATATGTCGGGTGGCGCATGCGGTTGAGAATAACCTGCGCCACGGCACGTTGTCCGGCATCGGGTTCATTCGCGGCTTCATAATAAATCGCGTCAGTCAGGCATTTGAGCGCACGGGCATGCTCGACGCTGCCAGCGCGAACGACAAACGGCCGCGCTGCGCCAGCGCTATTCCGGAGGTCGCTGCTAGGCAGGATAACGTCATCGCCGAAAGCATCTGCCTGTGGTGATGCGAACTCTGGCACAGTTGCGCGTCCAGCATCGGACGGATCCAGATAGAAAAAGGCAGAGCCCGGGAAGTTTTCAGCCGGATATTCGGCATCCCAGTTCACAGGGGCGGACGAAGAAATTTGGTCCTTGCCGCTAAAGGGTGCGATTTGAGCCACTGACGGCACAATCGCCAGCAATGCAAAAGCGAGCATGACGAGAATGATTTCGCGCCCACCAATCAGACGGCGACGGCGAACGGGGACATCCCGTCTGGTCCGCAATATTGCCGTGTCATTGATGGGATCATGAATCATATGGTTACGGGCAGACTTTGTTGGGATTCGCTTGAAAGCGTGCCTTTAACGGAATTTGGCCCCGCCGCGTGGACGATTTTCGCCCTGTGCCAGCATGGGACGCCGGCACAGCCAGTTCTTAAATACCAATTTATGTAATATTTATGAACTACTTACGAAGAAACCGGCAACCGCTGTGGCCAATATCATGGCCCGGATGAGCCGCCCCTTGCGCCCAAGCCGCAATATCGTGCGAAGCGACCCGGTGAAGCCGCCGCCACCGCGTACGTGATCGACCATCATATGAAACGCCGGGCCAAGCAAAAGCTCGTTGGAATAGCGCGTACGCTCGACGATTCTGCGACGGACAAATGCGGATGCGCCATCCCGCTTGAAGATATGATCCAATTCATCGATCTCCGGCAGATCATCGCAGTCATTGAACAAAGACGGCTCGCCATTTCCCGTATGTTCGTAATCCAGCCAAGCGATAGCCGCGGCCTTCGCCTGCGGAATGGCGTATTTCTGGCTGATCTGCTGAACACTTCTGCGGTAAAGCAATAGCCGTTCGGGAAGGCTGGTAATCTGCGTAACGCGCACAGCGCGCAGCCACAGGTCGTAATCTTCGGCATGGCGGAATGTGGCGCGATAGCCACCAAGGGCGCGTATCAATTCGGTGCGCATCATCACCGACGGATGGCAGACCGGCGGTCCCAGCTCAAGCAAACGACCGACATCTGCGGGGCTGGAAGGATATGCGGCAGGCACGGGGAGGAGCAAGCCCGTCTCGTCGAGGTCATGCGTGTTCGTACCCAAAATGCCGATATGCGGGTGCGCAGACATATACGCGATTTGCTTGGCGAACCGCTCTGGCATCGCGATGTCATCGCTGTCCATCCGCGCCAATAATGGTGCACGCGCGGCTTCCAAAAGCTCGTTCAGGCTGGCCACAAGCCCTTTATTTTCGCGAATAATGAGCCGAATGCGTCGGTCTTCTGCGGCAAGTTCGCGCAATATTTCCGTGCTGCCATCGGTTGAACCATCGTCGACGATAAGGAATTCGAAATCGCCGAAATGCTGCTGCAAGATGGATTGCACGCACGGGTATAGATGCGCTGCATTATTGTAGACGCTCATGATGACCGAGAGTGCGGGCGCGGTTGCCATATGGGCCTCATACGGTCTAATCGTCACGAATTGGTTTCCATCGGAGAGTTTTCATGCGCATCGCGCTCTATCAGCCGGACATCGCCGGGAATGTCGGGGCGGTATTACGCACAACCGCATGTTTCTGCGTCCAATGTGACATCATCGAACCATGCGGCTTTCCCTTTTCAGAGCGGGCATTGAAGCGCGCAGGCATGGACTATGTCGCGCATGCCAAAATTCAGAGACATACGGACTGGTCGGCGTTTCTTGAAACACTCAACGGTGCGCGTTTGGTGCTGATGTCGAGCAAGGCGTCAACCGCCCTGCCCGCATTCGCTTTTCGGCCCGATGATGTCATCCTGATGGGATCGGAAAGCAGCGGCGCGCCGCCCGAAGTGCATGCACGCGCCGATGCCCGCGTATATATTCCGATGGGCGCAGGATTTCGGTCCTTGAACATTTCGGTGTCCGCTGGCATCGCTTTGGCAGAAGGTCTTAGACAGACCCAGCAATTTCCGGGAGGTAGTATATGACTCTGGTCTTAGACGATCGTCAGCAAGCAGCACGCAGTTGGTTCGAATCGCTGCGCGACAACATTTGCGCCGCGTTTGTAGAAATCGAACGCGAAGCCGGATCAGATGCATCATTCGAATACACCCCTTGGGATCGCCGCGACCATGACGATTCACCCGGCGGTGGTGGCGTACGCGGCGTTATGAAGGGCAAAATCTTTGAAAAGGTCGGCGTGAACGTCTCGACCGTCGGCGGCAGTTTTAACCCTGAATTTGCCAAGACCATTCATGGCGCCGCCGAAGACCCAAATTTCTTCGCCACGGGCATCAGCCTGGTTGCGCATATGGCCAATCCACATGTGCCCGCGGTGCATATGAACACGCGTTATCTTGTGACCACGAAAAGCTGGTTTGGCGGTGGTGCCGATCTTAACCCGCCCATCCCGTATGAAGAAGACACCGCAGATTTCCATGCGCGCTTGCGTGCAGCATGTGCGCCTTATGGTCCCGACGCTTATGAACGCTACAGCAAATGGGCAGAAGAATATTTCTGGATCCCCCATCGCAATGTGCATCGCGGCGTTGGCGGGATATTCTACGACCATCTTGAAAACACCAGCGATGCGCTTTTCGAACAGAACTTCGCACTGACCCGCGATGTCGGTGAAGCCTTCCTCGATATCTTTCCCAAGCTGGTGCGCCGCCGGATGAATCAGCCATTCACCGCTGAAGAAAAGCAAGCCCAGCTACGCTGGCGCGGGCTTTATGCTGAGTTCAACCTCGTCTACGACCGCGGGACGACCTTCGGCCTGAAAACCGGCGGGAACGTTGACGCGATTTTGATGAGCCTGCCACCCGAAGTGGCGTGGGATTAATCCTGAATGCCATTTAGCCCGATTGCAAATGGCGACCTTGGCGCAATTGTAACCTCGCTGGAGATGACCAGCCGCCCGCCCTTGCGTGCGCTGCCGGCTTCGGATTTGCGGTTGGAGGCATGGCACACGCCGCACGCTGAAAAATACCGCACACTGTATCGTCGCATTGGCGAACCATGGCTTTGGTTCTCACGGCTCGAGATGAACGACGAGACGCTGATCGAGACCATTCACGACCCCAAGGTCCGGATCTGGGCGGTGGTGGACAGGCGCGGGATTGAAGTCGGCATATTGGAGCTCGACTTCAGGTCGGACGGCGCATGTGAAATTGCCTTCTTCGGATTGATCCCTGAACTCGGCGGCAAGGGCCACGGCAAATGGTTGATGGCGATGGCGCTTCAGCTGGGTTGGGCAGAAAAGGGGGTGCAACGCATGTGGGTACATACCTGCACCTTAGATGGCCCGACCGCGCTCAGCTTTTACCAGAAGGCGGGGTTCACTGCTTATCAAAGGCAATTAGAGACGTTTAAAGACCCGCGCATCATCGGGCTGATCCCGCGCGACGCAGCGCAGCATATTCCCATTATTGGGTAGCGGTTTGCGCACCAAGCTGACGGTTTAGCGCAGTCAGCACCACGACATAAATAACGGCCTCGACCGCCGCGAAAAACGCGCTGACCGCAGCTTCGACGACAGGAACGCCGCCCTCGCCAGCAAGTGCGTGGCATATCCCGGCGACTGCGTCCCCGGCTATCCCTGAAACCAACCGTATAGCTACTGCGATAAACAGCATCAGTATCAGAATAGCCCAACCGCAATTACGGGTCGTTTCCCAAGTACGCTTAACGGCGTTCGTGATGCCAAGCGCTGGTTCTTGCGCGATGACCGCAGGCAACACGGCAAAGCGGCCCGTGAGATACAGTCCGGGAATGATGAACAAGAAGAACCCTGCAAATGTCGCCCAGCCGGTCAATATTGTCGCGGTCAGATACGTAAGGAACAGAGCTGCGGCGATACCAAGCGCGTCGCCGACCTTGGTCAATTTGCGTCCTGAAATCAGGACATAAAGCACAAGGCTGCCATACATCGTGACAAGCATCGCCGGCAACAATACCGGCCAGTTTGATTCGAAATAGCCACTAAATGCCGCGATTACTTTGGTGGTATCGTCAAAGCTGTCGAGCACGAGCGGAGGCGCGAGATAGCCAGCGATCCAGTTGGCGAGAAAAATGAAAAAGCCCGCTATGGCGACAATTGCCTCACGGTGCGCTGCGAATGAAGCGCGCGCGTCTTTTCCCACCGCACGATAATCAAGCTTCTTTTGCATATGAACTCCCTGACCCTTCGCCGCGTAGAGGCTGACATATGCGGTGGCAAGCGGCTTGCGCCATGCTAAGCACCGCGCATGAATATCGATGGAAATATTGAATGGGAAGTTTCCGAAGGGCTAACGCCCTATCCTGATGCCGTTGCCCGCATGGAAGCATTGCAAACTGCCATCCGTGAGGAGCACGCACGGGAGCTTATCTGGTTGCTGGAACACCCGCCATTATACACGGGCGGGACGAGCGCGGACCCGGCGGAATTGTTGAGCACCGCGTTTCCAGTTTACAACACCGGACGCGGCGGCCGGTACACATATCATGGGCCAGGTCAGCGCGTCGGCTATGTGATGCTCGATCTCACCAAGCACTGCAAAGATGTCCGCTGCTATGTGCATGCGTTAGAAGGCTGGGTTATCGCCGCACTTGCTAGCTTTGGCGTGGAGGCACGCCGTGCCGAAGGGCGTGTCGGCATATGGTGCGATACCAAAAGCGGACAAGAGGCCAAAATTGGCGCAATCGGGGTGCGCATCCGCAGATGGGTGACGATGCATGGCTTCGCGGTAAATATTGCTCCCAATCTGGATCATTTCGGTGGCATCGTTCCATGCGGGATATCCGAATATCCAGTCACCAGCCTTGCAGATCTTGGCATTCAAGCGACACTCGCGGACTTTGATGCAGCATTGTTAGCTACCTTCCCCGACTTTCTCATTAGCCTTGCTAAAGCAGGCGGAAATTGTACGGTCGCGCCGCAATAGAGACGTGAGGAATATATGCGCTTAACCATCATAGCACCTGCTTTTGCAGCCTTGCTGGCGTTGTCCGCTTGCGGCGGATCCAAAGAAGACAATCAGATAACCGAAACGCGGATGGATGATCTGGACAGCCTTGAAGGCACGATCAGTGACGACATGATTAACACCGACGAATCAACGGACGAAGCGCCCGTTGAGGCGACGCCTGCCAGTGTCGGAACTGGGCCTGCCAAAACTGCGCCGGACAAAAGCAAAGAACCAAAACCTACGGGTTCAGATGCGCCAACCACTGAAGATCCAAGCGAACCCAAGTGATTTTAGCTAGCGCATTGACGCTCCCTTGTGGAGCTGTACTCAACAACAGAATAGCAAAAGCGGCCATGACAGAGGGTTTGGCCGACACACATGGTGTGCCGACACCTGAGTTACAGCGCCTCTATGGCATCTGGTCGGACGGTGGCGCTGGTCTCCAGATTTCAGGTAACATCCACATTGACGCCGACCATCTAGAACGGCCCGGCAACGTCTTTTTCGGCGGACAGCCCGACGAAGCCATGATGGATGCGCTCAAGTTGTGGACCAAAGCAGCCACGCGCAATGGCAACCATTTTTGGGCGCAAATCAGCCATGCCGGCCGTCAGACCATGCGGGCAGTCAATCCACGGCCCAAGGCGCCGTCCGCCGTCAAGCTTGGCCTACCAGGCGGGCAATTTGGAATGCCGGTCGCGCTGACTGAGGATGAAATTCTCAACCTCATTGGCCGCTTCGGACAGGCGGCACTGCATTGCAAAAACGCTGGGTTCACGGGCGTTCAAATCCATGCGGCACATGGCTATCTTATCTCACAATTCCTCAGCCCGAAATCAAACCAGCGCACTGACCGTTGGGGCGGCAGCCTTGTTAATCGCGCCCGTTTCCTGATGTTCACGATCAACACCGTCCGCACCCTCGTTGGCGCTGCGTTCCCGATTTCGGTCAAGCTGAACAGCGCAGATTTCCAACGCGGCGGCTTTGCTTTTGAAGACAGCCTTCAAGTGGCCCGCTGGCTTCAGGATGCTGGCGTTGACTTGATCGAGATATCGGGCGGGACCTACGAGCAGCCTAAGCTATTGGGCATCGAAGGGATGGAAGCAGAAGAGACGCAAACCGTCGCGGAGACGACGCTCGCACGCGAAGCCTATTTCGTTGATTTTGCAAAAGCGATGAAGAGTGAGCTCACTATTCCCTTGATGGTCACTGGTGGCTTCCGCAGTGCATCGGCCATGGAGCAGGCACTGCGCAACGGGGCTGCGGATGTTATCGGATTGGGTCGGCCATTATGCGTGATGCCTGAGGCGCCAAGGCGCTTGCTCGGTGGGTTGGCCATGTTGCCCAAGGTTGAAAACCAGCTCAAGCTGTTGCCCGAATGGCTAGCCAGCCTACGCAAGATTAAGGCTGTACGCGGGATCGAAGGCTTTGCGACCCAATATTGGTTCTATAGCCAGATATACGCGCTTGGACGTACCGGCCGGACTCAGCCGGCCGTCACTGTCTTTGCGGCTCTACGCGAAGTAGAAGCCTATCAAAAAAGCTGGCTTAAAGAACGGCGCGCCGCGAAGGCTTAATCGCCTTCGCCGGGATCAGCGCTGAAATATTTGTCGAACTTGCCTTCTTCGCCCTTATGCTCATCTGCGTCGGCAGGTGGCTCACGGCTTGATGTGATGTTCGGCCATTCTGCGCTATAGGTTGCGTTCAGTTCAAGCCACTGTTCCAGACCATTTTCGGTGTCAGGCAAAATTGCTTCTGCAGGACATTCAGGTTCGCACACGCCGCAATCGATGCACTCATTTGGATTGATGACGAGCATATTGTCGCCTTCATAGAAGCAATCCACCGGACATACTTCAACGCAGTCCATATATTTGCAGCGGATGCAGGCATCGGTAACGACATAAGTCATTGGCGGAACTCTCCCAAACACGACGGCGGATTAGCCGTTTCAATACGTCTGCCTATTGCGAGGCGCAGGGGGAAGTCAACGCCGGATTGCAACGAGTCGCCAATTTTTTAGTCGATACGTTGATAGAAAAGCTGTGCCTCGGATGCCGGACCACGCCGATCCGGGACAGAGAGCAGCTTTAAAGTCAAAACCGCATCGCCCAATGGCATGGTGATAATATCGCCAATGCGCACTGCGGCGCTGCCTTTTTCAATCCGGCGGCCATTCAAACGAATATGGCCAGCCTCTGCCCAACTCAGCGCGAGCGAACGGCTTTTGGCCAATCGCAGAAAGAACAGCAGCTTGTCGATCCGCAAGGTTAGGCTGGCCTTTCTAGAGCTTGAGGCCCTTGAGCGCCGCCAATTGCAAAGCCAAGGCAGAAGGCGGTGCACTTTGCTTTGGTGCGGGCGGAGCACGATCGGGCTTACCCTTTGGCTTTGACGACGCATGTGGCTTTCGTTCTGCAGATGCATGTGGCCTGCGCTGTTCCTGCGGACGTGGCTTGGGCAAGCCCACCCAGCGCCAATGGGTCAGGACGACTGGCGCGGGTTCTTTGGATAGACTTGAATTTGGTGCAGCAGCCTCGATGGCTTCAGCTTCAGGAGCTGGCGATGCTTCGACTGGGGCTTCAACGGCAGTTTCGACGGACGTATTTTCATCCGCAGCAGGAACTACCTCAATCGGCATGTCGTCAACAACTGCGTCTGGTGCCTCAGTTGCGACCGCATCAGCACTAACCGCCGCCTCGGCAGGACGGAAACCGGCGTCGCGCATCAACGCCTTCAGACCAGCTTCGCTAATGCCAAGCGAGGTTGCAAAGGCCATATCCATACCAAAGGCATTGTTCTGCCCGCGCGCTTCATGCGCCTTTTTAATGACGCGTTCGGCCAAATCGATACGCACATATTCATCGCAAATCCGGCGGTAGCCCGCGTTTCTAGCTTCGGATGGGTTCGCAAAATTCCATGTCTTCAGGTGCACCGCGCTTTCAGGCGGAAGCGCGGACATCGCGCGACTGTCGCGTGCTGCAAACAATGCTGCGCGCCATTTGGCTGCAGCGGGCTTCAATGCGGCATGATGATAAATATCGAGCGCGCCAAAGACTATGCCGCCCTTACGTGCGGCGCCGCGAGCTTCCTTTGGAAGCGCGGCAATGGCGTCAGCTAGATAGTGCCGACCAGCAATGCCGCCTTCATCCGCCAGCCGCACAGCAAGCGCACGGACGTTGCCGTCGACATCAGCTTGCTGTGCCAAGTCGAGCAATCCGACAATACCGCCCATCGCCTTTGCCAACTGGCTTTCAATCCAGCTTTCGGCGCGCGTAACGATCTCGCGCAGGGCATCGCCCTCAAGCCCAGCCACGGCTTTGACAGGCGCAAATGCAGGTTGAAGCAGCGTGCGGCCCTTGGTCAATGTGCCCAGAAGGTCATCCTTCCAGAAGATTGAAGGTTTACCCTCCCCATCGGCTGCGAGCGAGAATTCGCTGTCTTCGGCCATACTTACGTCCTTTGCCTTTTGTCTCAAATGCGCCGCCAGATGTCGTTCTGCGGCAGCTAATAATAATTTACGGTCACCCGCTTTTGCCGCCGGGTCAACCCGAAAGGCAAATCCCTGTAAAGTTCCTATGTCTTCGCCATCGACAAGAACGCGTTTATCGTGCTGAATTTCAACGGGCAACAACCCGACATCTCCAGCGCCTTTCCGCAGCAACATTGATGTGCGTTTGTCCACAAACCGCTGACGCAACGCATCGTGCAATGCATCGGATAATTTTTCTTCCAACGCCCGCGCGCGCTCCGCCATCGCCGGCGGGTTGGCCAACCAATCGTTCCGATGCGCGATATAGGTCCAAGTGCGAACCGCCGCGATTCGGGCGGACAGGGTGTCGACGTCGCCCTGGATATTATCCAGTCGCGCCAACTCGTTTGCGTAAATGCTGTGCGGAATGACACGCTCACCCTGCCCCAGATGTTGCCACAAGGACGCGACAAAGCGACTGTGATGTTCCTCACCCATTTGCCGGAAATCGGGCAAGCAGGCCACTTCCCAGAGGCGTGCCACATCAACAGGATGCCGGATGAGCGATTTCACGTCGGGCATTTCGGCCAGTCGCTTGAGCACCAGCAAGTCGATAACCTTTGGCGCTGGCAACAAGCCCGGACGGCCCGGTTTTTTCTCAAGATCCGCAATCAGCGTCGCAATGTCATTAAAACGCGGCTTTGCCTCGCGCCAATATAACCAGTCCAGCCGCGGGAAGCTGTGGCCTTCAATGGCCAGCACTTCTTCAGGGGTGAACTCGCTGCCTTCTCCTGCGAGCGTTCCAAAGCTTCCGTCTCGTTGGTGTCGTCCGGCGCGTCCCGCAATTTGCGCCATTTCGGCTACGGTCAACCTGCGCCGACGCGATCCGTCAAATTTGGACAGGCTCACAAAGGCGACATGCGCCACATCAAGGTTAAGCCCCATACCAATGGCGTCGGTGGCCACGAGATAGTCGACCTCGCCCGATTGAAACATCGCAACCTGCGCATTGCGCGTGCGCGGGGACAATGCGCCCATGACAACTGCTGCACCGCCCCGCATACGGCGCAATGTTTCAGCAACGGCGTAAACCTGCTCAATGGAAAACGCGACGATGGCGGATCTTTTGGGCAGTCGGGACAGCTTCTTCGCGCCCGCATAGCTCAACGTTGAAAAGCGCGGGCGGGAGATGATTTCGGCATCGGGCAGCAGCGACCGGATGATGGGGCGGAGGCTTTCCGAACCCAAAATCATCGTTTCCTCACGCCCGCGCGCATGCAAAATGCGGTCGGTGAAAATATGCCCGCGTTCGGGATCAGCCCCCAATTGCGCTTCGTCAATCGCGACGAAGGCAAATTCCTTATGAATGGGCATGCTTTCGACGGTGCAGCAATACCAGCGCGCCTGCGGCGGCTCAATCCGTTCTTCGCCGGTAATCAGCGCAACATTTTGCGCGCCCTTAATCGCAACCAGCCGGTCATAAATTTCCCGCGCCAGCAGCCGCAGAGGAAAGCCGATCATGCCGCTTGAATAGGCGCACATCCGCTCAACGGCGAGATGGGTCTTGCCGGTATTTGTTGGGCCTAAGATGGCCGTGAGGGCTGAACGGACTGGAGGCAAAAGTTTAGGTAGCTGCCAATTCTGCGGCGAGTTCTTTCAAGGTAACTTCAGTGTTTGCCAATTGTTCAGCGGTGGGCGACAAACCCTCTGTTACAAAAACGCGCCCTTGGACATAATCCTTAGTGGCGTTCACGCAATCAAGGGCAATGACATGGCCTGATTTCAAGTACACGAGCGAAAAGCTGCGCGTGTCTGGATTGCCACGCAACACCGTGGCGTCATAGCCAGCGCTGATACCAACAGTTTGCAGACGCAAGTCATATTGGTTCGACCAGAACCACGGCACTGCGTGATACTCGGTGAGCTCACCCGTCAGACTTTTCGCTACCGCATTGGCCATATCATTGGCGTTCTGCACCGATTCGACGCGCATGATATTGCCACCCGCAAAGGCGTTGGCATGGGCAGCGCAGTCACCAATGGCAAAAATATCTGGCAACGACGTCCGGCAATAGGCGTCAACATCAACGCCTGCCCCGCCAGCGGCACCTGCCGTCAGCAATGGCGCAACCGCCGGAATGATTCCAATGCCGACGATGACCATTTGCGCGGGCACAACTTCGCCATCGGCTAAGCGCACACCGGTCACATATTCGTCGCCTTCGATTGCGGCAATTTCGACGTTCAGACGCAGATCAACACCATGGGCGCGATGCTCAGCCTCGTAAAAGCGTGACAGCGGTTCCCCAGCGACGCGCGCTAGCACGCGATCCATCGCCTCCAGCACGGTCACTTTCTTGCCCATTTTGCGCAGCACTGCTGCGGCCTCAAGCCCGATATAGCCGCCACCCACAATGACGACTTCGGCCACGTCATCAAGACCATCCAGCATAGCGTCCACATCCGCGCGGGTTCTGACGACATGCATGCCGCGCAGGTTACTTCCTTCGACCGGCAATTGCCGCGGGCTGCCGCCTGTGGCCCAGATCATATTGCCATAGGAAATGACAGTTCCGTCAGCAATCGTGACCGAATGCGCGGCAGCATCAACCGACTCCACACGTTGGCCGAGCATCATATCCACCGAACGTTCCACCCAAAATGCAGCGGGCCGGATCATGATCCGTTCAAACGCCTTGTCACCAGCGAAATAGTCTTTCGACAATGGCGGGCGCTCATAAGGATATTCAGGCTCGGCATTGACGATACCGATGCTGCCTTCGAATTTGGCCTGCCGAAGGGCAATGGCTGCTTGCGCGCCGCCATGGCCGCCACCGACGATGAGAATATCATAATGCATCATGGAAGATTCGCTTGTTGGGAAAACATAAGAGGAGCGGTAAGCAAAAGGTCACCAACTGGCTAGTCCCATGCTTGCGGCCCCATCAAATAAATGGCAGAGCATGGCGATGACTTTAGACTTTGCTCTCGGCGAAAATGCCGACATGATCCGCGATACAACGCAGCGTTTTGCGACGGATAAAATCGCTCCTTTGGCCACTAAAATTGACGCCGATGACTGGTTTCCGCGTGACGAACTCTGGCCGGCCATGGGTGAACTCGGGCTTCACGGCCTGACGGTCGCGCAAGAAGATGGCGGTCTTGGCCTTGGCTATTTGGAACATGTTGTCGCCGTTGAAGAAGTCAGCCGCGCTTCTGCTTCAATCGGCCTTTCCTATGGCGCGCATTCCAACCTGTGCGTCAACCAGATTGCCCGCTGGGCCTCGCCCGAGCAAAAGGCGAAATATCTGCCCAAGCTGATTTCGGGCGAACATGTTGGCAGTCTGGCAATGTCGGAGGCCGGTGCAGGCTCGGACGTTGTTTCGATGAAGCTAAAGGCCGAAGCGGTTCAAGGCGGCTATATCCTGAATGGCACCAAATTCTGGATAACCAATGCCCCTTACGCAGACACTCTCGTGGTCTATGCCAAGACTGCGCCTGAGGCTGCATCGCGCGGAATTACGGCTTTTCTGATTGAAAAAGGCATGGAGGGTTTCTCCATTGGCCAGAAAATCGACAAGGTCGGGATGCGCGGATCGCCCACGGCGGAGCTGGTGTTCAATGACTGTTTCGTGTCCGAGGAACAGATGATGGGTCCGCTGCATGGCGGCGTTGGCGTGTTGATGTCAGGTCTGGATTATGAGCGCGTCGTCCTCGCCGGACTTCAGCTTGGTGTCATGCAAGCATGCCTCGATGTCGTCTTACCCTATGTTCGCGAACGTAAACAGTTCGGCAAACCCATTGGCAGTTTCCAGCTGATGCAGGCTAAGATTGCCGACATGTATGTCGCGCTCAATTCTGCACGCAGCTATGTCTACAATGTCGCGCGCGCATGCGATGCAGGACAAACCACGCGCTTCGACGCCGCAGGCGCAATTCTGTTGGCGAGCGAAAGCGCAGTGAAGGTTGCGGGCGAAGCCATTCAGGCACTGGGCGGCGCTGGCTATACCAAGGATTGGCCCGTCGAGCGCTATTGGCGCGATGCCAAGTTGCTCGACATTGGTGCGGGAACAAATGAAATCCGTCGGATGTTGATTGGCCGGGAGTTGATCGGAGCAGCGTGAACGGACCAATAGAATGGATTGCGGCAATAGGAACGATCTTGGCCGCAGCCATGGTCGCGGCCGACTTTAGCCGCCGGATCACAGGCTTCGGCTTTGTTCTGTTTTCCATCGTTGCGTGCCTGTGGGTCTATTCGGGCCTTACCGCCCCCGACGGGATGCCCTTGGCCATACAAAATGGCGTGCTGCTGTTCATCAACCTGTTTGGCGTTTGGCAATTCCTGATCAGCCGAAAAAAGAAGCAAGAAATTGACAAAGCTGCTGAAATTGCCGAGCAGGCCAAGCAAGAATTAGCGCAGGAGTAAGCAGAATGAGCCGTCCGGTATTGGGTGTCATCGCTTGTAACCGCATGGTCGGCAGCGAAGTCGCCCAGGCGGTAATGAACCGCTATATCCGCGCAGCAATGACTTATGCCAATGTTGCTGCGTTAATCATTCCCTCGCTGCCCGACCTGATGACCGCCGCTGAAGTCGCGCCACGTATCGACGGCATATTGCTCACCGGCAGCCCGTCAAATGTCGCAACGCGGCTTTACGGCGAAGATGGCGGCGATGGTCCTTTCGACGACGGCCGCGACGAGATCGCGATGTCCATGGTCGACCGCATGATCGAGGCGCAAAAGCCCGTCTTCGGAATTTGCCGCGGCTTTCAGGAGATTAACGTCGCGTTGGGCGGCACCTTGCGTCGCGATACCAGCGCCAGCGACGACCTTATCCGCCATCACGCGGCTGATGATGTGGATTTCGACGCTATGTTCGACCACCGCCACCCTGTTGCATTGGTCGATGGCGGCGTCTTGTCTAGCGCTTACGCAAAAGACGCTTTGGACGTAAACTCCGTCCATTTTCAGGGCATCGGTACGCTGGCCGATGGGCTGACAGTGGAGGCACGTGCACCCGATGGCCTTGTCGAAGCGTATAGCGCACAACCCAATGGCGCGCCCTTGCTTGCGGTCCAATGGCACCCCGAATGGGGCACAGAAAATGATGCAGATTCGCAAACCTATTTCCACCTTTTGGGAAAGGCGTTAAGAGGCGCGTTGTGAACACAAAAGTCACCCGCTTTAACCGCTACCAGGCACGGATCGGCTTTTCGCCCTGATCTGTTTGCGCACCCCGCAAACGCAACCAGATATCAGGAAGAAAACTCATGCCACGCAATTACGACATCGCCGAACTACGCCGTTTAGACATCGCCCACCATTTGCCCGCGCAAGCCGATTGGCAAGAAATCGAAGACCTGGGTGGCAGCCGCATCATCACCCATGCTGAAGGCTGCTATATCCATGATGGCGACGGCAATCGAATATTGGACGGCATGGCTGGTCTGTGGTGCGTCAACGCTGGCTATGGCCGTGATGAACTCGCCGAGGTTGCGCGCGAGCAAATGCTTGAGCTGCCTTATTATAACAGCTTCTTCAAAACCGCGAACGCACCTGCGATCATGCTTGCTGACAAGATTGCAAGCCTTACGGGTGGCCGCCTACCGCATGTGTTTTTCAACAGCTCCGGCTCTGAAGCCAACGACACTATTTTACGCATGGTCCGCCATTATTGGCAGGTAAAGGGTGAGCATAGCCGTACCATCATCATCAGCCGCCATAATGCCTATCATGGCTCCACTGTGGCGGGCGTCAGCATGGGCGGGATGAAGGCCATGCATGGTCAGGGCTTCCCTGCCCCCGGCATCTTGCCGATGGCTGGCATCGAACATGTCCGACAGCCATATTGGTACAATGAAGGCCGCGACATGACGCCGGAGGATTTCGGCACGGCATGCGCCCAAGCTATCGAAGACAAGATATTAGAGGTCGGCCCGGAAAATGTAGCTGCTTTCATTGGTGAGCCTGTACAAGGTGCAGGCGGCGTCATCATTCCGCCAGCCAATTATTGGCCGCAGGTTGAAGCGATTTGCCGCAAATATGGCATCCTGTTGGTGTGCGATGAAGTCATCTGCGGCTTTGGCCGGACGGGCAATATGTGGGGCCATGAAACCGTTGGCGTAAAACCCGACATTATCGCCATGGCGAAGGGGCTGTCGTCCGGTTACCTGCCGATTTCCGCCGTCGCTGTAAGCCCTGAGATCATCAAGGTCATGAAAACCGGCGGCGATTTCGTCCATGGCTATACCTATTCGGGGCATCCCGTGGCGTCGGCTGTCGCCTTGCGCAATATCGAGATCATGGAGCGCGAGGGATTATTCGAGAAAGTCCGGAACGAAACTGGCCCCTACCTTGCCGAGAAGCTGGCGACACTCAGCGACCATCCGCTTGTCGGTGAAGCCCGGTCTGTTGGCTTGCTGGGTGCCGTCGAAGTTGTTGCGGACAAGGCCAGTGGCGCGCGCTTTGGCGGGGCCGAAGGCACGGCAGGACCGATAGTGCGCGATATCTGTATCCGCAACGGCCTAATGGTGCGCGGCATCCGCGACAGCATCGTCATGTGCCCGCCACTGATCATTACGCCAACTCAGATCGACGATTTGATTGGCATCATTCACAAGTCACTGGATGAAGCCGAGCCAAAGTTGCGCGCAATCGGATAGGTAATTTCTTCACCCCAGACCCTTCATGCTGAAACAAGTTCAGCATGAAGGGTCTGGGCGATCAGCGCTGCAGTCTCTTGTGGCTAGACAAACTGCGTCCAATCATTACCTAGAAGCCCATGAAATCCAAAACGCTCAAGCGCGCCTTCACGGCGGCCCTCACCCCCGCCCTGCTTCTTCAATTTGCGCCTGCGCATGCGGCTGCACCCCTTGCTGTAAAGCCGAAACCACCTGTTCTCACCTGCACAACCACGACAGCGGAAGGCCTGTCCTACACCGTCATTAAGGCGGGCAAAGGCGAGCGGCCTATTGCGGAGTCTCGCGTAACGGTAAATTATAAGGGCATGCTGACAGCCGACGGCACTGAATTTGATTCAGGGCAAGAGGCGCAGTTCCCCGTTGGCGGCGTCATCCCCGGTTTTGCACAAGGTCTGCAACTGATGCAGACTGGCGGAAGCTACCGCCTCTGCATCCCTTCAAAGCTCGGTTATGGCGAAGCAGGCACTGGCCCCATTCCGGCCAATGCAGACCTGGTGTTCGAAGTCGATTTGCTCTCGTTCAAGAACCCAGCGCCAAAGCCGGTCATTCCGGTCGCAGAACGCGCATGTTCGGCAACTACGGCAACAGGGCTTGGATTTGAGCTCGTCAAGGCCGGCGCGGGCAAGAGCGCGACCGATGGCGATATGGCGCTTGTCGACTTCACTGTTTTTGATGCCAGCACCGGCGTCGTGCAGCAGAAACGCGAATGGGAAAAGATCCAGTTGAACCAAGCATCGCCTATATTCGGCGAAGGCCTGAAGATGATGCAGACCGGATCAACCTATCGTTTCTGCATGCCCAAGGCCGCCGATTCAGGTCCCGAAAGCAACATCATCGTGACGTTGTTGGATGTGCGGCCCGCGCCTACCGCTGACAATTAAGGCAGTAACGGCGGACTGGCTTCGCGCTTAGCTTAACAAAACCACGGGGCTGTCGGCACGCCAGTGCATGCTAACCTTGTCGTCCCATGTGAAATCCTCTTGGTCATGGCGTGACAGATTCGGGCGACTAACGCGGATCATCTGTCCGCCCTCAAGCTGAATTTCGTAAAGCGTAATGTCGCCAAGATAGCTCATTCCCTTAATCGTGCCGCGGGCGAGGTTATGCCCATCGGGCGCGTCTTGCGCGGCTGCGCGAATGGCTTTCCCTTCACCTGGCACATGCAAGTATATCTTTTCGGGCCGAAGCGCGACCCAGACGTCGGCGCCATGTGGTCCAGTGACACCATGGTTGAGGTAGATTTTGCCAAGGCCGGGGCAATCGACGGCTGCCTTGTCCGGCTCGTCGAGCGTCAGCTTGCCCTCGAATATGTTCACTGAGCCCACGAAATCCGCAACAAAGCGGTTTGCCGGATATTCGTATAAATCAGCAGGCGGCGCGAGTTGCGCAACTTCGCCTTTGTTAATGACGGCAACGCGGCTTGCCATCGACAATGCCTCGTCCTGATCGTGCGTGACCGTGACAAAGGTAATCCCGACCTTGTCTTGCAGATCCGACAGCTCAAACTGCATCTGCGCGCGCAATTTTGCATCGAGCGCGGAGAGCGGCTCATCGAGCAACAGCACTTTGGGCCGCATCACGAGGCTGCGCGCAAGTGCAACGCGCTGGCGCTGCCCGCCTGACATCTGGTCAGGCATCCGGTCTTCAAAACCGCCCAGTTTGACCAGCTCAAGCGCCTCGGCAACGCGGTCGCGAATCTCACCCTTCGACACGCCAGATATGCGCAGGCCATAGCCGACATTGTCCATGACGTTCATATGCGGAAATACAGCGTAGCTTTGAAACACCATATTCACGGGCCGCTTGTTCGGCGGAACAAGGCTCATATCCTGTCCGTCGATTATAATCTGCCCCTCGGTCGGCATTTCAAAACCGGCGATCATGCGCAGCAGCGTCGTTTTGCCGCAGCCTGAAGGTCCCAAGAGAACGAAGAACTCGCCTGCTAGAATATCAAGGCTCACATTATCGACTGCGGTCACCTTGCCAAAGCGTTTGGACACATTGCGGATTTGAATGATGGGCTGTTTGGTTTCGGTCATAAGGATGATCTCTAATGGGTTTCCGCGATGCCCTTCACGCCCTGCAATTTCAGCGCGATGAAGGTAAGGATGACGGTAAGGAGGATGAGGATTGTCGACGCGGCGTTCACCTCTGGCGTTACCGAGAAACGGACCATCGAATATACCTTCACCGGGAAGGTAATTGTGTCCGGACCACTGGTAAAAAAGGTGATGACAAAATCATCGAGACTGAGCGTGAAGGCCAAAAGTGCGCCTGCCACCAACGCAGGCTTGATATGCGGCAGCAAGACATCACGAAACGCCTGCCATTCCGTCGCGCCAAGGTCTTTCGCAGCCTCTTCTTCTTCCTTGTTAAAGCTCGCCAGTCGCGCGCGTACAACCATGGCCACAAACGGGAAGCAAAACGTTATGTGCGCAATTGTAATCGCTGAAAGATTGAGCGGCCATGGCAAATCGGTTGGCCAATCTACCTTGGCGAAAAAGATCAAAAATGCGACACCTAGGCAGATTTCAGGGACGATAATCGGCAAGGACATCGTCCCTTCGACCAGCCCCTTTAACGGGAACCGGAACCGCCAGAGAACCACGGCCGCAAGCGCGCCAATGACAAGGCTGACGATGGTTGCGAGAGCCGCGATAGTGAGCGAGTTGACCAACGCCTCAACCAGGCTGTCATTGTTCAGCGCCTTCTCATAATATTTGAGCGTAAAGCCCTTCCACACAACGTTGCGCTTGCTGTCGTTAAAACTGAAAATCATCAGCACGATGAGCGGCGCGTACAGGAACAGCATGGTCAATCCGACCCAGCTGCGCATCCACAGCTTTCTTGTATATTCCAGCGGCGCGATGGGGGTGCGATTGAACATGATCACGCCTCCTTCACTTTGTTCGAGCGCATTGATTGGAAGGCAATCAGAATGAACATCGCATAGATGAGCAGGAACGAAAGCGCCGCCCCGAACGGCCAGTCATTCGCGCGTTTGAATTGCCGTTCAATCACATTGGCAATCATCTGGCTGTCGGTCCCACCCATGAGATCAGGGGTCAGATAAGCGCCGAGCGCGGGTATCAACGTAATCATCACGCCGGCGACAATGCCAGGCGCGGCAAGCGGAACTACGATCTGCATGAAGGTTTTGAAATGACCCGCCCCTAGGTCAAGGCTCGCCTCAATGAGGCTTTTGTCTAGCCGGTCGAGCGCGGAATACAGCGGCAAGACCATGAAAGGCAGATGCACATACACCAGCCCAAGAACGACCGCGAAATTATTGTACAGCAACTGCACCGGCGTCCAAGCCTCCAGCGGCTGCATCCCCACCAAAGTGCGCAACCAGCTTGCGCCTTCCCACAATCCGCCAAGGCCTTTGTTCATATATCCGTTTGTGCCCATCAGCGCCATCAGCGCATAGGTCCGGATCAGCAGGTTGGTCCAAAAAGGCAGCATGATGCCAAGCAACAACCATGGTCGCCATTTCGGAGCAGCAAAGGTAATCGCCATCGCAACAGGAAAGCCAATGATGAGGCAAATCAGGGTTGTGAGTGCGGCAACCGCGAGGCTTTTCAGGAAAATCGAGAGATACAACCACTCGGTGGCGCGCTTGTAATTATCGAGCGTCCCTGAAATAACGATATCCGCCGGTCCGGCATTCTGGCCAAAGCTATAGAGCCAGACGATTGTCATGGGTGCTACAAAGAAAAGGGCAAGCCAGAATACCGGTGCTGTCACAACGGCGGCAAAAGGTTTCTTCTGGCTCTTCCAGTCTTGCAACGCCCCTGACATCAACTAGGCCGCCCGCACGCGGGTAAACGCCTCCTCATATTTTGGCTGAAGCTCTGGATTGAACTTTGCGTATTCGCATTTCGCCAAGATATCTGCGGGCGGGAAAATGACCTGATTGTTCTTGTATGCATCGGGCATCAGCGCCTTTGCGGCGTCATTTGGTGTTGGGTACAAGATGGTCTCGGTAATCTTCTTGCCTGCTTCGGCATCGAGCAGATAGTTGATAAATGCGTGCGCATTTTTCGGGTGCGGCGCGCCCTTGGGAATGCAAAGATTGTCGGAGTTCAGCTGGCTGCCCTCTTTGGGGATAATAAAGCCAATATCGGGATCTTCGACCATCGCCTGCGCAATGTCGCCATTATATTCAAGCACCACGTCGACTTCGCCCTTGAGCAACAAGTCCTGTCCGTTGTCTTCGTGGAATGCTTTGATGTTCGGCTTTTGCTTGATCATCATAGCTTCGATGGTCTTCAAATCGGCATCGGTGAGGTCGTTCACCGACTTGCCCATATATTTCCCGTAAAGCCGGAACATGTCGCCCGCCTCGGACAGGACCGCAATGCGACCTTTATATTCATCACTGTCGAATAGCACTTTCCAGCTGTCTGGCACCGCCTTCACCTTGGACTTGCGATAGCCGATGCCAAGTACCAGCCATGTATAAGGCATCGAATATTTGCGTGCCGGATCGTAGGGAACATCCTGATAATCCTTAGCGACATTTTTGAAGTTCGGGATTTGCGCCTGATCAAGCGGCATGAGCATATCTGCCCCTGCCATACGCTCCACAAAGTCGTTGGATGGGACGATGACGTCATAGCCCGGGTTACCCGCGCGCAGCTTGGCAAAAAGCTCGTCATTGCTTGCGAACAGCGTCATATTGACGTCAACGCCAGCGCTGTCCTTGTAATCCTCCAACGTGGTTTCACCGATATAGGTGTCCCAGTTGTAGAAGTTCAGCTTCGCCTCTTCGCCATTGGCGAGCTTCTTGGCTTCCTTCTCGCCACATCCTGCAAGAGCCCCCGTCAGCGAAAATCCGACAGCGGCAACGCCCATACCTTTTAACATGGCCCGGCGGTTGCTGCCTGCGTGCAAAAACGTCTTAAAGTCCATGATTTATCTCCAGCAGAAGCATATCGTTAATGAAGCTATGCTGGACTATTAATGGCACTTAGAAAAGACCCTTTTTTCCGCATGTTGCGGCGCAATATTATTACGAATTAACGCAATTATTGTGCACCGCAACATGGGATTAAATTCAGGGCTTTTTCACCTCGGCATCGACCGCGGCTTGAACCGATTTGTAGAATGCTTCGCGCTGCGCGCCCACCGTGTCGGGATCCGTTGCCTTTGGCCAATTGCTATTGGAGGCAATGATGAGGTTCCGTTTGGGGTCAATGAAAATGCCCTGTCCGAAAATGCCTTGGGCGGCATAGCTGCCGTCATCATAGGTCCACCATTGATAGCCATAGCCCTTGCCAGCCATGCCGATATCGGCTTGCTTGACGGTCGCAGATGCCATCCAGTTATCTGGCCATATGCTCTGCCCGTTTATCTTGGCACCACCCAAAACGAACAAACCAAAACGCGCATAATCACGGGTCGAAGCTTGAATACAACAGCCGCTAATTTCGTGCCCGGTTGAACCCAAAAGCCAGCTTGCATCTTGCTCCATGCCATAAGGTGCCCAGACTTTTTCCGACAAATAGTCGGACAGCTTCTTTTTGGTGGCAGAACTGACCAACACGCCGATCAGGTTGGTTTCACCGGTTTTGTAGACCCACTTCGTTCCAGCGGGCGCTTCACGCGGCAGATTGCGCATATAGCTGACTGTTACGTCCATGCCCTTTTCAGCTTTATGCAGATTGAACAAAGCAACGTCTGACTTGGGATCGGCATAATCCTCGTTCCATTTTACGCCCGACGTCATGGTGAGCAATTGCGCAATGGTTACGTCATCATAAGCTGAACCCTTGAGGTCGGGGATATAGGCCGAGACCTTGTCATCAATGCTCTTGATATAGCCGTCCTTAATGGCGGCGCCCACCAAGGTTGAGGTGAACGACTTGGCGACAGAGAAGCTTGTCCACTTGCCCTGCGCGTCAAAATCGAGGCCGTATTTTTCAACGCGGATTTTACCGTCCTGGACAATGACCAGACCAGCCGTACGCTGCGCCTTCATATAGGCGTCGACATCCATGCCAATGCTCAGCGGTTCGCCCTTGGGCATCGGATAGACGGTATCGCCGGCCTCAATGATGTTCGACTTCGCCAAAATGGGAATGCGGTCCAATGCACGGAAGCCCGCATCGCGTTGCTCTACGCTCCAGAACAGCACGTTAGCATCCGTTGGTAGGTTGGAGATAAGCGCTTTCATATCCTTGTCCGCGCTTGCCCAAAAACCGCCAGCCGCAGCCGCGATCACAATCAATATACCGAGTATCCATTTTTTCATCTTGCTCCCCCACACATTATTTTTTGATCAAAGTCACTTGAGCCACGTTAATTCCGCCGCCCCTGAATCCGCCTTCGCAATACATCAGATAATAACGCCAAAGCGAAATGAATTTATCGTCAAAGCCTTTGGGCAGCGAACCTGCAGCAAAGGCCGCGTCAAAACGCATCCGCCACTGGCGCAGCGTTTCCGCATAATGCAGGCCGAAGTCCGTTTGGTCTTCCCACGAAAGTCCGCAATCGGCGGCAATTGCGCGAAACCGGCTTTCCGACAGCAACATACCGCCGGGGAAGATATAATGCTGAATAAAGTCCGTGCCACGCGCATAGGATTCGAAAACATCATCCTCGATCCGGATATATTGAATGGCGGCGCGGCCACCGGTCTTTAGACAGCGGGCAATAGATTTAAGATAATCAGGCCAATATTGCTGCCCAACCGCCTCGACCATTTCCACGCTGGCAATCGCGTCATATTGGCCTGCGACGTCACGATAGTCGGTCAGTGTGACCGATGCATCACCAAGCTCCATGAGGCGTTCGTCGGCATAAACCTTCTGCTCTGACGACAGGGTAATGCCGTGATAATGAATGTTGTGCGCGCGCAGGGCAACTTCCGCCAACCCACCCCAGCCGCAGCCAATCTCAAGCAACGTATTGCTGTCGGTAAGCTCAAGCCGCGCCAATAACGCTTCAATCTTGCGATGCTGCGCCGATTCCAACGCTTCGGCCGAATGGTCTGGATCGGCGAAGATTGCGCTGGAATAGGTCATGCTTTCATCAAGCCAAGACTGATAAAAGTCGTTGCCCAGATCATAGTGAAACTCGATATTCCGGCGTGCACCCGACCGGTTGTTTCGGCGCATCGCATGGATCGCCTTTCCAGCCAGTTTTGCGAGGCCAGACGGACGCGCGACGCTTCCCAGCGACTGCCGGTTGCGCATGAACAGATCGAAAATTTGGACCGGATCAGGGCTGCTCCATTCGCCTGCTGCCCAAGCCTCATACCAGCCGGTGGACCCGCCACGCGCCAGCCGAAGCAATGCCTTCCAACTGTGCAGCGTGACAATCGCGCTTGGTCCTCCCCCACGCCCGCCGAGTAAGCGGATCGACCCATCAGGCAAAGTTGCTTCGATTGAACCGAAGACGATACCTTGGTCAATGCGGTCAACGATGCGTTGGAATCCGCGCACAAAAAGACCGCCAGTGAACGCGCGCAAGCCAGTTGCGTGAGTCAGATGGCGGCCTCGTGTTACGTCAGGAGAATTCATGCAGCGCCTATGCTACACGCTCTTCCTCTTTGCAATTGGCTGTTATTTTTTGCGCAGCTCGTCACGGATTTCGGTGAGCAAATCCACATCTGACGGACCTGCCGCAGCGGGAGGCGCCATCATCTTGTTCGCCTGGCGTACGATCATAAAAATGACGAATGCGAGGATGAGGAAATTGATCGTCGCGGTTATAAAGCTACCCCATGCCAGCACATTTGCGCCCGTGGCTTTTGCAGCGACCAGCGACATACCAGCAGTCACTTTTTCTCCGCCACCGAGCACAACATATTTGCTCGTGAAGTCAACGCCACCGCCAGTCAGCAAAGAAATTAGCGGCATAATGACATCATCGGTAAACGATGAGATGATTTTGCCAAAGGCGGCACCAATTAAAACGCCGACGGCAAGGTCAAGAACATTACCCCGCATGACAAATGCTTTGAATTCACCGAACATCAATTCATCCCCTAAAGTTTCAGACAACTAAAACATGCCATATTACATGTATAAACTACAGCACACATTGCGTAACCTGCACCTGCGCCTTATGTATGTAACACACGCCCGTTAAACGGCTGAAATCTGGGCCATTGCCCTTTGGAGGAGTTCTTTCGATGCGTAACCAAGTTGTAAAATCTTTGCTATTAACCGCGGCAGCCCTCTCGCTTGCAAGCTGCGGTATCAACAGCGTGCCGACCGCCGAGGAAAATGCCAAGGCAAAATGGGCCGATGTTCAGGCCGCGTTTCAAGAGCGCGCCAATCTTATTCCAAACCTCGCTAATGTCGTCAAAGGCGCAGCTGCGCAGGAAAACAAGACTTTGACTGAAGTGATCGAGGCCCGTGCCCGCGCGACGTCGCCGAACATTCAGGTCAATCCCGATGACCTCAGCGATCCAGCTAAAATGGCCGCTTTTCAGGCTGCGCAAAACCAATTGTCGGGAAGCCTTTCACGGCTGCTCGTATCGGTTGAGCAATATCCGCAGTTGAAGAGCCAGGAAGGCTATCTGAAACTGCAGGATCAGCTCGAAGGTCAGGAAAACCGCGTGCGCATCACCTTGCGCGATTATAACGAGGCGGTGCGTGGGTATAACACCACCATTCGCACCTTCCCCGATATCATCGGCGCAAAGATCATTCATGGCGCGCAACCGATGATCCCGTACCAAGCGACCACGCAAGGCGCTGAATCAGCACCTAAGCTTGATATGGCACCTGCAACTTAACCCCGTTTGGGATTACACTCATGAACAAGGCCCTTGGCCTGCTTACAGCGCTGCTTTTGGCCTTAACCGGCCAGGCAGCGCTTGCGCAAAACTTCCCCAAGCTTTCAGGCCGCGTTGTCGATCAGGCGAACTTGCTCGATCCACAGCAAGAAGCGGCGTTGACCGCAAAGTTGCAAGGGCTTGAAACGCGCACCAAGCGACAATTGGTGGTGGCCACCTTGAGCAGCCTCGAAGGCTATGAGATATCCGATTATGGGTATCGACTTGGCCGACAATGGGCGATTGGGCAGGATGGCAAAGGCGAGACCGAAAAGGACAATGGGGCCATCTTGATCGTTGCCCCCAATGAACGAAAAATGCGTATCGAGGTTGGCTATGGTCTTGAGCCTGTACTGACGGACGGATTGTCATCGACCATCATTCGCAACGACATCACACCGCTTTTCAAAACAGGTGATTTTGCCGGCGGTATCAACGCTGGGGTAGACCGCATCGTCACGCAACTCGAGTTGCCCGCCGATGAGGCAGCCAAAATTGCGCAAGCAGCACAGCAACGTCAGGGCAAGGGCGAAGGCGTGCCGTTCGGCGCAATCATCTTCATTCTGTTCCTGATCTTCTTCGTATTCCTCCCAATGATCCGGTCTATGAACGGTGGCGGACGCAAGCACCGGCGCGGCGGCGTGGGGCCAGTCATAATCTGGGGTGGTGGCGGATCATCCTGGGGCGGCGGTAGCGGCTTTGGAGGTGGCGGCGGTTTTGGTGGTGGCGGTTTCGGCGGAGGCGGCGGAAGCTTCGGCGGTGGCGGTGCCTCAGGTGGTTGGTAGAAAGTTTCGTTATGGCCTTAACTAAAATTAGCCGGATGAGCGAAGCCGACCATCAATTGGTTACTGCTGCGGTCGCAGATGCCGAGCATCACACAAGTGGCGAGATTGTGACCATCGTGACCGATCTCTCCGATCATTACGAAGACATAGGCATCGCCTGGGCAAGCGGCGTCGCTTTCGTCGCGCTCGCCACCTACGCGATGTTCCCTGACTTCTACATGCGCCTCATCAACGGCCTGACCGGTGGTTGGGGTCATGAATATACAACGCGCGAATATGTCGCGCTGATGCTGACAGCGGTTGCGTTGAAATGGGTCGGCACGTGGCTGATCCTGAAATGGATGCCCTTGCGTCTATTGCTGACACCCAAGGCGACCAAATTGGCACGGGTGCGTGGACGCGCAATCAGCCTCTTTAAAGTCGGAACCGAATCGAAGACCGTCGGGCGCACCGGCGTGTTGTTGTATTTGTCGATGCTGGAACATCGTGCCGAAATCGTAGCTGACGAAGCCATTGCTTCAAAGGTAGCTCCAGAGGTTTGGGGCGACGCGATGGTTGCGCTTCTAGACCATGTGAAGGCGGGCAACCCTGGACAGGGCGTAGCTGCGGCCGTTCAGCAAATGGGTGTTGTTTTGGCGGAGCATTTCCCCAAAGGCAGCGAAAACCCCAACGAACTACCGGACAGGCTCATCGAGTTATGAATGCAGACGAAGAAGTAGAAAACGTGATGTGGCAAGGCCGCTTCATCACGGCGAAGACACGCGGTAAATGGGAATATGTCAGCCGTGCGCGCGGTATCAAAGCTGGGGTCATTCTCGCAGTCGAAGATGACCATGTCCTGCTCGTCGAACAATATCGCGTGCCGCTTGGCGCAAATTGTATCGAGCTCCCCGCTGGCCTCATCGGCGACCATGAGGAAGGCGAAGATACCTTAACCTCGGCCGCACGCGAGCTTGAGGAAGAAACCGGCTATCGGGCAGATAGCCTCGAAATCGTCGGCGAGTTTTTTTCATCCCCCGGTATGGTCAGCGAGAGCTTTTCGCTGGTGCGCGCGAGCGGTTTAACCAAAGTATCGGATGGCGGTGGTGTTGATGGCGAAAATATCGTCGTGCACCGCATCGCCCTACCCGACTTGCCACGCTTCGTTCAATCAAAGCGCGAAGAGGGCTGCGTTGTCGACGTCAAGCTGCTGATGCTGCCCGGGATGGTGTTTTAACGGAAGTTATCCGCATAAGCCTGAAGTTTCAGCGTCTTGGGCGGTGTCGGAATATAGGTCGCAGCGATGCCTTTTTTGTCCGCATAAGCGCGCGCGGCATCAAGCGTTGGAAAGGTCAATTGAACCTGCGCTTGTGTATCGCCTGATCCAGCCCAACCCATGAGCGGGTCCGCCTTACGTGGTTCATTCGACTGAAACTCGAGTACCCACTCGTCTCTGCGACCACGGCCAGATTGCATGGCATTTTTAGGACGCTGAAAAATACGGGCAGACATGGATGTTTCCTGAAAGTTATGTTCGCTGACGCTCTGCCCGAATGGCAGCGGATTCGTCAAGCGTTGCGGGTCGTATCTCGCGTTTGTGCCTTCTTCGTCTTCAGACTGGCAATGCTTTCCCACGGCGCGTCGGGCCAGTTATGCCGCGGATATCTCCCACGCATTTCCTTGGCAACATCGCGCCAACTGCCACGCCAGAACTCTGGCAGATTGCGGGTGGTCTGGATTGGACGGCCAGCAGGTGACGTGAGACTTAACACCAGCGCAATACGATCGGCTCCAACTGTGGGATGCGTATCAAGGCCAAACAAAGCCTGTACGCGCAGCTCTACCGTTGGCCCGGCCTCTGCGGCATAGTCGATGGCATGCGTTGTCCCTGCAGGACTGATGAAGGACGCTGCTGCGATTTGGTCAATGCGGCTGCGCTGATCCCAGCCAAGCATATTGTCGAGCGCAGCAGACAATGCCGAGGGAGATATATCGCGCAGCCGGTTCACGCCCATCAGCAGCGGCAATAGCCATTGCTCTGCCGTGTCGGCTAGCGAAACGTCACTCACTCCCGATATGCCTGCAAATTGTGCGCGTTCACGTAGCGCGAGCGCCGCCTTTGACCAAGGCAGTGCCGCAACGCCCACTTCGCGTAGAGCACCGAGTAACGCATGCGCCACGGCCGTCTGGTCGGGTTTTTCTACCCGTCCTTCACTCAAGACTATCGCGCCGAGCCGCCGCTGCACGCGCGCCTCCACACGGTCGACGCTTTTATCGTAGGACAAGACTTCTTCCTGCGTTACGCGTTCGGCGAAACGGCTGAGTATCTCTGCTTCCGTCAGTGCCGCAGCGGACAGTATGCGTGCGCCGGATGCAGCGCCTTGAACATCGGCCACCGCGAGCCATTCTTCGCGTGCCAATAAAGAAGCCGTGTCCAACTGCAATCCACGCCCCATAGCGCTAATCCATTTTTCGCCCTTGCCATCACGGCGCTTGGCAATGCGGTCCGGATAGGCGGTGGCGATGAGGCCACCGACGCTGAGCGGCTCTTGTCCGCTTTCGCGACCACTGCACATCCGCGCGATACGCTGCGCCAGCTTGCGTGCGGCATCAGCCTTTGGGCTGCGTTCGCCGACAAATCTCTCAAATCGCGTTTCGATATTCTCGCCTTGCCCGCCAAGCCCGCGTTCCTGCAGCAACAAAGCCAGCATGGCCGCATCCTCGCCCTGCCCGCTTTTTGATGCTTCAACCACCATATGCGCTAGCGGCGGCGGCAATGGCATGTCAGCGAGGTTTATCCCGTGCTGCGTAATATGTCCGGACGCGTCGAGTGCGTTGATGGACAACAGCAACTTTCGCGCTTGCTGGATCGCGGGTGCTGGCGGGTTATCAAGCCAGCGCAATTTCGCCGGGTCATTCTCTCCCCAACGCGCGCTGTCGAGCAGCAGGGGCGCAAGGTCGCTTTCCAATATCTCCGGCGGGTCGAATGGAGGTAGCCCACCATTGCCTGCCTCCTGCCACAGCCGATACGCCACGCCCGCCTGCTGCCGCGCGGCGCGCCCTGCCCGCTGCGTGACCGCAGACAGGCTCGCGCGCTCGGTTACCAGACGCGTGACGCCAGCCGACTGATCAAACCGCGCGCGCCTTGCCAAGCCACTATCGATGACGATGCGAACGCCATCAATGGTCAGGCTGGTCTCGGCGATGTTGGTGGCGAAGATTAGCTTGCGACGCTGCTGCGCATCGCGTCGGACCGCCAGCCTTTGCGCCGCCGGGTCAATCTGGCCATGCAATTTATGTACGACGATGTCCCCGCCAATATTGCCGAGGGCATCCACCGCGCGATCTATTTCCCGCACGCCTGGAAGGAAAACGAGAATGTCGCCATCGTCCTCAGACAGCGCTTGGCGGACAGCGCGAACAATATCCGTTTCGATCGGTTGCTCGGCGCGCCGGCCGACATATTGGAAATCCAGCGGCCATCTTTTGCCATCGCTCTCCAAAACCGGCGCGTCGCCCATCAACTGGGAAAATCTGGAACCATCCAGCGTTGCGGACATCGCAAGCAAACGCAGGTCTGGCCGGAATGCGGCCTGCGCCTCAAGGGCAAGCGCCAGCCCAAAGTCACTATCGATGCTGCGTTCATGGACTTCATCGAACAATACCGCAGAAACGCCCGAAAGCTCGGGATCACTGATGATACGGTTCCTGAAAATGCCCTCCGTCATCACCAAGATGCGGGTATTGGGGCCTTGTTTGCTATCCAGCCGTGTCGTGTAGCCAACCCGTCCACCGACCGCTTCGCCCAGCCCCTCGGAAATGCGTTCCGCCGCCATACGTGCGGCGAGGCGGCGCGGGGACAGCAGCAAGATTTGGCCATCGCAATAGGGCTCATTCAACAAAGCTGGTGCGACCATAGTCGTCTTGCCTGCCCCGGGTGGTGCAATGAGGACTGCGTTTGACGCCACACGCAACGACGCCAGCAAATCTGGCATAACGGCCATGACGGGCAGCGTTTGGTCCGATATCTGTTCAGCCATAAGGGATTCCGGCTGTGGTCATGAATTGCGCCTGTGCATCAGCGGCACTGACCGTGCGATCAATATGCCCGTGCTATTGCGAATTCGACCGCCTCAGTCAGCGCAGACTTGGCTTCACCGGCGGGGAAATGCGCAATCGCGTCAATAGCCCGTTGGCCATAATGCCGTGCACGATCCAGCGTATCGTCAATCGCGTTGTGCGCCTGCAGCAACGTGCGCGCATGGACTAAATCTGCGTCGGCAATGCGGTTGCCAAGCATCGCGTCTCGCCAGAACTTCTGTTCCTCCGCATTACCGCGGCAATGGGCCAAAATGACGGGCAAAGTTACCTTGCCGTCGCGGAAATCGTCGCCGCTGTCTTTGCCCATGGTCGCGCCATCGGAAACATAATCAATGGCGTCATCGACCAATTGAAATGCAATGCCCAAATTGCGGCCATAAGCGTCCAGCGACATTTCTTGCGCATCGCCACTTTCCGCAACGACCGCGGCAATTCGGCAGGCCGCTGCAAACAAGGCCGCCGTTTTCGCACCGATGATTTCCAGATATTTCTCTTCAGTTGTCGAAATCTGGCGCTGTGCCGTCAACTGGTTGACCTCGCCCTCGGCAATCACGGCCGACGCGTTCGACAATATTTTGAGAACCTTGAGCGATCCGTCCTCAACCATCAACTCAAACGAACGGCTGAACAGGAAGTCGCCCACCAATACTGCAGCTGGGTTGCCGAAAATCAAATTAGCAGCGGTTTTGCCGCGGCGCATGTCGCTGCCGTCTACGACATCATCATGCAGCAACGTGGCCGTGTGAATAAACTCGACGGCGGCGGCTAGCTTGTGATGGCGGTCACCGGGATAATCGAGAAGCTTCGCGCAGGCCAATGTCAGCATCGGGCGCATCCGCTTGCCGCCGCCAGCGATGAGATGTCCGGCCAGTTCAGGAATAAGCGGGATTTCTGACTGCATCCGATCAAGAATGACCGCGTTTACCTTGTTCATTCCGGGTGCGACCAGCTTGAACATTGGTTCCAAAGATGGCGCGCGATTTCCGCCGATTTTATGTATTGTTGCCGTCATAATCCCACTGCTCTGACGACAGCCGCGTCGCAAGGCAAGTGCAAATGGCGTATTTCCTCTTGTCCACTGCGGTCATTATCGGCACAGGATGCGCGCATGGACGACATAGAAACCCTCACCCGTTTTCGTGAGAGCATCGACAATATCGATGCTGCGCTCGTATTCATGTTGGCCGAGCGCTTTAAAATAACGCAGGCGGTAGGGGAATTTAAGGCCAAATCTGCGCTGCCTCCAGCTGACCCTGCACGCGAGGAACGTCAGATTGAAAGGCTTCGGCAACTGGCCCGCGACGCGAAGCTTGATCCGGATTTTACCGAAAAGTTCCTGCGTTTCATCATCGATGAGGTTATCCGTCACCATCAGCAGATCCGCGACGCAGGCTGATTAGCTTATTGCTTTGGGTAACCTAAGCCGCACGAGAAGCCCGCCCAAATCTTCGCTTTCTTCAAGCCGGACGGTTCCGCCGTAAATTTCCACAACATCGCGAACAATCGCTAAGCCAAGCCCGGTGCCAGGCTTGCCGGTATCGAGACGCGCGCCCCTGTCGAACAAGCGCTCACGCTCGCCTTCCGGAATGCCTTTGCCGTCGTCTTCGACCAGCATTTCAACAAAATCGCCAGCGTCCTCAACCGTTACAAACACGCTTCCGCCACCATATTTCGCTGCATTTTCGATGAGGTTTCCAAGCATCTCATCAAGGTCCTGGCGTTCAACGCGCGCCGCTATTTCCTTATCGCCTGCCATATCGAGCCGGACGTGAGAATATAGGCGACTCACGGCACGCTCGACCGACTCGAGGCTGTCCCAGACTTGCGCGCGGCTATGGCTGTGGCCACGGCGGCCAACTGCACGCGCACGCGCCAAATGGTGGTCAACCTGACGCCGCATCGTGGTTGCTTCGCGAATGACGGTTTCGGCGAGATCAGGGGATTGTGCAGTGGCACTGTTCATGATGACCGTGAGCGGCGTCTTAAGTGCGTGGGCCAAGTTCCCAGCATGACGCCGCGATTCTTCCGCCTGCTTCTCATTATGGTCAAGCAAGGCATTCAGCTCGTTGACCATCGGCATGACTTCGTCAGGCAAAGCGTCGGTAACGCGGCTTTCGCGGCCGCTGCGCATCTGCGCAATCGCCTTGCGCACGGCACGCAGGGGCCATAGACCGTAAAATGTTTGGAGCGCCGCCAGGATGATGAGGCCGAGCGCCAGCAAGAGAAAGCTTGTGACGAGAACAGAACGCAATTCCGTAATTTGCCCATCAAGACTGTCGCGGCTTTGCGCGACCATGAACGTCCACGCGATGTCAGAATCAGGGAGCCGGATAGCACGCTCGGCGATGCGCAAGGGTTCGTCGGTGAATTCGTTGCTGTTCCGAAAATGGACTGCTTGGTCGTTGTGATCGACAGGCGCGTTGAGCGCTCGGTCCCATAATGACCGAGATGGAAATGGCATCGCGCCTTCGCCGGTGATTTGCCAATAAAGACCGCTATTAGGTTCAAGAAAACGCTGATCGCCCAATGGGCGGTTCATCCGGATTTCACCATCGGGACCGATCTCAGCGGAAGCAATCATCGCCGTCAGAACATATTCAAGCTGATTATCGAAATTCTGCTCGACCGAATTGGTCAGCACGCGGTCAAGCGCTGCACCGCCGCCAATCAACAATATCGTAATCCACGCCGCAGCGGTCAGAATCATCCGGCGGGTAAGCGAACCCGTACTCTGAAACTGGCTTCGCCACGTCGGTGCTTGATTGGCCGTTTGAATGGCGACCGGCGGGTTCAGCTGACGGGTTCCTCAAGGCTGTAGCCGAGGCCACGGATCGTCGAGATGACATCCTGACCAAGCTTCTTGCGGATGCGCGTTACGAACACTTCAATCGTGTTGGAATCGCGGTCGAAATCCTGATCGTAAATATGTTCAATCAGTTCTGTCCGCGAAACGACCTTGCCCTTGTGGTGCATAAGATAGGACAGCAGCTTATATTCCTGCGCTGTCAATTTCACGGGCTGACCATCAAGCGTGACACGACCCGACCGCGTATCAAGGCGAACCTCGCCAACGGTAAGCTCGGACGAGGCATTGCCTGATGCACGGCGGATGAGCGCACGAAGACGCGCGATGAGCTCTTCGGTCTGGAACGGCTTTGCCAGATAATCGTCGGCACCGGCATCAAGACCAGCAACCTTGTCCGACCAGCTATCACGCGCAGTCAGAACCAAAACAGGGAACTTCCTGCCTTCCTTGCGCCAGCGATCGAGAACGGTCAGGCCGTCAATTTCGGGCAGGCCAAGGTCAAGGATGACCGCATCATAATTCTCGGTTGAACCCATATAATGGCCGTCTTCGCCATCGGTAGACAAATCGACCGCATATCCAGCCCCTTCAAGGGTGGACTTCAGTTGCTTGCCCAAGGTGGGTTCGTCTTCGACGATTAAGATGCGCATGCTGTCCCCTTCAAATGTTAAAAATTATGTCGGAATCGGGCTAGCAGATTCGCTGCCTGCCGCAAAATCCAATCAGCGTTGGCGCAATACGCTGCCGGTTTTGCCATCTACATCAACGAAGATAACTCGGTCCTTGTTGATGAACTTCAGCCGGTATACCTGCGCACTTGGGTCATATTCAGGCCCAAGATACTGCATCCCGCGCATCCGCGGTACGACGCTTGCCTCGATTTCGCGCAAGGGCTTCACCTTCCCGGCCGCCATATCCTGACGCGCATCGTCCTGTTCACCGCGACGTGCATCCGCGGGAAAGGCAGCGAGCAACGCAATTGCGGACAGTCCTGCAAAAACTAAGGTTCGGTTTAACATTCTTGCGCACTACCCCCATAGCATTGAACGTAAAATGAATGGAGGCCCATCATCCAACCGGCCTCCGACAAGATTATTTCACCATTTCAAAAGTGAATGAAAGCGTCGCCCCTAAGCTTAGTTCACCGGGCGCGATTGGTGTCGACTTTTCAGAAGCATCCATAGCGCGCACCATCATTGGTCCTGAATATCCGTCGCCCTGACTGTCAGTCTCTTCAACGCGCAATACGCGCACATCGGTGTAGCCGGCCTTTCGTGCCAGACCGCGCGCGCGGTTCATGGCCGTTGCCCAAACCTTGTCGCGCGCAGCAGCACGAAATGTACTGTCGTCATCAACGCTAAACGTCGGACCATTGAAGCTTGTGGCGCCATCTACAGCGAGGGCATCCACAAACGCGCCCAGCTTTTTCAGGTCCCGCAATTTGGCGTTGACCATATTCGAAGCCTGATAGCCTTTGAACACCTGCTGCCCGTCACGATAATCGAACTGCTGGCTGAGGCTAATCTGTGTGGTTTGGATATCCCGTTCTGCAATACCCAATTTCTTAAGCCGGGCGACGACCGAAGCCATTTGCACATTATTCGCCCGAACCGCCTCACTTCCCGTTGGCGCCATAGTTTGGACGCCCGTCGAGAAAGTGGCTATGTCCGGCTTGGCGTCGACTGACTCGGTTATCGTCAGATCAATGACAGGGTTTGCCGCGGTTATATTGACTTGCGTGGCCATGGCTTCGCCCGATACCAAACCTGTGGTTGCCAGCAACGCGGCAAAAATAATTCTACGCATAAAATACTCCTGTTTTAAGCCAACCACTTACGTCGCGGTTTGGCGTGCCCAATCGATATAGGCCTCGCGAAGATGAACCGTTGCCGAACCGGGACTGCCATCACCGATGGTTTTTCCGTTGATTTCAACGACTGGCATCACAAAGCCTGATGCCGACGAAACGAAAGCTTCAGCTGCTTGTTCCGCCTCTGCGACCGAGAACGGCCGCTCTTCGATGGTATGCGCGACCAATGGCAAAATGGCTGCGCGGGTTATGCCATGCAGAATTTCGCGGTTGAGCGGGTGCGTGACAAGCATGCCATCTTGCGTAATGATATGCGCATTTTGCGCGGTCCCCTCTGTCACTACGCCGCCGCGCTCCATCCATGCATCATCAACCCCGCGGGCAATCGCCTCGTTTTTCATGAGTGACGCGTACAACAATTGTGTGGTCTTGATATCGGCCCTGCCCCAGCGCAGGTCAGGTAAGGTCACCACACGAATGCCACGCTTGGCCAATGGATTGTCCGCCAGTGATCGGCTTTGGCTAAAGGCAAGAACCGTCGGGAGCGTGCCCTCAGGTGGGAAGACAAAGTCGCGATCGGTCGGCGCACCGCGCGTGACTTGCCAATAGATCATGCCTTCTTCGACAGCGTTGCGCGCGACCAGTTCGCGGCAAATTGTAAGCCATGTTGCTGCTTCAGGTGCGCCTTTGATGCCCAGTTCACCAAGCGAGCGGGCGAGCCGCTGCACATGGCCTTCGAAATCCACGAGTTTGCCACCAAGCACCGAGACAACTTCGTACACCGAGTCAGAGAACAAAAAGCCCCGGTCGAACACCGACACTTTGCCCTCGGTTTCGGGGACATATTCGCCGTTGAGATAGATACTGCGCATTCTCATTTGCCCCACCCGTCACCCTGAACATGTTTCAGGGCCTTAATTTCCCTCGAATGCATCAAGTGCGATGCTGAAACAAGTTCAGCATGACTTTGCCGTGACGGTTGCAATACGGCGGCACCCGCCCTATCCGCCCGTGACCATGTCTCAACCCCCAATCTTCGCATTCGAAAAGCTCTCTCTACAGCAAGGTGGTGGCTGGCTGTTTCAGGATATTGACCTGTTCATTGGCGCACGCGACCGCCTTGCGCTCATTGGCCGCAATGGTGCGGGCAAAACGACATTGATGAAATTGGTGGCGGGCAGTGTCGAGGCTGACAAAGGTAATCGCGTCGTGGTGCCCGGCACGAATATCGTGATGCTAGAGCAAGACCCGGATGTTTCGGCGTTTGAAAAGCTGGTCGACTTTGCCGTGCATGGCGAAAAGGGTCCGCCCGAATATGCCGTTCGTGCAATTGCGGACCAATTGGGCATCGACCTAGATCGTGAGGCAAAGACCGCAAGCGGCGGAGAAAAACGGCGCGCCGCCATCTGTCGCGCGCTGGCCAGCGAGCCTGACCTGCTGCTTTTGGATGAGCCGACAAACCATTTGGATCTTGCCGCGATTGAGTGGCTCGAAGAATGGCTAACGCGGTATCGCGGTGCCTTCATGGTAATTAGCCATGACCGGACGTTTCTAACGCGATTGACGCGGCAGACATTCTGGCTGGACCGAGGCCTGCTGCGCAGGAACGAGATTGGCTTTGGTGGCTATGATGTCTGGACGGAACAGGTGTTCGCCGAAGATGCGCGCAATGCCAGTCGGCTTGACGCAAAGTTGAAAATTGAAGCGCACTGGCTCGAACGTGGTGTGACTGCGCGGCGTAAGCGCAATCAGGGCCGCTTGGCAAAGCTTTGGGAAATGCGCGCAGCCCGCGCAGCCATGATTGGCCCGCAAGGCACGGCCAAGCTTGGCGCATCGAGTGATGACAGCAAAACCAAAACCGTCATCAACGCCCAAGGCGTAGGCATAAGCTTTGGTCAGCGCACGATCATCAAAGATTTCACGTTGCGTGTTCAACGCGGTGACCGAATTGGCATCGTTGGCGCAAATGGCGCGGGAAAAACCACATTAATCCGTCTTCTCACCGGCGAAACGGCCCCCGATACCGGCAGCATCACTTTGTCACCCACGCTGACGGGTATTGTCATTGACCAGCAACGCAAGCTGCTAACCCCACAAAAACGGGTGCGTGACGTGTTGGCAGATGGCGGCGACTGGGTTGATGTGCGCGGTGTGCGCAAGCATGTTCAGGGCTATCTGAAAGAGTTTCTGTTCGATCCGTCATTAATCGATGCGCGCATCGGCACATTATCGGGCGGCGAACAGTCAAGAATTCTCCTTGCCCGCGAATTTGCGCGTGAAGCCAATTTGCTTGTGCTTGATGAGCCGACCAACGACCTCGACCTTGAAACACTGGACCTGTTGCAAGAAGTAATCTCCGACTATGACGGCACCGTCCTGATTGTCAGCCATGACCGCGACTTTCTGGACCGCACAGTTACGCTCACGCTTGGCCTTGACGGGTCCGGCCATGTCGACATCATCGCCGGCGGCTATGCGGATTGGGAAGAGAAGCGAGACCGGCGGGATAAGCCCTCATCTGCAAAGAGCACTGCCAAGGCAACGCCGACATCAGCAGCGCCAGCCCCTGCAAAGAAGATCAAGCTGACTTACAAGGACCAGCGCGACTATGATCTGCTACCTGCCCGCATCGCCGAAATCGATGCAGAGGTTGCGGCTGCCGAAAAAGAAATGGGTGAACCTGCCCTATACACGCAAAACCCCGCACGCTTTGCCGAGCTGACGGCCAAGACCGAAAAACTGCGCGCCGAAAAAGACGTGGCAGAGGAACGCTGGCTTGAACTGGCCATGATAGTCGAGGAAGCCGCGACTTAACCGGGTATGCGATAGAAGGTCACAAGCCGGTCGAGCGCAATTTTCAATACGAGCTTTCCCGACCGAACTGGCCATGACATCTCGCGTTCTGCCGCGGGCATACTCTCGCCAACACAGATCACGCGCCATGCAATATCCGGCAGGTCAGGCCCGAGCGCGGACAAGGCGTTATCGAACCGCGCCTTGGCGCTCATCATCCGTTCGGTTCGGTTCAAGCCAGACGGCGCAGCGCGCTTTTGCCGTCCAAGCGGGATATTTTCCCACGACATGGTGACATGTGGTCCAAGCGCCGCAGATTCATAATCGCGGCGCAACGTTTCGCCCGCCAGCATTTGCCGGTCCGACAAATGGCCGCGTGCATGCAACCACGAAAGTGGCGATTCCGCGAGGTTCACGGTAACTGTGCGGCGCACTCTCGCGTTGCGCGGCACTGGGCCGCTTTCCAACAACCCGCGTTCGGCCAATAACCGAGGATCTGGCGCGTTATGATTTGAAACGGTTTTATTGGGCATATCTATTCTCCGGTTGAATATCGAATCACCCTTGCCATGTGGTAAATATTGTAGGAAAGAAAAAACCTATCTGGTGATGGAGTGTCCTATGCAAAGCCGTATTCGTGATGTTCGCAGGGCCAAGGGGCTTACCCTTGCCGACGTGGCAGAACGCTGCAAACCGGCCACAACGGCGCAGACGATTGGACGGCTTGAAACAGGGACGCGGGTACTATCGCTGATTTGGATTAACCGCATTGCGGATGCTTTAGGCGTTGAATCAAGCGACTTGGTTGCTCTTCCAGATCAGCAGTTTTTGCCGGTCGCAGCGATCTTAAGCGAAGACGGAACACACGCCCCGACCAAGGAAGAACGCATCATGGTGCCGAACGTGGGCGGGACGATGGTTGGCCTTCGGATCGCAGCGGCAACGGGCGAATATCGCCGTGGCGACGAGTTATGGCTGGAGCAGATTCAGCCCGATGCTTTTGGATCTGCGATCAATCTCGACGTTCTAGTTCCCCGGCCTGGCGGCCGCTTTCTCTTTGGCCGGCTATTGGGCCGCGAGGCAGGCAAGCTCCATCTGCTGCCGCTGGAGGCAGGTGCGCGGCAGCAAGTCGTCACGGATCCGGCGTGGATTGCGAAAGCCGTCCGGCTTGTCCGCAAGCTATAGAGCGTCCGGTGCGGATACTTACGCTCTCGACATTGTTTCCGGCATCCAACCGGCCCAATTTCGGCATATTCGTTGAGCGTCAGACGCACGCTCTGTCGGAAGTGCCGGACTTCGCGGTAACGGTTATCAACCCAATCGGAACCGCGCCTTGGCCGCTCAGCAACGCCTCGGGGCAGTCAGACCTGAAAGCATTGGAGAACGAAAGCTGGCGTGGACTTGAGGTGTACCGTCCGAAATTCATTGCGATTCCTGTAATAGGCGGTGCACGTAATCCCGCCGCCATTGCCCGCGCGATACTGCCACTCGTCCAGCAGTTGCATCGCGAAACGCCTTTCGACCTCATCGATGCCGAGTTCTTCTATCCGGACGGCCCAGCCGCAATGCGCCTGTCCGACGCGCTTGGTATACCATTCACGATTAAAGCGCGCGGTGCTGATATCCATTATTGGGGGCAGCAACGCGGTTGTCGCAGCCAGATAATTGATGCAGCCGACAAAGCGGCCGGATTGCTTGCCGTATCTGGTGCTCTCAAGTCCGACATGGCAGCTATGGGGATGAACGCGGACAAAATCCGCGTCCATTATACGGGATTAGACCAAGGGCGTTTTCTGCCGCGTGATCGCGCAGCGGAAAAGGCGCGACTTGGCCTTACTGGTCCAGTGATATTGTGCGTTGGGGCTTTGGTTCCGCGCAAGAACCAAAGGCTGCTGATAGAAGCGCTAACAGCGTTAGCTAATGCTTCGCTCGTGCTGACAGGCACGGGCGAGAGTGAGGCGGCATTGCGCGGCTTGGCAAAGCAGCTTGGCGTCAGCGAACGGGTGCGCTTCATGGGCGCGGTGCCGCATGATGACTTGCCAGCTTTGTTTGCCGCAGCCGACATCATGGCATTGGTATCATCCAGCGAGGGGCTCGCCAACGCATGGGTTGAGGCGCTTGCCTGCGGCACACCTATCGTTGCAAGCGACGTGGGCGGCATTCGTGAGCTCATGAAAAACGACGCAGCGGGACGGATAGTTGCCCAAGACCCGCAAGCCATCGCAGATGCGGTGCGGTCCATATTGGCCAACCCACCGCAGCCAGCGGACGTCAGCGCGAACGTGCGGGCATTCTCTTGGAAAGAAAATGCCCGCCAGTTAGCCGATTTTTTCCGAACGGTATCCGGACATCAAGGTTGAGGATCAAAACCTTCGCTGATGCGCTCGGCCTTTGAGCCGACCTCATCGGTTGGCACAAAGCTGTGAGAACCGACCTTGAGCCAAATCAGGATTGGCGCAGCCTGATAGATCGACGAATAGGTCCCGACGACGATACCGAACGCCATGGCGGCACTGAACCCGAAAATAACATCGGGTCCGAACAGCACGAGGACGATCAGCGGCAACGAGATCGAGACGCTGGTCATGACCGTGCGGGACAATGTTTCATTGACCGAGAGGTTGAGCAGCGATGCCATTTCCATCTTGCGGAATTTCATCAGGTTTTCGCGAATACGGTCATACACAACGACGGTATCGTTCAACGAATAGCCGATAATCGTCAGCAAGGCAGCGATGATGTTCAGGTCGAACTCCCACCCCGTCAACGCGAACAGCCCAAAGGTAAGTGTTACGTCGTGAAGAAGCGACCAGATGGCGCCGACACCGAATTGCCATTCGAACCGGAACCAGATGTAAATCGATACACCAGCCATCGCTGCGAGCAGCGCAAGGATGCCTTTGCTGAACAACTCTTCCGACACTTTACCAGAAACCGAGTCAACGCCGTCAATGCGGACATCAGGGTGACCAGCCTTCAATGTGTCAGTGATTTTCGTCGCCATGGCATTGGCAAGTTCTGGGTTCTTGTCCGCACCGTCAGGCAGCTTCATACGGATTGAGACCTGATTTTCAGCGCCGAAACGCTGAATAGTCGGGTCGCCATAGCCAAGATTCGCTACGGTTTCGCGGAGCTCGGTGACGGGCGCAGAAGTGCTTTGTGTAAATGTCGCGCGGATCATCTGGCCGCCGATGAAATCGACGCCAAAGTTCAGACCCTTTGTTGCCACCAATCCAACCGACGCGACCATCAGCAACAGACTGATGCCAAAGGCCCAGGTCCGCCATCTCAGGAAATCGATATTTGTATCGTCAGGAACGACTTTGAGCAGTTTCATATCTATATCCTCAAATCGTCAGTTCATGGGGGCGTGTGCGCTTAACCCAGCGTGAAACCCACATGCGCGTGATGGTAACGGCGGTGAAAACCGAAGTGACAATCCCGATCATCAGAACCACCGCGAAACCGCGAATTGGTCCGGAGCCGAAAATGAACAGCAGTACCGCAGCGATGACGTTGGTACTGTTCGCATCGAAAATCGCGCGACTGGCTTCTTTGTAGCCGAACTCAATCGCCTGAACGACACGGCGCCCACGTTTCAACTCTTCACGGATGCGTTCGTTAATCAACACGTTCGCATCAACAGCTGCACCGATCGTCAGCACGAAGCCGGCAATCCCCGGCAAGGTCAGCGTTGCGTTGGCAAAGGCCATCACACCAAGGATCATGGCAACGTTAATGACCAACGCGAAGTTGGCGTACATACCGAAGCGGCCATAGACGAGGAACATCAAAACCAGAATGGCTGTCGTCCCGATGACCGCCGCCAGAACGCCGCGGCGGATGGAGTCGGCACCCAAGTCTGGGCCAACCGAGCGCTCCTCAACAATCTTCAGATCAACCGGCAACGCGCCTGACCGAAGCGAGATGGACAGCGCATTGGCACTCTCCGTCGTGAAGCTTCCGGAGATCTGGGAGACGCCGCCAAAGATGGGCTCGCGAATTTGCGGTGCCGAAATAACCTGTCCGTCCAAAACGATGGCGAACAGCTTGTTTACGTTCTGTTGAGTCATCCGGGCAAATTTCTGCCCGCCTTCGGAATCGAACTGGATGGTGACCGCAGGTTCATTGGTCTGCGGGTCGAATGTCGGGTCCGCTTTGACCAGCTTGTCCCCCGAAATACCGCCCAACCGGCGCACAGCAATCGTCGGCAGACCGGAGGGGTTATCGGGATAAGGCAAGACCTGACTGCCAACGCGGGCCTTACCCTGCGCGGTCTGATCGGGATCGGCTTGTTCGTCGACGAGCTTGAACTCAAGCTTGGCGGTCTTGCCGATCAATGCCTTCAGGGCCTCGGGATCATCCAATCCGGGGACCTGAACAACGATGCGGTTGTCACCCTGACGGATGATTGTTGGCTCAAGCGTACCTAACGCGTTGATACGGCGATCAATCACGTCCTTGGCGGTGTCCATCGCTTGGTCGAGCGCTGTTTCATTGCCTGCGCCCGCTGGTGTCAGGATCATGCGGTTGCCGTCATTCACCCCGATATTCCAGTCGCGGCTACCTGTCGCATTGCTGGTGATCGGTAATAAAGCCTCGCGTGCGGCATCAACCTGCGCTGGACTATCGACTGTAAAACTCAACTGCCCGTTCGTGCGCGATACATCCGAAATTGCGATGCGTGGTTCAGCTCGGCGCATGGCCGTTCTGACGCTATCTTCCAACGCTTCCAGACGTGTCTCGGCAAGCTGCGACGTATCGGCCTCAAGCAGAATGTGGCTACCACCGGCAAGGTCGAGACCAAGATTAATGGTCGGCGTCGGCACAAATTGTGCGAGTTGCGCTCTAATGTGGGTAGGCAACACGCTTGGTATGGCGAAAAGCACACCCAGAATAATCAGAGTGTTGAGCATCCATACGCGCCAACGGGGGAAATCAAGCATAGGCTGGGTCCGAACGAACTGGAAAGACGGAATTTGGGGTCAGCATATCTGCTGTTCAACCCCGGCGATTAATCGTTAGCGGCTTTGGTACCGCGCGACTGAACGTTGGCGATGGTTGATTTGACAGCCTTCACCCGCACATTCGGCGCGATTTCAACTTCGACATAGTCATCAGCAACCTTCGTTACCTTGCCCATCAGGCCGCCTGCAGTAACAACTTCATCATTCTTCTGAACCGCGTTGATTTTCGCTTCATGCTCCTTGGCGCGCTTTTGCTGCGGACGAATGAGGAAAAGGTAGAAGACGACGAAGATCAGAAGCAGAGGGAACAGCTGAACAAAAAAAGCCGAACCACCCGCGCCACCAGTAGCAGCGCCCAAGATAACAAACTCCATCGGAAACCTCACAATTAAAAAAAGCGCCCAATGCAGGCGCGGTCCTGAAACAATCGGGCGCGATTATCACCTGCACCCAACTGACGCAACGTCAAAGCGTCCAAACCGCGCTTGCTTTTAGCAAACTAGCGCCATATAGGCGCGCTTCCACTGGCCTCAGCGAGGTCTTTGGCGGTCGGGACGTAGCGCAGCCTGGTAGCGCATCACACTGGGGGTGTGGGGGTCGCAGGTTCGAATCCTGTCGTCCCGACCAATTATTCGAAAAACTTGATCATATCCGACCGCAACGCGCCAGCGCTGCGGCTTTGCGCTTTTCACTTTCCTACAAATAACCATATTGGTTATTGCTGGTTTGAAAGTGAGGACTCGATGCCAGTGGAACATATTGACGATCTGATTGATGATTTAATTGCCCGCGAAGGCGATTATGTAAATCATCCGGCGGACAGAGGCGGCCCCACCCGTTGGGGCATTACAGAAGCAGTGGCGCGTCGGCAGGGCTATCATGACAATATGCGCCAGCTGCCCCGAAATGAAGCCGCAGCGATTTACAAACGCATATATTGGGATGTACCGGGCTTCGCTGACGTCGCCGGAATTGCGCCAGATTTGGCTGCAGAGCTGTTTGATACTGGCGTCAACATGGGCACCGGAACCGCCACCGGCTTTCTGCAACGCGCGTTGAACGCGTTAAACCGCAATGGGCGCGACTATGCAGATATCGCCGTCGATCGAAAAATGGGACCCGCCACCTTGGACGCACTATCTGCCTTTTTTGATAGACGTGGCCCGTCGGCAGAAACGGTCCTGTTAAAGGCAATCGATGCGCTGCAGGGCGCCCATTATGTACGGCTGGCCGAGGCACGGCCGTCACAAGAGGCCTTTCTCTATGGCTGGCTATCGAACCGTATCGGATAATTCGAAAGGAAAATATCATGGCACTCATCGACGGGCTGATTGGGCCGATTGCCAGTATCATCGACAAGATCATTCCCGATCCCAAGGCGCGGGATGCAGCCAAGCTTGAACTGCTTAAACTACAAGGCAGCCAGGAACTCGAAAATGTGAAAGCGCAACTGTCGGGCATATTGGCCGAAGCACAATCCGCAGACCCTTGGACGAGCCGGGCGCGCCCGAGTTTTCTGTATGTTATCTATGCGATGCTGCTTTGGTCCATTCCAATGGGACTGATTGCCGCCATCCGGCCCGAAGCCGCTGCGAACATTGCGGCCGGCATGAATGCTTATCTAAATGGCCTGCCCGAGCCATTATACGCCCTGTTTGGCACAGGCTATCTTGGTTACACCGTGGCGCGCCAATGGGGCATTTCGCGGGGTACAGAAAAATAGTTGCGCATGACGGCCTTCATCCGTTACGCCGTGCTACCCGCTAGGGATTTATGGGACTCAGGAGAACTAAGATGAAGAAAGTTGTCGCAACTGTTGCTGCTCTCGCATTCACAATTTCGCTCGCTGCATGCGGCGAAGCTGGCGATAAGGCAGCTGAAGAAACCGCCGAAGCAGCCGACGCAACTGGCGAAGCTGTTGAAGCTGGCGCAGAAAACGCAATGACCGCTGCTGAAGGCGCCGCTGACGCGACCGCAGAAGCCGCTGGTGAAGCCGCTGACGCAACTGCCGGTGCAGCCAAGGACGCAACAGCAGCAGCCGGCGCAGCCGTTGAAGACGCTGGCAAGAGCATGAAGGAAGAAGCCAAGTAATAGGCTTTTCTCTAACGATATTGAGCCCGCTCTGCCCCGTGCAGTGGCGGGCTTTTTCGTGTCATTTCGCGTTATGCGAAATCAGGAAACAACGACGCCCTCGTCCTGACAGGATCTAAAGCATAATGCCGCGCCAATGCGTCGCTGGCGAACTGTTCAAACCGCATGGTAGGTTTGAGGTCGCGACCCTCATATAATTGCGATGCCTTCATCCCCGGCCAATCAGCGACAATATTGCCCCCGTTCGCTAGCGCGCCACCAAAGAGCATAGCTGCTGACGCCGTGCCGTGATCGGTGCCGCCCGTACCATTGAATGCGACGGTCCTGCCAAATTCTGTGGCCACCATCACCAACGTATTGCTCCATTCACTGCCAAGGGCATCGCGGAGTGCACCAATGAGCGCATCAAGTTGCTTGAGCGCGCCATTTAGTCGACCCTTTTGCTGAAAATGGGTGTCCCAGCCATTTGTTTCCAACATTACCACGTGTGCACCATTCGGACCCTGCATCAGTCCCGCAGTCATCTGGCCCAGCGCAGCGCCACCCTTAAGCGCCTGATCAGCAGGTACGCCAGCCATGGCTTCGGCGGCTTGCGCGCCACTCCATAAAGCAGAAAGTTGAGCATCCTCTGCATATAGGTTGGTCAAGCGCGACATAAGGTCTGAATCGGCATCAGGCATACGTGACGGTGCATAGCTGTTCGCTACAATTGGTCCACGCAAGGCGAGTGGGACCGACGGCGCAACCGCCAGACCTTTGGCATCATCACGCGGCAACAGCGTCAACAGTCGCCCAATCCATCCGTCATCGCGGCCATATGGACGGCCTGCTCCGGACTCCAACATATTTTGCGCGTCAAAATGTGAGCGTTCGCGATAAGAGGATGCCAATGCATGGCCGAAGCTGGCCTGTTTCAGCTCAAACAACTTGGCGCTTTCGGTCATCGCTGGATGCAGCGTAAACAGGTTGTCGAGCTTCATACCCGTCGCCGCATCCGCCGCCAAATCGCCACGCGCACGCAGAAAATCAGGGTCACCCGTCGGCGCCAATGTGGCCAATCCGTCAGCGGCCCCGCGCTGGATGATGAAAACAAATTTCTTGTTGGTGCCAGGCGCGGCCCAGCCAGTTCCCGGGAACGCGGCAACACCCAGTCCCAAAACACCGGCAGTGACAAAATAGCGTCGGTTCAGCATGGCCCTATCTCCGCAAAAATTCAGGTGACAACAACATCAGTGCAAGCCCCTGAGAAGGGCTCTCAGCACGCGCAATGCTTTCGGTCGTCATCGTGCTGAGCTGACCTGAAAGAATACGCGGCGCGAGTGTGCGGGCATCGACCCTGTTGGCACTGCGTTCGGCCAATCGGCTGGCAATCTCTACACGCCGCATTAGCGCTGCTCCACCGGCCCAATTCTCGGTCGTGTCGCTAAATCCAGCCGGTGAGCCTGGTTTCCAGATGGGTTGTCCCAGCTGCGCCAGCAAGTTTACGCTTTGCCTGCTGTTGGGCAGTTCCCGGACATTCAATGCGCGCAACGAGGAGATTACCCAATCCCATGGCGATTTAAACTTGGCCTGCTTGGCCAGCCACATTTCGGGCGATTCAATCAACGTGCGGTAGAGCCGGGGCAAGTCGCCGCCGCTTTCAAGAAAGCTTTTTTCGAGCCGCTCCACCAATGCTGGCGGCGGCACGTCTGCGGCAAAATGTTGCGCCAGCTTTGTTGCAATATGCTTTGCCGTTGCCGGATGCGTGGCGATGTCGGAGAGAATGGCACGCGCTTGTGCCTCGCCCTGTTGGCTGTAACGCCGACCGATGACAACACGGTCGCCTGGTTCATGAATGGCGGCGAAAAATTGACTATCGCCGTCCTTGCCATTCTGCGCCATGACACGCTGGATTGGCCCCTTCGCCATCCCGCCAACGGTATATCCCGTCAGGGCGCGCGCAAATTCGGTGACATCCTTTTGGTCGTAGACGGTGCGCACGCCAAGCGTGTGCAGTTCCAAAATCTCACGCGCCAAATTTTCATTGAGCCCGAGTTCCTTATTGCGTCTGGCAGCCACCCTGGTCGCGAGCGGGCTATTGGGTCCAATCGATTGCGCCTGATCCAGATAGAGCAGCATCGCCGGATGGGTGACGGCGGCAAACAACAAATCTGAAAACTTGCCCATGACATGCGGCCGAATAGCCGTGAATTCATAGTCACCCGCCAAAGCCAGCACCGGAAGCTTGTCAATCGACACCGCAAAATGGTTTGACCAGAAATGCACCAATCGCTCGGCAAAATCAGTATCGCTGCTGATCGCGGCATCCATTCGGGCGTCGGCTGCGGCCACATATTGAAGGCGCAGTGTATTGACGACTTTTTCGATTTTGGCGGGATCAATCTGCGGGGTGTCGTCGGCAGCCATGGCTGCCGCGGCATCCTTTCGCGCAGCCCGAAAATCTTTGCGGTCGAGCTGATATTCACGAAAGCCAACCGCGATGTCCGCGCGACTTGGTTGGCTCGCCATGCCAGAAAACACCGGTTCATATTTGCTTATCTGGGATTTTAGCCAGTCAGCGGGGTCAGCCGGCACGGTGCCAGTGGGTCTCGCACCAAGTCCAAAGCGGTTCATCGCTATCGCCGCATTTATCATCCTGTTCTCTCCAGAACACTGCCTGTTCAATCACAAAGATACCCAGAGGGGCATTATGCGCAATGTGCAAATTGTATGGAATTGTCGCAACGCGAAAAACCCGTGCGGGTCAAAATGGACTCAGATCTTTTGAAGGTCAGATGCTGCGGTATTTATCATCCGGTATCGCGAGTAGTTGCAACACTAACCTCACCGACTTACAGTCTAAAGAAACAAATTCGGGCGGGGGTATTGCGGTTGTCAGTCACACATGAAGACATGGCTCGTGCCATAGTTACGAAACCTCGCTGGTGGTTGATCCTGATTGGATTGGCGATCGTTCTGGCAGGCGGATTTCTTGCCCAAAGCGTGCGCACGGCGGACGGCACAATAGTTCGGGATATACGGTTTAAAGGCACCGATGGGACAGTGATGAGCGCATTGCTTTATGTCCCGAAAAACGCAACCCCCGCGACCCCAGCGCCCGGTATTCTTGCTGTCCACGGCTATATCAATTCGCGCGAGACCCAAGACGGTTTTGCGATTGAATTTGCCCGCAGGGGCTATGTGGTTTTGTCACTTGATCAGACTGGCCATGGCTACAGTCAGGGCGCCGCATTCTCAAATGGCTTTGGCGGCCCTGATGGTTTGAAATATTTGCGCTCCTTGCCAATGGTGGATGTTCGACAAATCGGGTTAGAAGGCCACAGCATGGGCGGCTGGACGGTGCTTGCGGCTGCGGCGGCGATGCCCACAGCTTATACGTCTATGGTCCTGGAAGGATCGTCAACCGGCGCGCCCTTCGCGCAGGAAGGCTCGCCCAACTGGCCGCGCAATGTAGCGGTCGTTTTCAGCCGCTATGACGAGTTTTCAAATTTGATGTGGGGCGTTGCACGTGCGCAAGATGTCGCCAGCAGCAGCAAGCTTCAAACATTGTTTGGCACGCGCGCTCCTGTTGTGGAAAACCGTTTGTACGGAACCATCGCAGACGGGACTGCGCGCAAGCTGTACCAGCCCGCAACAACTCATCCGGGCGACCATGCATCCACGGCAGCAATTGGGAACGCGATTGACTGGTTTGCCACCACGCTCACCGGTGGCACGGCTAAACCGGCAAGCGATCAAATTTGGTATTGGAAAGAAGTTGGCACCGGCATTGGCCTTGTCGGTTTCGTGGTGATTATGTTGGGTGCGTTTGATGCTCTCGTCCGATTGCCTCTATTCGCTTCAGTGAAAGGCGCACCGGACCCTGCGTCGGAAAAACGCGATGGCGCTTGGTGGAAGCGCTTTGCGTTAAACACCGTGCTTCCCGCGTTGCTATTCTTTCCAACGTTCATTGCGGCCTATATTCTGCTGCCTGGATCGCATTGGCTCCCACAGGCGGTCACAACGCAAATCACACTCTGGGCTTTGACCAGTGCGGGCTTGAGCCTGTTAATAGGTCGTTTGTTGCGACAGTCCGCGGGCACGCATCAATCAGACTGGTTTAAATCCATTTTGCTGGCTCTGGCGACTGTAGCGGCAGGCTATGCAGCACTCTTGCTCGTCGATCAGTTGTTCCAAACAGACTTTCGGCTTTGGGTAGTCGCAGTTAAACTTCCAAGTGCAAGCCAGTGGGCGATTGCGGCGATTTACGTTGTACCGATAACGCTCGCTTTTCTGGTAACGACCAGATCACTGGCCAATGCCTCGGTCCGAAGCGACACTATTGAGGGTCGTTACATTGCCGCAATATGCACACTCACCACGGGCTTCATTGTGATGCTGAGTGTCATTTACGGTCTGCTGTTCACGACCGGATCACTAATCACCGCATTTGACCCCCTCAGCACCGTAATCGCGATACAGTTCGTGCCAGTGCTCATTGCCGTAGCCATCATCGCGGTATTTACCTGGCAACGCACGGGCAGCTATCGTTCTGGCGGGTTGATAGCCGGAATTTTGGTGACCCTTTACGCTGTTGCGGGGACAGCCACGCAAATCTGATCGGGCACAGGCAAATCGATCGCAATGTACCGGCAGGTCCCAGGGGGCGCAGTCCCTAGCGCTCAGAAATTTGCGCTGAGCGTCAGGTTCGCTGTATGGTCGATCCTGTCCGCACCATTTCTTACAACATATTGGTTGAGATAGCCGGGCTCGAGCGTGAACTTCTTGCCAACCGGAATCGCTATCCCGGCAGAATTGCGCCACAGGCCAATTCCATCGCGCTGAAATGTCGTTTCGTTCAGGCCGATGAAGGGTTCCGTCCAGGCTATGGCGCGGACTTTCCCTGATAGTGGCGCAGTCAGCCGCAATTGCTGGCGCAGCCGCAGACCAGTGCCATTTTGGTTTTCGAAGAAGCGCTGCTCCAATCGGGTGCGTCCGGTGAGCGTAACGCCTTTGCCATCGCCAAGCAGGCGGAATGACAGCTGCTGGAAAATCCGGTGCTCATGGGTTTTTGCCGGACCAACTGGGTCCGTCATAACATAGGCGTATCCCAGTGACATCGTTGTGGTCTTGTTAAGCTTATAACCGATTGCCGGGCGAAGCAGCAATTGCCCTAGGCGGGACGCATCGTTGGTGAAGCGCTCCTGCGCCTCAAGCGAGAGAACCGCACCATTGCCCAAGTCGACATTGGCCGTTTGGGCGAGCCAGATATTCGCGTCCTCATCTGCAGCCTGTGCAGCCCAAGGCAGAAGGGCCGTTGCCAGAACACATGCAGGGATGAAGTTTTTGCGAAACATCTGGCTCTCCTCAAACTTAGAATCGGTAGCTCAGACCGGCACTTACTACCCATGGATCAAGCTTGTGCTCAGTCCGAAGGGCAAGGTTGTTACCAGCGTAGAAGCTGGCGGTCGTATCGACAAAATACCGCTTGGCATCAACACTTAATCCCAAGCCTTGGTCGTTTAGAGGAATGTCGACACCTGCCTGCAGCGCGACGCCAAAGTCATCCGACAGGTTGACGCGGGTTACGCCAAGGCGCGCAGCATCGGCGCCTACACCTTCGCTAAAGATGAAAAAGCGGGTAGGCCCTGCCCCGAGATAAGGCTTAACCGAGCCGAGGTCGAAATGATATTTCAACGTCACGGTCGCCGGCAGGATAATGGCATCGTTAACGAGCTTCGCACCGGCCAACCCGCCTTCACCGGTAACGTCGTGCGGCGTAATGCAGCAGATGGTTTCAACCGAGAAGTTCGACGACAGGAAATATTCAGCCGCAATAGTAGGGACATAAGAATCGCTCGCCTTGCTGTCGCTGGTGGCTGGCGCACCAATCGTGTTGGTGAGAACGTTCGTGATTTCGCCGTTGGGCAGTACACCGGTCGCAAATGCCTTAATCTGTAACTTACCCTCGGGATTGCCAGCATAGGCTGGAGCTGAAAGCGCGATGGTAGCGGCTGTTGCCAGAATGGCGGTTGAGAATTTCTTCATGTTCTGGTTCTCCTTTATAAGGGGGACAATGATGGCGAACGACATCGGCCGGTTGTCGAACCGGGTGGTAAAGCGGACGATTCCGGGAAATCTGGCGGCAACCGCCCGCTCGAAAACCGATTTTTACTTCGCGGTATATGGCAAAGAGGAATGGTGGAGGACGATCTTCAAATTGCCGTCCGCGCCGCGGGTATAGCCCCAGGTCTTGTCAACCTTGGTCATATTGCCCTTGCTATCCCACATCGACACATTGCCCATCGAAATTGCCGAATTTCCTGTGATGATTATCCCTGCATTTTCAGGCTCGCACTTGCGCCAGCCCTTCAAGGCAAAGCCAGTGTCGCTTGCATAGGCCTTATCCCCGCCGACAAAATAAGCGAGCGCGCCGTCACGTGTTGTGCGAAAGGTTTGGGGCGCAACGGTAAGGGTCGGTTTGAACAACACTGGGCCCATGGCATAGCCATAAGCGCCATCCAAAACCTGACCAGCTAAGGTCTTGGCCGCACTGTGGCCTTTGGTGTCATATTCGGTTGCGATGGCGACGAGAGCCCCGCACCATGCCTTTTGCGCAGCTTCAACTTCATCTTGCGTAATCGGTGCATAGATGGCCGTTGTTTTTGAACCGTGATCATCGGCGGCGGCCGGGCTGGCAAGCGCTGCGAGCGGAAGCAGAGCTGTTGCGGCGGCGTAACGGATCGAGAAACTTTTCATTCGAAATACTCCTAAAAGTGACAACAGGCTTTCTAAACGGCTGGATGTCTGGAAAACTAAACGGATGGACGTCCGGAAAACTTTCAAACTCCAATCGACTGGTTTGAAATAGACACTGGCAATGCTGGGCGAAATTGGCTGTGTGGCGGGCCGGGCAGCTTAGGCCACATGGCCTATGCAGTTCTGCAACAAGGCATTAATAGGGCCGTATGCATCGCGATAATCCACCATTGGCACATGAAGTCGAGACTGTCGCTCACCTGCGCGAACTATACCGCGCATCAGAGGCGCGGGCGGCTCGATTGCGCCTTCTGTCCGTAAGCGGTCGTGCGATGGCAGAGGCTGGCAATGACGGCATCAACGAAGTGCTTGATCATGTTGCGGCCCAATTGGCCTATTTTGTAGGCCATTCTCGCGCTGTGCTTTCACTTGGTCCCGACGGCGAAGGGATCGCCATTCCTGCACCCGGCGATGATGACCGCATTGTAGGCCGAATTGCTATCGAAGGATTGTCTTCGCTTGATCAAATTGCCGATAGTGAAGATCGGGACACGTTCCATATGCAACTGGAAATGATGGGCACGACGATTGACCGCATCAATCGTGAGCGGGAACGGTCTGAGTTGCTGATTGCCTTGCAGGAACGTGAGCAACGTCTCGAAAATCTGGTGGGGCGCATTTTTTTCGCTCAGGAAGACGAACGGCGGCGTGTGTCGCACGACCTTCATGATGGCGTCGCCCAGACCGCAACTGCTCTCGCCCGGATGCTGGAGGGCGGCAGTTCAATGATAAACACGGACATACCAGCGGCCGAAAGGACCAATCTTGCCGCTATTGCTCGTGACTTAGTGACCGAGTTGCGCGCAGTCATTGGCGGATTGCGACCGACGCTACTTGATGACCTTGGGCTGGAAGCCGCTATTCAGTCGCTTGGAGATACTCTCGCCGGCGATGGATTTGATGTTGATACGCAAATCGAACGCATTGGCATAAACTGGCCAGCCAATACTGAAACGGCGCTTTTTCGCGTGGCCCAAGAGGCTGTGACGAATATCCGCAAACATGCAGGCCGGGGCTGTCGTGTTGAAATAGAGTTGGTTTCATCGGTCCGTGATGGTGGTTTTCTTTTGCGCATAGAAGATTTCGGCAAGGGCTGCCAAATCCAACCCATGGGTGCCGCAACCGCATTAGGTGGTCAAATAGGGATAGACGTAATGCGCGAACGCATGGCGGCCATTGGTGGCCGACTTGTTTGGCAAGCAAAGCCAGAAAACGGCGTTACCGTTATCGCGCAATGTGGTGGGAACCTGTGACGATGGCGCTCCCACGCATCATTATCGTCGATGACCATGACCTGGCACGTGAAGGACTGAAAGCTGTGCTTGGGGCAAGTGGCTTCGCGGTTGTCGGTGACGCAGCCACTGGTGAGCGGGCAGTTGAGCTGGTCAGCGAACTCAAACCGGATCTGGTCTTGATGGATGTGCGCCTTGGCCGCGGCATTGACGGGCTGGAAGCAACGCGGCGCATTGTCGCCTTGGGTCTAAATGTGCGTGTATTGATGTTAACCCTGCACGATATGCCTGCCTATGTGCGCGAGGCGCTCAGTGCTGGTGCGGCAGGATATGTGCTGAAGGACACGGGTATAGACGATCTACGTCTCGCGTTGAACCAGGTGCTGGCGGGGCAGACGGCAATACCCATAACCCTCATGAACGCGGCATTGCGCGAACCGGTTCGCCAAGGGCGGGTGAACGATGGAATATCGTTGCTGACGGACCGGGAAGATGAGGTTTTGGATCTGGTGGCACAGGGCATGACCAATAAGGAAATCGCCCGCCAACTGGCGATCAGCCCCGCGACGGTCAAAGCGCATGTCGAGAGGATCATTGCAAAGCTGGGCGTGTCGGACCGAACTCAGGCCGCGGTGCTCGCAACGCAGCAACGGTCGAAAGCGACGACATGACGGTCAGCAAACCCATACGCCCGATTACCGGTTACTGGGCAGACCGCCCGCTGGCATTCAAGGGTCTCGTGGTCATTGCCTTGCCGCTTGCAATCCTGTTTGGCGCGCTCATTTCGCTGTATCTCGCAAGCAACGCCGAAACCCGCGCAGAGGATGATGTCCGACGCGCCTTTGCCATTCAACGTGATACTTATCAGGTCCACGCACTGCTTGCGGAAGCCGCCGCTGGCGCGCGTGGCTATGTTCTGACGGGACAGGCAAGGTTTCTCGAACCTTACCGAAAGGCTGAGGCCGAATTGCCCGTCACGATGGCCCGGCTTGATGCTGAAATCCGGGATGCTGAAGTCCGGCAGCGGTTCGAAACTATTCGCCGGGCGACCACTCAGAAGCGCGAGGGATTGAAAAGAATAGTCGCACTCGCAGGCGCGCCAGCGGTGCGTGCGCGCAATGCCGACGCGCTTGAGGCCGCGCTTATATCGAACAAGATTGTACTCGATGGCATGCGGCGCGAGATCGAAAATATCCAGCGGCGAGAACGCGTTCTGCTCGACCAAAGACAGGCGAAAGTTGATCAAGTGCGGAACAGCTTTCTGGTGCTCACGGCGATCAGTGCGATCGTTGGTCTGCTTGGAAGTCTGGCCGCAGTATATCTGTTTTCCACCGGAATTGTCCGCCGTGTCCGCATTCTTGAGGATAACGCTGAATTGCTCGCGCGTGGTGACGCGCTGACGGCGATGCCTGATGACGCTGACGAGATCGGGACATTGGGGCAGCGGATGCACCGCGCCAGTGCGTTGCTGCGCGCGCGCGAACAGGCACTGCGCGAAAGTGAGGAACGGTTCCGGCTCGTCATTGAAGGTGTTCAGGATTACGGTATATTTGCGCTCAGCATCGACGGCATTGTTGCGAGCTGGAATCTCGGCGCCGAGCGGATCAAAGGTTGGAAAGCTGAAGAAATACTGGGTCAGCATTTCAGCCGGTTCTACCCCGATGAAACACGTGAATTCCTTCCCGCCGAAATGTTGGCCCGAGCCCGCAATGATGGTGCCGCCGAAGACGAAGGATGGCGGGTGCGCAAGGATGGCACCAGTTTCTGGGCCAATGTGGTGATTACTGCGCTGTACGATGATAGCGGCGCCTTGCGGGGTTTCGCCAAGGTCACACGCGATATGACCGAACGCCGACGCTCTGTAGAGGCGCTTACGGCAGCGCGTGAAGAAGCTGTCGCGGCCAATCTGGCCAAAAGCGAGTTTCTGTCACGAACAAGCCACGAACTGCGTACGCCGATGAGTGCCATTTTGGGCTTTGGACAGTTGCTCGAACTTGATGATGATGAGCTTTCACCGCGCCACCGCGAGTCAGTGCATCAGATCATGAAGGCAAGTCGCCATCTGTTGTCACTCATCAACGACCTGCTCGATATATCCAGTATCGAGGCCGGAGGGACCGACCTTTCGATCGACGATATCGACATGAGCGAATTGTTGGAGGAGGTGCATGCGCTCGTTTCGCCGATCGTCAGTGCGGCCGGTCTTCGCTTCATCCTTAATCTTCCGGCTAAGGGCACAATGGCCGCAGCTGACCGGCGACGGGTAACGCAGGTTATTTTGAACCTGGTCGCCAATGCGGCAAAATATAACCGCACAGGCACTATGGTTGAATTGACGTGCCAGCAGGACGAAAATTTAGTGCGCGTTTCGGTTACAGACGATGGCGAAGGTATTGACGCGAATGATGTGCCTCGGCTTTTCACACCGTTCGACCGGTTGGGGCAACAGACACGTGCCAAAGTCGAAGGCACTGGGCTTGGCCTAGCATTATCAAAACGGCTGGTGGAATCGATGGATGGACAGATCGGATTTGAACAGCGGCAGAAAGGCGCGTGCTTCTGGTTTACGATAAAGCGCGCCGACGCCAGTCGCCAATCCACCGCGCGGCCAACGAACTAAGGATGAGCAGATAAATATGCCCGCAAATTTAGTCGATAATCAGCAAATACTGGCAAAGCGCATCCTTGCCATAGATGACGAAGAAGCAAATGTACTGCTTTTGAAAAACGTTCTTGAGCGCGAAGGCTATAAGGATATCCACTGCATTACAGATCCCGAAAAGGCGCTTGATGCCTACATCACGCTGTCGCCCGACTTGGTCCTTCTCGATTTGATGATGCCTAAAATCGATGGCTTCCAGCTTCTTGAAGCTTTTTCGAGACACGACAAATCTGACGAGTTCCGGCCTGTTCTTGTTCTCACCGCTGACACCACGTTACAAACGCGCCGTCGCGCACTTGCGCTTGGAGCAAAAGACTTTGTCTCGAAACCATTCGATGTCATCGAAGTCGCACTCAGAATATCAAATTTGCTGGAAACACGGATATTGTACGAACGGTTGAAGCATGTCTGACTGTTCAAAGGGCAAAAGAGATACCCTCACTCCACGATAGGCATGGAGCGGCTTGTTGGCGGCGCAAGCGCTATGGAAAAAGTGGTGCACCCAACTGGATTCGAACCAGTGGCCCCCAGATTAGGAATCTGATGCTCTATCCTGCTGAGCTATGGGTGCTGCGGTCCAAGCCATAGCTGCCCGCTATCGGGCGGTCAATTTTTAGCAGACGGTGGCACAACAGGAAAAAGGAGCGGGGCAACTTGAACGCCTTCTTCCATCAGTGCCTTGGCTTCATCAGCACTTGTTTCGCCATGGATGATGCGGTCTGCTTCTTCGCCATAATGAATTGCGCGGGCGGTTTCGGCAAATTGGCCACCGACCCATTGCGACTGTTTCAGCATCTCCGTTTGCGCGACGGCCAGCTTTTGAACGAACTCGACCATGGCAGGCGGCAAAACTTCGGTTTTCGCTGACTCAGCCGCGACCGGGGGCGTCGCAACATCCGCAATAGGAACAGGTACGCTGCGCTGATTGCCCTTTTTCGGCACATTTGGCACTGACAGTGCCTTGTGTACGGTCATGTCATCGCACACCGGACAGGCCAGCATTCCCGACGATAGCTGCTTCGAATAATCTTCGGATGACGCAAACCAGCCTTCGAAACGATGTCCGTTGCTGCAATTCAGGTCAAAAGCGATCATTAGACCCCGCGCGGTCCTAGCAGTGCATCCAGCTTACCTTGGCTGTCCAATGCGCGCAAATCATCGGAGCCGCCCACGGGCGTATCGTTGATAAGGATTTGCGGCACGGTCCGTGCGCCGGGAGCACGTGCCACCATTTCGTCACGCTTTGCACCACCCATAGTCACGTCATATTCCGTGTATTGCACGCCCTTGCTGTCCAGCAAATGCTTCGCACGGACACAATAAGGGCATCCGAATTTGGTGTAGATTTCAACTTTTGCGGTCATAAAACTGAAATGGTGTCCAGCGGCCATCAAGTCAAGCATCGAGCGCAGTTACTTTTTGCCCGCACTTTCGCCGCGCAAAGCCCGTGCCCAGCAGAAAATCTGTATCCACGCTGCACCGCTCCGCTTCAGGACAGACACGCAGCCGTCGCTGGTCGCGCCTGTGGTCAGGACATCGTCAATGAGAATGATGTGGCTGTCCCTTAATCGCTCCCGCCACTTTGGGTGCACGGCAAACGCCTGCCCGACGGCCTTACGGCGGCCTTTGGCATCCAGGCCACGCATGCTTGGCGTGCGTTTATGCCGAACCAATATGTCGGGGACAAAATCTATGCCGCTTTGCGCGGAGAGTTCCCGCCCAATCAACGCGGACTGGTTAAAACTGCGAGACCACATCCGCGTCCAATGCAAAGGAACAGGCGTAATGATGATGTTATCCCGCCGCTCGGGCAAATGGCGGACAAGCTGCTGCGCAATCACGCGGGCCAAGCCGATCTTGCCGCTATATTTAAGCCGGAGCGCGACCTTTGCGGACAGGTCATCATATTTTACCGCGGCGCGAATGCCGTCATGCTTGGGCGGCTTCGCCAGACATGTTGCGCAATATGCCTGATCCCCTCGGTCATATTCGAACGGCGTTGCGCATCCATAACACCATGGCGGCGCAAGAAACTGCAGTTGTTGCCAGCAATCAACGCAAAATGGTCCACCAGCGGGCGTTATCGTGCCACAGCATGGGCAACGTTCAGGCAGCGCCCAATTGAGCGCAGCATGGAAAATTTGGCTTCCGATTGCCATGAAGACTTGTCGGATAAAGCCGCTGTCTGCACAAGGCCGAAATGACCAGCGAGACCAACCCGCCCGAAATATTTGACCGCCAGCGTCGCCGCGCGCTGCGTGAGCGTGCATCACGGCGTGAGGGTGACCAATTCCTGTGGAACCATATCGCACAGGATCTTGGGGAACGATTGGCTGTTGTGACGCGCACGTTTGAACATGCGCTGCTGATTGGACCGATTACAGGCTGGCAGCAGGATATCCTTCCTTGGGACATTCAATACACACATATGCCATTGATATCGGTGGGCGGCGCTGAAGATATGCAAAACCGATTTGAAGAGGACCGCCTGACCTTTCCTGCTGCGTCGTTCGATCTGGTCATTTGCGCAGGAACACTGGACAGCGTGAACGACCTGCCCGGCGCGCTTATCCAAATCCGGCGGGCACTCAAACCTGATGGTTTGTTCCTTGGCCATATGTTTGGCGCAGGCACGCTGAGTACATTGAAATCAATGTTTCTAGAGTCTGACGCCGATCATGTTCGGCCGCATATGCATCCGCAAATAGACTTGCGCAGCGCGGCCGATTTGATCGTTCGCGCTGGTTTTGCTTTGCCCGTGGCTGATCAGGATGTGACAGAGGTACGCTATAGCGACTGGCGCAGCATTGTGTCCGATGTGCGCGATGCCGGAATTGGCAATGCTCTGGCTGGCCCACGAACATATCTCGGCAGGAACGTGGTGGACCGGCTGGACCAGATTTTTGCCGCACGCGCAGATGCGCATGGCAAAGTCCCGGAATATTTCACGCATCTATTCCTAAGCGGTTGGGCACCATCTGAAAATCAGCCTCGCCCGGCTAAGAGAGGGAGCGCGCAGGTTTCACTTGCCGATATTCTGTCGAAAAATCCCGAAAGCTAAATGCGATTAAGCCGCTCCACGAGCGGGTAATCGGCGGGCGGCATAGGCAGTTTTGCCATCTCGTTTGGATACACCCATCTGATTTCAGAGGCAAAATGCGGCGTGGGCGTGCCTTCCCAATGCACGCAACGGTATAATAACAGCAGCAAATTTCGGTCGCCCAAGGGCTCGCTCGCAAATGTTTCGGGAACAAGATCTTCCAGATTTACGGAGATCCCAAGCTCTTCAAAAAGCTCTCTCGCAAGAGCAATTTCGGGCGATTCACCGGTTTCCACCTTGCCGCCAGGGAACTCCCAAAGCCCCCCCATAGAGGCATGGTCGGGACGCTTTTGCAGCAGAATTGCGCCGCTCTCGTTGGTTAACGCAGCAGCAACTACGAACAATATTGTCGGATTTTTTTCCATAATCTCATCGGGTTGCAAGGTTTTATTAACACTTGTGTGGGATTTTCAGGGTGCTCGCAACCAAGGAATGAAGAGGGACCAAAAAATGTTGGAACTAATTCGACGCATTCAAAAATGCGACCAAGGCGCGACGGCAGTAGAGTATGGTTTGATAGTATCGCTAATCGTTATCGCGATGATTGCTTCTCTCGGAAACGTTGCAAACGGAACACAGGGTATGTGGAATAGCGTTTCCAACAAAGTATTGTCGAGTTCGAAGTAATCTAGATATTAACGAATTAGTAAATGTTGATCATCTATCAAACTGGTGACGGTTATTTATTTAAAAAAACCGCCCGGGTGAATGAACAAATAACAGGAGACCTAAAATGAAAGTTATCAAGAAAATCTTCAAGAACGAAGACGGCGCGACTGCAATTGAATACGGCCTGATCGCTGCTTTGATCGCTGTTGCTGCAATCACTGCAATGAGCAGCCTCGGCACCAACCTGTCGAACACCTTCACGAAGGTCAGCAACAAGCTCTAATAGAGTTTGCTGTCAGGCACTACGCCTGAACAATTACAGAAGGGCGGGAACTTCGCGGTTCCCGCCCTTTCTTTTTAATAAGTCACGACTTTGACCTTCTGTCCCGGACGCACAACTGAATTGGAGGTCAGGCCATTCAGCGCAAGAAATCGTTCGGTTTGCAGCGATGGGTAAGCCATTCGGTTTGCCAGCGACGCGACAGTGTCTGAGCGACCTACCGTCACGACGCGTAATTTGCGTGGCTTAACCTCTGCTGCTTGCGCGTTACTCAGGCGAACCATGCTGGCAAACATGCCATCAAATGGGCTGGTATTGGCGGCTGTGATGGTCACAAAATGATATGCCGTGCCGGGCGACCATTCATAGGCAAAAACGGAAACTGCGCGCTGCCCCTGCTGCGTATTCACGACGCTACTGGAATAAAATGCCGGGATGCCGTTAATCGTTGTCCTTCGAATTTCGCCTACCGGAATTGCGGTGTTTCCGCCTGACACAGATTTGAACGCATTGCTGATATAGGCATCACGATTGCCGTCGAATGCCGCTGATGTGAACACCGCCTTGCCTGTGTTGCCGTTTATGGAGACGGCCTCGCTTCCGTTTTGAACGCCGAATCCGGTTGGCGCCGTAAACCGCATTTTCAATTGCGGATGGATAAATGCCTGCCCCTCAACGACGCCTTGTACCGGATCGTCACCATAGAGCATGCCATCAATCGCCGCGAAATGGGCGTCGGCGTTGCGCAATGTGCTGGCAGGAAAGGATTTTGACTGCGTAATCGCCCGTGCAACCCGCCGTGCCGGATCGGGATGCGTACTGGCCCATTCGGGCACCGCATTGTCACCAAGGCCAGCGACCCGCGAGTCTAGGCTCGTCTGCAATGCCAACGAATTCAGCATCGATGACAGCGCGCTTGGATCGTATCCCGCCTTGCTCAAATAGCGTATGCCGAAGTCATCCGCCTCTTCCTCTTGTGTCCGCGAATATTTTAGACTGAAGACTTGCGCCAGCGGTCCAGCATATTGCTTGAGACCTCCACCGACAGCACCAAGCAGTCCGCCGGAATCGCCCAGCACCGAACCTAAAATCGTACCGCCCATCCCCAAAATACCGGCAAGCGTCGCGTTATTCTTGCGCTTTTGGCTGTGGCGCGCAGCCGTATGGCCAACTTCATGTCCCAATACGCCCGCCATCTCTGCCTCACTGTTGCAAAGGGCGACCAATTGGCGCGTGATGTAAACATAGCCACCCGGTAGCGCGAATGCGTTGTTCACCGACGAATTGAGCAGCGTGACGTTGAAATCATTCTGTGAATTGCCAAGCCCAGATTGCACCGCAATATTTTTGCCGACTCGCACCACATAGGCTGTCTGTGGGCTTTGCATGGGACCGCCGAATTCTTTCAGGATTTCGGTATGATATTTGGCGCCCTCTGTCTTTTCTTGGGCACTGAATGCGCGCGGCGCGGCAGGTTGCTTTGTTTTTGCGTCTGCCGGAAGACTAACAACCGCTGTCGTCAATCCAAAGATTGCGACGCTGGTAGCCATAAGAATTTTGGAATTGCGCATTCATGTCCTCCTAAAGTCAGGAGAACATAATTTATCACATTATGTTGCGCACCAACGTAAATTCTTGTGTCGCTGCAACGGGCAACATCTGAATATGTTTACGCACCCATGGCTAAAAACTTAGCCCGGCGTTGCTGCAGGAGCTCTTTGGACGAAAACGCAGAAAGCGCCTCCAGTTCCTCGCCAATTGCTTTTCCAAGCGATGCAGCCGCGAGCACATGGTCGCGATGCGCGCCGCCCATCGGCTCTTTAACGATACGGTCAATGATACGGAGCGACTTCAAATCATCGGCCGTCATCTTCATGGCCTGCGCCGCATCAGCCGCCTTATCGCCTGTCCGCCACAAGATTGACGCACATCCTTCAGGTGAAATGACCGAGTAAACGGCATATTCAAACATCAAGATGCGGTCCGCAGCCGCAAGTGCGACCGCGCCGCCCGAACCGCCCTCACCCACGATGCATGCAATCATGGGCACGCCAAGCGCGAGGCATTTTTCTGTGGAGCGGGCGATAGCTTCGGCCTGTCCACGCTCTTCTGCCTGAATGCCCGGAAACGCTCCCGATGTATCTACCAGGCTAACCACCGGAATTCCAAACCGGTCGGCAAGCTCCATCAGCCGTATGGCTTTGCGATAGCCCTCTGGCTTCCCCATGCCGAAATTATGACGAAGGCGGCTTTGCGTGTCGTCACCCTTTTCATGGCCAATGACCATGACCCGGCGGCCGTTAAGTCGCGCGAGCCCTCCGATAATGGCCTGATCGTCGGCAAATGCGCGGTCACCAGCCAAGGGCATGAAATCTTCAAATATCGACGCGATAAAATGTTTGAAATGCGGCCGCTCAGGATGCCGCGCAACCTGCGTTTTCTGCCACGCGGTCAAATTCGCGTACGTGTCCTTGAGTTGCTTGTCCGCTTTGTCGCGCAGCTTCCCGATTTCCGCGCTGACATCAATGTCGCTTTCCTGCGCAGCATCCTGCAGTTCAACAATGCGCGCTTCCAAAGCGGCGACAGGTTTTTCGAAATCAAGATATACCATCATGACTGCCGGTTAGAGCCTGTCGCGCCACGGGTCAACGTGCGCATTGCGAGTGGATGCCTTCGGTTGACCAACTCCACCAAACGGCTGCTGTCCACATGTGTGTAAATTTGGGTGGTCGCGATGTCGACATGGCCCAACATTGCCTGAAGCGCCCTGAGGTTCGCACCGCCCGCCAAAAGATGCGTGGCAAAGGCATGCCGCAGCACATGGGGGCTCACTTTTGCAGGATCTAAGCCGGATTGGGCGGCGAGCGCCTTGATGATCTGGAAAAGGCGAATACGGCTGATATGTCCGGCGCGCGACGGAAACAGAAAACGTGATTTTTCCGGAACAAAAGCAAGCCATGTGCCAACCGCCTGCCGCGCACGGTTTGAAATGGGAACCATTCGTTCCTTTGCGCCCTTGCCCTTCACGATGATAAATGGCTTGTCCGAAACAATCGCACTGCGCGGCAGCGCCACCAATTCGGTCGCACGCAATCCGGACCCGTAAAGCAGTTCAATTAATGCCGCCAAGCGATACTCCGTGGCCGCAGGCGATGGCTGCGCAAGCTTCGATTCAATTGCGCCAAACAAAAGATCCACCTCTGCCGTATCAAGGATTTTTGGCAGCGCGCGCACTTGCGCAGGCTTTGGCAGGGCAGCGGAAGGATTGTCATCGCGAAACCCCTCCTCATGCAAAAATCCGAAAAAGCGCCTTAGCACCGATGCTTTTCGCGCCACTGAACTGTTGGCAAGATCGCGCCAGTGGCTTGAAAGCTTCACCAATATATCTGCATCGGCTTTTGCCAGTTTTCCCCCCGCGAGGCTCGATGCTGCTAGCAGGTCACTCGCATAAGCTGCGCTTGTATTTGCCGCAACGCCCTGCTCGGCCGCCAGCATTTCAATGAAGCGCGCTATCAGGTCTCGGTCGGTCGCGCTCATATCCGTCGATCAGAGGGCGTTGGCCCGAATATCACCCAAAGGTAACCGCTTCAGCCGCGATCATTCGGGCTTCCGCCTCAAGCCCCACCTGACGCAGCGAACGCACGATATAATAGAGATGATGCGCAGGCACCACAGCCCATGACGGGGCCTGCATGCCAGCGGTCGCCATCAATGCGACCGTGCCTTGCTCACCGCGATCCGCAGCAGCCGAAATCGCCTTCGACCAAGCCGTTTGCTGCGCAATATTTACCTTCAGATCGCCAGCAAAATCACTTTGTGCGCCAGACTCTATTCGGCCCAGCCCGGCAAGACCAGCAAGCAAAAGCGCTGACTTGTGCCCGTCCAGGCTGTTGTCATTGCCATAAAATTCATCGAGATCGCCATAGTCCGCCATTGTGACGCGGCCAGGTGCGCCTAAAGTAACCAGAGCCCATCCCAGCGAGCCGCCAGAGACGATATTGCTCCAGCGCGCTGCCGAGCGGTCAAGCCCCGCCGTCAGCATAGAAGCAATCAAGCCATCAGCCTGCGCAACATGGTCTGAACTTGGGTTGATAAGCGCCGCAGCGCGCGCCGTCATAACCAAAGCGGCTTGATAGCTCGCACCCGTCCGCTCTGCGCCCCAGATAGATGCCATTGCGGCAACTTTTCCGTCAGCGTCAGACGCAGTGTAAGCGTTACCCAGATTTTCTGCCTGCGTCTTTAAAGCATCGGATGCATCTGGATCGTCGAGAACCTGCGCAAAGAGATCGACCATGTCGCGATTGGAAAATACGCCCAGCGCTGCGGCACCCGGTGCATATTTGGCGCGTGTTGCGGGTGCAAACATCGGTAGCTGCGCGCGCCAACCGGCAACCTGACGACCGCTCTTGTTGAACAACTGCTCCGGCGGCTCAAGGCCAACGGCTGCGGACAATCCAAAGCGCCAGGGGTTCATTCCCTCAACGCCTTCCCATTCGATTTTAACCGACCGGCGGCCGTTAATGCCCGCACCCACCGCTTTTTCAGTGAGGCGATAATCGACGCCACGCACCCAGCCTTGATAGCGTCCCTGATTTATAAAGGCTGTGGCACTGCCCTGTTCACCAGCGAGCGACGCGCAAATAGCGCGCGACATTTTCCAGCGCCCGCTGTTCACAAGGCGAACACCGCTTTCAGTCAAAGGGCATATGCCAGCCAGATCGCCATTGGCGAGATAGGTCTGCATCGCGACCTCGTGAAGTCGTTTGGTATAATTGCCGGCATCGACTTGCTGAACGAGCCCCCGCGCAACGACGGAATCGCCCATGCGCAACAACAGCCATGCGCGCTCTGCGGTCCAGTCAGCGCCATTGACGCCCTCTGGCGTGTTTGTGCGGCTGGCGAGCAGGCGCCTTGCCATGATCGTTCCCCAACGCGATGCGATGGGGCCCGAGGTACGCTCCACAACTTGTTTCAGGAACACGCCGTCCATCGAGCCGAACGACGCCGCTGGAAATCCACCCGATGTCTCTGAGATAATGCCAATCGCCGAAAGTGAGCGGCGCGCAGCAGGCGGAACGTCATACCGAATGACCATTTCCTGCGCGTCTTCTTCATCCTCTTCAGCGGCCGCTTCGTCAGTCGCGACTTCTGCACCAGCTTGACCAGAGACCGGTTTCACCGATGATGTTCCGGTTGCGGGAGTTGACGGCGTATTAGACGGCGTTGGACGCGCCGGATTCGTGGGTGCGGGCGGCGCGGGATCACCAAAGCCTTCAGGAAGGAGCGATTCCGGCCCCTGCTGCCCCAATGCGGGTAATGCAAATGCAAGGATGACAGCGGTTGCTGCCAAAAGCCCGCCTTTTGTTATTTTATCAGTCAATGACGCGAACCTGTTTCAATTTTTGGGGGCTGCACTGCAATTTCTCTAGTCTGCATGGGTTGTTCACCGCCTAACCATGCAAGCCAGAGTAGCAAGCCAAATGCCACTGCCGCAACAATTAGAAAGCGTAAAAACCGGTTTTTACGTCTGCCGCTCGGTAACTGCTGTGTAATATACTGCTTTTCCATAATATTCCGGATAAGTGGCAAACTGCTTTCGGGTTACGGATAGCCGATATATAGGCAGTGTCGCAATGCCCGGAAACGACGAACAACAAATCGGAAGCGACCGAACATCTACTGACCCGGTTATCGACCGGCCTATCGTACTTGTCGGGATGATGGGCGTGGGCAAAAGCAGCATTGGGAAGCGCCTTGCCGCGCGGTTGAACGTACCCTTTGCCGATGCGGACGATGAAATTGAGGCCGCGTCCGGGCTGTCCATTGCCGAAATATTCGAAAAGTTCGGGGAAGGCTATTTTCGCGATGGCGAACGACGCGTTATCGCGCGGCTTATCGAAGGCGCACCCAAGATTATCGCCACAGGCGGCGGCGCGTTCGTCAATGCGGACACGCGCGCACTCATTTTGAAACGCGCGATATCTATTTGGCTGGATGCGGACATAAAAGTCCTGGCGGACCGGGTTGGTCGGCGAAGCCATCGGCCCCTGCTTAAGGACAAGGACCCTGTTGAAGTCCTGACCGAGCTTGGCAAGATTAGAAACCCGTTATATGCGGCGGCCAACCTTCATATTCGCAGCGATACATCGCCGCATATGCGGACCGTTGAAAATATCGTGAAGGCCCTTGCCCAATGACCGTCATTTCCGTCGACCTGACCAATGCGCCCTATGACATTCACGTCCGCGCAGGCCTGATGGCGCAGGCGCCGGAGTATCTGGCTCCGTATGCCCGCGACAATCGGTTATTGGTGGTAACAGACAAAAATGTTGCACGCGCAGTCTGGCCCGCGCTCGAAGCCGCGCTTACCGCCGCTGGCGTGGAAACGGCGGCGTATGTGTTGCCTGCAGGCGAAGCTGGCAAGAGCTGGAGTGAACTGGAGAAGCTGACTGATTGGATGCTTGCGCAGCATGTTGAACGCAGCGACCATGTCGTGGCGCTTGGCGGCGGCGTTGTGGGCGACATCACCGGATTTGCGACGCATATCGTCAAGCGCGGCTGTTCGTTCGTGCAAATCCCGACAACCTTGCTGGCGCAAGTGGACAGCAGCGTCGGCGGCAAGACAGCCATCAACAGCATAGCGGGCAAAAACCTTGTCGGCGCATTTCATCAGCCCGCATTGGTGCTGATCGACCCAGAATTGCTTTCGACCCTCCCGCCCCGCCAATTGGCCGCTGGTTTTGCCGAAGTGGTCAAATATGGCCTGATCGATGACCCCGATTTCTTCCAATATTGCGAAGACAATCTGGACAGCTTTTTCGCCGGTGACGCCAGCGTGCGCGCAACTGCCATCATCACATCGGTTGAATCAAAAGCGCGCATCGTCGCCGCTGACGAAACCGAACGCACCGGCACGCGGGCACTGTTGAACCTGGGCCACACCTTTGGCCACGCGCTCGAAGCTGACACGGGGTTTTCGGACAGACTGTTCCATGGCGAAGCCGTCGCAGCGGGGATGGCATTGGCGTTTCGCTATTCAGTCCGGCTTGGTCTGTGCGCAGCAGAGGATGCAGCGCGCGTCTCGCAGCTACTCAAGCGCGCGAGCTTGCCCACTTCGCTGTCAGAAGCGGGTGTTACCGCAAATGGCGCTGCACTGGTCGATTATATGCGGCACGACAAAAAGATGAGCGGCGGCACTTTGCCTTTCCTGCTCACAAGAGGAATAGGCCAGACCTTCCTGTCGAAGGATGTTGTGCTGGATGACGTCGCGGCGTTTCTCGACGATGAAGCTCAATCCTGAGCGATCAGGAAATCATCCGAATCATCACCGCCAAAGCTGTGGCGTTTTCCCGCATGCATATCGCCACTGGTAAATTGCGCTTTTAGGCGGCTCCGGTCGCGCCGACGGAATTCGGCAATAATTTCGTGGATCATTTCAGGCTCCGTCCCGAAGAATTTGAGCGCATCGACCGACATGCGGATCGACGATTCAAAAACTTCGCGCATGATCGTTATGCCTTCATCTTCCATCAACGCCAGCGCTTGTTGCCTGTCATAGGCGCGCACAAACAACTTGGTGCGCGGGAATGTCTCGCGCACCGGCATGAGTGAATCGGCCGTCATGTGCCGGTCGTCGATGCAGAAGAATATCGCCTGCGCATCCTCACCCCCGGCCCGTTGCAGCAAATCAATGCGCGTGCCATCGCCGTAGAATACCTTGAAACCAAATTCGCCGCTTCGGTCGATGGTTTGCGGGTTGATGTCGATAAGTGTCACCGAACGCCCAGCTGCCTGCATGATCTGCGATACTTGTTGCCCGAACCGGCCATGGCCCACGATGATAACATTGGCTTGCGAAGCCAACTCAGGGTCATCCAACTGGGCTTCGCTTTTCGTCTTACGCGCGGCCAATCTGCCGGCAATAATCATAAGGAACGGCGTAGATGCCATCGACAGCGTCACAACCGCCCCAAATAGGCTCGCCGCCTCCGGATCGATCAACAGGGCCTGTTGTGCCGCGGTGAACAACACAAATGCAAATTCACCACCCTGGCTCAATAGCATTGCCATGATGATCGAAGGTTTGCTTTTCAGTCCAAAGAACCGGCCCAGCGCAAAGATGATCGCAATTTTCATGGCCACCAACGCCAGTGCAAGCCCAGCGACGAACAGGGGCTGTGCCAAAATCACGTCGACATCCAGCAACATGCCGACCGCAAGGAAAAACAGTCCGAGCAGGATCGAGCGAAACGGATCGATATCCGCCTCAAGCTCGTGCCGGTAAGGCGATTCTGCCAGCATAACGCCTGCAACAAATGCACCCAGCGCAGGCGATACGCCAATCGACTGCATGACCGCCGCGCTGACGCAGACAGTGAAAAGCCCTGTTACGATGAACAACTCTCGTTCAGAAATCTTGCCGACAAGCCGCAGCAATGGCGACAGCAAATAGCGGCCGGCAAGCACCAGCCCGACGATGGCAAGAACCGCATATACAACAAGCCGCCAGCCAGTGATTGCGCCATCAACTGCTGGCGCACGCGACAACGCTGCCACGATTGTCAGCAACGGAACAATCGAGATGTCCTGAAACAGCAAGATCGAAAAGCTTTTCTCACCATAATCGGTCTTCATGCGGCCACGCGATTGCAGCAGCGGCAGAACCTGCGCGGTTGATGACAGAGCGAGCGGTAGTCCAAGCACCAATGCGGCTTCCCAACTGAAGGTCGGCATGGCGAGGTGAATAATGGCAAACATTCCGAGGCCGCACAACGTTACCTGCAGCGGACCAAACAGCAAAATGTCCCTGCGCAACAGCCACAGTCGGCTAGGCGATAGCTCCAGTCCGACAAGGAAGAGCAGCAATATGATGCCGATTTCCGAGTAGGCCAATATGGTTTCAGGCGCGCCAATCAGGCCAAGTCCGTCCGGGCCAATAACGATTCCTGCGACAAGATATCCAAGTACCGCGCCAAGCCCCAGACGACGGAAAATGAGAACCGCAACCAGCGCAGCGCCTAGCAATACCACTCCGCCAAGCATCACGTCCGCAACAAGGTTATGCGGCGCGTCCTCCATCAGGTTTTTTCTTTGATATTCTGTGCCGCAGCGAGGATCGCATCATAGGGCAGCAAGATCGCCGCATGTCGCGACGGGTAATCGCTCGCCGGCGAGAGCAAATCCAGTTCGGGCCACATAACAGGCATTGGACCCTCGCGCTTTAACGCCTGGGCAATGCCATCACGGATTTCATTCAAGACCGACAGGCTCAAACCATCGGCGTTCTGCCGTAAAATGGCAGCAGAGGCCTGCCCTAAAGCGCAGGCATTTGCACGCAATGCCAGCCCAGCAATATGTCCATTTGCGTCGGTCGAGATATCCGCCTGCATTCGGCTTCCACATACCGGCGAACGCACCTCGGCCGTACCGTCGGGATTTTCAATATGGTCGTTTGCGACCAACGCGGTCGCGAGGCGCAGTATGTCACGATTATATAAAGCAGAGTCCGTCACTCGGCAGTTCCCGTGGCTTTGTCGTCCACCGCGCGGCTTTCCCGAACAAAATCAGACATGGCATCCCCGCTTGCATTTAGCAGCGGATAGGTCCGCGATTGCGTCATCCAGTCAGGGCGAACCTCATCCGCACCGAGGAACATGCCATAACCCATGACGAGCAATAGAAAAATCAGCGTCGCCATAATCAAACCCTTGAGCATGCCGAAGCCAAAACCCAAGACACGGTCAATTGGACCGAGAACGGACTTGCGCGATTTCGCGCCAATCGATTTCGCGATCCATTTGCCCAATGCATAAATGACGATGACAATCGCAAGAAACGCCACAACGGCAGCACTTGTTTCCGAGCCAATGGCTTCCGCCAATGCCGACGTCGCGGGGGCGTGCAGCACGCGAACGGCTGCAATAATCAGAATCCACGCAATCATCGACAGAGCTTCCTGCACGAAACCGCGCAAGAACCCGAAAATGGCTCCGCTACCGAGCAGAAACAATACAATGATATCAAGTGCGGTCATTTAACCCTGCTGCCCAATCGATAAATCCGTCGCACCTAGCCTTCAGTGCGCTAACATGGCCATTCAAGCCGCCAAATCGCTTGATTTCTATCTTATAGGACATGGCGTTATGACGGATTTAGTGACGTCCCAGCATATGGTCAACGAGATTGGCCAGCGTCCGGAACTCTTGCGTCGAAATTCCTGCCTGTCCCTTCACCGATGGCGGAACAAGCGCGCGGCTGAAACCAAGCTTGGCCGATTCTTTCAAGCGCAAAGCACCATGTGCAACGGGACGAATTTCGCCAGACAACGCCACTTCCCCGAAAAGGACAGCATCGGACGGCAAAGGCCGCTCGGCCAGCGCTGATACCAAAGCCGCAGCAACAGCAAGGTCAGCAGCAGGGTCGGAAATGCGATAGCCACCAGCGATGTTGAGATACACTTCAGCAGTTGAAAAGCTAAGGCCGCAGCGCGCCTCAAGCACTGCCAATATCATCGCGAGCCGCCCGCTATCCCAGCCCACCACGGCGCGCCGCGGCGTCGCACCGCTGGATAGCCGCACCGTGAGCGCCTGAATTTCAACGAGCACAGGGCGCGTCCCCTCCAACGCAGGAAATACCGTAGCGCCAGTCACTTGCTCGGCACGGTCCGTGAGGAACAGCGCGCTTGGGTTACCAACCTCCGTCAGACCCTCTTCCGCCATCGCGAATACGCCGATCTCGTCGGTGCCGCCAAAGCGGTTCTTGGATGCGCGCAATATGCGATATTGGTGGCTTCGCTCACCTTCAAACGCCAGCACGGTGTCCACCATATGCTCAAGCACGCGTGGTCCCGCAATCGAACCGTCTTTGGTGACATGCCCGACGAGCATTAGTGCCGATCCACGCTCTTTGGCAAAACGTATAAGTTCTTGCGCCGACGCCCGCACTTGACTGACGGTGCCCGGGGCGCCCTCAATCAGGTCGCTGTGCATCGTCTGGATCGAGTCAATCACCAGCAGCGCCGGCGGAGCGCCCTTCCCCATGGTGGTCAATATATCGCGGACCGACGTCGCCGCCGCCAATTGTACCGGCGCGTCACCCAGCCCAAGCCGCCGCGCGCGCAGACGAACCTGATCGACGGCCTCTTCGCCCGAGATATAGGCAACGGACAGCCCACGCCGCGCCAAATTAGCTGCGGCCTGCAGCAACAAAGTCGATTTACCAATGCCCGGATCACCGCCCAGCAACGTCGCCGAACCCGGCACAAGGCCGCCGCCTAACGCGCGGTCGAACTCGGCAATGCCCGTAGAGGCGCGATCGGGTAGCTTGATGTCCGTATTCAGCCCGGACAGTTCCACCGAACGTCCACCGGAGTGCAGATGATGCTTCAGCTCAAAGACTGTCGCGCTGGCTTCTTCTGCCAGCGTATTCCATTCGCCGCAGTCGTCACATTGCCCCTGCCAGCGGTTCGCTTCCGAACCGCATGCCTGACATACATATTTGCGCTTTGCCTTTGCCATGGGCAGAAACTATCAGAACATATCAAGAACTCAAGCTGTAAAAAGCACGCATCGGTGCTTGCGCACGCCCCTTGGCGGTGTCACACCACCGGCATGCGTGAAAAAGAACTCCGGCTGGCGCTCATTTGTTATGGCGGGGTTAGCCTTGCCATTTACATGCACGGCGTCACGCGCGAGATTTGGCACATGGTCCGCGCCAGCCGCGCATTTCATGACGCAGCCCCTGCCGCGAGGGGCAGCGAGTCTGTCTATCACGACTTACTCGCCGAAATGTCGCAAGTCAGCGGAACGAAGCTTCGCGTGTTGACTGATATCATCGCCGGATCGAGCGCAGGCGGCATCAATGGCATATTTCTATCCCAAGCAATTGTGACAGGGCAGTCGTTGGAACCACTGACCGATATGTGGCTTGAGATGGCCGATGTGGATGTCTTGCTTGACCCCGATGCCCGCCCGCTTTCGCGCTTCTCCAAATTTTGGGCGACTCCCATAGCATGGATGATATTGCGGCGGCGCGGCGGCGCTGTCGAACGGACGGTCGCCAAAGAAGCACAAGACGAAGTGGCAACCAAGTTGTCACGCTTCGTTCGTGCCCGCTGGTTCGCACCGCCGTTTGGTGGCAACGTGTTTTCCAAGCTGTTGCTGGATGCCTTGAAAGCGATGGCAGCGAGTAAGGCCGGATCCCCGCTTTTGCCAACCAACCAGCCGCTTGACCTGTTTGTGACGGTCACGGATTTTAATGGCCATGATCAGGTTCTGCGCCTGAACAGCCCGCCTGAAGTGACGGAGTCAGAACACCGCATCACCGTCGACTTCTCTACACGCGGCCGAACTGGACTTGCCGATATTGCCGAGCTTATTTTTGCGGCGCGCGCCACGGCCAGCTTCCCGGGCGCTTTCCCGCCCTTTTCGGTGCGTGAGCTTGACCGCCTGCTTGAGCGCGAGAATGTGCCCTGGTTGGGGCGCAGCGCATTTCTGAAACGCATATTGCCGCAGCAATTTGCGGTGAACGCAGCGGAAGACACGATGCTGATTGACGGATCAGTGCTCGCCAATGCGCCGTTCAATCAGGCGATAGCTGCCCTGCGCAACCGCCCCGCGCGCCGCGAAGTTGATCGCCGCTTTGTTTATATCGACCCAAAGCCCGGTCGGCCAAGTTTTCGCTTTGGCCGGCGCAATGCCGATGGCGGGCCAGACATGGCGCGCAAACCGCCGGGCTTTTTCGCAACGATATTCGGCGCGACATCCAACATCCCGCGTGAACAACCGATCCGCGACAGCTTGGAGAAAATTACCGGCCGGTCCGAACGGATTGAGCGTATGCGGCAAGTTATCGACAGCCTGAGGAATGAAGTTGAAACCACCGTCGAGGCGCTGCTCGGCAAGACGTGGTTCCTCAGCCAGCCAACAGCCGTCCGCATGCAGAAATGGCGACAATCTGCGCAGGAAAAGGCCATAGTTGCTGCTGGCTTCAGCTATCGGGCTTATGGTCATCTAAAGATTGCAGGCGTCGTCGACGATATCGTGGCCACTGCCCGTCGAAGCCTGCCCGATGGAACCAGCGGGTTTTTCCGTGACCTGAGAACCGCTCTGTGGGCTGAAATCAGGACGCGAGGCTTGGACAAGATACCCCAGGACAGCAGCAAGCAAGCGACCAAACAATCCATCGCCTTCTTTAGCACCCACGATCTGCGCTTGAGAATTCGCCGACTGCGCTTCCTTGCACGGCACCTGACCGAAGAGGTCGAAAATGTAATCGATGTACCCGAAAGCGACGTAACGACGGTGCGCGATGCCATTTATCGTTGCTTGGCCATATATCTGGATTTGGAAACCGCAGAATTTCTGGGTGTTGATTTTGCTCTTGCGGCAAAAGCGGGCGTCACCAACCCTGCCGGACTGATCAACCATCTGGCATGGCAACGCGACCTCGTCCGAACCGACCTGCGTGTTGATGAAATATTGTGTGCGGCGCTCCTGGTACTGCCGGTTGAGGCGCGCCGGGCAATGTTGCTCGGCTATCTGGGTTATGCACTTTACGACATTGCCACATTGCCATTGCTGCAGGACGAAGGGTTCGATGAATTTGACCCTGTTAAAGTGGACCGCATTTCACCCGAAGACTGCAATTCAATCCGCAAAGGTGGCGCAGCGGCCACGTTGAAGGGCATTGAGTTCAACAATTTCGGCGCGTTTTTCAGTCGGTCCTATCGCGAAAATGATTATCTTTGGGGACGAATGCACGGAGCCGAACGGCTAATCGACATTTTGGTGTCGTCACTTCCCGCCGGACATGACTTCGCCGAAAACAGGGTGCGGGCTTACAAAAGGCTCGTCTTCCATGCGATATTGGATGAGGAGCAGGAACGGCTGAAATATGCCCAGCCCCTCATTGCATCGTTGCGGAACGAGATTGATCAGATCGAAAACTGATCGATTATTTCACCATATCGAAAACAGTCTCAACGAACTTGTCCGCTGTGATGAATCCTGTGGGGTTCACGCCATAGCCATCTGCGGGGCGCTCTGCCTTGATTTGCTCAAGCGTTTTTCCTGCCTTTATACCGGACTCAACCTTGGCAATAATTTCGGCAACCATGTTACGATATAGCTGGAGGTCAGCTTTTGTCGCGACTGGGCCGTGCCCCGGAATAATCTTCGTCTGGTCGTCAGCAATGGCCAAAACCTTGTCCGCTGCTGCGACAACACCGCGCACATTCCCACCACTGCTTGCGTCGACAAACGGGAGGCTCATGCGCAAAAAGAATAGGTCACCCATATGGATGACGTTTGACTTGGTCCAATGGACGATGGAGTCACCGTCAGTGTGGCCAGCGGGCATATGCATGACGCGCACTTCTTCGCCATTCAAATGCAGCTTCAGACCATCGGCATAAGTTACCACCGGAAGCGCGAGCTTCGCGGCGGGTTTTTGGTTCCCCTGCCCGGCCGCCATGCGGACGCGGACATTGTCATGCGCCATGATGAGGGCGTTGGCCTTGCCAAGATTTTCATTCCCGCCGGTGTGGTCATAATGCCAATGGGTGTTGACCAAAAACTTCACGGGCTGTGCACCAAGCGTGGACACGGCGGTTTGGATCTTCTCGGTCAGCGGGGCAAATTGGTCATCGATCAGGATCGTTCCGTCTTCGCCATAAGACACGCCAATATTGCCACCAGCGCCAAACAATACAGCAACACCGGGCGCGACCTGTTCGGTTTTGATTTCAACCTTGGAAAGATCCTGGGCAAGCACAGGACCGGAAACAATGAGGGCAGCCGAAGCCAACAAATGACGCATAGAGACACTCCTTCGACAAACGTTATTAAATGTAAATTCACGCTTGGTAAGCAGCCCGATTAAGGGGCAATGCCGTCCCAAATTCCTTTGAGTTTATCAAAAAACCCAGTCGACTGCGGGCATTCCTCACCGGTTTCGGTTTCACGAAACTCACGCAAAATCTCTTTCTGGCGCGCCGACAGCTTGGATGGCGTTTCGACGTCGATCTGGATGACCATATCACCGCGTCCGCGTCCTTGGAGGACTGGCATGCCGGCTCCACGCTGGCGCAGTTGCTTGCCCGACTGGATGCCGTCTGGAACGACAATGATGTGTTCAGCACCATCGAGACCTGGAATACGGATTTCGCCACCCAGCGCCGCTGTGGTGAAGCTTACGGGCACACGGCAGAACAACGTTGTGCCGTCGCGTTCGAAAACCTTATGCCGCGACAAATGGATGAAGATGTAAAGGTCGCCTGCAGCCGCACCGTATGGCCCGGCCTCACCTTTGCCCGCAACCCGAATGCGGGTGCCTTCGTCCACGCCCGGCGGGATATTGACGGCAATCGTCTTGCGTTCGTCCTTGCGGCCTTCGCCGGCACAGACGCGGCATGGGTCTTCAATAACCTCGCCCCGTCCATGACAGGTCGGACATGTGCGTTCGACAACGAAGAAACCTTGCTGCGCGCGCACCTTGCCGTGACCAGCGCACAGGTTGCAACGGCGCTTACCGGAGCCCGGCGTTGCGCCTGAACCTTCGCAGGTGCCACAGGCAGTTGCCACGTCAATAGTGATTTCGGCGTCCTTACCGTGGAACGCTTCATCGAGCGAAATCTCGAGATCGTAGCGCAGGTCTGCACCGCGCGCAGGGCCACGCTGACGTCCGCCAAAGGCATCGCCAAAGAAGCTTTCGAATATGTCGGAGAAATCACCAAAGCCAGCGCCGCCTTGGCCGCCGCCGCCCATGCCGCCATTTTCGAACGCAGCTTTGCCAAGACGGTCATAGGCCGCGCGTTTTTGCGGATCTTTCAGGACATCATAGGCCTGGCTGATGGCTTTAAATTTGGCTTCGGATTTGTCGCAGCCGGGATTGCGGTCTGGATGGCATTCCATCGCCAACCGCCGATAAGACGTTTTCAGCGTCTTTTCATCCGCAGTGCGCTCAACTTCGAGCAATTCGTAATAATCGATGTCAAGATTCATGACTGACTAACCCCCCGTTTCCCGACCGTCGCTGCGTTTCGGTGGCGACGGTCGAGAACTTTCAACATCAGTCTTTCTTGTCGTCTTCGACTTCGGAGAATTCTGCATCAACGACATTGTCGTCTGCAGGGGCTTCTTCGGTCGCAGCACCCGGCGATGCCGCAGCTTGCTCTTCCTTGTAGATGGCTTCACCCAGCTTCATCGCGATTTGCGCCAAGGCAGTCGCCTTTTCCTTCATCGCTTCTGCATCACCACCTTCGATGGCAGTCTTGGTTTCCGCAACTGCTGCTTCGATTTCGCCCTTGAGTGCAGCGTCAATCTTGTCGCCATGCTCTTCGAGCTGCTTTTCCGTGGTGTGGACAAGGCTCTCGGCATTGTTCTTGGCTTCTGCAGCCTCACGACGCTTCTTGTCTTCCTCAGCGAAGGCTTCGGCATCACGGACCATCTGATCAATGTCAGCATCGGACAAACCGCCCGAGGCCTGAATCTTGATCTGCTGCTCCTTGCCAGTGCCCTTGTCCTTGGCAGTCACGCTGACGAGGCCGTTGGCATCAATGTCGAATGTCACTTCAACCTGCGGCACGCCGCGTGGTGCTGGCGGAATTCCAACAAGGTCAAAATTGCCGAGCAGCTTGTTGTCTGCCGCCATTTCACGCTCGCCCTGGAACACGCGGATGGTAACCGCATTCTGGTTATCTTCAGCAGTCGAATAGACCTGGCTCTTCTTCGTTGGGATCGTCGTGTTACGATCGATCATGCGTGTGAACACACCACCAAGCGTTTCGATACCTAGCGACAGCGGCGTTACATCAAGCAACAATACGTCTTTCACGTCGCCCTGCAAAACGCCCGCCTGAATAGCAGCACCCATTGCAACAACTTCGTCAGGGTTTACGCCGGTGTGCGGTTCCTTGCCGAAGAACGCCTTAACGACATCACGTACCTTTGGCATGCGGGTCATGCCGCCGACCATCACGACTTCGTCAATGGCATCAGCTTTGAGACCAGCGTCAGCCAAAGCCTTTTTGCAAGGCTCAAGCGTGCGCTTGATGAGGTCATCAACCAGCTTCTCAAGGTCTGCGCGGGTGATCGTCTTCACTAGGTGCTTTGGACCATTTTGGTCTGCGGTGATGAACGGCAAGTTGACTTCGGTCGTCTGCGTTGAGGACAGTTCGATCTTCGCCTTTTCAGCGGCTTCCTTCAAACGCTGCAGCGCAAGCTTGTCCTTGGTCAGGTCAATGCCTTCGGCCTTGTTGAAGTCAGCGGCCAGATGCTCAACGAGCACGCTGTCGAAATCTTCACCACCCAAGAACGTGTCACCATTGGTGGACTTCACTTCGAACACGCCATCGCCGACTTCGAGGATCGAGATGTCGAACGTACCGCCACCAAGGTCATAGACCGCGATGGTTTTGTTCTCATCCTTGTCCATGCCATATGCAAGTGCAGCGGCGGTTGGCTCGTTGATGATGCGCAGCACTTCAAGACCCGCGATCTGGCCAGCATCCTTGGTGGCCTGACGCTGGGCGTCGTTAAAGTAAGCTGGAACCGTGATAACGGCCTGCGTTACGGTTTCGCCCAGATAGGCTTCGGCCGTTTCCTTCATTTTCTGAAGGATGAATGCGGAAATCTGCGATGGCGAATATTCTTCGCCGCCTGCTTTAACCCATGCATCGCCGGTCTTGCCCTTGACGATGCTGTAGGGGACGAGGCCCATGTCCTTCTTGGTCATGGGATCGTCAAAGCGGCGGCCGATCAGGCGCTTCACCGCGTAAATTGTGCTTTCTGGATTGGTCACAGCCTGACGCTTTGCAGGTTGTCCAATCAGGCGCTCGCCGTCCTTAGCAAAGGCCACGATCGATGGCGTCGTACGTGCGCCTTCAGCATTCTCGATGACCTTGGGCTTGCCGCCGTCCATTACCGCAACGCAGCTGTTTGTCGTGCCCAAGTCGATACCAATAACTTTAGCCATAAAAACCTTACCCCGAAATTTTAAAATTGAACTTTTACTAGTCGCTTACGGTCCGGCCCTATCAGGCACCGGTGTTTTCCCGTAATGCAACCTTGTAGCGGCGATATAGGTGCCAATTCTCTTGGCACAAGACTTCGGCAACCCTAGATAGGGAAAAATTGGAAGATGTCCGCACGCGGGACAGCACCAAAGTGATGGAAATGAGGACAATATGAACCGACGGTTATTTGCGCTTGGTGCTACTCTTGCAGCTTTGACATTGGGGTCTTGTGGTCCAACGCCACAGCTGAAGGTGAAGGAAGCTGTGCTGACATTATCGCCTGTCGACAGCAATCCATCAGCATTTCACTTTAACGTTTATGGCGGTCCTGAAGACGTCTATTTGCTGCGCGTAAGTTCACCATCCACCATCCGCACAGAAATGCACGATGTCGGGGTTGACCCGAAAACAGGCGCAGTCACAATGTCGCCGATGGACCGCGTGTTAATTCCGGCCGGTGAGACCGTTGCTTTTAAAAAAGGCGGCAAGCATGTGATGATGTGGGGCGTGAACCTCATCCCCCGCAAGCTTGGCGTTATTGAGGCTGAATTTCTGTTCTCGAACGATGTACGGATATTGGTGAAAGCCCGCGTGCAGGAAGTTGACGGCACTGACCCTGACGAGAAAAAGGCAATTGACGGCTGAGCATGTCATTTTCCAAACATCTCGTCATCCTGAACTTGTTTCAGGATAACAAGCGACGGTGGTGCGTTATCCTGAAACAAGTTCAGGATGACGAAACGGATTTTGGCTAAACATGTTCGGCGCGCACCCATCCGGCAGGAAGCTCACCATCCGCGAGCGCGCTCTGGCGCATTCCATCTTCGGTGAGGCCCTCGATTACCAGCGCATCCGGATCCACAACCGCAAATATTGGTGGTTTCAACCGCGCCGCGTCACCATGGCGCCCAATGGCCATTTGTGGTTTCATCCCAAGAACGACTTGTTTTGCGACGACTTTTGCGACCGCGACCTTAGCTTACAAGGCCACTTCATTCACGAATTGGTTCATGTGTGGCAACACCAGAAAGGCATATTCCTGCCGCTGCGGCGACACCCATTCTGTCGCTATGATTACAGCCTCAAGCCCGGCTGGAAATTGGAACAATATGGTATCGAGCAGCAGGCGGAGATCGTCAGGCACATATTCCTTTTGCGCAACGGCGCAAAGGTCGCCGGCGCGCCGCCATTATCGCAATATGATGGTATTTTGAGCTTCTGAGGGCAACAGTCCCAGTCGCGCGCGCATCGACCAGCGGACCAGCATCAATACCGACACGAGCGCAAGTCCGGTGGCAAGTCCAGTCCACACGCCGACGCCGTCCCAACCGGCCTTGAAGGCAAGCCACGCACCGACACCGATGCCGACCACCCAATATCCGAACGCTGCGAAGAACATCGGGACTTTGGTATCGTGCAATCCACGCAACATTCCGGCGCCAACAACCTGCGCGCCATCCACAATCTGGAATATGGCGGCCACGAGCAGGAAGCTGACAGCAAGGTCGAACACTTGCTTGGTCGCGGCATCGACTGGCGTCACGAAAATGCCAATCAGCGCCTCTGGAAACAGGTAAATGCCAAGCGCCATGACCGCCATGAAACCGGTGCCAAGGACGAAAGCCGTCCAGCCCGCGCGTGTAATGGCAACCGCGTCACGCCGGCCATAGGCAAGGCCCACACGCACCGTTGCAGCCTGCCCCAGACCCATTGGCACCATGAATGTCAGCGACGCAATCTGGATGGCGACCGCATGCGCCGCAACCGAAGCCTCGTTAATCAATCCCATCAGCAGAATCGCGATGGCAAAGACGCCGCCTTCGAAACCCATGGTAAAGCCAATCGGCAATCCCAAACGCCATATCTCGCAAAACCGCCGCCAGTCCGCGCGCCAGAAGCGGCCGAATAAATGATAGCGGCGGAACTTCGGGTGAAAACTGACGACTAAAGCCATGACCCCGAACTGCGCCACATTGGTGATGGTGCTGCCAATGCCTGCGCCGAGCAGCCCCAATTGTGGCAAACCAAAGTTACCGAGAATGAGACCGTAATTGACGACGGCGTTCAACAATACCGCGCCGCACGCGACGATGGTTGCCCAAATTGGCTTTTCAAGCGCGGCGACAAAATTGCGCAGAACGAGAAAACCGAGGAAGGGCAGAATGGACCACATATAGGCCCGAACAAAAATCCCAGCATCCGCCGCGAGATCGGGTTGCTGTCCTGTCGCTATCAAAATGGCTTCGGCATTCCATAAAAATGCCCATATCGGGACCATAACGGCGCAGCATACCCAAAGACCCTGCCGGAAGGTCCGCCGAATATCACGCACCGAATGCGCCATCCGGCCCTTTTCAGATGCCATCATCGGGGCAGTCGCCGTCAACAGACCCATGCAGAAAATGGCGCAGAAAATCGCAAGATTATGCCCCAACGCCCCCGCCGCCAACTCACGCGGCCCAAGCCAGCCGAGGAGAATAACGTCAGTCACGCCAATCAGCATCATGGTCAGGTTCGACAGGATCATCGGCCACGCAAGCACCAAAGTCGCGCGAAGCTCATCGCGCCATGGGGACTGGTCTTTGGTTAAGGGCGCCGCTGTGGTCATGGGCGGGGCGATAGCGGATGGGCAGGGTTGAGACTACCCCACAGTTTTCAATTCCCGATATCGGCTTAACGAAAGCTTCAAGATGTTTTGCTAGAGAAATAAAATGACGTCACAAAGCCACAATTTCTTAACAGGCGTCGGCATTAGCCCCGTCGATCAAGCACATATTTTGCGCAGCCGCCTCCTCGATACCTTCGCAATATTGGAAGCAAACGTAATTAAATTGTTGGCCAAAAGTGAAAAAAGCCTGATCGCTGAAACCGCACCTCTGGGGCAGCGGATTGAGGCACTCAAAAAACTAACCTTAAATCCTGCACCAACAAAAAATTGCTCCGCCAAACTAGCCAAGATATGTTCAGAGCTTTATCCTTACCTCGTAATTCGTTCTGACGTAGTTCACGCAAAACTGACGGTCTGCACGTGCGATGAAAAATTGCATGCAAAGTTCTGCAACACTTCGAACGGAGACAAACCTTTCGCAGAAGTCAGGCTGTTGGCTTTTGACGACTTTGATGCGATTGGAAAAGAGGTCAGGCGCCTTTCAAACCAGCTGCAATCGATCCTTACTCCGCCGCCTTCGCAACCCCAACCAAAGCAGGGCGCAGCAGGCGATCCTTGATCATGTAACCAGCCTGCATTTCGGCAACAATGATGCCGGGTTCAACATCCGTGCTTGGGATTTCAACCATGGCTTGATGCTGGTTCGGATCGAGCGGCATCCCCATCGCGGCGATGCGCGTTATGCCGTTTTTCGCAAAGACACTGTCAAGTTCGCGGCCAGTGGCCTCAAGACCAACGACCAAACCCTTCATCGACTCGCTCTCGCGCATTTCAGCAGGAATAGCTTCCAATGCACGCGCCAGATTGTCAGACACTGAAAGCACGTCGCGGGCAAAGCCGGTCGCGGCATATGCGCGTGCATCTTGCGCTTCCTTTTCCATGCGGCGGCGCACATTTTGTGTTTCCGCCTGCGCATACAGGACTTCCTGCTGTGCCGTAGACAGCGCTTCTTCGAGCGCGGCTATTTTGGCATCGGTTGCCTCTGAAGCGTCATCCTTCATATGCTCTGGCACGCCTTCAAGTTCCTTTTCTGCCGCTGCATCTGCGGATCCTGTGTTTTTGTCCGTCATAACCTAATTAACCCATGATTGTTGCGACACAGATGCCGCCTATTGCTTTGCGCATATAGAAACCAATTCGGTTTCATCAAGCCGTGCGTCACTTTATTAAGCGGCTGAGTGCTTGTGCCGTAAAATCAACCATCGGCACGATGCGGGCGTAATTCAGCCGTGTCGGGCCAATGACGCCTACCACACCAACAACTTTGCCACCTGCCTCGCGATAGGGCGCCGCAATGACTGAGGAGCCCGAAAGCGAGAACAGATTATTTTCCGAACCAATGAAGATCCGCGTCGATTGCGCATCACGCGCGCTGTCTACCAGTCGCGCGATTTCTTCCTTGCTTTCAAGCTCGTCGAGCAATTGCCGCACCCGGTCAAGGTCAGCGGCTGCGGCGTCGTCAATGAGATTGGACTGTCCGCGCACGATAAGAACTGGCCGGTCGTTCGCATCGAGCGACCATATGGCCAGCCCGTCGCGCACAAGCTTTTGGCTTGCCGCATCAAGCTCCGCCTGTTCAGCGCGAATTTCGCGATCAAGATGCTCAAGCGCCTCGGAAAGGGTCAAACCAGACAAACGGGCCGAGATATAATTGGACGCCTCAACCAGCACGGAATCGGTCACAGCAGGATCAATCGCGACAAGACGATTTTCCACGCTATTGTCCGACCCGACCATGATGGCCAGCACTTGGGTCGGCGACAAGCGGGCAAAGTTGAATGCCTTCAACACCGCATCGCGTTTGGGGACAAGCACGACTCCGGCACAGGCCGATAGCCCTGACAACACCGAAGTCGCCGCCGCCAACGCTTCTTCAATAGGCCCCTCGCCCATGATCTGGGATTCGATAGCCCGGCGTTCTTCCATTGACGGTTCAGCCGATTGCATCATGCCGTCGACAAAAAGACGCAAACCGCTTTCGGTAGGCACACGGCCAGCGCTGGTGTGCGGCGAGGCAAGCAAGCCTGCCTCTTCCAAATCCTGCATCACATTGCGAATGGATGCCGGCGACAAATTAAGGCCGGCAAATTTGGAGAGCGTGCGCGATCCTACCGGCGCACCATTATCCAAATAGCTTTCGACCACCATCCGGAAGATGACGCGCGTGCGGTCGTTCAGTTCGTTGATCGGGATTTGGCTCACATTTGCTGATGTAGCGCAGCGCGCTTGCAAAGCAAGCGGGGCAAGCTATTGCGGCCTTCAACCCATTATCAGGAGACTATCATGCGTCCATCAGGCCGTGCGCCAGACGAAATGCGCGCCATTTCGATTGAAACCCATTTCACAAAGCATGCAGAAGGCAGCTGCCTCATTTGCTTTGGCGACACCCGTGTTCTTGTCACCGCCAGCGTTGAAGACCGCATTCCGCCATGGTTGCGCGGCAAAGGTGAAGGTTGGGTCACGGCGGAATATTCAATGCTCCCACGTGCGACGCACACACGCAGCCAGCGCGAAGCAGCCAAGGGCAAGCAGTCAGGCAGAACGCAGGAAATTCAACGCCTTATTGGTCGTTCCTTACGCGCTGTTGTAGATATGAAGAAGCTGGGCGAGCATCAGATCACGATCGATTGCGACGTCTTGCAAGCCGATGGCGGAACACGAACCGCTGCTATCTCCGGCGCATGGGTCGCATTGCGGCTTGCTGTTGACGGGCTCCTCGCATCCGGCGCGATTAAGGAAGATCCAATCAGCGGACGCGTCGCTGCGATCAGCTGCGGCATCGTCAACGGCACACCTGTCCTTGACCTCGACTACATCGAAGATTCGAGCGCCGATGCCGATGCGAACTTCGTCCTTATTGAGGGCGGACAAATCGCGGAAGTACAAGCGACTGCCGAAGGTGCGACCTATGATGAGGAGAGCCTGCTGCGCTTGCTGCGTCTCGCACGCATGGGCACCGACCGTATTTTCGCCGTGCAAGCCGATGCGGTGAAGTAAATGCATTTGACGGTTTAAGATTCTTTGTCATTCCGGCGAAAGCGGGGGTGACAAAGTGTTTCAAGGCAAGATTTTATGACCCATCGCAAACTACAGCCCGGTAAGCTTGTCATCGCCAGCCACAATGCCGGCAAGGTGCGGGAAATCCGTGCCTTGCTAGCGCCGTTCGGCATTGAACCGGTTTCCGCGGGAGAGCTTGGGTTGCCCGAACCAGAAGAGACAGGGACGACCTTTGCCGAAAATGCCCTGCTAAAAGCACATGCATCTGCCCAAGGATCCGGCCTGCCTGCCTTGGCTGATGACAGCGGTCTGTGCGTAGCCGCGCTTGGCGGCGCGCCGGGTGTGTATACCGCGGACTGGGCTGAAAAGGAGCGGTTCGAGGGCGGACCAGGGCGCGACTGGTACATGGCGATGGGCAAGGTCGAAGGAAAGCTGGCCGAACTTGGTCCCGATACCGACCGAAGCGCTTACTTTATCTGCACCCTCGCCCTCGCATGGCCCGATGGTCATCAAGAGGTGTTCGAAGGCCGCGTGCATGGAAGCCTGACGTGGCCTCCGCGCGGCACATTGGGCTTTGGCTATGACCCGGTATTTGTTCCAGCTGGCCGCACCGAAACCTTTGCCGAACTGGACCCGGCAGAAAAACACGCGATGAGCCACAGAGCAGACGCGTTTCACAAATTGGTTGAGGCCGTTTTTTGAGCACGCCGCTCGCCCTCTATATCCACTGGCCCTTTTGCATTTCCAAATGCCCTTATTGTGACTTCAACAGCCATGTGCGGGAAAGCGTCGACCAAGATGCATGGTGTGCGGCCTTGCTGGCGGATATGGCCCATGAAGCGGCACTAACGCAGGGACGCAAACTCAGCTCCATTTTCTTCGGTGGTGGCACGCCCTCGCTGATGCCGCCATCAACGGTCGCCGCTTTGATTGATGCCGCTGCGAAGCATTGGGGCTTTGCGGACAATATCGAGATTACACTTGAGGCAAACCCGTCCTCGGTTGAGGCATCACGCTTTGCCGACCTCGCCAAAGCCGGCGTGAACAGGGTGTCGCTTGGTTTGCAATCGCTCGATGGCGCAGCCTTGGCTTTTTTGGGGCGCGCACATTCGGTTGCGGAAAGCCTTGACGCCCTCGCGGTTGCGCAACGGCATTTCGACCGAGTCAACATTGACCTTATTTATGCGCGGCCCGAACAAACTGCTGCGCAATGGGAAGCCGAACTTCGGCGCGCATTGTCCTTCGGCACCGATCATATGTCGCTGTATCAGTTGACGATTGAGGCTGGCACACGCTTCGAAACGCTTGTACGGACGGGTAAATTTGTTCCAGCCGAAGATGACGATGCGGCGACTTTGTATGAAATCACTCAACGCATAACGCGCTCTGCGGGAATGGCCGCGTACGAAATCAGCAACCATGCGCGGGTGGGACATGAGAGCCGGCATAATCTGAGTTACTGGCGTTATGATGACTATATCGGCATTGGCCCCGGCGCGCATGGACGGCGTCTGCAATGTGCGACGCAACGTCATAAAAAACCGGAGAATTTTCTCTCAGCAATAGAGCGCAACGCGCATGGCATCAGCAGTGAAGAGCATCTTGACCCCGAAAGCCGTGCGACGGAAAGCTTGCTCATGGGACTTCGGCTGAGCGAGGGCATCAGCCTCGAACGCCTGTCATCGCGTACCGCGATCGCGGCGGATAAAATGCTGGACTTCAATGCGATCGACAAAATCGCGCACCTCGGCCTCATCACCCGTGATGGCGACCGCGTCACCGTAACACCGCAAGGCATGCCGTTGCTTGATGCGATCCTTCCGCAAATAGTTGCGGTTGAGGCTGATGCTGCCGCCTGATAACATCGCGGCATAATGTCTCTGCTCGCTGAATATCTGACGTTCCTGACCGACAATCGCCGGATGTCGCCGCATAGTGTCCGCGCCTATCAAGCGACAGCAGATCGGCTCACTGGTTTTTTGCAATTGCACTGGGGGTGCGCAGTCGACCGCGCGACATTGGCAAAAATTTCCGCCGCTGACATGCGCGCGTTTCTCGCGGACAGGCGCGGCGATGGACTTACCAACCGGTCCACAGCGCGCGAACTGTCAGCCACACGTCATTTTTTGCGCTTTGCACTTGGCGAGAATGCTACCCTGCCCGCCATGAGAGGCCCGCGCGTGCAACGCAGCCTTCCAAGACCCGTAAACCCCGATGACGTTGTGGCGCTCGCGGACGACGTTGCAGAAAGCGCCAAGGATGGCTGGGTCGGCGCCCGCGACTGGGCCTTGCTTTTACTGCTTTACGGCAGCGGCCTGCGCGTCAGCGAAGCGACGGGGCTACATGGCGATGTCCTGCCACTTGGGACGACGCTTCGCGTAACCGGCAAGCGCAACAAGACGCGCATCGTGCCGCTACTGGATCAAGTCAGCGAAGCCATTCAGGAATATATCGCGCGTTGCCCTTATCCGATGGCTGCAGATCAGCCGCTATTTCGTGGCGCGCGCGGAGGGCCCTTGGCACCAGCGCTTGTACGCCGCGCGGTGCAAGGTGCGCGAATGCGGCTTGGTCTGTCGGAACGCACGACGCCGCATGCCTTGCGCCACAGCTTCGCGACGCATTTATTGGCGGGTGGCGCAGATTTGCGCAGTCTTCAGGAACTGCTGGGCCACAGCAGCCTATCGTCAACGCAGATCTATACTGCCGTCGATACCGCTATGCTTCTGGATGAGTATCAGAACGCCCATCCACGGGCTTAGCCTCTGGCGTGGCATTGGGTTTCCATCGCGCCAGCCGCCACAAATAGGTCCCTAATATGCCGACCATGACGACGGTCGACAATGGCCCAAGCCACTTTTCGACATCGTCAAATTGCGATCCCAGAAAATAGCCAGCTGAAGCAAGAGCCGCGCTCCATCCCGCAGTACCAATTGTGGAAAATACTAGAAAACGGCGCAGTGACATTCCGAACAGACCGGCTGGGATGGAAATCAAAGAGCGCAGCGTTGGCAACATGCGCGCCACGAGCACGATGATAGGCCCATGCTTGCGGAACAGCGCATGTCCGCGTTCAATCTCTGCCCAGTCAAGCGTGAGCCAGCGGCTGTAGCGGTCAATAAAGACATGCATCCGTGCTTCGCCAAATTTGATAGCGAGCCAATACCACAGCCAGTTGCCAAGCATCGCACCCGCGGTTCCGGCAGCAATCGTACCCCAAAGGTTCATATTGCCACGCGCCGCCGATACACCCGCCACGGTCATGATCACCTCAGACGGGACTGGCGGGAACACTGTCTCCAGCAGCATCAGCAGGGCGACGCCCCAATAATTCCCCCATTCGACGAGCCGGATAATCCAGTCTTCCATTAATCGCGACCGGCAAGCCTGCGTTCGATGGCATCAAGAATTTTGGCAGCTGTATCGGTGCCATTGAACCGGTCGATCGCGACGATACCGGTTGGCGAAGTTACGTTGATTTCGGTCAGCCATTTGCCGCCAATGACATCAATGCCGACGAATATCAGTCCAAGTTCCTTCAAACGCGGCCCCATAGCGGCACAAATTTCCAGCTCGCCAGCGGTCAAATCAGTGGCCTCGGCACTGCCGCCTACCGCAAGGTTAGACCGGAATTCGCCTTCACCCGGACGACGGTTGATGGCCCCTGAGACTTCGCCGTCGATAAGTACGATCCGCTTGTCGCCCTTCGCAACGTCGGGAAGGAATGGCTGCACCATATGCGGTTCAGGCCAAGTCGTATTAAACACCTCAAACAGCGCGCCGACATTGCTGCCATCGGCTTCAATCCGGAAAATGGCCTTGCCACCATTGCCATGCAGAGGCTTTACGACAATCGCGCCATGTTCCTTTTGGAACGCACGCACTTCATCGAGTGAACGCGTTATCAGCGTCGGTGGCATGAACTGACGATAGTCGAGCACCATGACTTTTTCGGGGGCATTGCGTACGCTGGCAGGGTTGTTGACCACCAATGTCTCATGCTCGATGCGCTCAAGCAAATGGGTGGCAGTGATATAGCCCACATGAAATGGCGGGTCCTGCCGCATCAGCACGACGTCGATATCTGAGCCCAGGTCAACACGCTGTGGCGCGCCGAACCGGTAGTGAGCGCCCTCGACGCGCTGGACGTCGTACACAGGATGCGCAAGCGCCGTGAGCCGGTCATTGGCGTCGAGCGTCAGCGACGTCACATCATAATGCCAGATATCATAGCCGCGCGACTGGGCGGCTAGCATCAATGCAAAGCTCGAGTCCCCCTGAATATTGATACCATCCATCGGGTCCATCTGGACCGCCATTCTGATTGCCATGTGCTTATCCTTATCCGTGCCAGACGTTCGGCAGATGGTGTGGCCAACGCCATGGCGCAACCATAATCAGGTCTATCTGCATATTTTCGCACTCTTTTCCATATTTCGGGAGAAGAATTTCGGCCGCGGCAGCCACGCGGCGCAATCTGTACGCGTCAATCGCGGTTGCGAGATCATGCACATTACGGCGCGCTTTGACTTCAACAAACGCAATCGTTTTGCCCCGCCGTGCGATTAGGTCGACTTCGCCGCGTGGCGTTTTGACGCGCATCGCAACGACGCGCCATCCTTTCAGCCGCAAAAACCAGGCGGCAATGGTTTCGCCACGTCGCCCCCGCTGTTCGGCGGCTAGCCGGTTCACTGCGACTTCAGTTGCGTAGCACGCGTATATACGTCGCTGCGCTCAAGGCCGAAGCGTTTGGCGATGACACCAGCGGCTTTGGCGGCTGACATTGTGGAAAGCGCTTCACGCAAAGCTGTGTCCACATCCCCTGTGTCATATACCGCCTCGTCGGCGGGCGGACCGATGATAAGGACGATTTCGCCCTTTGGTTCCTGCGCAGCATAACGCGCAGCGAGTTCAGACGCCGGCCCCGTCACAACCTCTTCAAATTTCTTGGTCAGTTCGCGCGCAACAGCCACTTCGCGATCGCCATAGGTTTCCGCAATCGCCGCAAGCGACGCGGCCAGACGCGGCCCTGCTTCATAGAAAACCAACGTCGCCTTGACCTGGCCCAGTTCCAACAATGTTTCCACACGTGCCTTGGCTTTGTTTGGGAGGAAACCGGCAAACAGAAAGCGGTCGGTGGGTAATCCACAAATCGATAGAGCCGCGGTTACCGCGCTTGCACCGGGGATTGTAAATACTGGAACACCCGCCTCACGAGCGCTGCGCACAAGTTTATAGCCAGGATCTGAAATCAGTGGCGTGCCTGCATCCGATACCAGCGCGACGACCGCGCCACGCGCAGCGGCGACCAGTGACTCACGTTCCGTCTCGCCACTATGGTCATTATAGCGTCGCATTTTTTTCTTCAGGCCCAGATGATGCAACAATTTACCTGTAACCCTGCTGTCTTCGACAGCTACAATTTCTGCGGCTTTCAGCAGATCAATTGCCCGTTGTGACATATCTGCAAGGTTGCCGATTGGTGTCGCAACGACATATAAGCCCGATTCGAACATCATCTGATTTATATGCTTTTGCCCAAGGGAAATTTCATGAGCGCAACCATTGCAGCAAGCTGCGCAACGCCGCAAGCTTTAGCAGGCCAGATCAAAAAGCTGCTGGCTTTAGCATCAATCGTTTTGCTCTCGGCCTGTGCCGCAATTCCGCGTGGTGGCGAAGGACCACCGCCTGTGGTTTCGCCCGACCCGCTGGACGGCATGCACCGCGTTGCGTTGCTCCTTCCTGTGACTGGCCCTGATGGCGACGTTGGCCAATCGATCGCCAACGCAACCGCGCTTGCACTGACGGATACTAAAGCAACCAACATTCGCATGATTACCTATGACACCAGCATGGGTGTCGCTGCCGCTGCAAAGCGGGCCATTGCTGATGGTAACAAGGTCATCTTGGGCCCGTTACGCGGCGACCATGTCGTCGAAGCCGCCGCAGTTGCACGGACAGCAGGTGTGCCGATCATCAGCTTTTCGAACGACGTCGGGGTTGCCGGCCAAAATGTATTCTTGCTTGGCCATTTGCCCAATCAATCCATCGACCGCGTTGTCCGCTACGCCCGCTCGCAAGGGTATAACCGCTTTGCAGGCGTGGTTTCGACAAATGTGTATGGCCAGCGTGCGCAATCGAACCTGACCTCTGCTGTGCGCAGCGCAGGCGGTACGCTTGTTGGCATTCAAGAATCTGACGGAACGACAGCCTCTGCGGATGCCGCAGCGCGCCGCTTGGCGCAATTGGGCCAGATTGATGCTGTATTGATTGCGGACAGTGGCCGCGCTGGAGTCGCATTGGTCCCAGCGCTTCGCCGGAACGGGATGCGGAATGCAAAAATTCTTGGCACCGATTTGTGGAACATCGACGGTTCGCTGGCAGGCAGCGCGGCGATGTATGGTGGTTGGTTTGCCAGCGTTTCCGACACGCTCTATGCCCAATATGCAACCAAGTATCGGGCACGCTTTGGCAAGACACCGCTGCGCCTCTCGAGCCTCGGTTATGACTCCGTGCTTTTGGTCGCACGGGTTGCACGTGACTGGCGCCCGGGTACAAAGTTCCCAATTGCGCAGCTCACGGATCCTCAGGGCTTTATCGGCGTCGATGGCGCGTTTCGTTTCACAGCCAATGGTTTAACCGAGCGCATGCTTGAGGTGCAGGAAATTCAATCGGGCAAGTTTGTGACCATCAGCGCAGCGCCAACGCAATTCGCAAAGTAACTGCGATGCGCCGATGGGAGGCATGTCCAGCCAACGAATGTTAGTGGCGGCAATGCTCGTTGTGGACATGACCGCCGCCCATTTTACGGGCTTTCTCGATTTTCTTGAGCACCATCTGACGCTTTAACCGCGACAGATGGTCAATGAACAAGATGCCTTCAAGATGGTCCATCTCATGCTGGAGACAGGTCGCCATTAGACCCGTCATCGTCTCTTCATGGACTTTGCCGTCGAGGTCCTGCCAGCGGGCACGGATTTGCGCGGGGCGCTCAACTTCAGCATATTGGTCAGGCACCGACAGGCAGCCTTCATTATACAGGCTGTGTTCGTCCGACGGGTCCAATATTTCGGGGTTCACGAAAACGCGCGGATTCCGGACGGGCTCGTCACCGCCGCCCTCTTCTTCCTGCAAATCGATGACCAACAGGCGCTTAGGCACCCCGACCTGAATGGCTGCAAGCCCAATACCCGGCGCAGCGTACATTGTTTCGGTCATGTCATCGACAAGCGTTTTGAGATCCGCATCGAATTTCTCAACGGGAGTCGAAATGGTTTTCAGCCGCGGATCGGGCACTTCAAGAATAGGTAATATGGCCATGGGTCGCAGATAGGGACGGTCTTGCGATAAATCAACCGACAGGGCGTCTGGCGCGCAATGCTTGCGCCAAAGTACCGTCATCGAGATAATCAAGCTCGCCGCCAACGGGGACGCCATGCGCCAGCTGTGTCAGCCTAATCGGAAATTGCTCAAGCCTTTCAGCAAGATAATGTGCAGTGGTTTGCCCCTCCAACGTCGCATTCATTGCCAACACAACTTCATCAACGCCGCCCGCTGCCACACGCGTGACCAAGCCTTCAATATTTAAATCCTCTGGCCGGACGCCATCGAGGGCGGATAAACGGCCGCCTAACACATGATATTTTCCCGGGAATAGGCGCGATCGATCAAGCGCCCACAAATCCGATACGTCTTCGACTACACAAATCGAACGGACGTCGCGGCGCGGATCCACGCAAATGCCGCATGGGTTGCCAGTATCGATATTTCCGCATGTGCTGCAGACGACAAGCCGTTGCTCGACCTGCTCCAACGCCCTTAAAAGTGGCATCAAAACGCTTTCGCGCTTTTTCATGAGGTGCAGCACAACCCGCCGTGCCGAGCGTGGGCCAAGTCCGGGCAATTTCGACAATGCCTGTGCCAATGCGTCTATTTCTTGCGATGCCATGCCGCGGGTCTTAGGGGGCTTTCGAACAAAGGAAAAGTGACGATGCGTCTTGCCTTCATGGGAACACCCGAATTTGCCGTGCCAGCGCTCGACGCGCTGGTTGCCGCTGGGCATGATGTGGTTGCGGTATATTCGCAACCACCCCGCCCCGCCAATCGCGGTAAGAAGCTAACTCCATCGGCCGTGCAGCATCGTGCGGAGGAGCTGGGTTTGCAGGTGCTTACACCGCTATCACTGCGTCAGGGGGATGCTGCGGCTGAATTTGCGGCGCTGGACCTCGACGCCGCAATTGTTGCTGCATATGGTCTCATCCTTCCCAAATCGATCTTGGAAGCGCCAAAGCACGGCTGTCTCAATATTCACGGCTCTTTATTGCCACGCTGGCGCGGGGCTGCACCAGTTCAGCGTGCCATCTTGGCGGGAGACACCACCACAGGCGTCATGGTCATGCAAATGGAAGCCGGCCTCGATACCGGCCCAGTGCGCGCGACGACCGAGATCGAAATCGGGCATAAGACAACGGGCATGCTCACGAGCGAGCTGGCCGAACTTGGCGCGGAATTGATGGTACGTGTGTTATCTGACCTCGATGCCTTTCCAGCCCTGAAGCAACCAGAGGACGGCGTGACCTACGCCGCCAAAATCGACAAGGCAGAGACCAAATTGGATTTTTCACTGCCCGCCGAGGCGGTTCAAAGACAAATACGCGCATTCAACCCAGCGCCGGGCGCTTGGTTCGAATTTGAAAGCGAACGCTATCGTTTGCTTGCCGCTGACATCGTCGCAGGCAATGGCAAAGCCGGCACGGTTTTGGACGATCATCTGACCATCGCGTGCGGCGTTGGCACGATCCGTCCCACCCTGATCCAACGTGCAGGCAAACCTGCAATGCCGACCGCAGACTTGCTGCGTGGCAAGGCATTGCCGGCGGGCACCATCCTTTTATGACTCGTTTCGCCCTCACCATCGAATTTGACGGCGGCCCGTACATGGGATGGCAATGGCAGGACCATGGCCCTTCAGTTCAGGGCGCGATCGAAGAGGCTATATTCAAAACCACTGGCGAAAAGACTTTGGTCTACAGCGCTGGCCGCACTGATGCAGGTGTCCACGCACTGGGTATGCGCGCGCATGTCGATGTCGAAAAAGGACTATCGTCTTTCAGGTTGATGGAAGCCATCAACGCCCATTTGCGGCCCCACCCCATTGCCATTTTGGCGTGTGAGGAAGTCGCGGATGACTGGCATGCGCGTTACAGCTGCATTGGCCGGTCTTACGAATATCGGATCCGTAATCGCCGCGCGTCGCTCACTTTGGAAAAGGGCCGTGTGTGGCGCGTTGGCCCTGAGCTTGATGCCGACGCGATGCATACAGCCGCCCAAATATTGGTGGGCGTGCATGATTTCACAACCTTCCGGTCAACCGCATGTCAATCGGCAAGCCCGGTAAAGTCGCTTGACCGGTTGAACGTACGGCGCGAAGGGCAGCATATCATCATTGAGGCTGCGGCCTTGTCTTTCCTGCACCATCAAGTGCGATCGATGGTGGGTTGCCTTGTGGCTGTTGGATTGGGGCGTTGGACCGCTGCCGATTTGAAAGCTGCGCTCGATGCAGCGGACCGTTCGGCCTTGGCGGAGAATGCGCCGCCCGAAGGCCTCTATTTTGTGCGGGCAAACTACCCTTAAGCAAACAGGTTGTTGAGCGACTTTTCAAGCATCACAAGCTGCCACAAAAGCCGACCGTTGTTGGACCGACCCGATATGTGATCCTCGGCTGCTTGCGCGATAGCCTTGCTGTCAAACAGGTCCATTTGCGAGAACAGTAAGCTCGTCGAAAGCGCCCGCGCTTGCGGTGCCAATGGCCCGCGAAACCACGCATCGATGGGCGTCACAAAGCCCATTTTGGGACGGTACAATATATCGCTCGGCAGATAAGGTTCCATCGTCTTCTTCAGCAACCATTTCCCCTGTCCGCTACGTATCCGCATTTTCTCTGGCAAACTTGCGGCAAACTCCAGCAAATGATGGTCGAGCAAAGGCTCGCGTGCTTCCAGACCAACCGCCATGCTCATGCGGTCAACCTTGGTCAGTATGTCGCCGGGCAACCACATCTTCATGTCCGCATATTGTGCCTGATCAAGCCCGCTTCGTGCAGGCGCGTTCATCATCAGTTGCTCCATATAGCCTTCGGCCCGGTAGCCGCCGACCAAGCTGCGCATGCGTTCGGAGTAGAGGCCATGGCGCGCAGCAGGGTTTGTCAGGCTGACCGCGTCGGTATAGCCTTCCGGTCCACTGCGCCCAAGGGACAACAACGTCGTTTTGGCGCGCAATGGCCGCGGTGCCCAATCTGCCTTTGGATAGACCTTACCCAGACCACTGAACAATGGACCGCGCAAGGATTGCGGCAACATATTGCGGACTTGTTCTTCGTTATGGTGGAACACATGGCGACGGTATCCAGCTAAGGCTTCGTCGGCTCCATCGCCCGAGAGGGCCACGGTGACGTCTTCACGTGCCATCTCGCATACGCGATAAGTGGGCAATGCGGAGGCGTCAGCAAATGGCTCGTCAAAATGGTGCGCAAGCGTATCGATCAGCCCGAAGTCATCCGCAGCGACCTGGCGCGACCGATGATCCGTCGCAAACCGGCGCGCGATCCGCTCGGCGTAAGCGCTCTCGTCTACGGCAGCGACGTCAAACCCGATCGAGCATGTCTTCACCGGTTGCCGGGACGCTTCTGCCATCAGCGCAACCACTGCGCTGCTGTCCACACCGCCTGATAGAAATGCACCCAAGGGGACATCCGCCACCATGCGCGAGGTGACACCTTGGCGCAGCAAACGCAGCAGTTCTTCGGACAACTCCGCTTGGCTGCCGCGCGCCCGTTTCGAATAATCAATATCCCAATACTGCACAGGCGCCGGCAGAGCGCGGCCTTGTTGCAGCGTCAGATGATGCCCCGCAGGCAGCTTTTTCACACCGCGCAATATGCAGGCATGATCAGGCACATAGCCAAAGGCCATGAAGTCATCGACGGCGGATACGTCAATCTCGCGGCGCAATGCCGGATGCGCTGTTAATGCCTTAAGTTCTGATCCGAACAGGACACTGCCGTCAGCGATCGGCGCGTAAAATAAAGGCTTAACGCCGACACGATCGCGCGCGATGAACAGCTGCTTTGTACGCGCATCGTGGATGGCAAAGGCAAACATGCCCTGAAAATGCGACACACAATCGGTACCCCAATGCCGCCATCCCTGCAAGATGACTTCACTGTCGCTATGCGTGTGAAATTCATAGCCGGCAGCTTCAAGTAACTGACGTAGCGCTTGGAAATTATAAATCTCGCCATTGAAGGTAAGCGTCAGCGCGCCATCATCCGAACGCATTGGCTGCGCGCCGCCCTCCAGATCGATAATCGACAGTCGCCTGTGCCCCAGCCCGACTCCCGGCGCAGTCCACACGCCTGATCCGTCGGGCCCACGATGGGCGATGGCATCCGTCATCCGCTTCACCCGTTCAGGGTCAACGGGTTTGGCAGTTTCCAAGTGAAAAATTCCGGCTATGCCACACATGCCGCGCCCCTAACGCAATCCAGCGAAGCGGTCAGCCACTTTATCAATATCGCCCAAGGCGGAGACGAATGCGTCAACCGCTGGACGCGCGGGGGCGTCAGGCTCGTCCTCTGCAGAAACAAGGATAGCGACCGCCTGTTGATTACCATTGAACAGTCGCGCCTGAAGCGTTGCGAGTTTTACGCGCGCGGCGGATCCGGTTGTGACTTTATTCACGCGGTAGAAACTGACGACGTGGCGCGCTGCACCTTCGGTTTTGATCCGCTCCGCCCGGCCCGATGACGGTGCAGGCATGTTGGCTGACCATGACCAATGCCCATCAGGATCGACTGCGCCTTGTCCAAACCCGACCAGTTCACGCCCTTCACTCTGTCGGTCAAATACGACGACAAATAGATCGGCCTCCTGCCCCGCGGCGTTGCGATAGCGCCCCGAAAGATAATGGCTCGCGCCCACAAAACGCGGTGTCCAATGCGCATTGGGAAGATAGGGAACAACCTTCCATCCCGCCACAGCGGGCAGGACGATACGGTCTGGCACTGGCGACGATCGGGCGGCCACATAGGCCGACCAACCAAAGGGCACCAAGGCGATCAGTAATAAAGCACCCAGGGCCTGCTTAATGTTTAAGATGTATCGAACTGGTCCCTGAAGCATGTCAGGGTCAAATGCATCCGCATCAGGTCGCCGGTCAAAGAAGCGCCAGCCTGCCGCCATGACCAGAGCGATGACGATGCCGAAGAACACCCAGCCATAGACTACATGATCAAGGCTAGCGGCAAATTCGATTCCTTGGAAATGCGCGATATAAATCGTTGAAAACGCGCGTACGCCATTCGCCAGTATCGGCACGACGAAACACACCGCCAGAAACGCACATCGGCGCGGCCAACTGTTGAAACACAGATTGGCGACGAGCACGCCATAGGCCATCATCGCAACGAGGAATTTTACGCCCGAACATGCCTCAGCGACGCGGAAATAGCCGGTTGGCGTGGTGATGAATATCCCGTCTAGGTGTGCGGGGATGCCAACCCAATCCAACATCGTCATGCACATTTGCGCCGTGACCGTCTGAAGAATTGGCACAGCCTCTTCGCCAATAGGAAGCAGGAAAAACATATAGAATAAGGGGAACAGCAACCCGCGCGCGACATTTGGGCCAAGTGTCAAAACCACTGCACCCTGCAACATCATGATCAGCGCGAGTTGCCGTGCCACCGCAAGCCCGGCGGCGTCGCCCAGCAGCCACCCAAATGCGCCAATCGCGACGTACATGAGCGCTGGCGCCCAAGACTGCGGCGTGAGCGCCGTCAGTTGGTCCTTGCGCTGGTGCACCAGCCATCCGAGGACAGGCACGATCAGCAGGCAATGGTTGAAGGTCGAGCTGTTCCACCAGATGCCCACCATGTCGGCAGCATCTTGCCGAAATATCACCAGCAACAGGCCCCAAGCGATACCAAGCCCGATCAGCGATCGCTGCCATGCGGTCATCGCAGATCGCGCGGCATGGCTTTGCAAGGTTGAGGCTAGGTTCATCAAGCAGCGCCCATCATGCGCCGGAGCGGTGCGAGTTCTTGGTCCCAGCCATAATGCGCGATGACATGCGCCCGTGCCGCACGGCCAACGCGCTGCATCGCGGCAGTGTCAGCAAGCAAAGCACACACGCGCTCGGCTTCTGTGTGCGCGCTATTCTCGACATAGAAATGAACGCCTACCTGCGCATCGATGCCTTCTGCGGCCGCTGGAGAGGCTACAACGGGCTTTGCCATCGCCATCGCCTCAAGCACCTTGTTTTGGATACCCCGCGCTGTGCGCAGCGGCGCGACGACCACATCGGCAGCGGCCAGCCAAGTGCGGACGTCATCAACTGCACCAGTCACTTGAACACCCGGCAATGCCGAAAGATCAGAGACGGCAGTAGACGGATTGCGGCCAACAATGGCAAAGGTTGCCTCGGGATTGGCTGCCCGAATGATGGGCATCGCTTCGGTCGCGAATATCGTCACTGCCTCGATATTCGGGCGGTAGTCCATCTGTCCGGTGAAGACGATTAATGGGTCTGGAAATGGCGGATGAAGCGTCCGGAAAGTCGCGTCCGGGTCATAGAATATGGTATCAATGCCATTACCGAGCGCACGTGCTTCGTGAACGCCGCTGCGAGTACGGAAGAGTTCAGCTTCGGCATCGCTGACGAACAGGCTTAAGTTCGCGCGCATCGCAACATCGCGTTCAAAGGCGGATAGCAGCCTCCCTTCCCGCGCATTCACCCATTGCATGAAGGGGTTTCCGGTATCGGCGTAGCTTTCAAACTTTGCGCTGTCGACATCGACAAAGTCCATCAGGAAGCGGCCTTCAAAGTCCGCTGGAACATATTGTGCCATTTGGCCCGAAAAACAGAAGATATGGCTAATCGGACGCGATTCCAGCAGCGCACGAACCCACGCAGCCATCGACTGGCTTGCAAAGCTGGCGACGGAAACAGGGCCTCCCTTGGCCAGAGCCTCCAGACCGGCCAGCCATGTTGGCTTGTTTCGGATTTCGACATGGCTGGACACTAAGCTTGCGCCCATTGCAGCACCGAAGCCCATGTCATGGTCATTATCGGCAAAAGCGCCGACATGCACCGGCGCCATTTGAGCGAGATAATTCAGGATATGATGCGACCGGATTTTGTCGCCTCGGTCGGGCGGCCAGGGAACCCGATGGGCGAGAAACAGTATCTCTTCCATCATCCCAGACCTCTGGAAATCCATGGGCCGAGACGATTGGCCACAGCCAATGGCAGCTTTTGCCATAGCGCAATTTGCGCCCGGTATTTTGGGCTATTGGGGTTGATGTCGCGCGGAGCCTGACCATCATGCGTATAAAATGCATAAGCCATTGGCTCCGGTTCGAAACCCCAGTTTTTCTTAAAATGATACGCACCTGACGCAACTTTCGACCGACCAAAGTCGAAGTGCGTGCATCCCCTTTTCCGGGCATGATTCATCAGCGCATAATACATCAAATCATTAGCGCGAAGCCGGCGGGCGTCCCAAACGCCACCACCCCAATAGGGCATGACGATATTGCTATGATACAAGCTCAAGACGCTCGCCACTGGCCTGCCCTCATGAAGAACGGTCAAGATATCCGCGTCCGAACCGAACTGCTGTATCGCAGCTTCCATCAGGCGTTTTGGAAAGACCGGTGTTCCAAGATTGCGGACACTTTCGGCATAGACGGCATAATGCCAATCGATATCGCGCGCCGAGCGGCCAATCTCAACGATCAAACCGTTTTCCAACGCCTTCCGCACTTCCGCGCGCTGTTTACGCGGGATTGCCAAAAGCTCCGCATCGTCATCGGCTTGCAATGGCTTGATAAAATTGGCGTGTGCGTCGCACTTTTCGGTCCAGCGATCGCCACGCGGAATCCAACCACCGCGTAATTCGACGGACGGGCAGCTCCATCGCTCGGCAAGCGTGCATATCTCTGCAGCCAACCGACGGCCGACTGCAGGATCACGCGCTAATATTCCGCCACCTACGGCAAAGCCCGAAGACACAAGTGCACGCCCGAACAAAGGCGAATGTATCAGGTGAAATGGCAGCACTCCAGCGATGCCATCGTGCGATTCCGCGACCAATATATGCGCTTTTTGGCCCGTGCCTTGCTCGACAGCCTTCAGCCAATTGGTTTGGTGGAACGGCAAGGCATCGGGTTGGCCGGCGAGCCATTTTTCAAGCTCAGCGACCTCCGCAGGGTCAGACAAATCCGCCAACCGCACGGTCGCCTGTTGCTGAAACAAGGGCGCGTTCATGATAGCCGCGCCTGCTCCAACACCGCTATGGTATCGAGCCGCTCCCACTGGAAATCGCCCGTTAGCCGGCGCAACTTGTCCGCCATATCTTTTAGCCGCGTATAATGCCGCAGCTTCGATTTCAGCGGCGCATTCGCCACGCGTGGCTGGTCGGGGTCGATTTCCCATGGATGGAAATAGATGATTGCTGGACGGCCATCATGGGCATTCACTTTCCGCACGGCCCACTCGGAAAAAGCGTAAGGCAAAATCCGGAAAAAGCCGCCGCCGCCTGCCGCAAGGCGCTTCGGCCCCAGTTCCACTGTCGTAACCGGTATCTCGAGAAAATTGCTGCCCGTAACTGGCCGGAACGCGAAACGCGGGGCTTCTGCCCAGCCATAATGGTCGTGCTTGATGGGCGCCACGCTCGATGAATAGGCATAGCCTTGTTCAGCCAAAATCTCGTGCGCCCATGGCGTGCGCTGATCGATGGAAAAACTTGGCGCACGATAGCCTGACACAGTTTGTCCAGTAGCATCCTCTAGAATCTTCTGGGTCTTGGCGATGTCATCGGCAAATTGCTGCGGGGTAAAATTAAACACCCGGTCATGGCCATAACCGTGGCTCGCGATTTCATGCCCAGCATCAACCACGCGCCGCACCAATGCGGGGTATCGTTCGCCGACCCAGCCAAGCGTGAAGAAGGTCGCTTTTACGCGTGCTTCGTCAAACAGCTCCAGAACCGCATCGGTGTTGCGCTCCACCCTACATTCAAGCGCAGCCCAGCTATCGCGCGCGATGACGGTTTCAAATGCACCCACCTGAAACCAGTCTTCAACGTCAACGGAGAGCGCATTACGCACCAGCGGTTCGTCCTTTCATTCGCGCCAAATGGCTTCAAGCAGCGCGGCTTTTTTGCACCAACGGCGCCTCAAAGTTTCCTTCTTTGTCCATCCAATCGATCATGGTGGAAAGAACGCGACGCAAAGCGTCATCCTGTTCAGACACACGCTGTTCAAGGGCGGCGATACGCGAGACCAACGCTTCAACATCAAAAACGGGTGCTTCAACCGGACGCATTTCTGCAACGGGAGGGTTGGTATCTGATGCCAGAGCTTCGAGTTCTTCGAGCGCTGGTTCCATTTCAACAACGGGCTCAGACGCGACTTCGGTCTCGGTAATTGCCGCCATGTCAGGCGCGTTAGCGACCCAAAATGGCGTTTCAACTTCCATTGGGCCAACTGGCTCCTCGGCGGTTACAACATCAATAGCCGCTTCCTCCGGAACCAGTGTGCCTGCTGACATCGGCGCTTCATACGCGAACGGTTTACCCGCCATGTCGGCGACAACCGCTTCGACAAGCGAGGCATCGACCCGCGAGGCTTGCTCCACAGCGCCCATCAGCATCACGCGGTTCATCAACGTATTCAACTTGCGCGGAACACCGCCCGTTTCGGCAAAAAGCGCACCAAAGGATTCAGGCGAGAAGGATGGACTGCCGTTCCATCCTGCGCGCGACAAACGGTGAATGATATATGGCTCAACCTCGTTTGCCTGCATGGGCTCAAGATGATGCGTAGCAATCACGCGTTGGCGAAGCTGCTCAAGTTCCGGCGCATCACGCACAAGATCGCGAAACTCGGGCTGACCCAAAAGGAATATCTGCAGCAACGCAGACGATCCAAGCTGGAAGTTCGATAACATGCGCAATTCTTCGAGCGCATCAATCGACAGATTTTGGGCTTCATCGACCACCAGCAAGCAACGGCGACCAGTGCGCGCCTCTGCATGTAGGAAGTTTTCGATGCTCTTGAGCGTCGACGCCTTATCCAGTCCCCTTGTATCTATGCCGAACGATGCCGCTGCCATGTGAACAAGGTCAAGGCCGTCCAGTTGGCTCGTGACAATCGTTGCCGCTGTCAGCCGCGACTTGTCGACCGATTGCATCAGGTGGCTCACGAGCGTCGACTTACCAGCGCCGACTTCGCCGGTGATGACAATAAAGCCTTCGCCCTGCGCCAAGCCATATCCCAGATAGGACAATGCCTTGCGGTGCGTGGCGCTTTCAAAATAATATTGCGGATCGGGGGTCAGCTGAAACGGGCGACCGGTGAGACCGTAAAATTGATCGTACATTGCAAATTGCCTCTTAGAAACTGTAGCGCAGGCCAAGCAGCGCAGATGCTGTCAGCTCACCATCAAAATCTTCTTGCTTATAACTGTCGAGACCGACCGCTGCAGATGCAGACAATCCACGAATAATCTGACGATAGAGCGCAGCATTTGCCCCTGTTGAAAGGGTATCGGGCGCTCCGGCAGTGCCGGGATCAAAGTAGCTAGCATACACATTGGATTCAAAGCGCGTCCGGCGGTCGATATTCGTTCCGAGGTAAGCGACAGCGTAATAATTGTCGTTTTTCAGACCATCGATTTGTGCCTGACCGCCAAGCTGCGACGCGATAAATTTGCGCTGGTTATATCCAACAGCGACGCCGCTATCCCAGCCGCCATTGGTGCCGCTGAACGCCCCCGAAACGCCGCGCTGGCGGAACGCAGCAGACGAGGCGTTTTGTAGCGCGTTGTCCAAGCAAAAGCCGCCAGTTTGGCCAAAGGCACAGCCGCTAATGTCACCGGACAGCGGGTTGCGCGAACTGCGGAACTGTGTTGGCAAGGACGACAGGCTATCGTTCAGTGAACTGCCAAAGCCGGAGACGGCATCATACACCGATACGTTGACGGCCCACTCGCGACCCGGCTGATAGCTTAAGCTACCCGTGTAGGTATCAGAGCCATAGCGCCGGCCGTAACGTGCCTCAAACGAGGTACGCGGGCTTGGACGCCATGAAACGCCAACATCCCAGATCAAGCCGTCGGTCTGATAGGCAACGAGGCGCGGGGATGCGGTATTGGTCACCAATCGACCGTCGCTGCCGACGACAGGATTGCCAGCCGCATCACGAACTGCGTCGCGCTCGCTGATCTTGATGTTTTCATATCCAACGCCGCCGACGACAGCGAATGTTGGAGAAATCGGTACCGTCACATCAGCGCGCGCATATTTGCCGTCGAAGCGGTTGTCGAGTTGACCTGCGTCCTCACGCTGCCAGCTTCCGCTAACCGCCCAGCCAATCGGGAGCACACCGGGCTGCATGCCAACTGACGCAGTCGCCACTTGGCTGATGCTATCGTCAAACTGGTCAAAGCGCTGCTGGCCAGCAGGCAGGACAACATTATTCTGGTCCTCAACTTTAGTGTAACCTGCACGATAGGCTGCGTTGACGCTTAGATTACCCACTTGCGAGGCAAATGTTGGCCCAGCGTAAACAGAATAGACCTGAGTCACATTGTCCGGGTTGCCGACCAGATTGGTTGGCGCAGCACCGCGCCCATCAACCCGCGTGCGCGCAGCAACGCCGCCTGCTTCAACGCTGAAATTCCGTGTGAGCGCAAGAGATCCGCGGGCAAGACCGGTAACGGTATCCTGATCCTCGACACCATTGTCGTAACCGATAAGTCGTTCGTAACGCAAACTGACTTGCGCTTCTGCCTGCCGCGTAGCGATCGACGCATCGATACCAGCAGCGACCGTAGAATAGGTCAGGACGTCGCCACCGTTTTTCAAATCGGCAACAATCACCTGCTGCGCTTCGATATAAGGCGTGACCTCGACGCGCGGGCCTTCGCGGCCTCCACGAGATTTTTCGACAGGCGCATCAGCCGTTGGCGCGGCTGTTTCTGCAGTGCCGTAGCTATCGTCCATGGGCGACCAGTCAGAATTGATCTGTTGTGCCATCGCATGCGCTGGCGTCAGCATGACGCCGGCCAAAAGAAGGGATTTTAATAGCGGTTTGTGCATCATGATGCTCCATATCCGTAGTAGTTTCCGAACTTGCGTCCGGTTGGGGAGAATTTGGTTCGGTTGAGCAGCAACTGAACATGCTCGCATCCGCTCAACAGGCTGAGAGCATCGCGCAAAGCGCTGTCTGTGGTGACATCTGCGTGAACGACCATCAGCGTCTGCCCGACATGCAAGGCAAGGACGGACGCAGGCGACGCAGCCAGTGCTGGCGGCGAATCAAAGATGATAATCCGCGAAGGATCATGCCGGGTTAGTTGATCGATAATGTCCGCCGTACGCGAAGCAGCCAGATATTCGGTATCCTGATTGGTCTGGCTGCCTGCCGGAAGAATAGACAGCCCTTCAATGTCTGTAGCGATGACCAGCGATTCCACGTCGCACGAGCTATCGGCCAACGCGTCCATGAATCCTGCGCGGTTCTCGATGCCCAGAGTTTTCAATACGCTTGGCTTTGCGAAGTCCGCATCGATGAGCAAAACGCGATTGTCCTTCTCGCTCGCCATCGAAAGTGCAAGATTGATGGCGCAATAGGTTTTGCCTTCGTCGGGATTGGCTGAGCAGACCAAGATGCGTTCGCCATGCGGCACCGCATCAACACCTTTGCCGCCGCGCGCAGCAAGCAGCAGCTGGCGCTTAACGATACGAAATTCCTCGGACAGGCCAGTTACCGGTCCGTCAGGGACGATCAAATTGGACGATGCAAGCCTTGCGCGATCAATCGCAGCAAAGGTCGAATGCTGCTGCGACGCAGCTTTCACGGCAGGTGTTGGAGTTGCAGCAGGAACAACCGGTTCCGCCGCAGGCATGATTGACTCGGCAATCGGCGCTACCTGTTCAGGGGCATTGTCCGGGCCGTTGCGAAACGCCGCACCGAAATCATATAATTCGGATGCCCGTTCAAGCAGTGAGCCGCTGGATTTGATGGAGCTATGTTTGTTCATGTCGTTCGCCCTCTCACGCCGTCAAGCCGCGCTGGACGAATTCGGCCACCACCAGCAGCGCACAAATCCCGACAAGACCGCCGGTCGCGCCATAAAAGAGCTTCATCTTCTGTTTGCGCTGGATGCGTTCCGCGCCTGTCAACATTTGCGAAATGGAACCAATGACCGGTAAGCCGCTGGCCTTTTCAAGCTTGGCCGCTGTGGGAAAGCTGGTCTGCAAATGGCCTAAGGCGAAAGCGGCCCCGACGCCTGTGCCCATGCCGACGATCAATACCGCCGCTAACAATAAAGGCCGGTTCGGTGCGGCAGGCACATTTGAAAACGACGGTTCCTTTACCACGCGGAACTGGACGGCATCCGTTTGCGATTCCACCTGACCACGCAGTCTTATCTGGTCGCGGTTGACGAGCAGCTTGTCATATTGCTCTTTCTTGACCTCATAGTCGCGGTTGATACGCTGATATTCTGCGGCAACACCGGGCTCGGCAGTCTGCTTTGCGGCCAGCTGCGCCATATCCGACTGCAGCGCACTTTTACGCGTCTGAAGCGCCGAAACGGCCGCTTCGCGTTCGGCGCGCATTGACTGAAGCGAGCTGTAAGCCGGATTGGGTGAACGATATCCACCCGCCGCAGATGCCCCGCCGCCCTGTGCGCGCAAGTTTGCGATCTGGCTCTTGATGCTCAGAACATCCGGGTGATTGTCGGTAAAACCGCGGGCACGCATGGACGCAAGCTCACCTTGCGCTTGGCCAAGCGCGCTAGGCGCACCTCCGCCCATAGCAGGCGTATTCAAAGTCGAAGGCGTGCCTGCAAGCTGGCCATTTAGCGCGGCCAACGCACTGCGCGCTTGAATGAGTTGCGAGTCAATCTGGCTAAGTTCAGCGCGTGACGCTTCCATGCGCTGCGACACGGAACCGACGCCTGGCAAAAGACCGAGGTTCTGGGTTTCATAGGCTACGCGCTTGGCTTCAGCTTCCTGAAGCTCTTTAGTGCGCGTCACGATCTGGGCATCCAGAAAGCGCAGCGTCTGGCCCATTTCTTTCCGGTCACCTGCGATGCTGTCGTCTTCAGCGACATCAATCAGCTTTTGCACAACATCGCGCGCCAGCTTGCCACTCGCCTGCTTGACCGAAATGGCGAAGAAATCATCCTGCTCAGGCTTCACTTCAATGTTGGTTCGCAGCGACTCAATCTTGGCCGCCATCTCCGCAGGCGTTGCCACGGTTGCACCAAGTTCCGTTCCACGAATTACCTTCTCAAGGTTCCCGGAAGAAATCAGTGTCTGCCCAATTTGTTGGATATTCTTGCGCTGGTCCTGTGGGTCGATGCCCACTTGACCCGACAACAATGTCTGGGTCCGGATTTGGATTTGCGCTTTCGATTCATATTTGTTCGGGATCATCGCGATGATGAGCCAGCCGACAAGGCAGACGCCCCAAGCCACGGCGAGCGCCAGCCAGCGGCGGTTCCACACGCTGTGTACGGCAATCCGGAATTCATCGTAAAGGCTCGTCATAACGAAATTTTGGCTTTCTGCGTCTTACGGGCGGATCAAAACATGCTTTCGGGAATGATGATGACGTCACCGGGCTGAAGCAGCACGTTGGCTCGGCTGTCGCCGCGCTTCAGCAAATCACCCAGACGCAGCGAATATTCCTGCTGCCGGCCCGTGCCCTTGTTATGGCGGATGAGGCGCGCTTTGTTGCCGGCGGCATATTGGGACAAGCCACCGACGGCAATCATGGCGTCGAGCACCGTCATATTGGCACGATACGGAATCGATGCGGGCTTCTCGGTTGCGCCGACAATGCGAACCTGTTGCGAAGTCGTACCGGCGAATTCGTTGACGATGACCGACACAATCGGGTCATTGATATATTGCGACAGCTGAAGCTTGATATCCTGCGCCAACATCGTCGGTGTTTTGCCCACGGCAGGCATATCGGTGATCAATGGCGTGGTGATCCGGCCATCGGGACGGACCTGCACCTTCGCGCCCAGTTCGGGGTTGCGCCATACGAAAATCGTCAACTGGTCCAGCGGGCCGATCATATAATCTTCGCCAGGGCCTTCGCGGACCGAAACGGTAGGCGCTTGCGGCAGTTGCGGACCACCGGCAATGGAACCACAACCTGTCAACGCAGATGCACCTGCACCGAGCGCCAGCAGCAATCTGATTTTCCCCGATTTTCCCATCATTCTGTCCTTTTTCGCTGCAGCCCACGAAAGCCGTTGCGCGGTTGGCGCACAGGCAATCGTCGCAGATTGGACTTTGCTATGGCGAAAAAGGGTGAACAGACCGTTAGGATTAACCAGGATTTGGTTGTAAAATCAGCGCAGTCCCTTTTTAGGACAAATTGCCAACTATCTGTTTACATAAGATATTCGGTAAGGCGCTGTTGCGATTGTGATTAACGCCAGATTTCGCGTCTTATCGAGCGTCGAAAGTATATCGGTACGCACGTTTGTGTGCATGCGCGGACGCGCAATCTTGTTGGCGCGCATTACAATAGTCGTTTTTGAGCCAGTTCCTTGTCGAGCAAGGCCTGCTTTCGCTCCAGACCATAAGCATAGCCGCCAAGCGTTCCGTCGCTGCGAATGACTCGGTGGCAAGGGATAAGGACGGCGACGTTATTCGCGCCATTGGCGCCGCCCGCCGCACGCACGGCATTAGGGCTGCCGACCGCAGCCGCGATATCGGCGTAAGTCCGTGTTTCACCGGCGGGAATACGCCTTAGTTCGTTCCAGATCGCCTGTTGAAATACCGTACCCGCGACGTCGAGGGGCAAGTCGGGCATTTGCGCAGGGTTTTCAATGGCTGCAATTGCGCCCGTGATCAGATGCTCGAGCGCACTTCCCCCAGATATGATATCTGCATTCGGAAACCGGCGTTGCAGCACGGTTTCATCCTCATCAAATGACAGGCGGCAGATGCCGGTCGCAGTTGCCGCAAGCAGCATTTTGCCCAATATGGTGTCCACCACCGCCCAGCGGATTTCCACACCGGCGCCTCCATTTTTCCACGCGCTTGGCGTCATGCCCAAATGTCCCTTTGTGTTGGCGTAAAAGCGGCTTGGTCCAGAATAGCCAGCCGCATAAATCGCCTGTATCACCGTGCCTTCATTATCCAGCGCAGCGGCAGCGCGCTTTGCTTGCAAGGATCGCGCATATGCCGCGGGCGTGACGCCAGTGTCTCGCTTGAACAGCCGGTGAAAATGATGCGGCGCGTAATCGACCGCCGCCGCCAAATCTTCCAGCGACATTGTGTGCTCGGCCTCTTCTATCAACTTTAGTGCAGCAATGATCGCTTCACGGTCGCGTCCAACCTCGTCCGGCTTGCACCGCATACACGCACGATAGCCAGCGGCGCGTGCGTCCTCAACGCGCCAGAAAAACGCCACATTTTTACGCAAGGGCCGCCGCGCCGGACAGCTTGGCTTGCAGTATATACCGGTTGTTTTGACAGCGCCGACAAACTGCCCATCAAGCGTGCGGTCGCGCCGGTCAAAGGCATCAAATGCCCAATCTGCATCGGGTTCGCTCGATCGTTGCGGTAAAATGTTGGGCATTTTCATAGGTCGGCTCTGACGGGTTTCAAACGCACCATATCGACAGTCCGATGTGCGTGCTTCCCGAAACTTGCTTTCAAACCCGATTAGCCACCACATGCGCGGAACAGCGCCAAGGTGCGCTCCCGCGCCAGTTCGGCGCTTTCCTCATGATAGTCTTTCCGCCGGTCCGAATTGAACCCATGGTTGGCGTCATAAACAAAGATCTGCGCGGTTGGATGCGCCTTTTCGATCAGCGCCTCGACACCTTCCATTGGGATGCCTTGGTCATATCGGCCAAAATGCGCGATGGTGGCACATTTAGGTGTCTTATCCGCATATAATGTCGGCACCAGACTGCCATAATAGCAACTGGCAGCCGCAAGGTCGTCGCTGATGCCAGCAACCGCCCACGCCACTGAGCCGCCATAGCAATAGCCCGTTATGAAAACAGGGCCTTTGTCCTTCAGCGCGTCGATGCAGGTCTGCGCGTCGTCCAGCGACTGCACAAATGGGTGCAGTTCGCGGGCCAGTTCGACGGCGCGATTATAGTCGGGTCCAGTGTAGTCAGCCTCAAATCCGGGATGTTCACGGTCGAATATCGCCGGCGACAGCACTTCATATCCATCTTCCGCATATTCGTCGCATAGTTCGCGAATATGGTCAGTTACGCCGAAAATTTCCTGAACCAGAACTAAGCCACCACGCCGTTCGCCTTTAGGCAAGGCATGATAGACGGCAATTTCTGCGCCGTCAGACATTGTCATCCGAATCATTTCGCCCATGTTTGTCTCCTCTTACGCCGCATTGCACGTGTTTGCGGTTGCCGTGCAACGCCAGTTTGCGCTTAGGGAACAAGTTCATAACGACCACGGGATGCGATGAACTTAATTCCCAATCTTGCATCGCAGCAAAAGCCCTGCTAGGCGCGCGGCGACGCTAGAGAAAGGGCAACCTTTCGGCTGGTTCAGCAAATACATCAGTTGTACATTTAAGGACTTCAACGCGTGGATAATTCCGGCGGCACAAGCGCTAATATACAAGCCAGTCTATCTGGCCGTTACGCGACGGCATTGTTCGAGTTGGCACGTGATGCCAACTCCATCAACGCGGTTGAGCAGAGCCTTACGTCGGTCGCCAAAGCGGTAAACGAATCGGCAGACCTTAAGTCGCTGACCACCAACCCTGTGCTGACACGGGCTGACGCAAAAAAAGCAATCGCTGCGGTTGCCAAGGCGATGAAGCTCGATGTTTTGACGACCAAGACCTTGGGCGTACTTGCTGACAATCGCCGCCTGAACGAAACCGCATCGGTCGCACGGGCGTTCTCGTCGCTTGCCGCTGCCCATCGCGGCGAAGTTACCGCCGAAGTTACTTCAGCGCACGCACTGAGTGCAGCACAGATGAAGTCGCTTTCCGCTAATCTCAAGGCACGCGTCGGGAGCGACGTCGCCATCCAGACCAAAGTCGATCCATCCATATTGGGTGGCCTGACTGTCCGCATCGGCAGCCAGATGATCGACAATTCTATTAAAACCCGTTTGAACACCCTCGCTAACGCGATGAAAGGCTAAGTAGCAAAATGGATATCCGCGCCGCAGAAATTTCCAAGGTCATTAAAGACCAGATCGCCAATTTCGGCACCGAAGCCCAAGTTTCGGAAGTCGGTAGCGTTCTGTCAGTTGGTGACGGTATCGCCCGTATTCACGGCCTCGACAATGTTCAGGCTGGCGAAATGGTCGAGTTCTCCAACGGTATTCAGGGCATGGCCTTGAACCTTGAAGCGGACAATGTCGGTGTCGTTATTTTCGGAACGGACAGCGAAATCCGTGAAGGCGACGTTGTGAAGCGTACCGGTACGATTGTGGACGTTCCTGTTGGTAAAGAACTTCTTGGCCGCGTTGTTGACGGCCTCGGCAATCCAATCGATGGCAAGGGCCCGCTCAAGACCACACAGCGCAGCCGCGTTGAAGTCAAAGCGCCCGGCATCATTCCACGCCAATCGGTTTCGGAACCTGTCCAGACAGGCCTCAAGGCGCTCGACGCGCTTGTTCCTGTTGGCCGCGGCCAGCGTGAATTGATCATCGGTGACCGGCAGACCGGTAAGACCGCTGTCGCCATCGACACTTTCATCAACCAGAAGGAAGTGAACAAGGGCACTGACGAATCGAAGAAGCTTTACTGCATCTACGTTGCCGTCGGTCAGAAGCGTTCAACCGTTGCGCAGATCGTTCGCGCGCTCGAAGAGCAAGGCGCGATGGAATATTCCATCGTTGTTGCTGCAACCGCGTCTGAGCCTGCACCGCTTCAGTACCTCGCGCCTTACACCGGCGTTGCAATGGGCGAATTCTTCCGCGACAACGGCATGCATGCGGTAATCGTTTATGACGATTTGTCGAAGCAGGCTGTTGCCTATCGCCAAATGTCGCTGCTGCTGCGTCGTCCTCCAGGCCGTGAAGCTTACCCTGGCGACGTTTTCTATCTCCACAGCCGTTTGCTTGAGCGCGCTGCAAAGATGTCCGACGCCAATGGCGGTGGTTCGTTGACGGCATTGCCAATCATTGAAACACAGGCTGGTGACGTTTCGGCATATATTCCAACCAACGTGATTTCGATCACCGACGGTCAGATCTTCCTTGAAACCGACCTGTTCTTCCAGGGTATTCGCCCTGCGATTAACGTTGGTCTGTCGGTTAGCCGCGTTGGTTCGGCTGCGCAGACAAAGGCGATGAAGAAGGTATCGGGCTCGATTAAGCTTGAGCTTGCTCAGTATCGCGAAATGGCTGCGTTTGCGCAGTTCGGTTCGGACCTCGACGCTTCGACGCAAAAGCTGCTGAACCGTGGCGCGCGCCTAACCGAGTTGTTGAAGCAGAAGCAATTCTCGCCGCTGCCTTTCGAAGAGCAGACTGCATCAATCTTCGCTGGCACCAACGGCTACCTCGATGGCATTCCGGTGACCGACGTCACGCGCTACGAAGAAGCCATGTTGGCTGATCTTCGTGCCAATCATGCGGGCATCCTGAAGACCATTCGCGACAGCCGCGACTTCAGCGACGACAGCAAGAAGGCGCTGATGGCTGCGCTCGACAAGTTTACGAAGAATTTCGCTTAATTTACTGTTCCCCGGCGAAGGCCGGAGCCCAGACAACAACGATAAACTGGACCCCGGCCTGCGCCGGGGAACACGGGAACCAAGATGGCAAGTTTAAAAGCCCTCAAAATGCGGATCAACTCGGTCAAGTCGACCCAGAAGATCACAAAGGCGATGAAAATGGTCGCTGCTGCGAAACTGCGTCGGGCAACCGAAGCAGCAGAAGCATCACGACCATATGCCGAACGACTGGAAGCAGTTGTATCAAGCATCGCGTCGAAAGTGACAGTCGGTCCGCAATCGCCGAAGCTGCTGGCTGGTTCAGGCAAGAGCGACGTGCATCTGTTCGTTGTCGCCACCAGCGACAAGGGCCTTGCTGGCGCATTTAACACCAACATCGTCCGTCTTGCGCGCCGTCAGGCAGAAGCCTTGAAAGCAGAAGGCAAGACCGTCAAATTCTACACAATCGGGAAGAAAGGCCGCGATCAGCTGAGCCGGACTTTCCGTGGCGATATCATCCACAGCATTGAACCAGGCGATTTGGGCAAGCTCTCTTACGCTGATGTTCAAGCATGGGGCGAAGATCTGACCGCGCGTTTTGAAGCTGGCGATTTTGATATCGCGCATCTGTTCTTCAGCAAGTTCGAAAACGTGCTTACGCAGACGCCAACGCAAATTCAGCTGATGCCAGTCGCTGTTACTGCGGGTGAAGGCGATGCCGTCGGCATTTCTGCGACGGTTGAATATGAACCAGACGAGGAAGAAATCCTCGCTGACTTGCTGCCACGCAATGTTGCCGTTCAGTTGCTTCGCGCAAACCGCGAAAATGCGGCGTCCGAGCAGGGTTCAAAAATGACCGCAATGGACAACGCGACGCGCAATGCGGGCGACATGATCAACAAGCTGACCATTCAATATAACCGCACGCGTCAGGCGGCGATTACCACTGAACTTATCGAAATTATTGCTGGTGCGGAAGCACTGTAGCAACAGAATAAACGCAGGCGCAGAAGCGCTTTAACGACATCCAAAGGCAAGGAAGAAGCAAATGGCAACCGCCCCGAAGAAGACCGCCGCTCCAAAGGCCGCAGCACCCGCCGCAGCCGCTAAAAAAGCGCCTGTGAAAAAAGCCGCCGCAACCAAGGCTCCCGCACCTAAGGTTGGCGCTGGCCAAACCGCGATTAACGTTGCCGGTGCAACGGGCCGCATTTCTCAGGTCATCGGCGCTGTTGTCGACGTAAGCTTCACTGGCCAGCTGCCCGCCATTTTGTCGGCACTTGAAACGGACAACAACGGCAACCGCCTGGTTCTCGAAGTTGCCCAGCATCTTGGTGAAAACACTGTTCGCACCATCGCAATGGACGCGACCGAAGGCTTGACCCGTGGTCAGCCAGTGCGTGACACCGGCGCGCAGATTTCAGTTCCAGTTGGTCCAATGACCCTTGGCCGCATCATGAACGTTATCGGCGAACCAATTGACGAACGTGGCCCTGTTGGCGCTGCAAAGTCCAACCCGATCCACGCAGAAGCGCCTTTGTTCACGGACCAGTCGACGGAAGCTGAAATTCTCGTGACCGGAATTAAGGTTATCGACCTTCTCGCGCCTTATGCAAAGGGCGGCAAGATCGGCTTGTTCGGCGGCGCTGGCGTTGGCAAGACCGTCCTTATTCAGGAACTGATCAACAACATCGCAAAGGGCCATGGCGGCGTTTCGGTGTTTGCTGGCGTGGGTGAGCGTACCCGCGAAGGTAACGATCTGTACCATGAATTCCTCGACGCAGGCGTTATCGCCAAGGACGCCGACGGTAACCCAACCCCAGAAGGTTCGAAGGTTGCGCTGGTATTCGGCCAAATGAACGAGCCTCCCGGTGCGCGTGCACGTGTTGCTTTGTCAGGCCTGACCATGGCAGAATATTTCCGCGATGAAGAAGGCCAGGACGTTCTGTTCTTCGTCGACAACATCTTCCGCTTCACGCAGGCCGGTTCCGAAGTGTCCGCACTTCTGGGCCGTATTCCTTCGGCTGTGGGCTATCAGCCTACCCTCGCAACGGACATGGGCCAGTTGCAAGAGCGCATTACCTCAACCACCAAGGGTTCAATCACCTCGGTTCAGGCCATTTACGTTCCTGCAGATGACTTGACCGACCCTGCACCAGCTACGTCGTTCGCTCACTTGGACGCGACGACCACGTTGAACCGCGCAATTTCGGAATTGGGTATCTACCCTGCAGTTGACCCGCTTGACTCGGTTAGCCGCGTTTTGACCCCGGCCGTTGTTGGCCAAGAGCATTATGATACAGCACGCCGCGTTCAGGAAACGCTGCAGAAGTACAAGTCGCTTCAGGATATCATCGCGATTTTGGGCATGGACGAATTGTCGGAAGACGACAAATTGACCGTTACCCGTGCGCGTAAGATCCAGCGCTTCTTGTCACAGCCTTTCCACGTTGCTGAAGTCTTCACCGGCATTTCCGGTAAGTTCGTTCAGGTCGAAGATACGGTTAAATCGTTCAAGGCAGTTGTCGACGGCGAATATGACCATCTTCCAGAAGCAGCCTTCTACATGGTTGGCGGTATCGAAGACGCAGTTGCCAAGGCAGCGAAGCTTGCGGCGGAGGCGGCGTAAGCCATCATGCCATTACACTTCGAACTCGTAACACCTGAAAAGCTCTACCGCTCGGACGACGTCTATATGGTCGTCGTTCCGGGCAGTGAGGGCGATTTCGGTGTGCTCGAGGGCCACAGTCCAATGATGAGCACGCTGCGGAACGATGCCGCGCTTGAGATATATGCAACGCAAGGTGCGACGCCGGAGCGTCTGATTATCGCTGGCGGTTTTGCAGAAGTGAATGAGAACGGGCTGACCGTTCTGGCGGAGCGCGTCGACGCTTAATTGCCGTCGCGCGCGAAAGCCTAAAGCCGCATATCAGGGCGCTTCGTCGCCCCAGATACGTGTAGTTTCAATATAACCATAACGTCCGGCGTTTTCGAACCTGCACCAGCTTTTGGTGCATTCCTCGATCCGACCGACAACGCCTGGCTCAACCCGCCATGATATATGTGCAGTCGCTTCGGGCGAATCGCGTAGCGCGCCGATGTCGGTTCCAATGACAATAGCGGTCCGCTTCGGACTTAGCAGCCGGACATGCACCCAACCCTGATCACCATCAGGATCTTCGATCTTCCGCCAAACGCTGTGCACCGCAACCACCTTCACAGGCAGATTTTGGCGTTTATAGACCCATTTGACGGGAAATTCGGTGCTTGGCCCAGTGCGCATACGTGCTTCTTGCTCTTCAACAGAAGCCCAATAAGGCGGCTTCTGTTGCGCCTGCCCCACCGCAGAAACTGTGCCAAACAGCGCAGCTGTAATCGCCACAGTTCGAAACAAGAAATTTACCTGATTTGCCATAATCTTACACCACCAAAGCGCCCTATACCGTAAGCGCGGCTGACAGCGCAACCATCCTGTCTTGACCTTGTCATGAATTCGGCTTTAGTCACAGATATGCCCGAACTCAGCCGTATCGAACGCCCATCTGTCCGTGTCACCCGCACGCTCCTTCCTGCGGTCGAAAAACGCATGGCGGAACTGTTCGATACCCGCTTTAATGCAGATGATGCACCGCTCACCCGTGATGCACTTGTGGCTGCAATGGATGACTGCGATGTGCTCGTTCCCACCGTCACGGACTCCATCGATGCCAATATCATTGCCGCCGCTCCACCGCGTCTGAAATTGATTGCGAGCTATGGTGCTGGGGTCAATCATATCGATTTGGCTGCCGCCAAGGCCAAAGGCATCATGGTGACCAATACGCCCAGCGTGTTCACGGCCGATACCGCTGACTTGACGATGGCGCTCATCTTGAACGTGCCCCGCCGGCTTGGCGAAGGGCAGCGCGCCATGCGAAATGGTGAATGGAGCGGCTGGAGTCCCACTGGGATGCTGGGTCACCGCATTGGTGGCAAGACGCTGGGTATCATCGGTCTTGGACGTATTGGCGAGGCTGTGGCGATGCGCGCCAAGGCATTCGGCATGAATATCATTTACAACAAGCGCAGCCGCTTACCGGCTAGCGTCGAGGACGAGCTGGGTGTGACTTTCGAACCTGATATCGACCGGCTAATTGCCCGCTCGGATATCATCACGCTGCACTGTCCGTTGACGGCAGAAACAGACAAAATCATCAACGCGCAGCGCATCGCGCACATGAAGCCCGATGCTTATGTCATCAACAGCTCACGCGGTGAATTGATTGATGAGGACGCACTGATCGAAGCGCTGCAAAGCGGACGGATCGCGGGCGCTGGGCTGGATGTGTACACCCATGAGCCAGCCGTAGATTCGCGGTTCTTTGATATTCCAAATGTCGTATTGCTTCCGCATTTGGGCAGCGCGACGTTCGAAGGCCGTGAAGCATCTGGCGAGCGGGTTATTACGAACATCCGCGTTTGGGCTGATGGCCACAGACCACCTGATCAGGTACTTGAGGGCTGGCAGTAAGTAATTTTCTTTCGATTGCCGTCTGTTAACCGTAATTTTGTGCCTTGAGGCTTTGTGACGCCGCGCCTAGAGACAGGACCAATTAGCGGGCAGGGAAGAATATGATCCAGAAAATTGTGCGGTCGGCGTTGGTTTTAAGCGCAGTCATGTCAGCGCCAGCTATGGCACAGGCTGGTTTGGTCACTATTCCGGAAACCAATAGCGGCGACAGCGCATGGATTTTGACCGCATCAGCGCTTGTGCTGATGATGACGCTTCCGGGACTTGCGCTTTTTTACGGCGGACTGGTCCGAGCCAAAAACTTCCTGTCCGTCCTTGTGCAATGCGGCGCAATTGCTGCCATTGCCTCAGTTATCTGGATTGTGATTGGCTATAGCCTTGCGTTTTCAGTCAATGGCAACGGCTTCATCGGCTCACTTGAAAACTTCATGTTCAACGGCTTGCTGGATTCGGTCCGTGAAGGCCAAACCACAGGCGAGCTTGCCTTTGCGCTTTTCCAGATGACATTCGCCATCATCACCCCTGCCCTTATCGTCGGTGCATGGGTCGAACGCGCCCGCTTTGGCTGGGTCGTGGCATTCAGCGCCCTGTGGTCACTGCTGATCTATGTCCCCGTCACCCGCTGGGTCTGGGGCGGTGGTTTTCTTGCTGAACAAGGCGTTATCGATTTTGCCGGTGGTATCGTGGTTCACACCACAGCGGGCGTTTCGGCGTTGGTTGTCGCACTGATGCTAGGCAAGCGTATTGGCTTTCCCAAAACGCTTATGCTTCCACATAGCCCCGCGCTCACCGTAGCCGGTGCAGGTCTCCTCTGGGTCGGCTGGTTCGGCTTTAATGGTGGTTCGGCTTTGGCAGCCAACGATGCTGCGGCCAGTGCCATCATCAACACCCATGTCGGGGCTTCGGTCGCGGCAATTGTCTGGATGGTGATTGAACGTATCAAGGTCGGCAAGGCTACAGCGGTCGGCTTTGCAACTGGCGCAGTCGCTGGGCTTGCGACCATTACACCGGCAGCAGGTGTTATCGGCCCAGGTGGTGCGATTATTCTCGGCATATTGGCGGGGCTGGTATGTTTCTGGTTTGTTGGCCTTATTAAAGGCACGCTGAAAATCGATGACTCGCTAGACGTTTTTGCCGTGCACGGGATCGGCGGCATGCTTGGCTCAGTCCTACTGGCAGTCTTTGCAAGTGAAGCTCTTGGCGGCGTTGGCTATGCCGAAGGTGCAGGCATGGCATCGCAATTGTGGGTTCAGGTGAAAGCCGTCGCAATCGTCGGCGTCTATTCCGCCGTGGTGACGCTCATCATCGGCTATATGGTATCAATGGTTGTGCCGATGCGCGTCAGCGAAGATCAGGAGCGTGACGGGCTTGATATTTCAAGCCATGGCGAACGCGCCTGGGATTTGGACTAAGCTATTCCTGACATGGCCTGAGGGGCTCGCTCAACAGGCCTGAAGGGTTAGTTGCCGGAATAGCATACGATCCAGCATTTCATCGAACTTGCAACCAAGTAGGTCGCCTTCTGTCCATACGGCAGTTGCGGGTATCGGATTGCTACCCGCCAGCCGCAGCCAAAGGCGGTCGCCCACTTTAACACTGCCGTCTATCAGAACGCGGCATCCATAGACCGACAGGTCCATCAACGATGCCTCAATCGGTTGCCCGGCATGCTTGCGCAGGTTCGCCTTGTTCAACAACACAGGGTGCCGAAGCGTCTGCCGCTGTTCAAGCCGCGCAGGTTGCACCTTGCGGAATTGTGACGTCATGTAGCCCATCATTTACCCCCTTGCTCACAATGCTATGCGAACAAGGTCAATTTTCGGTAAATGTAAACTGGGGTCAGTCGCCCGTCAGAATGCGGTCCATCAATTGCTGCACAGTCGGAACGAATCCGTTTGAATAAAACGGGTCCTTGCCGAACAGATATGCGCTGTGCCCTGCGAACATGAGGTTTTCATCGATGGGCGCACCATGCGCAATGTTTTGCAATGCCTTTTGAATGCAGAAGCTGCGCGGATCAGCGAGACGTCCGGTGGAGTTGTTGTCATGGTCCTTCCACGACGAAAAACCGCAATGCGAAAGACAGCCCATACAGTCCTTCTGATCCTTGCGAATGACTTCGCCCGATGGCGGCGTCACAAACACTAGGGTGTTGTCTGGCGTCTTCAACGCAACCGTAAATCCGCGCGCATCCCATTCGCGTGCCTTCATCAGGTCCGCCGGCTTCACCCAGAAATTCTTACCCTTCACACCGACATCAAGCTGCGCGGTATGCTCCGCATCGGCAGCTTGTACATAGGCGATCTGGCGGTCAGAACGGGCCTGCAACTCAAGCAGGAACGGGTTGATGACCGCGCTCGAATAGAAACCCGTGGGCGAAAACTGATGCAACAGCACGCCGTCTTCCGGAATTTTCGTCAGCGCGTCTTTCCAACCCTGTGGGATCGGGCTTTCTTGCGTGAGCAATGGCCGCGTCCCCAACTGAAAAGCGATTTGCCCAAGCTCCGGATTATCAATCCAATTTTCCCAGTCGCGCAAAAACCAAACGCCGCCCGCCATCACGATCGGCACGTCGTCCGAGATGCCTTCGACGCGCATGACATCGCGCAGCGCTTTTACGCGCGGATAGGGGTCTTCTGGACTACGTGGATCTTCTGCGTTGGACAGGCCATTATGGCCACCGGCCAACCACGGATCTTCGTAAACCACCGCGCCCAACCATTCGGGCACCTTGTGATAAGCGCGTTTCCACAATGCACGGAATGCGCGTGCTGAGCTGACGATCGGGAGATAATATACGCCATATTGCGCAGCGATTTCGGAAAGCTTGTAGGGCATGCCCGCGCCGCAGGTGACGCCAGTGACCATTCCCTTGGTCGCTTCCAATATACCGTGCAAAATGCGCTGCGCACCGCCCATTTCCCACAGCACGTTGATATTGATGGCGCCTTTTCCATTGGCCATTTCATGCGCCATGCGAACCTGTGCAATGCCGCCACGGATTCCGTATTCCACCAGTTCCTCGTGACGTTCAGCGCGTGTCTTCCCGTGAAAAACCTGCGGGATCATCTCGCCATTTTCATCATAGCTGTCGGCGTTAACAGCCGAAACGGTACCGATGCCGCCGGCAGCCGCCCATGCGCCAGAACTTGCGTGATTGGTAGCGGCAACGCCCTTGCCACCTTCGACCAACGGCCAGACTTCGCGGCCGCCATACATAATGGGTTTCAGACCCTTGAACACAATTACAACCCCTAATATCTATGTCAAAAGCGCCGTTAACCGTGCTTCGCTGCAGGCGCGCTATCGCAATTATTTAGCTTTGTCGCGCAAAATCGGCACGCTTCATGGCGGAACCATATAGCTGCCGATAACGGGCAAACATTGTCTCTTCATCATATTGCGAGCAAGCCAAAAAGCGGTTGGCGGTCCCCAGTTTTTCCCGAAGTCCCCTGTCACCTGCCAGCTCTCTTATCGCTTGGGCCAAACCCGCCTCGTCGGTGCGCGGTACGATGAACGGAAGGTTTTCACGCGCGATAATATTGCGTACGTCGCCAACATCAGTGGAAACCACCGGAATCGCGCTCGTCATCGCTTCGACGAGTGAAATGGGATATTGCTCGCTATCCGACGACAACGCGAAAATATCAAACAAGCGAATATAGCGCGCCGGGTCGCGAAGGAAGCCGGGCATCATTACACGGTCAGCTATCCCCAGCCGTTCTGCTTCTGCCATGATTGCACCACGCTCTGGCCCTTCGCCAGCAATCGCAAGCCGGACATTTGGCCCAGCCGCAGCGACCGCGCGGACAAGGCGGGGAAGATTTTTGACGGTGCGTAGTCCTGCGATTGTGCCGACAACAATCTCGCCATCGCGTTTTTGAAAACCTGGAAATGCCCCGCGCTGCGGACGGCGGTTGAAATGTTCGGTATCAATGCCGTTTGGAAAGCGGCAAATTTTATCAAGCGGCTGATGCCATATTGTTCGGGCGATTTGCTCAAGCGTTTTCGATGGCACGACGAGCGCATTCGAACGTTGCAGCGCAATGGTACGAAACCAGTTTCGCCGATTTTTCAGCCGGTCGATTTCGTCATGGTTGAACCCATCTTCATGGTGGATCAACGGCGGCAGGTTCATACTGCGCGTGAACAAAGTATGCGCCATCACCCCATCCATAGCGCCCCAGTTGTAACTCAACACCAGATGGAATTTCTTCATATATTGGGCGAGCCTGCGGTAGCGCCCAATGGCTAGCATGCCCTTAAGTGAAAGTGCGGCATCTTTTGGGAACTGCACTTTCACGCGGCGGTCAATCGCGTCGGCGGCGCCAAAGGCATCATCGACCGCGGACAAAACAGTGTGTTCGGCCTGATTGCCAAAATGATTCATGAGGCGAACCGTGCGCGATTCCTGACCGCCAAGGTTAAAGCTGCTGTGCAAATGAAGGATGCGGACCGCCGCCATACTTGCCTTTCTTTCTTGCACCGCCCAGATGCTTTGAATGATTATCGAACCTCTGCCCTCTCCCTACCGTCCTGATCCGCAAATCGCCAGTCTGGGCGAAAAAATTGGTGATCCCGCACGCGCTGCGAACTTTCCAGAGACGATATTGCGTTTTCGCAACGACCGTTGGGCGGCAACCGTGGGGCTTGATGGATATGATGATGCCGCTTGGATCCGACATTTCGGACGATTTGAACCGCTTCCCGACAATATGCCCGAGCCATTAGCCCTGCGGTATCATGGCCATCAATTCCGTGTGTACAATCCGGAGATCGGCGATGGGCGCGGATTTTTGTTCGCGCAGCTGCGCGATGGTTATGATCGGTTGCTTGACCTTGGGACTAAGGGGTCAGGCACCACCCCCTATAGCCGGCGCGGCGACGGAAGGCTCACCCTGAAAGGTGGCGTGCGGGAGATATTGGCAACCGAGATGCTCGAAGCGCTTGGGGTCAACACCTCCAAGACATTCTCGCTCATTGAAACCGGCGAAGAATTGATCCGGGGGGACGAGCCGTCGCCGACCAGATCCGCCGTCATGGTGCGGCTGAGCCATAGCCACATCCGCTTCGGGACGTTCCAACGCATCGCGGCGGAGGGCAATGAGGAGCTGATGCACAAGCTCATCCGCTATTGCCTTGAGAAGCTTTACAATGCCGAGGTTTCCGAAAACCCAGCCGCTCAGTTGCTGGCGCTAGCGGTCGAGCGCGTCGCTGACCTGGCAAGTTCCTACATGGTCGCAGGCTTCGTCCACGGCGTTCTCAACACCGACAATATCAACATCACGGGTGAGAGCTTTGACTATGGCCCGTGGCGTTTTACCGAAAAATGGGACCCAAGCTTCACGGCAGCCTATTTCGACGAATCCGGACTTTATGCCTTTGGACGGCAAGCCGAAGCACTGCACTGGAACCTTGGCCAACTTGCGGTTGCATTGCGATTGGTATCGGACGCACCTCCGCTGATTGCCGCGCTGGAACGGTTCCCCGACCTTTATCAAAAATCAGTGATCCGCAGGTTTTTGTGGCGTCTAGGGGTAGTCTCACGCGGCGATGACGACGATAAGCGCCTTGTCGAAGCCGCCGAACGCATGATGGTCCGCGATCAAATCCCGATTGACGCGTTCTTCCATGGCTATCAAGGTGGGAGGACGGGCTCATTCGAAACTAAAGGCGAGGACCAAGGCGCGTTTGAGGCAATCTTGCGTCATTATGCCCCCTTACACGTGTACAGCGATGATTACTGGGTAAACACCCCCATCTGCTCAATGCTGATTGATGAAGTCGAGAATATTTGGGCAGCCATCGCGCAGGCAGATGACTGGCAGCCTTTATATCAAAAACTATCGCAAATTCAGGCCTTGGGGCAAGCTCTGAAACAAAACGGCTAATTCCCGATTTTACGTCTAGCATTTACTGAATATAAAATTGTTCTGCATTAACCGTATTAGTCTCGACGAACCCTGTCGGCGGATAGATTGCATTGCCTGAACTAATTTCATTTGAACCCGCCACCGGAGCCGAGCTTTGGCGTGGAAGCGAAAGCGACGTTGATCGTGAAATCGCGATGGCGCGCGCTGCATGGCCATTATGGGCCGCAGCACCGCTTGCGCACCGCATTGAGCGCGTCCGTGTTTTTGGAAACCGTGTTCGTGCAGACCTTGAAAAATTCGCAGACCTAATTGCGCGCGAAACAGGAAAGCCTCTGTGGGAAGCCCGCAACGAGGTCGAGTCCGTTATCGGCAAAGTCGATATATCGATACGCGCTTACGCTGACAGGACCGCGCAACGGCGACTTGACGGAAAAGCGGGCACGCGCAGCGCGTTGCGCCATAAACCACATGGCGTGCTTGTCGTGCTTGGTCCGTATAACTTCCCGGCGCATCTGCCCAATGGACACATCATCCCCGCGTTGATTGCGGGCAATGCTGTGGTCTTCAAACCGTCGGAAAAAGCCCCAGCGGTCGGCAAAATGTTGGTCGACTATTACCACAAGGCAGGCATTCCAGAGGGCGTGGTGCGGGTTGCCCAAGGCGGCCCCGAAACAGGCAAGGCATTGTCGGCCCACCGGGATATTGACGGGTTATTGTTCACAGGCTCAGCACAGACTGGCATTGCCCTTAACCGGCAATTTGCCCATCGCCCCGACAAGATATTGGCGCTCGAAATGGGCGGGAACAATCCCATCATCGTTTGGGACACGAAAGACATTCACAGCGCAGCCGTGATCGTCGTTCAATCCGCGTTTCTAAGTGCTGGTCAGCGGTGTTCGGCAGCGCGGCGGCTTGTTGTGAAGCAAGACATATATGAACCTCTCATTGAGGAAGTGAAGAAGATCGCTGACCGCTTGGTCATTGGCGATCCCCATGGAGAGCCGCCGCCCTTCATGGGACCCGTCATCGACAATGACGCCTGTGATAGCCTAGTCGAAAGCTTCCTCGCGTTGATGAGCCGAGGTGGGCACCCCATAAGGCACATGACCGTCCCAATCGCGGGCCGCCCATTTTTGACGCCAGGTATCATTGACGTAACCGACATGGTGGACCGGCCTGACATAGAGTTGTTCGGCCCGTTGCTTCAGGTTATTCGCGTACCCGACTTTGCTTCCGCAATCGCTGAAGCGAACAACACGCGCTTTGGCCTCTCTGCTTCACTGATTGGTGGCACGCCCGCGCAATATGACGAATTTTGGGCCAACAGCCGCGCGGGGATTGTCAATTGGAATGCCCCGACCAACGGCGCATCGTCCGCTGCTCCTTTTGGCGGCATTGGATTATCAGGCAACCACCGGCCAAGCGCTTATTATGCGGCTGATTATTGTGCCTACCCTGTCGTCTCTGCAGAAAATGACGTACCGCGTGCAGTTCTGGGTATTGGCCTTCGCGATGATGAGTCGGCGGGTTCGGCGAGCGGGAAGTGATCTCGCCGCTTAAACGACGGCGGCGATAAAGTTCTTCTAACCCATGGCCAACTTATCCTAATTTGAAGCTTGCAGCGTCGCCGTCCATTTTGGCGGCATGGAAAAAGCACGAGTCTATTTGGTGGGCGCTGGCCCCGGTGACCCCGACCTACTGACAGTGAAAGCTGCGCGGCTGATTTCAGCAGCCGACGTCGTTGTGCATGACGGCCTTGTCGATGCCGCGATTATGTCGCTGATTAGCCCGTCCGCACGACTGATTTCTGTTGCAAAAAGCCGGTCGCGCCATTCAGTGCCGCAGGACGGCATCAACGACATTCTGGTGCGTGAGGCACAAGTTGGACGGATTGTGGTTCGCCTAAAGGGCGGCGATCCATTCATTTTTGGACGCGGTGGCGAAGAGGCAGAGGCTTGCCGGGCTGCAGGCATTGATGTTGAAGTTGTACCCGGCATCTCTGCTGCAATGGGCGGCGCTGCGGCCAATATGCTGCCACTCACCCACCGCGATGCCGCCAGCGCTGTCACCTTCGTGGCTGGCCAGTGCAAGGGCCTGACCGACCAGAACTGGGCTGGCCTTGCCGGTAAAGGTCGCACGCTCGTCATTTACATGGGCGTTGCGACCGCTGCAGATATTACGGAAAAGCTTATTTCCGATGGCCTGTCGCCAGACACGCCCGTTGCTGTACTCGAACGCGCGACACGGCCTGATGCGCGCGCCATGCAGACCATCCTGACCGACCTAGGCGATATGATTAAGCGCGAGGGCGTTGAATCTCCCGCGATAATTGTTGTCGGCGACGTCGTACTCAAATCGGATGCCGAAAACCGGCTCAGACATTTTGCCAAACAGGCGGAGGAAATTGCGTGAAGTTACTTACTGGAAATGAACTGGGATCAGGCGCGGTGACGTGGTGGACGGGCAGCAGTTGGTCTCTCCATGTGGAAGACGCCGCCGATGTCGGCGAGCATGGCGAAGCTGTATTGCATGCCGAAGAAGGCGCGCGCCGTGTGAACGCCCCCTACATCATCGACGCGCTTGCAACACCCGAAGGCCCCCGCCCGGCGCACATTAAGGACAGGATCCGTGCGCTTGGGCCAACGGTGCGACCCGACCTTACATTGAAACCCGCTGACCCAGCGGCTGGCGAATGGATAATCTGATATGTATAAATACGACCATTTTGACCAATCGATTGTCGATGCGCGCGTTGCCGAATTTCGCGATCAGGTAAACCGGCGTATCGCCGGCGAGATTACGGAAGACCAGTTCAAGCCATTGCGGCTGATGAACGGTCTGTATCTGCAGCTGCATGCCTATATGCTGCGCGTCGCCATTCCGTATGGCACGCTCGACAGCCGCCAGATGCGCATGCTGGCAAATATCGCCCGCAAATATGACCGCGACTACGGCCATTTCACGACGCGCCAGAACATCCAATATAACTGGATCAAGCTTGAGGAATGCGCTGATCTGCTGGAAGAACTGGCAACGGTTGAAATGCATGCCATTCAAACCAGCGGCAACTGCATTCGCAATATCTCGTCTGATCAATATGCAGGTGCCGCAGCTGACGAAGTCGCTGACCCGCGCCCTTGGGCCGAATTGCTACGTCAGTGGTCAACCTTCCACCCCGAATTCAGCTATCTGCCACGCAAGTTCAAGATTGC
>JAIXOE010000049.1 GCA_027486895.1 Sphingomonadales bacterium
ATGGTCCAGGTGTAATTGCGTGGCACGCCGGTGTTTACATCGTCATATTTGCCAGCACCTTGTTCGGTGGTGCTTGTTCGCTGCCCGCGCGTGCCGCAGCCATGTTTGGCAGCAGCATAATCGGTGAAGATACCTTCACTGTTGCCAATGGCTTCGCAGATCGCCTTGTCGGCCAAATCGCCTTTGGGCCAGATCCCACCGACCAGGCCCTGCGCCATTTCGCAGCTGTTGATGTTGAGATTGTTCATCAGCTGCGCCTTCTGGCTGAACTCCTGCATGATCTTCGAGCATTCAGGGCAGACGGTATCGATCGCCAGGCTGAAGGCGAAACCAACTGCGTTGTTGGCAACGGCTTTCAGCATCGCGACAATCTCGCTCGCATTGATAAAGCTGAAGCTGCCGGCAAAGATATCGATACCGCCGCAGCCAGCCCGCGCGCGCGGCAGCTGCAGATTGGCTATGTTGGTTGTCTTTTGCGGATAACGAGTCCAGACATTGCCAAGGCTGTAATAGCCTGCGGCCTGTCCCTGAAATGCGCTCGGACCATTGACATTGGCGGCACCGCCAACATCTGTCAGGAAAGCGTCCATCGAGCTTCCGACATCGGCAGAAACTGCTTGGAAGGGTAGGGTCGCGACGAGCAATGCCGCTATTGAGCGCTTGAACCTAATAATCACGTCCGGCTTCCTTTGTGGTGAGGAGATAAATGCGGTCGAGCAGTTCGTCAGCTGACATGACGCCGTATCCAATGGGGATGGCGCGGCGCATCTCTGCGTCCCACAGCACGACGGCGGGTGTTATCTTTGGCTCAAGCCCCATTTTGCTGCGCTGCGTGGTCTCGACAGTGTAGTTGGGAAAATGGCGCGACGGTCCGCCGTCGGTGGAGATCGCGCGGACGGTAATAGACCAAGTGCCGGCAACCGATTGGACGATCGGCGACATGACCTCGCACGCACCGCAGCTCTGCGCGAAGAAATAGAAGAGCCCGTAACGGCGACCGAGATTTTGCATAACGTTGTTACGTTCGCTGGTGCGCGCGTCCTGCCATTGCCGCTTGCCCAAGGTCGAGACCGGACGCTGCAATGTGTAATCCAGATCGGGATCCTGCCAGATCGCCCTCTGCCAGACATCACTGAACAGAGAAGCCCTGTCGAGCTGTGCGCGCTGGAAACGCACATAAGCGCTCACATTTTCGTTCGTAGGTTCGAGAATGGCGCGTGCCTTCAATTCACGCAGCTCGGCAGTAATCGCATCGAGCCGGCTCACTGCATTTGGTGGCGGTGCTTGCGGTTTTGCTTTTGGCGCGGCTTTGGGTTTTTCGCAGTAGAACCAATAGCCAAGCTTGCGGTTCTGGCAGTAAAAGGCATCACTATCTGTGGCTTCGCTGATTCCAGCCTCTTGTGTCTGGCCAAGCGCGAGCTGTGGGCTGGCGCCCATAAAGCAGAGTGCGATTGCCAATATGGCTCGCGTTAGCCGCGGATAGCTCTGTGACCGGCGTTTAGTTGCCATGAGTTGCATAATAATCCTCGATCTTTTGCTGGATATCCTGGGTCGCCTGCATCTCGTCGGGTAGGCGTGCAGCATCGGTGAACTCGGCATAGACTTCGGAGAAATCCATTTGGCTGAGGTCGAGCCGTGCGAACTCGTCGATGGTGAAACCAGCGCAGCTTTCGGTCTTTGGCTTGCCCCAAGGCTTGTTCAGTTGCTGGCGGCCCTGTTCCTGCAGGATGCGCGAAAGTTTCGATTCAAAGCAGCAATAGGCCTTCTTCTTGGTGAGGCAGACGCCCAGCACGCTGTCCGAGCAATAGCTGCCGATGTAGGCGCACAGCCCTTGCGCATCGCGCTCGTGCAACAGAAGTTCCTGCGAATTGCAGCCCAATGCCACAAGCAGGCTTATGCCGGGAATAAGCGGAAAGCCTTTGCCCTTGCAGCAATTGAGCACGCCGAACACCTTGGACGAGCAGGTGCCGCGCTCGCCTTTGAAGAGCGTAAGCGTGTTCGGATCGAACTCGCGTCGCGCCTGGTCCATCCCGTTCAGCGCAACGACCGCATCTTTGAACTCGTCATTGGATTCGCGTTCAATCGTCTCGCAAGAGCCGTCGATGCAATAAACGTCGCCGTCGCAGATATATTGATTGGAAGCTGACGGCGTCTGTGGCAGCGGGCAATCGAACACGCGTTCCCATGTCTGGCACGGTTCGTCAGTGAGGCAGTCCTCACGCACTAGCGTGCATCCGGGCGTTGCCTCAAGATCCGTGCAGTCTTGGACGGTTGTGACCGACGCACACTGGTAATTTCGCGTCCAGGCCCAGCAGGGTTGCGTTACAACCAGGCCGTCCACGATACGCGTGACGGGATCGCTGTCAGTACAATTCTCAATTTCCTGAACACAGCTAGCGTCGCCGGCGAGCCCCGAGCATAAGCTTTCGTTACGCGACGTTGCAGCGATACGGACAACATCGGATGCAAACCACCGTTTTCCTGTGGATGGCAAGTCCTCACCCGACAGCCCGGCGAGCTCCTGACCGCATTGCAAAATGTCGATTCGGTAATTTGCGCAGCGCCTGCTCGGCTGCAAACCATATTCTCGCACAACCTGGCAAGTGTCGGCTGTACCAATGTTTTGGCAGGTTCCGTTTGCTAGCTGGCCAGAAAACTCCGAAATTGCGGGCGCAATTCCGGTATGAAACGGTACCTCGGAATAATATCGATAACTCCGGGTCTCTGTAATCTGGACGGTAAGAGATATGGAGCAGCTTCTTTGCTGCTGCGTGGCAGCCATTCCCCTATTGCAGGTGGCGAAATATCGGCCAGCCGACGCAAGGCCCGAAGGCAACGGAACACAGCGACCTTGCGCGCCGGTGACAGTCATACCGCTGGTGTAGGTGAGCGGATCGGCGCTCACTTCCTGCGCGCGGGCAATTGTTGCGTCCAGATCAACGGGCGCAAAGCGTGCACGCTGGTTTGCTGACGTGCGCATAGCTTGATAGCCTTCGTGCGCACTGGATTGCACGCCGGAATCCGGAGCCAGTCTGTCTGGATCATCAAAATAGGCCGATTGACTGGGAATGCCGCCAAAGTTTGGAACGGTCGATGCATCCGGCTCACGGGTCGATGCATCCTTTGCACGCGTGCCTTGCGTCCGGCCAAACGCCTTTCCTTCCGCCCTGGCGCTCTCGGTTTGTGTCTGGGCTTGCAGCGGGGCGAAGCCAATCAGCGCAAGCACCGGCAGGAGCAATGTTATCACGCGCATCACGGCGCATCCTTTCTGAGACGGGCGAGATGAAGCTCGGCAATGCGTGCGCCTGGACCGCCGCCAGAACCGAAGGTGGACAGCGCGTGCTCGGCGGTCACATTGCCGCTCATCTTGTCATGAGGCGGCACTTGGCTTGTGCAATCAAAGCCGTCGCAAAGCTCGAAGTCGCTGGCAGCAACGACATAGGCGGGCACCGCCTCGATACCAAAAGCGCGGAACAATCTGGGATCGATCCCGACCCCCTCATAGCTCTCGCCTTGGCGCATGACCTTGGCGAGTGCTGCGGTCAGTGCCTTTGCGCTGCCACCGGGCAGCCCGCGCAACACCACCAAGCCGCCAGCGCGACCTACATCGGAGATCATGGCGCGCAGCGACTGCGGCGGCATCGACGTGCTGGCAAAAGCGATAAAGCGCGGCGCTCCATCAAAGCCGCCCTCGGCAATCCGCCCGGCATCAGCAACAATCGTATCGAAATCGAACGCCAAGTCGGGCGATGCTGGCATGGCCGCTTTGGCATTTGCCGCATATTGGCGGCCATTGTTGCTTGCCTGTGCCTCCAGATGCCTGGCATCGCTGTGAAGTTGCTCGCTTCTCTTGCGCGCGCTTTCAGCCAGTGCCTCGGCGTCACTCGTTTGCTCGCGGGCGCGCGCCCGGATAGCTTCCAGATCGAGCCCGGGATCAAGCGACTGGGCTGCTGCGCCGCATATCGCAGCACTGACAGAAAATAAAGCTATTACAGAAAGTTGATGGAGCTTATTCATAATGCACAGCAATTTCGTTTGCGCCACACGAGATAGCCCATGTCCTCGCCGATGGCGGGATAGACCTGTCCTGCTGACATGAAGGTGGTAGAGGCACCGATTGGCGCGCACGCATAGCGGCCTTTGGTTTGCGGGTTGGGATTGGTCGCCTGAAAGCGGTATTGCTGCTTGCGCATCACCGGCATCAAATATTTGCCGCACAGGCCTTTGCTGCCCATCGTGCCCCAGGAGACGAGCTCGCGGTGGAGCTTATAGGCAAAGCGCGACAGTGCGAGCCGTGAGGCTTGCACATGCCCGATTGTGGCCGATACGTTGCCGTTGAGCGGATACATCGAACCCTGACAGCCAGCGCACCAGAACAAGGCGTCCGATGGCAGTCTGGTTGTCGCAAGTACGCAGTCGGCGGCGCAGGCGGCTAGCGCGAGGGGATTGGCAAACAAGACCGCTTCCGGGTTAATGATCGCGGTCAGCTCGCTGTCCTGCCAAAGCGGATCAATCTCGGTAATATAGAGAATATCGATCGAGCCTGTTTCAAGGCACAGGAAATCAGCGACCAATTCCATCCAGTAAATGAGCGGATAGGCGTACCAATGCACATGCCACTGCGAATTATATTGCGTAGCGCCGCCTACTGCTGATGGTCCCGCCATCGTTTTGAAGCCGATATCGAACCCCGGATCGAGCTTCAATCCGCCCAGATTGACAAAACACCAGGGCTTCATCGAGACATCTGCAAGCCGCACCGGTTCCCAAAAGCCCATGGCGATGCCGGGTCTTATCCCGCACATACAGACGGGCAGATCGGGATTGTCGGGGTCGGGTCTGCTTGAAGGCCAGATTTTGAGACCACCCACCGAAATCGGAAACAGGCAAGACCAGCAAATGTCGGTGATCGGGTTTACAAATTTTCCCGTGCAACGGCCTGGCCCCGCATCCGCGCGTGCAGGGGTAATGGTCGCCAACGCCATTAGTATCGACAGAAGGATTGTTATGTATCTTACTGAAGTTACTCGTGTTGACGTCATGACACCTTCCTTTGGGCAGGCATGACGGGATGCTCGGTAACGAGCAGCAAACGCCCCTGTTGTTTGACCGTTGCGGGCACCGCCTTGATGTTGAAATGGCGCACCAGCTTGCCGCCCTGATCGAAAAAGAAACGGCGCTGTTTGCCGCGCATTAATTGCATCGGTGCGCCGCCAACGAGGATCAATTTGGCCGAAGAAGCTTGGAAATTCTTCGTCGCCCAATCGAGCTGGGCAGCGTCATCGCCGTCCAAAAATACCAGCGTCTGGCGCAAGGGAACGGTATCGAGCGGATTGACCCTGGTTCCCGCCGCCATGATGAGGCGCCCCTTGTCGTCGCTAATATCTTCAGCCACTGAAATCGTCGGATCGAACGCCCAGCTGCGTATCGCAGTGGCAACACCAAGTCCGCTCACCGGCGTTGGCCGGTTGACCTTGGCAATCGTGCGCCTTTTCAAATCCTCGTTAAGCCGTGCGGTGGCACCGCTCGCCTGCAGTGCCATCAGCTTTCGCTGGATCTGTTCGAGCAGATCGGGCTCGGTTATCGGGAAAAGCGCGCCTTGCTGGCCGTAATCGCGCGCATGTGCAGGCGCAGCGATGAGACAGGCGGCGACGAGGTAGCCAAGCGCTCTCATAATATCGGCCTTCCAACGCCGAAGATGCGCGGGCGACATATCCAGCCAATGGCGGCATAGCGGCTATCGAACCCGTCTTTATGCGACGTGGCTACAAATACGCAGCCCGGCGGGATGATGCCCGTCGGTCCAAGTTCAAGTGGTTCACCGCGGCTACTGTGGGTTTTTGCTGTGGCGACGGCCTTCCCGTTTACATAAAATATTCTGTTGTTTTCAGTGACCCGGTTGCCGGCAACACCCATGACATGTTTGCCAAAAGGCTTTGGCTCTTTGCCAAAATGCTTTTCGAGAAGCTGCGACGGCGGCGGATCAAACAAGATGATATCACCGCTTTTTGGTGTCGCCGTGCGGTCGAGCCATATCGCCCAATAAGGAAGACTTGGCGAGATGTTGATCATCAGCGCATGGTCGCGGGCAAAAGCCGACAAGCCGGTAAGGGCAAGCGCAATTGCGCCCAACCCCGCCCAGATTGTTAGCCGACGCGCTAAAGCAGCTTTGGGGTCGCGGCTAACGCTTGCCATCGGCCTTGCCTTCCATCCGCTTTTCGACATCGGCCCGCACGGCGTCAGTCAAATCGGGAGTACTGCCTGCGACCACCGCTTCTGCAACAAGCACCGTGCGGCCTTCGCGTCCAAGCGTGTCAACCGATGCCTGGATCGCGGCGAGATATTGTTCGACGCGGCGCTTCATGTCTTCGGGGCTGCGGCCGCTGCGCGCTTCGGCCTCGACAAAGTCGTCCATGATCGTCGATAGCTTGACGGTCACGACCTCGCGTTTCTGGAGGTCGAGCAGCTTGTCCGTCGCCCATCCGCTCCAAAGGCCAGCTGCCAAGACCGTGGCAAAGGCTGCCAAAGTCGTGGCGGAATAGCCGCCGAAGCGCCTTGTGGGCACTTCCGCAAACGATGTTGCTGATATGTTCTCCATTATATTTGCTCCGGAGTGTCGAGTACGCGGCTCATGTCGCGGACAAATCGCGGGATCCGCCACAAAGCGATAAGCGAAGCGATCCCGAAAAAGCCGATTTTGAGTTCGTCGGAGAAGGCCAGTTGCCGGGCGCTATCGGCAGCGATGTAGCGCGACGCGAGATTGTCAACTTGGATGAACAGCAGATCCATATTCCAGCCTGACAGCAGCAGAAAGAAAAATAAAGGCAAGCCCAAGGTCATCAGAAAAGTTGAGACCGCAAATCCTGCGGCTTTGATCGTGATGAAGCAGCTGTCCGATATGCAGGCAGGCAGTTTGAATCCGCGCTTTGGTTGGCGCGGGTTCTCCCGCGCTTCGTCGAGCGCGCGGTCAATCGAAGTTACTAGATTTAAGGACATGAGATATTGGTCTTTCATTTAGAGGGTGGGCTAGAATTTCGGAAAGGCGATGCGCTCGATGGCGTCTGCCAATTGATGACCGCGTGCTAGTTCGGCATCGATCGCGGTGAAGGTCTGCGGCGAGCTCGAAAACAGCGTCGCGGAATAGTCATCAAGTACCAGCCTGCCGATGGTTTCGGTCTCGGGGCCTTTGATGAAGACTTCGCTATAATCCGACCCGCTGCGCTTGAGGCTCCGGATCAAAGTTTCGGTGCGGTCGTCCATGTCGAGCCTTCCTGCCTTTTTGAAATCGGCGATGGTTTCGGGTTTTTGCTGAAGGATCAGCATCCAGTCGCTGTTCTCGAGCGCGGCTGTTGCGCCGTCCGATTTGTAATAATCGTTGAGCGACTGGGTGGCAGTTGCCAGCGCGCCGCCATATTTGCGGCAGGTGCGGGCATAGGTTTCGACAAACTCGCCCATCGAGCCGCCCTTGAGCATGCTCCAGGCTTCGTCGATCAACAGCAATTTGCGCACCGAGCGCGGCGTCCGCGTCATCGCCTGGCTGGTCATGAACATGATCGCCGACAAAACGACGCTTCGCAGTTCCTCGCGTGCGGCAAGATCGGACATTTCAAAGACGGTAAAATCATGGCTCAGGTCGAGCGTGGCTTCGCCTTCGAAAAACGCACCATAAGTGCCTCCCGTCATGAAAGGTGCCAGCGAAGTTGCCAGATCAGCAGCGGCATCGTTCCCGAGCGCCTGCAATGCCTCGCCGATATGCGTGACCTGTGCATTGGAACGGCGATCCTCCCAGACCTGGTTGACCGCGCGGTCGATGAGACCGCGCTCGGTGTCCGAAAGCGGCGCTGAATACCGCGCCATTTGCGCAATGATCGCTTTGACCATGCCAAAGCAGTCGAGCCGGTAATCTTCATCTTCTTCGGCGCGCGAGCCATCGATCATCGAGAAGGGGTTGAGGCAGAAGCCGGCCTTCAGTGTGAACTCGACAAAATGGCCGCCTTGCAGTTTGACCGAATGCTCGAAACTGCGGCCATCGTCGATGACCACGACTTTGGCTCCGGCACCGCGCAAAGCTGCGCACATTTCTTGTAACAGAACCGATTTGCCCGATCCCGATTTGCCGCAGATCGCGACATTATGATTGCCTGCATCATTTTCGAACGGTGACCAAAAAAAGGGCTGGCCGCGTCTGCCGACAAAGATCAGATGCGGCACATTGCCGCCCAGATATTCGCCTTGCATCGGGGCAATATTGGCGGCCGTCGTCGACAGCAGCGTCTTCATGCGTTTCAGGCGCACCATGTCCTTGGCGAGGCCATCAGCTAGCGTGAGCGGCATCGCGGCGAGCAGGCCCTGGATTTGCAGGAAGCGCTCGTCGATGAGATCCCAGCCCGCGGCCTTATAGATTGACTTGATCGCGCGTTCGTTGCGGTCGCCATCGCCGAGCGGCGACCAGGCAGTAAGGCCGTAGAAGACCTGAACGAGCTTTCGCCCCTCCTGAAGTTCGGCCTGAACATGCTGCCATTCGGCCGATTGCTCGGCGATCTTGGGCAGGAAGCGCGCACTTTTGGTTGCAGCGAGGCTCGTCGTGCGCATGAACTTGAATCCAGCGCGTGCGCCTGCTGCCTCCTGGTCGGGATAGACCAGACAGAGCATCGTGGCTGCAGGACAAGGAAAGCGCAATTTGTCGGTGAACAGATCGCCGATGAGGCGTGCGCATTCCCAAGGCGCCCAGCGCTGCGGCATATTGCGAACACCGTAATGGCGCACATCAAAGCAGTCGGGATAGACAGTTCCGATTTCAGGAACGCCGTGTTCGCTGTTGCCGGTGGCCCGGAACCGTTCGGTGCGCAGCAGCATCCGGTCTTCATGGACAACGAGCTCGATATCGCGGCGGATTGCTTGCGCCGCGATCGGATCAAGCGGATTATAGGGCACAGCGTCATCCTGCGGTGCCGTGGTTGGCGAAGTCAGGTCGTCGATCAGCGCGATCAGATCCTGAGGTGCCATCTCGGAAACGCCCAAATTGAGCGAACGCAGAATCGACATCAGGCCGTCGCGGCATTGGACCAGCTCTTCATTGCTGACCTGGCTTGCGCTCGGGACACCCAGAGAGATGATCACCTGATGGTGGCGGGTATGGAAAGGCGCGTCGGCCGAGCCTGAATTCCAGACCAGATCGTACAGCCGTGCTGCCCGGTGGCGCGCAATGGCTTCATAGATCCCGCCTTGCGCGTAGCGCGGCGCAAACCAAGGGGCGACAATCCGGCTGATCCGGGGCGATGCGTGATGGAGGACCTGTAGGCAGGCACCAGATGGCAGCCCTTCTGAAAAGAAAGACCCCAATATCTCGCCGGTGCGTTCGTCGGCACCAATCAGCGGTGTGACCGATAGAATGAAGCCCTTCGAGCCGCTGTTAAAATAGAGCCGGTTGTTGGTATCGAACACACGGTAGGGAAGCCAGTCCGACAGCATATCGAGCATGAAGGCGGGACGGCCATTTTCTGCCTGCTCGGCGTCGCCGAGCAAGCCTGTCAGCAAGCTGTCTTTGAGGCTGCGAAAGCTGATGCCCATCACTGCGGATCCTTGGGGAAAGGCGCTGCGTCCGTCTTCAACCTGGATTTGGCAGCCGCGATGGCTTCAAGCGTTGGATAGTTTTGCAGAACTTGGTCATTTGAGGATCGAGGGGTCCGAACATGCAGGGGAGAAGACATGTCGAACCCCTCGACCGCCGGTGCGCTTGCACCGGCAATGGCCTCGCGCGCCGTGGAGGGGAGGACCAGCGGCGAGACCAAGGGGAATAGAAGAGCGTCAGAATTAGAGTGATCCGGAACTGTCTCTAGCGCAGTGGCAGGTGGGATCTCGTCAGCGGACATTGGAGCAGGTTGCGGCGCGTCGGCAGATGGGTGCTTTTTCTTCAGGCTTTGCCGCAGTCGGCTATTCACCGACTGTTTTGAATCGACCGGGCCACGGCGAAGCGCTGCGGCCCAATCGGCCTGTTCAACCACTGCCCAAGCCACCGCTTCGTCGCGCAGCGTTCCCTGACTGTCGATATGGGCGGGAAAAACTATCTTGAGCGTACGCTCGCCGGTGCGGGAAATATCGCCGGGCACAATGCCAGCGCGAGCGCGAAGTGGGGTAAGTTCTAAATCGCTGGCGGGTGCTGCAGCGGTGGCTGCGGCATCAATAGTACCTGTCGGCGCGCAACCACCTTTGGGCGCACGGCAGCTAAAGTCACCGGCCACATTGGTTCCAAGCGTCGCGCAGGCCGAAAGGCTGGCGAGCATCAGTGGAAGTGCGAGAAAGTGATGTTTGATGCTCATGGCTCAGGCTCCGCTCTGCTTGGGGTTCACGTTCACAAATGCTTTGAGGTCGGACGCGCTGCGATAACCTTCGATGACCGCGCCGTCTGATGGGCGCACGATCACGGGCGTGCCGCCGAACCCGTGTTTCCTGGCGAAAGCTTCATTGGCATCAAGCCCGCTGGTGTCGCAGGGCTTGGCTTTGGCAAGCGCAAGCCCGCCATAGGCTGCATGCAACGCAGCTGCTGGGTTGGCCGAGCAATAGACCTGTTCGGATAGCTTGCGGCTTGCTGCGCCGAAGATCGAAATCGGCCGTTCTTCAACGCGCACGCCGAGCGATTTGAGTTCCTCGGATAATTTGCGGCAATAGCTGCACTGGAAGTCGGAAAAGACGATGAGCTTGGGTCCACTCGCTGGTCCCCAGTGAATGGCACCTTTGGCGGGAAGCTCGCTGAGTGAAATTTTTGCGGGGCTAGAGGGCCGGCGCGGTGCTTGCACGGTGTCGCGAGCATCGCTGCGGGCTGCCCCTGCGGTCAACAGGTCGGGATTAAGTGCGAGCAACCGCGCTGCAGTCAGATCCTGCCGAGCCTCCATGTCATAGATGCGGCCGATGACCAGATATTTGGCTTTGGTGTCGACGTAGAAGAGCGTGGTTTTGGAGACCACTTCGCACAGGCCGCCATGCCCTGCACAATCAAGCGCATCGATCGGTGTTTTGGGCAGGCGCAACTTGAGCGCTGTGCGTAGCTGGTCGATATTCTGGCTTTTGATCTGGGTGGAGGCAAAGGTCGCGGCGCCCCAACCGGTGGCAGCCGACAGAGTGACAAGTGCGCACAGTCCCGCGCCGAGTTTAAGCCAGCGGCGAGGACGCGCGGGCGTGGTTTCGTGGTGGTCGATCATTTAAGAATTCCTCACAAAAACGCCGTCGAGAAAGACGATTTCAACGTCGATGCCGGTGGGCATCTCGACAACGGGTTGATATTGTTCGGCGCGTTCGATGAGATATTTGCTGACCGTATCGGCGGCATCGCCGGCGCCCTGGCCAAGCCCGCCGCCCAATATATCGCCGCCTGAGAGCTTCGAGCGCTCGCCTGACACATTTGTCGTGACGCCGGAAAAAACGC
>JAIXOE010000057.1 GCA_027486895.1 Sphingomonadales bacterium
CAAATGCCGGTCGCCATGATCTCGACCAGAACCTCGCCGGCCTTCGGCCCCTCAAGATCAAGCTCGACAATCTCAAGCGGCTTCTTGGCTTCAAATGCAACAGCTGCGCGGGTCTTCATGGTGCTTGGGTCTCCCTGACTTAATCAATTCGTTGGGCGTGTTGCGCCTGATTATTTGAACACGATCGTGCGATTGCCGTTCAACATCACGCGGTGTTCGAGGTGCAGTTTAACCGCCCGCGATAGAACCCGGCTTTCGGTATCCTGTCCCTGCGCAATGAGATCGTCAACGGTGTCGGCATGGTCAACGATCGACACGTCTTGGGTAATGATTGGCCCTTCATCGAGGTCCGGCGTCACATAATGCGCGGTAGCGCCGACCATTTTGACACCGCGATCATATGCGCGGTGATATGGCTTTGCGCCTTTGAAGCCGGGCAGGAAGCTATGATGAATGTTGATAACGCGCCCATCAAGCTTGCGGCAAAGCTGGTCCGACAGGACCTGCATATAACGGGCGAGGATGACGAGATCGACGTTTTGCTCTTCCACCATCGCAAGCAGTTTGGCTTCCTGATCAAGCTTGGTTTCGGGCGTTATCGGCAAATGGTGGAATGGAATGCCTTCATGGTCCGCGCGGCGCTGCCAATTTTGGTGATTGGAAACGATGCTGGTTATTTCCATCGGTAACCGGTTGGTTGCAGTGCGGTAGAGAAGGTCGTTTAGGCAATGGCCGCCTTGGCTGACCATGATCATAGCACGCAACTTTTTGCGCAAATCGTGAATACGCCATTCCAGGCGGAACGCCGCTGCAACCGGCAGGAATGCCGCCTCGAAGCTTTCCGTCGTCGTATCAGCAGGGCAATTGATAGCGATCCGCATGAAGAATCGCCCGGTTGTCTCGTCGCCATATTGCGAACTTTCGACGATATTGCAGTCCTGGCTGGCAATTGAATTGGCAACCGCTGCGACGATGCCCTTACGGTCGTCACAAACTATCAACAGTACAAAATCTGCCCCCATGCGCATCATCAATCCTTAATCTCGCGAAACGTGTGACCGCGTAGCCGTGCAAATCTACGCTATCCATTGCTCTCATTCATATATTAGGTCTTCTAATCGCAACATGTAGATGAAGTGATTGGTGGGGGAATTTAATTTACCAATCACGAAAATTTGGTCAGTTGCTTGAGGGGGACTCCAGTTTCAGTCTTGCCATTGGAGAATTAGGACCCCCGCAATGCCGGGGAATGGTTGAGGGGAAGAAAATTGAAAAGTTATTTAAAGATTTCGACTGCGGCGATTGTGCTTGCAGCATTGGGGGCCGGAAGTGTCCCCGCATTCGCACAGGAAAGCGAAGCTTCCACGGATGAAGCCGCCCCCGGTGATATCGTCGTTACCGCCAACCGTCGTGACCAGTCTCTGCGAGACGTACCGATGACGATACAAGCGTTCGGCACTGACACGCTCAGCGAACTCAACATCACCTCGATTAACGAGCTGATCAAATATACGCCCAACGTGACCTTCAGTAACAATGGTCCGGGCAACGGCGCCATCTTTATGCGCGGCCTGTCGGCTGGATTTGCCGGTCAGCAGTCGTCGGCAACGATCAGCGGCTTCCCGAACGTCGCACTCTATCTTGATGACCAGTCGATGCAATTCCCGGCGCGTAACGCCGATGTGTATCTCGCCGACATTGAGCGCGTCGAAGTGCTCGAAGGTCCGCAGGGTACGCTGTTCGGCGGTGGCGCTCAGGCTGGTGTGGTCCGCTACATCACCAACAAGCCTAAACTCGACAAGTTTGAAGGCGCGGTCGAGGGCAGCTTTGGCGGCACCTCAGGTGGCGCCACTAACGGTTCGTTCAATGCGATGGTTAACCTGCCGATCATCGAAGGCAAGCTCGCGATCCGCGCGGTCGTCTACGCCGATCATCGTGGCGGTTATATAGACAATAAATACTCGACGTTCACACGCGAACCGACCGATCTTGGTTCATATTACCTTGCTTACAATGGCAATGGTAATCGGTTGACAGCGGCTCAGCAGAGCCAGGGCGGTAAGTACGACAACGCTCCGCTCGTCAAAGATAACTTCAACCCAGTCGACTATACTGGTGGCCGCGTCGCGCTGAGCTGGCAGGTCGCGCCTGATTGGGACCTGCTTGTGAGCCAGGCTTACCAGCGTCTCGATACCGAAGGCACGTTTGCGGTCCAGTCTTATGATTATGACTATAAGCCGTTGACTGGGCTGTCGTCCACGCTGTTCTCGCCGCAGTATAGCAAGGATGATTACTCCAACACCGCTTGGACGCTGAACGGCAAGGTCGGCGATTTCAGTTTGGTCTACACCGGTGCCTACCTCACGCGAAACATAACGCAGCAGGGTGATTACACCAACTATTCGCGTGCGACATACGGCATCTTCTATCAGTGCACCGGTGCAGCCAACTACTATTTTGGCACTTTTGGCGCAGCGCCTTATTGCTATGAGCCGACCGGCTATTGGAAGGACGAGGTCAAGAACACGCACGAGACCCATGAATTCCGTATCTCGACGCCGAGTACTGGCCGTCTGCGCGCCATTGCCGGTGCGTTTTACGAATCGTTCGCGATTGAGGACAATATGGATTGGTCCTACAAGTCCATCCCAAGCTGCGGTCTGTCGCTCACAGCGGCGCAAATCAGAGCAGCTGGTACGGTCTGCATGGGTAATGTTGCGCCCAATCCAGCTGCCACGCTCAACGTTGCGGGGCCACGCGGTCCTGGCGTCGCTTTTGGTCAGGATATTCAGCGTGGCTTTGATCAATATGCATTCTTTGGGTCGGTCGATTTTGACATAACGTCAAACCTGACGATCACGGGCGGTACCCGTTATTACCACTATGATAACTACGAAACCGGATCGGTGTATTCGTCGTTCAATGCGGGCTGCTACCAAGTTCCAGTCTGTGTCACGGGCTCCAACCTCGATGCGCAGAACCTGAAGTCGACCTATAGCGGCTTCCGGAGTAAGGGCACGATCACGTGGAAGCCACAGCCGGGCACGCTGGTTTATGCAACGTACAGCGAAGGCTTCCGTCCTGGTGCTTTCAACCGTGGGGCTTCTTCGCGCGTTAGAGACCCATTGGCGCCGCACGCACCCCAGCTGCTGGTCCCAGCCGCCTATCGTCCGGACAATTTGACCAACTATGAAATGGGCCTGAAAACTGACCTGTTCGACCGTATGATGACGTTGAACATGTCTGCCTATTTCATGAAATGGAAAGACACCCAGATCGGTTTCTTCAACCCAGCTGCAGGTTTCGGTAACACCGCGTTTGCGACCAATGGCCCAACTTATGAGATCAAGGGTATCGAGGCGCAGATATCCGCTCGGCCGATGGACGGGCTGACGATCCAAAGCTCGGGGTCATATAATGACAGCAAGCAGGCGAACTCACCTTGCTTCATCGCAAACAACCCGGTCGTCTCGACTTTCGGGAAGTGCATCACTCAGGTCTTTACGGGCGGTGTAGTCAAACCGGTCCAAAGCCCGTTTGGCGATATTGGTGGAATCACGCCGTTTAGTCCGAAGTTCCAAGCCAATATCCGTGCGCGCTATGATTTTGCGGGTCCAGCTGGCATGGAATGGTTTGTTTCAGGTGGCGTGAATTACACCAGCTCGATGTACAACCAGCCGGCAACCTATCCGTCGGGTGACGTCGCGGCCAACGGTAACGTCTTGGGCCCTAACGGCATCATTGTTCCTGCAACGACTGTGTTGCGTTACAAGATGCCGGGCTATGCCCTCACTGACGCGCAAGTGGGTTTCAAGCGTGATGACTGGACAGTGACGCTGTTTGCCGACAATTTGTTTAACAGCAAAGCGGCGACATTCACTAACTCTGCGCAGTACATCAAAACGTCGACGATCGTACGTCCGCGGACCTTTGGCATCAAGATCGGCACCAAGCTGTAATCGACTGCCGATGATTGAATGGGAAGGGGCGGTGCGACAAGCGCCGCCCTTTGCTTTCTGGCTGCACTGCGATTTATATAAAGAACGCGGCGCTTGCCGACAGGAAATTGCGGAATGGCCACCCAAATAGACTCGCTTACTTCTGACAACACCGAGCCTGCACTGCGCGCCGCCGAAGCGCTCGCGTTAGAGATTGGCGCACTTCATGCGCTTCAGGCCGAGGGCGATTATTCGGCTGCAGTTTTAGGCGCAACGCGGCTGCTATCAGGTCATCCTTCCAACCGCGACTTATTGCTGATCGAGGCGCATTCACTTCGAATGATGAAGCAAACCGATGCGGCCCTTTCTGCACTGGAGCGGTTTGAGGCGCATCATCCAAATTTTAGCCAATTGTACCTGGAACGCGGCCTGTGCCATGTCGCCAAACGAGACGCCGCGGCCGCGATACAGTGTCTCCGCACTGCAGTGTCGATGAACCCAGCGCTGGTTATGGGGTGGCACATGCTCGACGGGCTTTATCGCATGACGGGGGATAGCCGGAGCGCGGACCTTGCTGCGCGGCATTCCGCCAGCCTCTCCAGCCTGCCGCAGCCCATAATCCACGCCAAAGTGCTGCATGGCGATGGCGAGATAGATGCCGCCGAGGCTTTCATCCGCCGCTTTCTTTTAGAGGCCGGCGACCATCCCGAAGCGATGCGCCTGCTTGCACAGATCGGTCATGTGCGCAACGTGCTGGACGATGCAGAGACGCTCTATGCGGGTGTTCTGGCGATGGTGCCGGACCATGACGAGGCGCGTCATGAATATGTGCAGGTGCTGATCGCGCGCCACAAATTTCCGCAAGCGCGTGAAGCATTGGAGCCGCTGTTGCTGCGCGATCCGCGCAACCACGCCCATCGTACGCAAGCTGCGACGATCAGCGTCGGCTTGGGCAGTTTCTCTAGCGTGATTCCCGAATACCGCGAAATGCTGTCCGAAATTCCAGGGGATACCATTGAAGCGCGGGTACGCCGCGCCGATCTCAACCTTTGGCTCGGCCATGCGCTCAAGACCGAAGGACTCACCGGCGAGGCTATTGAAGCCTATCTGGCCGCGACCGTCGACCGGCCCGATTTCGGCGATGCGTGGTGGAGCCTCGCCAACCTCAAGACGTATCGCTTCACGGCCGAATCCATCGCGGTGATGCGCGAACGGCTTGACGCTGCCGATACCGCCGAAAATGACCGGGTCCACATCGCGTTTGCCTTGGGCAAGGCGCTTGAGGATCAAGGCGAGTATGCCGCATCCTGGGCTGCCTATGACCGGGGCAACCGCATGCACCGCGAAAGCAACGGCTATATCCCCGAAGTTTTCGAGACGAACACCCGCGAGCAGAAGCGCGTTTGCACAGCCTCGTTTTTTACCGAACGCTCCGGCTGGGGCCTCGACGACCCAGCACCGATCTTCGTGCTTGGGTTGCCGCGTTCAGGTTCGACGCTGATCGAGCAAATACTCGCGTCACACAGCATGGTTGAGGGCACGCAGGAATTGCCTGACATCCAGCGGATCGTTCAAGAATTACAGGGGCGCGAACTCAATTTCGACGATCCGCGTTACCCCGGTGTGCTGCCAGACCTTGATGAAGCAGCCGTCCGTCGGTTTGGTGAACAATATATCGCAGACACGATGCCCAACCGGGTTATGAGGCGCCCCTATTTCATCGATAAAATGCCCAATAATTTTCGGCATGTCGGCCTGATCCATCTGATCTTGCCCAATGCCAAGATCATCGATGCGCGCCGCAACCCGATGGCATGTTGCTTCAGTAACTATAAGCAACTGTTCGCGCAGGGTCAGGAATTCACCTACGGAGTCGAGGATATCGCCCGCTATTACCGCACCTATGTGGAGCTTATGGATCATTGGGACGCGGTGTTGCCCGGGCGTGTGCTGCGGGTTCAGCATGAGGATGTGATCGACAACCTTGAAGGCAGCGTGCGCCGCATTCTTGATTATTGCGGCCTTCCATTTGAGGAGGCCTGCGTAGAGTTCCACAAGACCAAGCGCAGCGTACGCACGCCTAGTTCCGAGCAGGTCCGCCAGCCAATCTTCCGCGATGGGCTTGACCAGTGGAAAAAATTCGAACCCTGGCTTGAGCGCCTACGTGATGCTCTTGGGCCGGATTTGGCACAACTTTAGGGGTAATTTTATGGCGAGCAATGCACCAAACGCACCGGTAAACGCCGACGAACACTCCTCGCTCGGGCGGCGATGGTACGTTCTCATCATCATGATGCTGGTGTACACCATCAGCATTGCCGACCGTTATGTTCTATCGACGCTGCTTGGACCGATTTCCAAAGAGCTGCAGTTGAGCGATACCGAAACCGCTTGGCTTGGACTGCCGCTTGCACTTTTTTACGTGACGATGGGCATCCCCCTGTCGTGGCTGTGCGACCGGACCAGCCGCCGCAATCTGCTGGCGGCCTCAGTTGCGGTCTGGTCATTTATGACGGCGATTACGGGGTACACGCGCGGCTATATCGATTTGCTCTTGGCACGTGTCGGCGTTGGCATCGGCGAGGCTGGAGGCACGCCTGCTTGCAATTCCATCATCGCTGACTACTTCCCGGCTGATCGGCGTTCGATGGCCATGACAGTATTTGCGCTTGGCGCGCCTATCGGGGCTTGGCTTGGCTCTGATATTGCCGGGCTTGTATCTACAGTACACGGCTGGCGCTCTGCCTTCTTCGTGCTCGGCGTACCAGGCATCATCTTGGCGTTGATTATCATGGTAACGATTAAGGAGCCGAAGCGCGGCCGTTTGGATGCAGTAACGGAAGATGCGGCCCCAACTGTCATGGAAACCCTGAAATTCTTGTGGTCGCAAAAGTCTGCAGTGCACGCGATGACGGGCAGCGGCCTGTCTGCATTTTGGGGATGGGGCCTGATGTGGTTCACGCCTTTGTTCCTGCAACGGACCTATGGCATGGATGAAGGGGAAGCCGGCGGCATGCTGGGCTGGATCTACCTCATTGGTGGAATTGGTGCGTCTTTGTTGACCGCATGGGTGGTGGCGCGCCCGGCCTATACCGATCCGCGTAAAATCGCCCGGCTTTTGGCAGTGGTAACGGCACTGGGCACCATCCCGTCATTTCTTGCTTATTATACTCGGGATTTGGGTGTTGCGCAGGTCATGTGGTGGTTGTTTATCCCGACAATCTATTTCTACATTGGCCCAGCGTTTGCACTTTGCCAGAATTTAGCCGCGCCCAAAATGCGGGCAATGGCAGTGGCGATATCCTTGGTTATTGCCAATGTTCTAAACCTGATCATCGCGCCTACAATAGTAGGCGGGCTGAGCGACTTTTTTGACGCTGCAGGTGGCGGAAATGCAGATTCCCTGCGTCTTGCGCAGCTCATTCTCGCGCCAACCGGTTTGTGGGCAGCCTGGCATTATTGGCGCGCCGAAAAATACATTATTGAAGATCAAAAGAGAGCCATTGGATATGTCTAATTTGCCGCTTAAATCCTATATCAACGGCGAATGGGTACGTCCCGCGACGTCCACTGCAACGGTTGAAGCTGTAAACCCGGCAACTGAGGAGGTCTGCGCCGTCGTCGCTGTTTGTGGCCGTGACGATGTCGACTTGGCGGTCAAGGCAGCACGCGCTGCATTTGACGGATATGCTGCCACCACGCTTGAGCATCGTATCGCGTTGGTTGAAAAGTTGATCACCATTTTCGAACGGCGTTATGATGAGATGGTCACCGCCATTTCGACCGAGATGGGCGCGCCTTATGACTTGTCGCACGATGCGCAGGCAGAAAGCGGTCCCGGCCATTTACGCGCAACGGTTAAGGCCGTGCGCGAAATGACGTGGGAATATGATGTCGGAGAAGATGGCATCGTCGTGCACGAGCCAATCGGCGTTTGCGTCCTGATCACGCCCTGGAACTGGCCGATAAACCAGATCGTGTGCAAAGTCGGACCGGCGCTGATTACGGGTTGCACGATGGTTTTGAAGCCAAGTGAAATGGCGCCACTTTCTGCACAGTTGTTCGCCGAAATGGTCGATGAGGCAGGTTTCCCAAAAGGCGTGTTCAACATGATCCACGGTACGGGTGCGTCCGTAGGTGATGCCCTGACCAGCCATCCCGAAGTTGATATGATCTCATTTACCGGCTCAACGCGCGCGGGTGTGCAGATCGCGAAGAATGCTGCAGATACGGTCAAGCGCGTTGCGCAGGAACTGGGTGGCAAGTCCGCCAATATCGTCTTTGCCGACAGTGATTTGGAGGCCGCAGTGACTCGCGGCGTGCTGCATTGCTTTGGAAATACCGGGCAGTCGTGCAACGCGCCGACGCGTATGCTTGTTGAACAATCGGTCTATGACGAGGCAGTGGCCATCGCAGCCCGCGTTGCGCAAGACGCTCAGCTTGGTGATCCGATGGAGAAGGGGCCTCATTATGGCCCCGTGGTCAGCAAAGCACATTATGACAAGATCCAGGGCCTTATCCAGGTTGGTATCGATGAAGGCGCACAACTTGTTGCCGGGGGCACCGGTCGGGCCGACGGCTTTGATCGCGGCTATTATGTGAAACCCACGGTCTTTGCCGGCGTCCACAACAAGATGCGCATTGCGCAAGAAGAAGTGTTTGGTCCGGTGCTCGTTTTGATTCCATTTAAGGATGAAGCGGACGCCATCGCCATCGCCAACGATTCACCATATGGGCTCTATGCCTATGTGCAGACCGGCGACCTCGATCGTGCGCGCCGTGTTTCGCGGTTGATGCGGGCCGGTGGTGTTAGCATTAATGGCACAAGCCAGGACTATATGGCGCCGTTTGGCGGGTACAAGCAGTCGGGCAATGGCCGCGAATATGGCGAATTTGGTGTGCGCGATTTCCTTGAGATCAAATCGATCAGCGGGTTCCGCACACAATGAAGTTAACTGATATTGAAACCTTCGTTGTCGGCAACCCGCCGCCGCATTTTGGCGGTCGCTATTTTGTCTTTGTGAAGATTACGACCGACACCGGCGTTTCAGGAATTGGCGAGGCCTATTGCGTACCGTTTGAACCGCATCTTGTCGCCAAGATGATTGAGGATGTGTTTGCGCGTTATGTCGCAGGCAATGACCCGCATGATATCGAGACGATGTGGCGCCGGGTGTATTCAAGCGGTTTTACGCAGCACCCTGACCTCACGCTCATGGGCGTTTTGTCCGCGCTCGAAATGGCGTGCTGGGACATTATCGGTAAGGAAGCGAACAAGCCGGTTTATAAATTACTAGGTGGGCAAGTTCACGAACGACTGCGTGCCTATACCTATATCTATCCGCGGCCCGGTGACAAAAAGGACGTTTATCACGACCCTGACCTCGCCGCAGAACGGTCGGCAGAATATTTGAGCCAAGGTTTTACCGCACTGAAGTTTGATCCCGCAGGTCCTTATTCGGCGTTTGATGGACGGCAATTGTCGTTGGAGGCGCTTGACCTGTGCGAGCGATTTGCAAAGTCGCTGCGCGAAGCGGTTGGCATGAAAGCAGACCTGCTGTTCGGGACTCACGGCCAAATGACGGCTGCAGGTGCGATCCGGCTCGCCAAACGCCTTGAACCATATGATCCGCTCTGGTTGGAAGAACCAGTGCCGCCTGATGCGCCTGATGAGATGGCCAAGGTTGCAAGGGCAACATCGATCCCCATTGCAACCGGCGAACGGCTCACCACCAAATATGATTTCGCACGGTTATTGCGTGCAGGCGCCGCAGCAATATTACAAATGAACCTTGGACGGGTTGGAGGCATATTGGAGGCAAAGAAGATAGCCGCGATGGCCGAGGTTGATCATGTGCAAATTGCACCACACCTTTATTGCGGACCAATCGTTGGCGCTGCGAACATCCAGATTGCGACCTGTTCGCCAAACTTTCTCATACTTGAAAGCATTGAGACGTGGGGCGGTTTCCATACTGAAATTTTGAAATCACCAATTCGGTTTGAAGAGGGACATGTCATCCCATCGACTGCGCCGGGCTTGGGGGTCGAACTGAACGAAGATGTAGCCCGTGCCAATCCATATACCGGCAATATGCTTCACCTCGAAATGACGCAGTACCCCGTTCAGTGACCGAGGAATTCGACTATATCATCGTCGGCGCAGGCACGGCGGGTTGTGTGCTGGCCAACCGGTTGACTGAAGACGGCAAGTACAGCGTCTTGTTGCTGGAGGCTGGGGGAAGCGATCGTTCGATCTGGATACAGATGCCCATCGGCTATGGACGAACGTTTTTCGATAAGCGTATCAACTGGATGTACGATACTGAGCCAGTTGAGGCGCTTGGCGGCAGGCAGAGCTATTGGCCGCGCGGCAAGGTAATCGGTGGGTCAGGTTCGATCAACGCGATGGTCTATGTGCGAGGGCAGCCGCGCGATTTCGATGATTGGAAAGCCTTGGGCAATGAAGGCTGGGGTTGGGAAGACGTGCTGCCCTATTTCAAAAAGTCCGAAGATTTTGATTGGCATAGCGCGCACCATGGCCAGGGCGGGCCACAGCATGTCACTGACATCTCGCCATTCGCTCACCCAATTTGCCGCAGCTTTATTGAAGCGGCGCAGACATTGGGCCTGCCCGCCAGTAGCGACTTCAACGGTTGTAAGCCGGAGGGTGTAGGATATTATCAAATCAACACCCGCGGTGGATGGCGCGCATCGACTGCGAATGCGTTTCTACATCCTGTGCGAAAGCGCCAGAACCTAAAACTGAAGACGCGGGCGCACACGACACGCATATTGTTCGACGGACGGCGCGCGGTGGGCGTTGCGTATACCTGTAAAGGGGCAAGCTTAGAGGCAAAGGCGCGGCGCGAAGTGATACTGGCTGGGGGCGCAATTAATTCGCCGCAATTGTTGATGCTGTCGGGTATTGGTGATGCGGGCCATCTGAAAAATTTGGGTATCGAACCTATTGTCGATGCAAAGGCCGTAGGCCGAAATTTGCAGGACCATATTGCAGTGTCCTATTTCTACAAAGTCCGCACGGCGACGCTGAACGATTTGCTGCACCCGTTCTTGGGCAAAATCCGCGCCGGATTACGCTATATGGCGGATCGGGCCGGGCCGCTGTCGTTAAGCGTCAATCAAAGCGGGGGTTTTGTGCGCAGCGATGCAACGAAAATGCACCCGAATTTGCAACTGTATTTCAGTCCGGTCAGCTACACCAAAACGCCCTTGTCGGAACGAAAGCTGCTGAACCCGGATCCATTCTCGGCGTTTCTGCTCTCGCATAACCCCTGTCGTCCGACCAGTCGGGGGCATATTGAACTCGCCTGCGCCGACCCTGCCAAATATCCGGTCATCCACCCGAACTATCTCGCAACGCAAACGGACATTGACGATGTACTGGCAGGCAACCGATTGCTGAAGCAACTTGCGCGCACGAAGCCGCTTGCGGATATCATTACTGAAGAGCTCATTCCTGGCCAGCACATCGATGGTGATGAAGCCCTGCTCGCGGATTTTCGCGCGCGTGCCGATACTGTCTATCATCCGACAAGTACTTGCATGATGGGGCCGGATGCAGCGACCTCCGTGGTCGATGTCCGCTTACGTGTGCATGGTGTGGACGGTCTTCGTGTCATCGACGCCTCCGTATTTCCGACAATCACATCCGGCAACACCAACGCCCCAACGGTCATGGTGGCCGAAAAGGGCGCCGCCATGGTTCTGGAAGACGCAAAAAGCATGCGTTAATTTTATTTACCAGTCCTTTTCTGCTGTGCTACCTCCTTGTGACAGCGCGAATCCGGGGAGGGAGCGGCGATGCATCCGAAGATCGATTTAAAGCAGTTGCCGCCGTTAAAGGCGCTAAAGGGGTTCGAGGCAGCAACCCGCCATCAAAGTATCCGCGATGCAGCAGACGAGCTCTGCCTCACCCATCCCGCAGTCAGCCATCAGGTCCAACTCATTGAAGATGCGCTTGGTGTGACGCTGTTCGTGCAGGAAGGGCGCCATATCGTCTCTACGGAAGAAGGTAAGGTTCTTTACCCCTATGTCCGCGCTGCCTTTGAATCGTTGCTTGAGGGCGTTGAGGAAGTGCACCGCAACGCGCTCGACAAGCCACTTCGCGTGCAGACCTATGTGACGGCCTCGATACGTTGGCTCGCAAGGCGCGTTCCCCAGTTTCTGGCTGCACACCCTGAGGTAAAGCTTACGCTTAACACATGTGCCGTTGAATGGGAATTTGACGATGTTCATGCGGACGTCGGCCTCGTTTACTGCGCTTCCGAACCCGACCCGGCCAAATTTCATTGGGTTCCGCTGTATGAATATGCGCTGTTTCCCGTTTGTAGTCCGGACGTTGCCGAGGCGATGGGCCCGGACCCAAGCCCGCTGACGTTGATGACCAAGCCGCTCGTTGCCATCTATACGGAAGTGCAAAATTGGGAGACGTGGTTTGCTTCGGCTGGATCAGCGTTTGAACCCTCCGTGCCCTATCTCATGGTCGATACCTTGGCCGTTGCGCTTGAAATGGCGCTAAATGGTGAGGGCATTGCACTGGTCAACGGCCCGTTTGTCGATCAGGATTTGGCAGCGGGTAGGCTCGTTCAGCCCCTTGACCATAAAGCGGTGTGCCCCGGTGCATGGGGGCTGATATGCCGCAAGGATATGAGAGAAAACCCCCGCATTCGAACATTCATGGACTGGGTGATCAAGAATGTCGGGGAAAACCGGTTGCCAAACGCCGCTTAGCGCTTCGGCACGACTTCATAGCCTGGCTCTTCGGGTTCATCGTCCACCATATCGGCCGGAAATCCCGTACCCAAAACCTTAATGCCGAGCGGTTCTTCATAACGGCGGATGATGTTGGGTGAAAATTCGCGAGGTCCATAAGCGTCCTCGCCTTCCTTGAAGATTTTTACGATGAGCGGCGAGAGTTCAACCGGGACATGCGCGGCATGGGCAATTTTGTCGAACAGGCCCACGTCTTTGCTCACGAGATCCATGGTGAAATTGATGTCGCGGCTACCGTTGAGAATCACCTGGCTTTCGGTTTCATGGACAAAGCTGTTGCCCGACGAAATCCGGATCGCCTCATATGTGGTGTTCATATCAAGCCCGATGGCTTTGCATGTGGTCAACGCCTCGGCCAGCGCGACGAGATGTACCGTGCAGAGATAGTTGGTCATCACCTTCAATTGTGACGCGGTTCCCAGGTCGCCGGTGTGTAATATGCGTCGTCCCATTGTCGTCAAAACGGGAAGAACAAATTCGAACGCAGCGCGCGGGCCACCTGCAAAAATCGCAATGTTGCCGGTGTCTGCGCGATGGCAGCCGCCCGAAACCGGGCATTCCATGAACATGGCGCCACGCGCTTCGACCAAAGCGCCGAGCCGGATGATTTCGCTATAATCGGTCGTGCTCATTTCGAGCCAAACCTGACCCGGGCGCATGACTTGAAGAAAGCCGTCTTCAGCCTCTGCAACGGCAGCGCTGGCTGCGGGCGAAGGCAGGCAGGTAATGATGAGGTCGACGGCCTCGCCCAACTCTCTTGGTGATGCCGCAGAGTTTGCGCCGCGCGCGACATATTCGGCAACGAGTGTGCTATCAAGGTCGCGGACAGTAACATCATGTCCATTGCGGATTAGGCTACCGGCCAGTTTTCCGCCGACATTGCCAAGGCCGATAAATCCGATTTTCATGATTGCACCCAGTTCTTTTCCAGCGGGCGTTCTGTGCCCTTTGGAAAAGTTAGAGCGCCGTCGATGCGCTGCCACAATTGAAAAATTTGGCCAATTGGGTGAATTATTTTGCAGCGCCTACGGACAAGTCCAAGCCGCTGAATGTTGCTTAGGTGACGCTATATCCAAGCTTGGCAGACAGAGCCTCGGCAAGCCTCGTACGTGCAAGGGCGCAGACGACTTTTCGATCGGCAAGCGCACCGGGATCAAAGGGTTCGAGGAAGTGGACGTCTACGTCGTAACTCCCGGGCCGTGTGAATGCGCGCCATGCGCTTTCCCAACCAGTCTCCTCACCCAGCCAAGCGATATCTGGGCCGTTGGCGCCAAAGTCCAGCAGAACCGGCTGAATCATCATTGGCCTGGGCGGCGGTGCCAATGTCGCAAATAGCGACTGTTTGAATGGCAATAGCCCACGGCCATCGGACGTCGTGCCTTCGGGGAAAAGCGTTACTGACCAGTTCTCTGCAATCGCTTCGCGTAACTCGGCCACTTGTTGCGCGACATTCTGCTTTTCGGTGCGGCTAATGAAAATCGTGCGGTTCAGCTTTGCGAGCCAGCCGATCACGGGCCAGTCCCGCACGCCATCCTGCGCGACAAACGAAGAACCCGTGATGCCTGCCAATATCGGTATATCGTGCCACGAAATATGGTTGGCGACAAAAAATACATCCCAGCGCAAGGGACTGCCGTGAACGCGAACACGCGCGCCCAGAGCACGCGCGGCAATGCGCAGAAATAACATAGCCCATGGCGAAGGCAATTTCAGCAGATGCCAAACGAGATGCAGCGGCAATAACACCGCAAGCGGCAGCGCAATCCACACCACGCGAACGGCGCATAAGAAACATGCCTGCAGATCAACCTTTGGTATTGAAATGCTAATAGTCGCCATCGGGTTCCACTTTATAATGCGGTCAACATTGAAAACTTGACGGCACTAGCCGCCGACTGTGACTTTGCGATGACGGTCCAACGCAGCGCTCTTTCGGGCAACGTTGGCATATCACGGATTATCGCTTTTTCAAACGAAGCGCATCCCAACTGGCGTCGGCGAGCCATCCACCGTCGACAGGCAAGCTTGCGCCGTTTATAAAACTGTCTTCATGCGCAAGAAACGCAATTGCCCGGGCGACATCCTCGGGCGCGGCAAAACGGGCCATTGGAACGCGGTCGATGATATCACTATCGGAATAGGCACCCGAGCCTTGGTCCGCTTCATCCATTTCCGTTTTAATCCAGCCGGGGCACACGGCGTTTACGCGCACACCGCGGCCGCCCCATTCCGCAGCAAGCGTTCGCGTTAATCCCACCAACCCGTGTTTTGATGCATTATAAGCTGATCGATCAATAACACCGCGAAGGCCAGCAATCGAGGCAACGTTGACAATATTACCGTGGTGACGCGCAAGCATCTGTTTGCCGATTTCGCGGCATAGCAAAAACGGCCCAGTTAGGTTGATGCTCATGACGCGTTGCCATTGTTCGATAGTGGTGTCTTCGGCGCTGCAGATCAGACTGATACCTGCGTTGTTGACCAGAACATCTGCTGCCCCATGCTCCCGCGCTATTTTCTCGGCCAGTTCGACGACAAATTCTTCGGATGAAATGTCACCGGAAAGCGCGGATACACTCCCGCCAAGTGCCACCAATGCTTCGACCTGCGCATCAAGTCGCTGCACGTCCGTCATGACGACATGATAGCCAGTGTCGGCCAAAAGCTTCGCCGTAACAAAGCCAACGCCTTGTGCAGCACCCGTAACCAACGCAACCCTCATAGCCCAACCTTCACATTATCAATCAACCCTGATCCCCTTACAGGCACCAGCGGTTCCCATCCAAAAATTTTTTTAACCAGTCCCGTCATATTCCCCATTTGTGCCTGACCTCAAACCCGCCCTAAGGTTCGGTCTTAAGGAGCAGGGCTTTATGCAAACATCGGCACGAGTTGTCATTATTGGCGGCGGCATCATGGGAGCTTCGCTGCTCTATCATCTCGCTGAGCTTGGCTGGACGGACTGCCTGCTGATCGAAAAAGACGAGCTGACCTCTGGCTCGACATGGCACGCCGCCGGACAATGCCCCAACATCACGGGCAGCTTCAACCTTGCCAAGATGCATGCCTATAGCAATGATCTCTATCCCCGGCTTGAGGGTCTGACTGGACAATATGTCAGCTGGCATAAATCGGGCGGCATCCGTCTTGCAACCAATGAGCGCGAACTGGCGTGGATGCGCTACATTCAGGGCTTTTCGAAAATCATCGGGTTCGAGATGGAGATTATTCCGCCTGAGGAAATTCTGCGCCACAACCCATTCATGACGCTTGACGGTGTCATTGCCGGTGCGCGGACGACGGAAGACGGACATGCTGATCCGTCCGGTATTTGCAACGCGCTTGCCATTGGTGCCAAGAATATGGGCGCCAAAATTGTGCGTAAAAACCGCGTGACAGCGCTGACTCAGTTGCCATCCGGCGAATGGGACGTGGAGACCGAGCAAGGCACCGTTCGGGCCGAAATAGTCGTCAATGCTGCGGGTTGCTATGCCCGGCAAATCGCCCAAATGGCAGGCATCGATATCCCGGTGACGAACATGGAGCATCACTATGTTGTCACTGATCCTATTCCAGCATTCAAAGATCGGGACGAAGAAATCCCGGTCATGCGCTGCCCGCATGTGTCGGGATATTTCCGGCAAGAGCAGAAGAGCGGACTGATTGGCGTTTACGAAAATACAGGTTTGGCCGAAGCATGGGCGCCGCGCGGCGGAAACCCTGAATGGGATTCGACAAGTGAGTTGTTTCCCGAAGATCTGGAGCGGATCGCCCCATGGCTTGAGCGCGCGATCGAACGCATGCCGATTTTTGGCGAAGTTGGTTTGCGGCGCTTCGTCAACGGCGCGATCCCGCATACGCCGGATGGTGGACCGCTATTGGGACCAGCGGTTGGGCTTAAGAATTTTTGGCATTGTTGCGGCACAAGTTTTGGCATTGCGCAGGGCGGCGGGGCCGGAAAATATCTCGCGCAGTGGATGGTGTTCGGTGATGCCGATATCAACATGACTGAATTCGATCCGCGTCGTTATGGCCCTTATGCGGACGAAGATTACAGCCGGGCGAAGGTTTTCCTCGATTACCGGATGACGTTCACAACGCGGCTTCCCGGTGAAGAGGAACCCGATGGCCGCCCACAAAAGATGAGCGCGTTATATGGCCGGTTGCTGTCCGCTGGCGCAGTATATGGGGAAACCTACGGCTGGGAGCGGCCCAAATATTTTGCCCTCGATGGTGCAGAAGAAGTGGGTGGCTATCACCGCACAAATAGCTTCGACGCGGTTGCCGCCGAGGTGAAGGCGGTTGCTGAGCGCGTGGGCGTGCTCGATCTGTCCGGCTTTGCCAAATATGATGTGAGCGGACCAGACGCAGAAGCTTTCCTCAACCGTATCTGCGCCAACCGTATGCCAAAGAAATTGGGTGGTATCAGCTTGGTCCACCCGCTTTCGGTTCAGGGCCGCATTTACGGCGAGATGACCGTAACACGTTTCGCGGATGACCATTTCTATTGCCTCTCTGCTGCTGCGGCTGAACAGCGCGACTGGGACTTGCTGATCCAAAGCAAATTGGCGCACGAAGATGTGACCATCCGCAACCTGACGATGGACCTTGGCGTTCTGGTAATGAACGGTCCGCGTTCGCGCGATGTGCTGGAAAAACTGACGGATGCCGACCTTAGCAACGAAGGTTTCCGCTGGCTAAGTGGTCAGGAAATTGTGATTGCGGGCATCACGATGCGCGCGCTTCGTGTCTCTTACGCGGGAGAGTTGGGCTGGGAATTGCATCCAGCGATGGAGGATCTCGCTGCACTTTATGAAGCAGTATGGGAAGCTGGTCAGGAATTCGGCATAGTCAACTACGGGCTCTACGCGGCTAACAGTATGCGGGTCGAAAAGGGCTATAAGGCCTGGGGCTCGGAGCTAACTAATGAGCTCACCATGATTGAGGCGGACATGCCGCGCTTCATCAATTTCAATAAGGATGATTTCGTCGGTAAGCAGGCGACGCTTGATGCGCCTGAGCGCTTCCGCATCGTGTATGGTGCTGTTGATGCCGCCAATGTCGATGTGCGTGGCGCTGAGCCTTGCTTAATCGGGGACGATTGTATCGGCCTGACGACATCAGGCAGCTATGGCCACCGCGTTGGCAAGAGCCTGTTCTTCGCCTGTGTGCCAGTTGAAAACGCGGCGCCGGGATCGAAATTCGACATCATATTACAGGGCGAACGGCGCAGCGGTACCGTGCTCGAGCACCCTGCTTATGATCCTGATAACGCCAAAATGAAGGTCTGATCTGCGTGGCTGAACTCCCTAAAAAGGCGAAAGTCGTCATAGTTGGTGGCGGTGTTATCGGCTGCTCGATTGCCTATCACCTGACCAAGATTGGCTGGGACGACGTTGTGTTGCTGGAACGCAAGCAATTGACCAGTGGCACGACATGGCATGCGGCGGGGTTGGTTGGGCAGTTGCGTCCAAGCATTAACATGACCAAGCTCGCGAAATATACCGGCGAGCTCTATCGCGGGCTTGAGGCCGAGACAGGCCAAGCAACCGGCTATCGGCAATGCGGTTCGATTTCGATGGCCACCAATGCCGAGCGCTTTGAAGAGCTGAAGCGCAGCGCATCCATGGCCAAGGTATTTGACCTGCCCGTGCATGTCGTCACGCCGCAGGAAATCAAAGAGCTGGCGCATATCGTCAATGTCGATGATGTCGTCGGCGGCATTCATATCCCGAGCGACGGCTACGCCAATGCCGTCGATATTACCCAAGCCTTGGCTAAAGGTGCGCGGACGGGCGGCGCGAAGATCTTTGAAAACACCAAAGTTACGAGAATCCGTCACAATGGCGATCGCATCACGGGTGTTGATACTGCCGATGGTGCGATTGATGCCGACTATGTGGTAATTTGCGGCGGCATGTGGACCCGCGACCTAGCGGCCAGCATTGGCGTGGCTGCCCCTTTGCATGCCTGCGAGCATTATTATGTGCTGTTTGAAGGCGTCGAAGGCATCGACAACACCCTGCCGGTTCTCCGCGATTATGATTATTGTGGCTATTATAAATATGACGCAGGCAAGCTGCTTGTCGGTGCGTTTGAACCCAATGCCCGGCCATGGGGCATGGATGGCATCTCCGAAGATTTCTGTTTCGATGAAATTGCAGGAAGCTTTGAACATTTCGAACCGCTGTTAATGGACGCGATGCGCCGTGTGCCTGCGCTTGAAAAAGCGGGTATTCAAAAATTCTTCTGCGGCCCTGAAAGCTTTACCCCCGACGTGCGCTACCATTTGGGGGAAAGTGCGGAGCTGAAAGGCTGCTTTGTTGCGGCTGGGCTCAACTCCATTGGCCTGCAATCCGCGGGCGGCGTGGGCAAAGTTATGGCCGAGTGGATCCGGGACGGTATTCCGCCTGCAGACCTGTGGACCGTCGACATCCGCCGGAACATGCCGTTCCAGATTAACCGCAAATATCTGCGTGAACGCGTCACCGAAAGCCTCGGCTTGCTCTACGCAACGCATTATCCGTTCAAGCAATATGAAACCGCCCGCGGCGTTCGGAAATCGGCATTGCATGACCGGCTGGCCGCCCAAGGTGCGTGTTTCGGCGAAGCTTTCGGCTGGGAACGCGCCAACTGGTATGGCGAACCCGGCAGTACGCCCGAATATGAATATAGCTATGGCCGCCAGAATTGGTTTGAAGCCAATGCAGCCGAATGCAAGGCCGTGCGTGAGGCTGTGGGGCTTTTCGACCAATCCAGCTTTGCCAAATTCCGGCTTGAAGGTCGTGATGCCATGGCCGTGCTTAACCGCGTCTGTGCCAACGATGTCGATGTTGCCCCGGGTAAGCTTGTCTATACCCAATGGCTCAATGAAAAGGGCGGGATTGAGGCTGACCTAACCGTAACGCGCCTCTCCGAAACCGCATATCTGATCGTCACCGGTGCTGAAACCGAGGTGAAGGATTTCAACTGGTTGAAACGCCATACGCCCGAAGATGCGCATGCGGTGCTGACCAATATATCATCGGGCATGGGCGTGATTTCGATCATGGGGCCCAACAGCCGCGCGTTGCTGCAATCGATTAGCCCCAATGACCTGTCGCATGAGGCGTTCCCCTTTGCGACGTCGCAAGAGATTGAGTTAGGCTACGCCATCGTTCGCGCATCGCGCATTACCTATGTTGGTGAGCTGGGGTGGGAGCTCTATATTCCTACCGAGTTCATGGCAGGCGTATATGACGAGATTGTCGCTGCTGGTGCGGCATTTGGACTAAAGCGTTGCGGCTATCACGCCCTTAACGCCCTTCGGATGGAAAAGGCCTATCGCCATTGGGGCCATGACATCACGGACGAGGATACGCCATTGGAGGCTGGCTTGGGCTTTGCCGTGAAGATGGACAAGCTGGGTGGTTTCATCGGTCGCGAGGCTTTGGCCGCGCAGAAGGAAGCTGGCCTTAAACAGCGCCTCGTGCAGTTCTTGCTGAAATCGCCAGAACCAATGCTTTATCACAATGAACCCGTTTGGCAGGGCGACCGGATCGCCGGCTATATTCGTTCAGGAATGTATGCCCATACGCTCGGTGGCGCGTGCGGGCTTGGCTATGTCGATGCCGCCGACGGCGGTGTTGTCGGACCAATTGGTGCCGATGATTATGAAATCGAGATTGCCGGTGTTCGCTATCCCGTCACCGCGTCGCTTAAGCCGTTTTATGACCCCACAAATGCACGGATCAAAATCTAATGTCGCACACTGAACTTATGAGCCGTCTCGCCGCAAACACGCGGGTTGGATACAGCTTTGACCAAGAATTTTACGCGAGCGATGCGGTCTTTAAAGCCGATATGGATCAGATCATCAGCCAGAAATGGCTGCTGGCCGGGCACGTGTCACGCATCCCAAATAAAGGCGATTATTTCCTGTATCGGGTCGGGAACGAACAGATTATCGTCATTCGCGAAAACAGCGAAAGCGTCCGCGCATTTTTCAACGTCTGCCGTCACCGGGGTTCGACGATCTGTCAGTCCGAAAGCGGGAACGCGCCACGCCTCGTCTGCCCATATCATGCATGGACATTTGGTCTTGATGGTCGCCTGATTTCCGCGCGATTGATGCCAGAGGATTTCGACAAGGCCGAAAACAGCCTGTTCGCGTGCCACATCCGTGTTTTCCACGGGCTGATCTTCATCAACATGAGCGAGGGTGAGCCGGACGATTTTGACGCCACTTTTGGCGATATGGGGGCGATCCTCGACTATCATGGTTTTGCGGACGCCCGCATCGCGCACGCAGGCAGCTATCCGACGACGGCAAATTGGAAACTGGTCGTCGAGAATTTCTTTGAATGCTATCATTGCGTCCCGTCGCATCCGGAGTTCTGCTCGATGCATGCGTCGGAGTCGATTGTGGCCGTGGGTGCCGGACCCAGTTCGGGGCCAGCAGACGCCATCGCGAACTTCGCGCCAAAGCTACAGGCTTGGGAAGAAAGCGCCGCCGCCGCAGGCCGGCCAATCGGCACCATTGATGATTCACCCGACAGCAGCCACCTGCGCCTGTTGATGCAACGCATGAACAAGGATGGCTGGGTCTCGGAAACGCAGGATGGCTCAGCGCCAGCGCCGCTCATGGGCAAGCGGACCAAGGCAGATGGTGGCCGTATGCACCTAAGCTTCAGCCCGTTCAGTCAAATTGTTGCCGACGATCATTTTGCTATCCTGTTCCAGTTCACGCCGCGCGGCGCATTGGAAACCGATGTGGAAATGATATGGCTTGTGGATGGCCGTGCGACGGAAGACCAGGTTGACATTGAAAAGATGATCTGGGGCTATCACGCGACAACCACTCAGGATAAAGTCATCACGGAAAATAATCAGGCGGGCATAATGTCGAGCCGTTATCGTCCGGGTCGCTATTCCGATCAGGAAGGCAGCGTCCTCAACTTCCAGAAATGGTATTTGAACCAGTTCGGGCTGGCGCGCGCCGAGTGACAATGCCTGTCGCCATGCGCGCGGTTCTGCTGACCGGCCATGGCGGTTATGACAAGCTCGAGTTGCGTGATGATGTGCCGGTGCCGAAACCGGGTGTGGATGATGTCCTGATCCGTGTTGGCGCAGCAGGCGTCAATAATACAGATATCAACACCCGCATTGGCTGGTATTCAAAGTCGGTCGCAGAGGCGACGGATGTGGGCGCTGCAGAGGGACTGGAAGGTGCCGGCGATGATGGTTGGTCAGGTGCCGCGTTTCAATTTCCGCGCATTCAGGGTGCAGATGCGTGCGGAAAAATTGTCGCTGTTGGCGCCAATGTTGATCCTGCCCGTGTCGGTGAGCGGGTCTTGGTTGAACCGGTCTTTCGTGGCGCAAGCCAGTTCGACATTCTCTACTTCGGGTCGGAAGTCGATGGCGGGTTTGCGGACTATGCTTGTGTGCCTTCCGTTCATGCGCACCGCGTTGAATCTTCACTATCGGACATCGAGCTGGCTAGCTTTCCTTGCGCCTATGGGACCGCAGAAAACATCCTGACCCGTATCAATTTGCAGGCAGGTGAGCGCGTCCTCGTCACGGGTGCGTCAGGGGGCGTTGGTTCGGCCGCAGTTCAGCTCGCTAAACGGCGCGGCGCAGAGGTGATAGCCATGGCGGCCGATGCGAAAGCCGATAGCGTCCGCGCTCTCGGTGCGTCTCATGTCATCCCGCGCGAAGCCAATCTGGTATCATTGTTCGGGCAAGAGCATTTCGACGCAGCTGTCGATATCGTTGGCGGCGGGCAGTTCGGGGAGATATTGAATGTCCTGAAACGTGGAGGTCGCTACGGCGTATCGGGTGCCATTTCTGGGCCTGTGGTCGATCTGGATCTCCGTACGCTGTACCTCAAGGATTTGCGGCTCATTGGCTGCACGGTTTTAGAACCCGAAGTTTTTGCAAACCTCGTTTCTTATATTGAACGCGGCGAAATCCAGCCTGTCGTTGCAGCGACGTACGACCTATCCGATATCGTCAAAGCGCAAGAAGCGTTTTTGACGAAGCAGCATGTCGGAAAGATCGTACTGTCGCTTTAGTCGACGGTTTCAATCAGCGCGCCAATACGCCCAACGATTTCGTCGATGTGGGCTTTTTCCAGAATGAGTGGTGGAGACAATGCGATGATGTCCCCGGTCGCGCGGACAAGAACGCCATCGTCGAAGCATTTGTGGAACAATTGCATGCCCCGCTTGCCAACACCGGCGGAATGCGGCGCAAGCTCTATCGCAGCGACAATGCCCATATTGCGGATATCGATAACGTGCTGTTTGCCTTTCAAGCTGTGCACCGCATCCTGCCAATAACCATGCAGCGAGCTGGCGTGCTCAAAAATCCCTTCCGACTTGTACAAATCAAGCGTCGCAAGTGCTGCCGCCGCCGCCAACGGGTGGCCGGAATAAGTGTAGCCGTGGAACAGCTCGATACCATCGGGGCCACCTTCCACGACACCGTCATGGATATGGCGGCTGACCGCGACGGCACCCATAGGTACAGCAGCGTTGGTGAGGCCCTTTGCCATCGTGATGATGTCTGGGGTCACACCGAGCGTTTCTGATGCCGTGGTGCCGCCTACACGACCAAAGGCTGTGATGACTTCGTCAAAGATGAGCACAATGCCATGCTTGCGCGTGATCTCACGCAATTTTTCGAGGTAGCCAATCGGTGGTACCAGCACGCCTGTTGACCCCGCCATCGGTTCTACAATCACGGCAGCAATGGTTTCTGCGCCATGCAACGCGACGATAGCCTCAAGATTGTCGGCCAGATGCGCGCCCCATTCAGGACGACCCATCGTAAAGGCGTTATGTTCCAGATTATGGGTGTGCGGCAGATGGTCTACGCCCGTTAACAAGGTGCCAAATTGCCGCCGGTTGTTGACGATGCCACCGACCGAAATGCCACCAAAACCAACGCCATTATAACCACGCTCACGTCCAATCAGGCGCGTGCGGGTGCCCTGGCCAATCGCACGCTGATAGGCGAGCGCAATCTTCAGCGCAGTGTCGACCGATTCCGATCCTGAATTGGTAAAGAAAATTCGGTCCAGCCCCTCGGGCATGAGTGTAGCCAGCCGCGACGCCAGTTCAAATGCAAGCGGGTGCCCCAACTGGAATGGCGGGGCGTAATCCAGTTCGGCAGCGCATTTCTGGATGGCTTCGACGATAGGCGCGCGGCAATGGCCTGCGTTTACCGCCCATAATCCAGCGGTACCATCGAGGATCTGCCGTCCATCGTCGCTGGTATAATGCATGTCTTTCGCTGACGTCAGCTGACGCGGCGTGGTTTTGAACGCTCGGTTCGCGGTAAACGGCATCCAAAATGCCGCGAGGGGGTCGTTTTCCAGTTTCATCAATTCACTCCACCAACCGGTTTCGGATGCTTATGCGATGTGCAGGTCAATATCCGTGATTGAAAAGATTGTTGCGTCCGGAAAATTTTGATGGGGCATCAATTTTTCAGGTTGTTTGCTTGCACGCGGCACTTAACCCAATACCCAACCAAAAAGAGCGCCGCCACCAGAATACTCGTCCAAAGTTCAATCGCGTGCGATGCGGAAACGCCCATCAGCACGAGAACGCCGACCATCCCGGCAATGGCTGCCCATGTGCCATAGGGGTGGAACCACATTTTGATCTGTAGTTTTTGAGGCGCCGTAGCTTCAAAATCGGCGCGAAGCCGTAACTGCGCCCACGCGATCAGCAGATAGATAAACAGCATGACTGCGCCTGAGGCATTGACGAGAAAATTGAACACCCGGTCAGGTGACAGCACAGATGCGGCAAGCGCGACATAGCTGAAGAGGCTAGCGATAAGGATCGCACGGGCAGGCACCCTCGCTTTGCTTAATTGCACACAAGACTGCGGCGCATCGCCGTTTTTGGCGAGGCCGAACATGGCGCGTGACGTGATATAGATACCCGAGTTCAGGCACGACAACACTGCCACAAGCACGATGCTATTCATAATCAGGTCGGCTGCAGGATAACCCATGACGCGCAAAGCTTGGGCAAATGGCGATACGCCAACTTCGATCTCATTCCATGGCACGATGGAGACGATCATCAGGATCGACAATACGAAGAATATCAAAATGCGTGTCGATACCGATATCGTCATACGCGCGATGGTGCTCGCGCCATCTTCGGATTCTGCCGCTGCGAGGGTAGCAATTTCTGCGCCGCAAAGCGAAAATATCGTCGTCGACACGCCAACGAAAATGGCCGCAAGACCCGCTGGTGCAAAACCACCATGTTCGGTCAGGTTCGAAAATGTTGGGCCGGAGGGCGAAGTAATACCTGTGGCATAAGCCGCGGTCGCAAGAATAAAGACGATAATCGCCACGACCTTTGTCGAGGCGAACCAGAATTCGAATTCGCCATAGGATTTGGCGGACATGAGATTAACCGCGGTAAGTATCGCCATCAACACCACGCCGATTTGCCAAACCTCAAGCATCGGGAACCAGCCGTTTATAATCTTCGCGCCCGCAATCGCCTCAATGGCGATCACGACAACCCAGAAATACCAATAGAGCCACCCGACAAGAAATCCTGCCCAGTTACCGACGCCACTGCGTGCAAAGTCAGGGAAAGTCTGAATACCGGGCATTGCCATAGCCATTTCGGAAATCATCCGCATCACGAGCAACACAAGAAATCCAGCCAACGCGTAGCTTATGACGGCAGCGGGCCCGATATTGCTGATTGCAGTCGATGAACCAACAAAAAGACCAGCACCTATGATGCCGCCAAATGTGATCATCGAAACATGGCGCGACTTTAGTGATCGACTAAGTTCGTTCGAACCAATTTCTGGCTTTGGCGTGGCTAAGCTTGTGTCCATTCGTTGGTTCCCCCTCGTTTGAAACGGTTCTAGCTTTGAAACAAGCGATCTGTAAATGTCGGAGAACACACAAATGTGATGCCCACAGTCTTTCACTGCGAAAAATGCTGGAACGCACCAGTTATAATTTTTGCTTATAAGCCGTGGCGTAGCACTGACATGTGCCTGCGGGACTGATAGGTACATATATCAGGTGAGGAAGCGTAAAAACCGACATGGCAACTATTGTAACAGACCATCGCATCGAAAAAATCGCGACGATTGAGGCGCTTGACGCTCGGCTGCGCTGGTTGTCGTCGTGGATTGTCCATAACGCCAATCATTTACGGGAGAAGCGCGACGGCCTTAAGGTAGGCGGTCATCAGGCCAGTTGCGCATCAATGACGGCGATTATGGCGGCGCTCTATTTTCATGCGCTTCGCCCGCAAGACAAGGTTTCGGTGAAGCCGCATGCAGGGCCAGTGCTTCAGGCCATCCATTATCTGCTGGGCAATCAATCACTGGAGCAGTTGCAGCAGTTTCGCGCACTTGGCGGCGCACAAAGTTACCCGTCGCGCACCAAGGACAAAATCCCGGTGGACTTTTCAACTGGCTCGGTTGGATTGGGGGTTGCGATTACCGCCTTTTCCAGCCTCGTTCAGGATTATCTTGTTGCGCATGGGTCATTAGACGAAGCGGACGCAGGCCGGATGATATCGCTGATGGGCGACGCTGAGCTTGATGAAGGCAATATCTACGAATGCCTTATCGAAGGCTACAAGCACGATATTCGCAATTGCTGGTGGGTGGTTGATTATAACCGCCAGTCACTGGACAGCACGACCGCTGACCGAATGTTCAGGCGCTTTGACGATATTTTCGAAACTTGTGGCTGGCGTGTTGTCACGTTGAAGCATGGCAAGTTACAGCGCGCCGCGTTCTCGCGGCCTGGCGGGAAATCGCTGGAGGACTGGATTGAAAATTGCCCAAATGCTGATTTTGCTGTGCTCACATATCAGGGAGGTGCAGCCTGGCGTGCGCGGTTAATCGCGGACATCGGTGGCAAGCCGCATGTGACAAAACTCCTCGACAGTTTTGACGATGACGGCCTCGCTGCCCTGATGACCAACTTGGGCGGGCATTGCATCGAATCTTTGATGGATGCATTCGACAGCGCCAACGATGAACGACCCACTATGTTCATCGCATACACCGTTAAGGGTTACGGCCTTCCGCTCGCTGGGCATAAGGACAATCATTCGGGGATGATGAACCCCGCGCAGATTGAGCAGCTTCGCGCCAGCATGGGCGTTGAGGTCGGGCAGGAATGGGAACCGTTCGCTGGATTGGGCGGAAATAGCGCCGCACGGCTAAGGGACTTCGTCGCGCAGAGCGTTCTTGCCAAAAAACCGCAAGAGCCGGATGCGCCAGTGATCGCAGTTCCCGAACGCCTTTCGGTTCCATCTGGTGACGTTCAGTCAACACAAGCGGCCTTTGGCCATGTTTTGCTCGATCTCGCCAAATCCTCAGAAATATTGGCTGACCGCATCGTGACAACTGCGCCGGACGTTACTCAAACCACCAATCTAGGTGGATTTGTGAACCAGCGCGGTCTTTTTCGCCGGTCCGACGTGGCCGATATTTTCCGTGATGCCAAAATTCCGTCGGCGCAAAAATGGGCGGCACATGCCGCGGGGCAACATATCGAGCTCGGGATCGCGGAGAATAACTTCTTTCTGTTGCTCACGTCGCTTGGGCTTGCCGCGCCGCATTTCGGAACGCGTCTAATTCCCGTTGGTACGGTGTATGATCCATTTATCGCGCGCGGACTGGATGCGCTGAATTATGGTTGCTACTCTGATGCCCGTTTCTTGCTGGTTGGAACCCCGTCTGGGCTGACTTTGGGACCAGAGGGCGGTGCACACCAGTCAATCAACACGCCGCTCATCGGGATGGGGCAACCTGGCCTCGCTTATTTCGAACCGGCTTATGCCGATGAGGTCGCATTGTTCATGCGCTGGGCATTTGAGTATTTGCAGAAACCCGACGGCAGCTCGGTATATCTGCGACTGAGCACGCGCCAAGTGCCGCAGGCACAGCGTGCCGGCGCTGAATGGGAGGCTGACGCTCTCAAAGGCGGCTATTGGTTGCGGCAGCCCGCACCGGGCGCGGAAGCCGCGATTGTTTTCACAGGAGCCATCGCGCCCGAAGTGCTGCAGGCAGTCGATCAACTGGTGGATGATATTCCCGGATTGGGCGTGTTAAATGTGACCTCGCCCGATGTGCTGCATCGCGACTGGTCCGCAAGCAAGGCTGCGCGCTGGACAAGCAACAACGCGCCAACTTGCCATGCCGAAGATTTATTATCCGCTTTGGCACCGGGCGCTGGTCTTGTGACCGTGATTGATGGTTCGCCAGGCGCGCTGTCGTGGCTGGGCGGCGTTACAGGCATGCGGGTAAGTCCGCTTGGTACCGACCGTTTCGGTCAGACCGGGGATTTGATCGATCTTTACGACACATATCGCCTTGATGCGGTCGCGATCATTGATGCTATGGCGGAGCTTTTTCTGAAACGATAACTGGCCTCGGCCACTTACTAGATACGGTTTGATTGGCGCAGCACGCAGTCCTGCTCGATACGGTCTCTGTTCGCTGATAAACATAGTTAAACAGCGAAAACGTGAAAATTTACAGCGAAAGCGTGCCTCGCTCGTGCGGACGAACTCGTGAAACCGTGCCTTTCAGCATTTTCCCGTAAAAATTAACAGCGAACATATCAGCGAAACCTATTTCCAAGTCGTGATGACAACTGTGAAAATTCAATCCCCGTAAGCGGAATAAAAAATATAGCGAGACATGGTCGCGATGCGCCGCTAAAAGCACATCAGTCGAAAAGGAAAACCAAGTCCCGCAACCGCGGTAGATTTGGGCCTCTCGGCGCCAAATCTTCTGTGGTTGTATTTTAACAACTGGGCCGCGGCCCCACAGAAGGAATAGTGTTTTGACAACTTTTCGACAAAGCAACGAAGCACCTATGGGTGCTGCTGAACTCCAAGCTCTCGTTCGCCATAATGTTCGGCTCGACAGGGTGATTTACAGACCCGAGTCTGAGCTTAAATTCTATCATCGCAAATTGCGCAGCCGTTCTGATGTCTCTCAAGCGGCGCTTGCTACTTCGATCAGTACCTTTGGCTTTGTGCTGCCAATATTAATCGACGCTAATAATACTATTATCAGCGGCGAAGCCCTGTTGCAGGCTGCCCGAAGCCTTGGACATGCCGAGGTGCCGACGATCATGTTGGATCATCTCGACGAAAACGAAACCCGGCTCTTGCGGATTGCTTTAAACAGACTGGCGGAGCAAGCGGACTGGAATAGGGTGGAGCTTGGGAGCGAGCTGGCCGAACTGCTCGCTGCTAATATCGAAATAGATGTCGAGGTCACTGGATTTTCTTCCATCGACATTGACGGGTTGGTCCAGGAACTGGTCGAACCGACGGAAGATGGGTTTGAAGGTCTTGAACCCCTGAGCCCCGGTCCAGCAGTCTCCCGGCTCGGTGATCTGTGGGTGCTAGGCGACCATGTCGTCTACAATGAATCTTCCACTATGGAAGCCAATCTCGAGTTGTTGATGAACGGACAAAAGGCACAAATGGTGCTGACCGATTCCCCATACAACGTAAAAATTTCAGGGCACGTGAGCGGATTGGGAAAGCACAAGCATCGAGAGTTTGCCCAAGCCAGCGGAGAGATGAGCGAGGGTCAGTTCATCGAGTTTCAGACGACCAGCACGACCATATTAGCCAAGTTCTGCCATGATGGCGCGCTCCTTTATCTCTTTATGGATTGGCGTCACATGTGGGAGATGTTGAACGGAATCCGTGCTGCAGGTCTCAAGATGGTAAACTTGGGGGTTTGGGTCAAACAATCGGGGGGAATGGGGTCGCTGTACCGCTCTCAGCACGAACTTTGCTTCATTGCCAAGAAAGGATCCGCGCCATCTCGGAACAATGTTCAGCTCGGAAAACACGGTCGAAATCGCACGAACGCATGGCATTACAACGGGATGGCGGGCTTTGGCGCAGGCCGTGATGCATTACTTGCGAGCCACCCTACGCCTAAGAATCTCATCATGTGTCAGGACGCTATTCGAGATGTAACCGACCGCGGTGAGATAGTCCTGGACGGCTTTCTCGGCAGTGGCACAACGTTAATTGCTGCAGAGCGCACGGGCCGGCGATGCTATGGTCTCGAATTGGACCCGCTATATGTCGATGGCATAATTGCGCGCTGGGAAAAGCTGACTGGCCGAAAGGCTGTATTGGCACAAACTGGTGAGCCTTTCCAGAAAGTCGCGGAGCGCCGGCTATCCGAGGGCGACGCGTCCACAGGATCCGATCATGCCCGGGTGGACATCAATCCGCCTCCGCGCAGAAATCGCGCGGCATGACCGACCCGACTTCCTTCGTTCTTTAGCCCGAAAGGGATGTTAGTATGCCATTTCGTCCAATTGCTCGTAAAAACCACACAATCTCGCAAAGAGCTCAATTCTCTGCGATGCCCACAGGAGAAGTCGCAGAGGCGAACGTTCGCGCGCGCGCTCGACGACAAGTTCCATCATCCAGTAGCGGAGCCTCTGGTTCCGGCGATGACAATGATATCCCGACTGACCGTCTCGAACAGGATCAGTGCGCAGCTGCTTTGCACGACGCTGATAATGTCGATCTGAATAATTCTGATAGCCGAAGTCTGAAAAGACGCGGCGCAAACTGGAATGATGACGGGAGTTATAAGATAGGCAAAGGCAAACCGTCGCCAGACCATTATTTTCCAAAGGGAAAATCCGGAAACCCTAAGGGGCGCCCAAAGGGTAAGCGGAGTATCAATACCCAAGCCAAAGCAATTTTCGACGTCAAAGTGCCGGTTAAAGTAAATGGCGAAACCCGAATGCTTGATGCCACAGGCGTTATGCTGACAAAGCTCTACGAGTTGGGCGCTAAGGGCAAATTGGCAGCGATTGCCCAAATTCTCGCGATTCAACGTGAGCGGTATCCGGAGGCGGTATCAGCTGCTGCAAACCCGCTAAGCAATGATGAGTTAAGACTTATTGACACAATCTTGACCGAAGCCGGGTTTGCTGCGTCGCCGGTCTCGCGCGCAGGTCGTGGGAAGCCAACTACGCCGGAGGATGAGATATGAGTGCATCCTCTCCAAAGCCGTCTCCTGATGTACGCCGAGCGCTCTACGACGAACTATTGCGGCGATCGCTTGGGCATTTTCATTCCGAGGCGTTTTCTATCCTCCATGGAGGAGAGCAGATTGAGCCAGGCCCTTACATTGAAGCGATGGTGCACGTGTTAGAGCAGGTCGCGCGCGGAGATATCAAACGGCTCATAATCACGCTTCCACCGCGCCATGGTAAGTCCGAACTGGTATCCGGATCGTTCGGCGCGTGGCTGATGGGTAACGATCCAACGGTTAAGGTGACCGTTGCGAGCTACGGCATGGATCTCGCGCGCCCCTTGGTGGATAAGGCGCGCACTATAATGCGAGACCCAAAATATCGTCAGTTGTTTCCCCAAACCCAAATTCAGCAAGGCAAAGATAAAGCTGAACTGTTCGCGACGACGAAAGGCGGGGAGTTCCGAGCCGCGACCCGAGCAGGCGCAATGACTGGATTGGGCACCCATTTTCTCATTGTCGACGATTTTCAGAAAGCGGCCGAAGCCCTTTCCTTGGTAGAGCGGGAGAGTGCAATACTCACGTTTAAATCAACGTTCTTTTCCCGCTTCGACAATCTGGCGGATGGCCGTATCATCATCGTTCAGCAAAGATTGCATGAAGATGACCTAGTTGGATGGGCTTTGCGGCACGGCAATTGGCATCACCTCAATCTTCCTGCGGTTGCTGAAGAAGATCAGACCATACCGTTGCCGCGTGGCAAGATATGGTGCCGCAAAAAGGGTGATCTGTTGGCACCAAAGCGCGTGCCACTTTCTTATCTTGAAGAGCAGAAGCTGATCATGGGCAGTCGGCTTTACAACGCGCAGTATCAACAAAACCCTGCGGTCGCAGAGGGTAGTTTGATCGACATGCAATGGTTTGGCCAATATGATGAAGCGCCCAAACGTAGCTTCTTTCACAAAATTGTTCAAAGTTGGGATCCTGCCATTACCGAGCGCATAACCTCGGACTATTCCGTTGGTATGACGTGGGGCTTTCGAGACGCCCAATGGTATCTGCTTGATCTCATTCGCATCCAGGCTGGTTTCAATAATGTTCTTGAGCGCACGATTGCGTGGCATCGGCAGTGGAAGGCCGACGCTCTCATAATTGAAGGTGCCTCCATCGGTCATGCACTTTACGAACAGGTCCAGAAGGCAAAGCTGCCGGGCATCATCCGGTGCCCAACGCCAAGATTCTCCAAACAGGACCGCCTCGCTGGGCGAACCGCACAACTTGCTACCGGGGACTATCTTCTCCCTGCATCAGCTCCTTGGCTGCCCGCATTACGACACGAGCTTCTCGCTTTTCCGGACGGAAAGAATGACGATCAAGTCGATGCGATGGTTCAGTTCCTTGAGTTCGTGTTCAGTAGTTCGCAGTGGGTTGAGAGGCAGTACGACAGCACAGGGCGGCGTATGCGCCCTTCGCGGCCCGAGCGCCGTCCTCGCTATTATAATGGCGAGGCTCCTTCTCGAGGGTCTTGGTGAAGCCATGGGCTGTCTACTTTGATGCGATTACCCTTATCGACTTTAATAGCCTGCATGTTGTCGGCAGATCAGTTGACGCATTTATCTACATCGGGATTTTCACATTCGCGTTGGATTAAGAAGTTCGGAATCCTGGCGAACAATCTCCGTTAGCCAATTCTTTCCTGCCTTAATGCGCTCAAGCGTGCGATTATCCTTATGGGTCACGAGCCAAAAGTTGCGGCTAATTGTGCTCTCGGGAAATATCGGTTCCAAGGTTGGATCGATATCACCAATAAAGCAGGGAAGTACGCCTATTCCGGCTCCCACGGCCACTAACCTGTGCTGAGCAATGATGCTTGAAGACCGGATGTCAGGCTTCAACCCGGCTACCAAATCATCGAGATAGTTAAGCTCCGGCGCATAAAGCAAATCTGGTATATAGCCGATGAGATGGTGCTCTGCGCCCAATTCATCTAGCGCCGTGGGAACGCCGTGCTGATTTATATATGCACGGCTGGCATATAAGCCCAGCTTATAGCTTGCCAGCTTTTGCGCGATTACGTGTCCAGCCTTTGGCCTTGAAAGCACCACGGCAATATCAGCTTCGCGTTTCGAAGGGCTTAGGAAGCCGCTGCTTGCAACAATATCGAGGCGGAGTTCGGGATGACGCTCTACGAAGGCTGGTACATGTCGCGTCAGAAACCACGATCCAAATCCTTCTGAAACGCTAATGCGAAGAGTTCCGCTAAGGCTTCGGCCACCTTGAGATTGCGGTTGGGCGGACTCTGCAGCTGCTGCCATTACTTCGATAGAGGCAAACAGCTTTTCGCCTTCTTCAGTGAGCGACTGACCTTCGCGGGTTTGTTCGAACAAGGTGTAACCGATTTGACTTTCAAGGCGTCGGACTCTGCGACCTATGGTAGTAGCATCCACGTGTAGTTTCTTGGCAGCCCGAGCAATTTGCCCAGTCTGTGCAACGACAATGAATGCCTGATAATCGTTCCAGTCAGATACCTGCATAATTGCAGGCGTGGCTAGCATTAATACATGTTGCCTGCAATTATTGATTGGCGCAGTTGAACGCCATTCCTTTAAAGAAAGAGCACCAACATGCGTCAAATCGATCATTTCATCAGCGGCGGTGCGGGTGCCAGTTCGGCGCGTTTTGGCGATATCATGGACCCGAACAATGGTGTGGTGCAGGCGCGTGTGGCCTTGGGCGATGCAGCGGTGCTTGAGCGGGCGGTGCAAGCTGCGCTGGCGGCGCAACCGGCGTGGGCAATGACCAACCCACAACGCCGCGCACGCGTTATGTTCGAGTTTAAGCGCTTGGTTGAAGCCAATATGAACGAGCTGGCGCATATGCTGAGTAGCGAGCACGGCAAGGTGATTGCCGACAGCAAGGGCGACATTCAGCGCGGCCTTGAAGTCATCGAATTCTGCTGCGGCATTCCGCATGTCCTCAAGGGGGAATATACCCAAGGCGCTGGCCCTGGCATTGACGTCTATTCGATGCGCCAGCCCATCGGCATTGGCGCTGGCATTACGCCATTCAATTTTCCTGCGATGATCCCGTTGTGGATGAGCGGTGTGGCGATTGCGACGGGCAATGCTTTCATCATCAAGCCAAGCGAGCGCGACCCAAGCGTTCCTGTGCGCTTTGCCGAACTGTTTATCGAAGCTGGCTTGCCCGCAGGTATCTGCCAGGTTGTGCATGGCGACAAGGAGATGGTCGATGCCATTTTGGATCACCCGGCGATTGGCGCGATCAGCTTTGTCGGCTCGTCGGACATTGCGCATTATGTCTACAATCGCGGTGTCGCCAACGGCAAGCGTGTTCAGGCCATGGGCGGCGCGAAGAACCATGGCATCGTCATGCCTGACGCGGACCTTGACCAGGTTGTTAACGACCTTGCTGGCGCGGCCTTTGGCTCGGCAGGCGAACGCTGCATGGCGCTTCCGGTGGTTGTCCCCGTTGGCGATGAGACCGCAGAGCGGCTAAAGGCAAAGCTCATCCCAGCCATCGCGGCGTTGCGCATTGGCATCTCTACCGATGCAGAAGCGCATTACGGCCCAGTGGTCACGCAAACGCATAAGGAAAAGGTTGAAGGCTGGATCCAGACCTGCGCCGACGAAGGCGCAGAACTGGTGATCGATGGCCGCGGCTTTACGCTTCAGGGGCATGAGAAAGGCTACTTCATTGGGCCGACGCTGTTCGATCATGTCACGACCGACATGGAAAGCTACAAGGAAGAGATCTTCGGACCCGTCCTGCAAATGGTGCGCGCTGCCAATTTTGAAGAAGCCCTGTCGCTTGCGAGCAACCATCAATATGGCAATGGCGTAGCGATCTTCACGCGCAACGGCCACGCCGCCCGGGAATTTGCAGCGCGTGTCAATGTTGGCATGGTCGGCATCAACGTGCCGATCCCGGTTCCGGTCGCCTATCACAGCTTTGGCGGGTGGAAGCGCAGCGCCTTTGGCGACACCAACCAGCATGGCATGGAAGGCGTGAAGTTCTGGACCAAGGTCAAGACCATCACGCAGCGCTGGCCAGACGGGTCACCCGACGGCGGCAATGCGTTCGTCATTCCAACAATGGGATGAGGACAAAATGTTGAATGGCTGATGCGAGTGATCTCCTCTCTCCTCTTTACTCGTAACAAGGGCGTTGCCCCTCAGCCGATCAGCGAGGCGGAGCAATATGCGTATTGCTCCGCCTTTTGAACGCACATCGAAATCCTAGGGGTAGGATGCTATGCAAAACCAGTTTGAACTCACCGACGATCAGGTCGCCATCCAGGATATGGCGCGTAAATTCACCGCGGACGCCATCACGCCCTTCGCTGCGGGATGGGACGAAAAGTCCCATTACCCAGTAGACGTGTGGAAGGCGGCTGGACACGTTGGATTTGGTGGCATTTATGTCTCCGAGGAATCCGGTGGCACAGAACTGGGTCGATTAGAAGCCGCGTTGATCATGGAAGCCATGGCTTATGGCTGCCCCACAACAAGCGCCTTCATTTCTATTCACAATATGGCGGCGTGGATGATTGACTGCTTTGGCGGTGCAGATTTAAAGGCCCGCTTCTTGCCCGATCTGGTAAGCATGAACAAAATCGCAAGTTATTGCCTGACTGAACCAGGCAGCGGATCAGACGCTGCGGCGTTGAAAACCAGCGCGCGCCTTGATGGCGATCATTATGTGCTGAACGGTACCAAGCAATTCATATCAGGCGCTGGGTATAACGATGTCTACGTCGTCATGGTCCGTACCGGTGACCTTGGAGCAAAAGGCATTAGCTGCATTGTCGTTGAAAAAGACACCCCGGGACTGAGCTTTGGAGCATCTGAAAAAAAACTGGGCTGGAACGCCTCACCCACTGCGCAGGTGATTTTCGAAAATTGCCGCGTGCCGGTTGCCAACCGTGTCGGCGCAGAAGGCGACGGTTTCCGCTTTGCCATGATGGGATTGGACGGTGGTCGGCTGAACATTGGCGCCTGTTCGTTGGGCGGCGCGCAGCGGTGCCTTGATGAGGCGATTGCTTACACCAAGGACCGTCAGCAGTTTGGGCAACCTGTGTCCGAGTTCCAGAATACGCAGTTCATGCTTGCGGACATGGCGACCGATTTGGAGGCCGCGCGCGCGTTGCTGTACATCGCCGCAGCTAAGGTCACCGCAAATGCGCCCGACAAGTCGCGCTTTTCGGCTATGGCCAAGCGCCTGTCTACCGACAGCGGCAGCGAAATCGTTAATCAGGCGCTTCAGCTATTTGGTGGCTATGGCTATCTGCGCGATTATCCGATCGAGCGCTTCTGGCGCGACCTGCGTGTGCATTCGATCCTTGAAGGCACCAACCAGGTCATGCGCATGATTATTGGCCGGGATTTGCTGCGCCAATGATCGTTAGTCCTTCGCTATCTGGAGCTTCGGCGCGGGTACACGCAATACGTCGCGACGTGCTAGGTACTGATTATTTATTAGAAAATTCATGGTGTTCGGCTTCGTTGCCAATGAACTTATCCGAACGGATCGAAGACGAAGTGGGCAACGTGCCCTTGGTATTTGCAAAATTGGTGGAAAGTCATCGCTTATTTAAGAGCTCAGAGAGTTACCAGCGCCTACTTGCGGCGCAACTGGTGATGCTTGCATCGGTTCGTCCTCTTTATGATGACCCATTGATACAAAGGCAATTTCCGCAGCTCACTCGCGCAGACAATCTCGTACAAATCATTCTTGATCTTGCGCGTCTTGGGCTGAGGCGAGCTGATAAGCTTGCTGCCGTAGATTGCTTGCCTCATGGCTTTATAAACCGTCTCGGCTGGTTCTATATTTCAGAGTCGTTAACTCAAATAGTTCCGAGCTGGTGGGAAATGGCAAGAGAGTTGGAAGTCAGCGAAAGCGTGACGAAATACCATGCGCTGGGACATGCAGAGAATTCATATCGATGGCTGCGATTGACGGAAACATTGGATAATCTCTCTCTTTCTGAAGTCGAGGAAGATCGCATCTTTGCCGGTGCTCGGTCTGCAATAAATCTTTTTGCCAAATTGATTAGAGATGCCTCTGACCTGCGTCACCAGCATCGCGTGGGACGTGGCCAATGACCGACGACATTCTGCTCGGGGTACAAGGACATGCTGGTTTCATTAGTTTGAACCGGCCATCGGCGCTTCACGCGCTGACCTTGCCCATGGTGCATGCAATGACCGAGGCGCTGCTGGCCTGGCGGGAATCCGACGCGGTCAACTGTGTGGTGATCGACCATGCCGAAGGACGGGGGTTTTGCGCAGGCGGCGATATCGCGTTTTTGCGGAACTCCGCACTGAACGATAATGGCGAAAGCGGCCGCAAGTTTTTCTATGACGAATATCAGCTGAACCATTTGCTGTTCACTTATCCCAAGCCGATTGTTGCCTTCATGGACGGTATCACAATGGGTGGCGGTGTTGGCATTAGCCAGCCGGCGCGCTTCCGTGTTGCGACCGAAAATACGAAGTTTGCGATGCCCGAAACCGGCATTGGCTTGTTCCCCGATGTTGGCGGCGGCTGGTATCTTTCCCGGCTTGAAGGACGCGTTGGCCAGTTTCTGGCCCTGACAGGTTCGCGTGTTGCGGGCGCAGGTTGTCTTTCGCTTGGCCTTGCCACGCATTATGTGTCTTCCGAGGCTTTGGCCGAAGCCAAGCAACGGATTACAACTGAAGACGTCGAGCGCATTGATGGCATATTGGGCACCTTATCCGTCACGCCGCCCGCCTCGAAAATCGTGGAGACCTTGTTCCAAATCAACCGCCATTTCGCCTCCGACAAGTTGGAAGATATTCTCGCCAGCCTTGAGGGCGATGAGAGCGAGTGGGCGATGCGTGAGCTGGCAACGTTGCGGTCGAAAAGCCCGCAAACATGCAAGGTCGCGCTTCGCCAATTGTCGCAGAGCCTCATGCTCACTGACTTTGCCGATAATATGGCAATGGAATATCGCATCGCGAGCCGCGTCATCGTCCGCCCCGATTTTGCCGAGGGCGTGCGCGCGGTTATCGTCGATAAGGACAATGCGCCCAAATGGGACCCCGCAACGCCCGAGGGTGTGACCGAGGACCTGATTGACGCAATTTTTGCTCCCTTGCCGCCGCAAGAAGAATGGAAACCCCTATGACATATGAAACAATCCTGGTTGAACAACGCGGCGCAGTGACGTTGATGACGCTGAACCGACCACAGGCGCTGAACGCGTTGAACAGCCAGGTTTTGGCTGACCTTATCGCGGCCTTTGCGGCGTTTGATGCCGATGATAGCCAAAGATGTGCCGTCCTGACGGGCAGCGAAAAGGCATTTGCGGCAGGCGCGGACATTAAGGAAATGTCATCGCAGTCCTTTGCCGAAATGTACGGTTCGAATTTCTTTGCAGGCTATGACCGCGTGACCGCGACACGCAAGCCTTGGATTGCGGCCGTGAATGGCTTTGCGCTTGGCGGCGGATGCGAATTGGCGATGATGGCGGATTTCATTATCGCGGGCGACAATGCCAAATTCGGCCAGCCCGAAATCAAGCTGGCGGTCACGCCGGGGATGGGTGGATCGCAGCGCCTCACGCGCGCCATTGGCAAGGCCAAAGCGATGGAGATGTGCTTGACGGGCCGGATGATGGATGCCGCAGAGGCGGAGCGTTCAGGCTTGGTCGCTAAGGTTGTTCCGGCGGCTGATTTGGTCGAAGAGGCTGTCAAGACCGCAACAGCGATCGCTGCGATGGCGCCCTTGGCGGCGATAGCGTGCAAGGAAATGGTCAACGCTGCGTTTGAAACGACGTTGCAGCAAGGCGTCGTGTTCGAACGCCGCCTTTTCCACGGTCTGTTCGGCACGGAAGATCAGAAAGAGGGCATGGCTGCCTTTGTTGAGAAGCGTCCCGGTAATTGGATAGGAAAATGATCATGAAAATCGCGTTTATCGGGCTTGGCAATATGGGCGGCGGCATGGCTGCCAATCTGGTTAAGGCGGGGCATGCGGTGAATGCCTTTGACCTGTCGGCCGAAGCTTTGGTGCGCGCGCAGGAAAATGGGTGCGCGACATTTACGTCTGTGCGTGAGGCTGTCGATGGCGTTGATGCGGTCGTATCGATGCTGCCCAACGGTAAAATCGTCGCCAGCGTGTTTGAAACCGATGTCTTGGGCCATGCACCCAAGGGTACGATCTTGCTCGATTGTTCGACGATCGATGTCGATACCGCCCGCAAGGTTACGGCGGATGCTGTCGTTGCGGGCAATGATATGGTCGATGCGCCGGTATCGGGTGGTATTGCCGCTGCCAATGGAGGCACGCTGACATTCATGGTGGGCGGTACTGATACGGCATTTGCGCGTGCGGAGCCGATCTTGTCGGCGATGGGCAAGGCGGTCATTCATGCCGGCGGGTCAGGTGCCGGACAAGCGGCCAAGATTTGCAACAATATGCTGCTTGGCGCGTCCATGATTGCAACCTGCGAAACCTTTGCCATGGCGGAGAAGCTGGGATTAGACCTCCAAACCTTTTACGACATTTCGTCCAAAGCCTCGGGCCAGAATTGGTCGATGACCAGCTATTGCCCGGTTCCCGGCGTTGGGCCGACTTCACCTGCCGACAATGATTACCAGGGCGGCTTTGCGACAGCGCTGATGCTGAAGGATCTTGAGCTCGCCATGGAGGCTGCCCAATCCGTGAACGCCGATGTCCCAATGGGCGCGCGGGCGGCGGAGCTCTACGAAGCCTTCGACAAGGCAGGCGAAGGCGCAGTCGATTTCTCGGCCATTATAAAAAAATTGGCATGAATTTGGCAGCGCTAAAGCCACACCAACAGAAGCAATGTCTTGGCCGCATAGCCTCATCTAAGAGACGCATGAGAGCCTAAAGTGCGAAATGGAAAGCATCCAAAAGCATGCAGGCGGCCATGCTGGGATCAAGCAAGGTTATGCTTAGAAAAACCGAAACCCGTTATATTCTTCATTGGCGACACGCTCTAAAATACGTCGGTAACCGCGAACGCCTCCGGAATAAGGCATGAATACCCGAGGCTTTCCTTCAACTTCAGCACCGGTGTAGTAGGATGCTGCCTTGGGATAGAGTGTTTCTTGGGCACGGGCGTTCACATGTTCAACCCATTCCAGCTCTGCCTCTTGGGTGGTTTCAATAGCGGCACTGCCTTTTGTACTTGCAAATCCTATCAAGTCGCTGAGCCAATCAACTTGCTGTTCGATTGACAAGATTACATTGCTGAGCAGCGATGGGCTACCGGGACCGACAAGAACGAACATATTCGGAAAACCGGACACCCCGAGCCCGAGGTAGTTCACGGGACCAAATGCCCATTTCTCGCGGAGGGTCACACCGTTTCGCCCTTTTATTTCTGGGCGGAGTAATGAACCCGTGAACGCATCAAAGCCTGTTGCGTAGATGATGACGTCGAGCGAATATTCCCGCTCTGTGGTGCGTAATCCATCCGAACTAATGTCCGTTATAGGCGACGACTTAATATCCACTAGCGTGACGTTTTTACGGTTGAACGTCTTAAAATAATTACTGTCAACCGACGGCCGCTTCGCACCGAACGGAAAACCTTCAGGTGTTAGCAACTCGCGCGTAACAGGATCATCAACCTGTTGAGCAATCTTTTGTCGGATGAAGTCGGCCGCGGTAGCGTTCGATGCATCGTCGAGCAGAATATCTTTGTAGGCAAGCGCAAAACCAAAGCCAAGGCGGTTCCAAGCCGCCTCGTAGACGGCCTCCCTTTCTTGCGGCGTTGCCTCTAAAGCTGAAACGCCATTGGGCACAAAACCAAGACCGCTCGGCGAATTGAGGGCACGCTGCCGGCGCGCGGCATAGTCTGCCTTCACGGCGTTGTCTTCCTCGTCAGACACCGGCGCATTTGCTGCCGGGATACTGAAATTTGCCGATCGTTGAAAAACGGTTAAATGTTCGGCCTGAGCGGCGATAACGGGCGTCATTTGAACGCCTGATGAGCCAGTACCGATAATTCCAACACGTTTTCCTGCAAAGCTAATCGGCTCGCGTGGCCACGCCGCGCTGTGATAGATATTTCCCTTAAATGTCTCTTGCCCGGGATAATTGGGTTGTTTGGTGGTCGACAATTGGCCCACAGCCATGATGAGATATTGGGAATCCCATTCCTGTCCGTCTTGCGCGGTGACGCCCCAGCGGTTGCTGGCTTCATCGAATTTGGCGCGTTCCATTCTTGTGTTAAATTCTATGTCGCGACGAAGGTTGAAGCGCTCGGCGACATGATGAATATAAGATAGCACCTCGGGTTGGGTTGCGTAACGTTCGCTCCATCGCCATTCCTGTTCAAGCTCGGGCGAGAACATGTAGGAGTAATCGTAGCTTTCAACATCGCATCGTGCACCTGGATAGCGGTTGTGGTGCCACACACCGCCGACATCGTCGCTCGCCTCGATAATTGTTGCGGATAAACCTATTTGTCGAAGTGCATAAAGCGCACGCAACCCGCCCAGGCCAGCACCTACGATTACGACATCACATTTCTTCATCTCTATCACCGGCTTGTTGGAGTGCGCCATACTGCTGACCAAGTAACTTGCTATCGATGCCCATGTTGACCACGGGTTACCGATTGGTAGCCCAATAATTATCAGGCAATTCGATAAAATCAACAACATTGTTGACGACAGCAGTTGGCGTCGGTATTTGGAATCAACGGATGGCGATTGAGAGGGAATGCGCATGATGGAGCCCAATGCCTTGATGGATGACAAGGCTGCGGGAGCAACCATTAGCGAACTCGTGACTCCTGAAACCCGCCAAGCGGCAATATCAGCTCGGTTTCCCGAGTGGATCCCGCGAACGCTTGATGAGATGTTTGATGCCGCGGCTACCGAATTTCCCGATCGTCCCTACGTCATCACAGATGATCGGATATGGACTTACCGAGATATGCAGGAGTGGTCCCACCGTCTTGCTAGTGGATTAAGCGCAATAGGCGTAAAGCGCGGAGATCATGTCGCACTTGTACTTGCGAACTATCCTGAATTTGTCGCCCTAAAGCTTGCTATCGCGCGCGTGGGAGCCGTTGCTGTGCCGGTCAACATACTTAACCGTCGCGACGAGCTTGGGTATGTGTTGGCGCAGTCGGATGCCGTGATGCTGATTACGATGAATACATTTCGCGACCTTGATTATCTCTCGATGTTAGATGAGTTAATACCGGGATGGGAGAAAAATGGCAGCAGTACAAAGTTGCCTCGACTTCGCCATGTGATTATTTTCTCGACCGATGGTCAGCCTCAGCGGGCGTCTGCTGCATATTTTGACGTTCTTGAATCGGGTCCGGCAACTAAGTTTGAAGTCAGCGGCTCGAGGCCGGATGATGTCGCCGACATCATCTATACATCTGGCACTACAGGTGCGCCGAAGGGGGTTATGCTGACCCATGATCAGGTCCTTCGAACGGCTTATTGCAGCGCTTACGCCCGCGCATTTGAAGATGGCAGACGGATCGTCTTTTCATTGCCGATGTACCATGTTTACGGTTACGGCGAAGGGATGCTTCCGGTAATGTTTGTCGGCGGCGCGATAATCCCGCAACTGAAATTTGACGCAGCGGCGATGCTCACCGCCATTGAGCAACACCGTGCGACCGATGCATTGCTTGTACCTATGATGACCTTAGCTTTGCTTGATGCTGCGAAAGCCGGGGATTATGATCTTTCGTCGTTTTTTGCGGTCATTTCATCGGGAGCCCGTGCACCGGAGCGCGTATGGAATGACATTTTGGCAGTCTTTGGCGTGTCCCAAATTTCGACCGGCTACGGCATGACCGAAGTTACGGCGTCTTCAACTGTCACGCAGCCAAATGATCCAATTGATCGGCTGCTAAACACAAATGGCCGGATGCGCGATGCGGGCGTTGCGGGCGATCCGGAGAACTACGGCCGCCTTGTTAATTACCGAGTGGTTGAACCCGAAAGTGGTGACGTTTTGTTGCCCGGTTGTGTCGGTGAATTGCGGGCAAAGGGACTTGGAGTCACACAGGGCTATTACAACAAGCCCGAAGAGACAGCAGCATTGTTCGATAGTGAAGGTTGGCTCCACACTGGGGATCTTGGGAAAATCGATAGCGATGGTTACATCTATCTCGTCGGTCGGTTGAAAGAATCTTATCGTTGCGGCGGTGAACAGGTATTGCCCACGGAGGTGGAGGACCTGCTAACATCGCATCCGTCGGTTTTGCAAGCCCATGTTGTACCGGTGCCGGATGTTCGGATGGGCGAAATCGGTGTCGCTTTTGTTGTTCCCACACCAGGCGCGGCGGTGACCGTAGAAGAGCTTCTCGCGCTGGTTCAGTCGCGCATGGCCCGGTTCAAGGTACCCAAATATCTGTTTCTTGTGGATGCGGCGGAGATTCCCACTACCGCTTCGGGACGAGCAAAGAAATTTCAATTATCCGCAAAGGCGATCAGCATGTTGAATGCGATATGACAGGTAGCTCAAACCAAACGCCACGCGTTGCGGTCGTTACGGGCGGCGCGCGGGGCATCGGGGCTGGAATTGCGCTGCGTCTGGCACAGGATGGGCATGATATTGCGGTAATTGACCTAGATGCCACAGCTTGCGCCGAGACCGTCCGAGACATCAAGGGAATAGGTCGCCGCGCTTTTGCTGTCGGCGCGAATGTTGCAGATGAAGCTGCGGTGCAGGAGGCAATCTCCAATATCGTTTCGGCCCTAGGACCGCCCACAATTGTCGTTAACAATGCTGGCATTTTGCGTGATCGAACCATCGGTAAAATGAGTATCGATGACTGGGATAGCGTCATCAATGTCAATTTACGCGGCACATTCTTAGTAAGCCGCGAAACACAATTTCACATGCGTGCAGCCGGCTGGGGCCGGATCATCAACTTATCGAGCACGGCTGCCCTCGGCAATTTGGGCGAAAGCAATTATGCCGCGGCCAAGGCCGGCGTTCAGGGACTGACGAAAACGCTCGCAATCGAGTTGGGGCGATATGGTATCACTGCAAATGCCGTCGCGCCCGGTTTTGTGGAAACGGCGATGACTGCGGAAGTAGCGGAGCGAGTGGGCATATCATTCGATGAAATGAAGCAGCAAGCTGTCCGTGCAACGGTTGTTGGCCGCGTCGGGCAACCCGAAGACATTGCAAACGCAGTATCGTTTTTCGCAGATGAGCGTTCGGGCTTTGTCACTGGACAAATTCTATACGTAGCCGGAGCACCGCGCGGATGAGTATGGCGGCTGGATTACCTACCGACGGCCAATTTACGAAAAACCGACGATGTGCTTCGCCGGTAACAAATGACGGATCTCATGAGGGAGTAATCGTCGTCCTTCCGGTTGAAGCGGTATATTGACGGTGGTCGGCAAGCTCAGCGGCAAGACGGCAATTGTAACCGGTGCTGCGCAGGGTATTGGCCGCGCGACCGCCACTTTGTTTGCACAAGAAGGTGCACGTGTGATTGCGGTAGATGTCAACAGCGCCGCTCTGGCTGAACTCCAGGCCGAGCATGGCTGCGAGGCCGTGGTGCTAAATCTCACTGACCGAAAAGCGATCGCTGAATTCGCCAATCGAACTGTCGCTGCCGATATCCTGTTTCTGTGCGCGGGCTATGTTGCCTATGGTACTATCGAGACGTGCACTGACGATGAGTGGGATTTCTCTTTTGACCTGAATGTCACTGCCATGTTCCAGATGATACGTGCATTCATCCCGGGAATGATTGCCCGCAAAAGTGGATCAATCATTACCATGTCGTCGGTTGCAAGTTCAGTGCGGGGCGTCCCGAACCGTCTTGCTTATGCGTCTACAAAAGCAGCAATTATCGGCATGACAAAAGCACTGGCAGCTGACCACAGTTCGCAAGGCGTTCGTTGTAACGCGATATGCCCGGGAACCATTGACACTCCTTCGCTCGAGGCGCGGATGCGCGCTACGGGCGATTATGAAGCAACGCGCGCCGCATTTATCGCGCGCCAACCTGTCCAAAGATTTGGGCTACCCAATGAAATTGCCGAACTTGCCCTCTATCTGGCGAGCGATTCATCATCGTTCGTAACTGGCCAAAGTCATGTCATCGACGGTGGTTGGTCAAACTGATACCGAAAGGTATCTCTTGTTATCAACACGTATGTTGAATATACTGATCAGATTATAAGGCGAGGTGCTGATTCCGATGACGATCAATAATTCGAGGCAGCATCGTGGTTAGCGTTTCACACTATCTTTCGGGCGTTAAGATTCTCGACTTGTCGCATTATGTTTCAGGGCCGTTTGCTAGCCTTTTGCTCGCTGACATGGGTGCAGATGTCATCAAGATTGAGCCGCCAGCAGGTGACCCAATGCGGCATTTGGGGCCCGCCGATGCCAAGGGCGATCCGCTGTTTTACGGCGCTCTTAGTGCAGGCAAATCAGTGCTTCACCTTGATCTTAAATCTGATGAGGGCTCTGCTCGGATGCAAGAACTTTTGGTTGACACGGATATTTTGATCGAAGGCTTTCGTCCCGGCGTGATGACGCGTCTTGGACTTGATTATGCACGGCTAAGCGTATTGCACCCGTCGCTTATATATTGTTCGATAAGTGGATATGGCGTGGACGCTCCACTTTCGGCTGCCGCCGGGCATGACGGTAATTACCTCGCCACAAGTGGTATTCTGCATAGGAACGGCACGACTTCGCCACATTTTTTCGATCCGCCGATAGCCGATATGTCGGGCGCTCTGTTCGCTGTGATTGCGATTTTAGGTGCGCTTAATGCACGAAGCCGGACGGGCAAAGGTGCGCATATCGAACTTGGCCTTGCCGATGCGTTGATGCCTCTTCAACTAATGCAGATCGCTGAATGGGGTGCGAATGCTACGGTTCCTACGCGGCAATCAACCTATTTGAATGGCGCTGCTGCATATTATCAGGTGTACGCAACCGCAGATGCAAAGCATGTTATGTTGGGGGCAGTTGAGCCTAAATTCTGGCTAAATTTCTGTGAAGCAGCTGGTCGTCCGGATTGGGTTAAGCGGCATGATGACCCTCTACCGCAGCATAGGTTGATCTCTGAACTTTCAAACTTCTTTGAACAGCATGAAGCGGTGGACATTTGTCGTCGTTTCGAGGGTATAGAATGCTGTCTTTCACCCGTCCTTGATTTGGGAGAGGCGCTTCAGTCGCCGCAAACATTGGCGCGCGGTCTGGTGAAATCGGACGGGGGTAGACTGCAGGCGCTTTTCCCAGCTTATTTCGATGGAAAGACGACCACGGCGCGTCCCCCACTGCATAGGCTTGATCCCGCATGATACCTGACGTGGATGTCTTGATTGTAGGCGCGGGGTTTGCCGGTCTTTATGCGCTCCACAAAATGCGGGAAATTGGCGTCAGTGCATCGGTTATCGAGATGGCCGACGATGTTGGCGGCGTTTGGTACTGGAACAAATATCCGGGTGCGCGCTGTGATGTCGAAAGTATGCAATATAGTTATTCCTTCTCGGACGATTTGCAGCAGGAGTGGCAATGGACCGAACGTTATGCGCGCCAGCCGGAGATTTATGCGTACCTGCGTCATGTAGCGGACCGTTTTGACCTTCGGCGATCAATTTCATTTGGAACGACGGTGGTCTCCGCGACATTCGACGATGCTGACCAATGCTGGCGGGTCGTTACCGATAAAGGTGACAATATCGCTGCACGCTATTGCATCATGGCGAGTGGTTCATTGTCGGTATCGCGTTTACCAGATTTACCGGGCATCGAAAATTTTGCAGGGCCAGTGTTGCATACCGGCAACTGGCCCGACAATGTGCCAGATTTCGAAGGACAGCATGTCGCGGTCATTGGAACGGGATCGTCAGGGGTTCAGGCCATTCCCCAGATTGCTCAGCGGGCCAAGCATCTGGTCGTATTTCAGCGTACACCGAATTTCGTTGTTCCCGCCCGCAATCACCCGCTCGCCGAAGAATGGCAAGCGCGATGGAAGTCTGAATATCCAGAAATGCGGGCCCAAGCCCGGCAGGTGGGTACTTTATATGACTTCAGTGATACGCCAGCATTGTCGGTAAGCCCGGAGACGCGCGAAACCGAATATCAGCGGCGATGGGAAAAAGGCGGCGTCAATTTCGTCCATGCCTTCAAGGATATCATGACCGATATCGCGGCAAACCAGACTGCTGCAGACTTTGTGCACGAGCGTATTCGTCAGGCGGTAAGTGATCCTGTTATTGCAGAGCGGCTATGCCCCAAAGATTATCCTTTGGGGGCTAAGCGAATTTGCGTTGGGTCCGAATATTATGAAACCTATAATCGTGACAACGTGACTCTGGTGGATTTGCGCGAGACGCCGATTGTTAGCGTAAATGGGCAGTCAATTCGGACATCCGCCGCGAACCATGCAATCGACATTTTAATTTGTGCGACGGGTTATGATGCCCTGACTGGGGCATTGATGCGCATCGATATCCGAGGGCAGGGAGGAGTATCGTTGGCGGAAAAATGGTCTGAAGGGCCGCGCAACTATCTCGGGCTCATGAGCGCTGAATTCCCCAACATGTTCATCATTACAGGACCCGGGAGCCCCTCAGTTCTGGTAAATATGGTTGTCGGGATCGAGCAGCATGTCGATTGGATCGCCGACTGCATCTTGCATCTTAAGGCGACCGGTTCGGCGGGCATTGTACCGCGGGTTGATGCTGAAGATAAATGGGTTCAGCGCGTAAATGACGAAGCTGCATCGACATTATTTACGCAAGCCGACTCTTGGTATTTAGGCGCGAACATTCCTGGAAAGCCGCGCGTGTTCATGCCTTTCGTGGGAGGCATCGGCCGATATCGCGCCATTTGTGATCAAGTTGCTGCCGACGCTTATCCCGGATTTGAAACTTTGAAGGAGCATTGAAATGCCACTACATCCCCAATTACAGGCGATTGTCGATGCAGCCGCAGCATTGCCGCCCATGGAAACTGTTCTACCCGCGACGCTGCGCGCGGGTTATGAGGCCCAGACCGCGCGGCTTGCCCGACCTGATGTTGGCCATGTCGAAGATCGGATGATTCCCGGCCCGCGCGGTGATGTTCGAATCCGCATCTATCGGCCCGATATGCAAGACGGGCACGCAGTCGTTACGTACTTCCATGGCAGCGCATTTGTCATTTGCAGCATCGACACGCATGATGTTATTTGTCGCCATCTTTGTTTGGCTTTGAACGCAGTCGTGGTTTCGGTCGATTATGGGTTGGCACCTGAAGCGCCGTTCCCTGCCGGACCAGACGATTGCGAAGCAGCGACAATATGGACGGCAAAAAATGCAACGACCATAGGCGGTGATCCGGCGCGGCTGATTGTTGCGGGCGACAGCGCGGGCGCAACGATGGCGACGGTGGTTGCTCTCAGATTGCGTAAAGCAGGTGGTCCAAATCTTGCCGCGCAATTTCTGATCTATCCAGTGACCGATTATCCTGACCCTGAGCCTGCATCTTACCAAGAGCGCGGGCGAGGATGCGGCCTGACAGCCAACGCGATGCGCTGGGGCTGGGACCTTTATATCCGCAATCAGGAAGATCGCTTTCATCCTGATGCGTCTCCGCTGCGAGTAGCTGATTTAAGCGGACTGCCACCCGCTTATGTTATTACGGCGGAATATGACCTGCTGCGCGACGAAGGCAAAGCATATGCTGCGCGCTTGTTGCAAGCGGGCGTCGATACTGCGTTGGCTCATTATGATGACATGAATCATGGTTTCATGGGTATGGTCGGTGCCCTTGATCGCGCTGACCAAGCGATGGCTGCTGCCAGCGACTGGTTGGCAAGCAAGATATGACCCGGCATTTCGCCATCATCGGTGCCGGTGCAGGGGGACTTTGCGCAGCTAAATACCTGACCACACAAGGTATTGATGTGACAATCTTCGAGGCCGGATCAAGTATCGGAGGACTTTGGGTTTACAACAATGATAGTGGAATGAGCCCCGCATATAAATCGTTGCACATCAATTCGGAGGCAAAGGTAAGCAGCTTCGTGGATTTCCCATTTCCGGATCACGCGCCGCTTTATCCCGACCATGCTGAAATGTGTCGCTATTTTGAGCGTTATGCAGCAAATTTCGATCTTACGCGTCTGGTCAGATTTAACTGCCGTATTAAGTCAGTGACACCTATTAACGGAAAATTCGGTGTTGCGCTTGAAACCGGCGTGACCGAAATATTTGACGGGGTAATTGTGGCCAGCGGTCATCAGAGTGTCCCGCGGCATCCTCCTCAAATTGAGGCTTATAGTGGCGACTATATACATGCCCACGCGTATCGCGTTCCGACACCCTATGCGGACAAGCGCGTGCTGGTGATCGGACCCGGCAACAGCGGCGTCGACATCGCTGCGGACATTTGCACCGTAACTGCGCTAACAGTTCTATCGGCGCGCTCGCCTGTACTAATCATGCCCCGAATGATGTTCGGCGTTCCGAATTCCCGCACATTGTTAAAACTCGAACGGTCTTTTTTGCCGTGGAGAGTGCGTATTTGGATCCGCACGACATTAACGCGATTTTTCCATGGCCGAATGGAGCAATGGGGCTTTCGGACCCCTAAAACTCGGACGCACCCAATAAGCCATCCGACTTTGATATCGCAAATTGCTTGGGGACGGGTGACAGTCAAGCCAGGTATCGCTGCCATTGAGGGTAAGGAGATCCGGTTTACCGATGGCAGCGCAGACACCTTTGATGCGGTAATTGCCGCGACGGGATATAATACCGCGATCCCATTCCTGCCGGATGAAATTTCTCCCGTTGAAAGTGAAACTACGCATGTCGCGCTGTATAATCGCGTCGCTCATCCACGCATCGACGGTCTTTACTTCATTGGCTTTTTCGATGTGACCGGAGGAAGCAACATCCGGATGATGGACGATCAAGCGGAATATATTGCAGCGCTTGTTACCGGTGCAGTGAAGCGTCGATCCGAAAACGAGATGCTATCCGCAATTAAGGATGATCGCGCTTGGGCGGCGCGGCAGTTTCCCGACTCACCGCGTTATGGGTTAGAACTGGACCCCCGCCGCTATCGACGACGCCTTGCGCTGGACTATGCGCGAAATAAGGTTAAACGGTCGGCGTGACATGAGCAGCCAAATGACCATTAAAGACCAAGTTATCGCGCTCAAGCGCGAGCGGATTGTGGAAGCAGCAGCGCAGCTTTTCTATGACCGCGGTTACGACAGGACAACGCTTGAGGCGGTTGCTGACTCACTGGGCGTCACCAAACCGTTCATCTATGGCCACTTCAAATCCAAGGCAGAACTTCTCGGCGTTATATGCACATGCGGCGTTAGCGCATCACTGTCAGCAATTGACAATATAGCGGCAATGGATCTGTCACCTACCAACAAGCTGTCACTTTTGGGGCGGGATTTTTTGATCGCTGTTCTGAATAATCAACGTAATATTGCGATACTTACTCGCGAAGAGAAGAATCTTGAGCCTGATGACTTCCTCCGATTGAGCAACTTGCGGCGTGAATTTGATGCCAAACTGGTCGCATTATTGCGCGAGGGTGTAGCAACTGGCGAATTTAATGTGAAAGACCCCTTTGTCGCGGCGCTATCCATTGGCGGATTGGTGAGCTGGGCCTATGTCTGGTACCGCCCGCACGGCAGGCTCTCGCTTGATGCGCTTGCTGATGAGGTTTCGGCGCTGATTCTATCTATGGCCGGGGTTACGCGCTAGCTTCGAACATGTTTTTCCGGAAGCGTAGGCCGAATACCGAAACGATTGCGAAAAGCAGGCAAGTGATACTACCGCCCAAGGCATAATCATATGATCCGAACATGTCTCGCGAACGACCTATCAGAAATGGGCTAAGCCCAAAACCCAGAGAATACATACTGTAAAACCAGCCATAAATTGCCCCGAAGGCTTTCTGTCCAAACAATCGCGATGTCATGTAGGCCAGCAAATCAAGCTCTGCGCCGAGCAACAAACCGATCAACGCCACTGCAACAATGCCGTAACTCAAATCACCTAAACCCAAAATCGCAATGCCCGCCATTCCTAAAGCTAAAACAGTGACGGACACAGTTGGTGCTGCAAAGCGATCAAGGCACAAGCCGATCGTTAGCCGGCCAATGGAACTGGCAACGCCAATGACCGACGCCAATTGAGCGGCGGCTTTGGCATCGGCGCCCAAATCCTGGAACATGGGTATAAGGTGAACAATCATTCCACCTACTCCGAGCGCCATGGAGATGGATAGTATGGTTGCAAACCAAAATGCCCTTGTCTTGCGCGCTTCGGCCAATGAAAGCCCGGTTTTGGGTCCAGCCGTCGATGCAGCGGCGGTCGCGCGGCGTTCTGCCGGACCAAAGCCGAACCAGACGATCGGAGCGGCCAGCATGGCAAGGGACCCAATAGTCCAGTACCCGGCGCGCCAACCGAATGCGGCGCTGACTTCGGTTACAACGTTGGGAACCCAGAAGCCGGCAAGTCCAGCGCCAGTGAGAGCGATCCCCAAGGCGAAACCCCGCCGCTTGTCAAATGCGGCGGTAATCGGCCTTACAAGTACAATCGGCGTCGACCCTACACCAAGCATGGCGATGAAAAAATAGGCCAGCCAGAAGCTATAAAGGTTAGTGACCAGCATCGTCATGGTAATCACCGCGAGGCCATAGCTTAACAAGCTCAAAGCTCCGACCCTCGCGGCACCATATTTGTCGCAGAGTTTTCCTACAATTGGCCCGAACAGAAAAACGCCGAACGTCAGCACCGAGACCGCAAGTGAGATGCTTCCCCGGTCCCAGCCAAATTCGACGTTCAATGGCCCGATAAACGATCCCAGACTATAGATCATGACGGCGTTCATGCTAGTGGTGAGGCCAAGGACGGCGCTCAAAACAAGCAATTTATGACCCGAGAACTCGCCCCAGCCACCTGTGTCGAGTGGTGCCGCTGCGCCGCTCATTTAAGGTCGCCACGCGGCGTTGGGATTGCGGGGATGATTTTAGCTACGAACATCGACATTCCATTCAAGCTCCAGTCGCTCGACGTCGGCCACTACACCTGAATGCGCGACCATCTTGAAACCCGGTCGAAGCCGGAATGTAGGGATGCGTGCCAGCCATTCCTGCATCGTGACAACAATTTCCATATTCGCAAGGTGCATCCCCGCACAGATATGGGCGCCACCGCCAAAGGTCGCATGAGAACAACCTTTTCGAGCAAAATCCAGCTGCATTGGATCGGCATTTATGCGTTCGTCGAGGCCATACAGGGTTGAGGGGACCAGCACCATGTCGCCAGATTTTAGTTCCACACCGTCTCGCACGATATCCTTTGTGACGAGCCGCGCCTGCGCGACCACGGGAAAGCGGCGAAGCATTTCTTCAACATGTCGTGGTATCTTTTGCGGATCGGCGGCAAGTTCGGCAACATCGGCTGGATGCCGTGCCAGATACTCCATAGCAAAGGGCAGGAAGTTGACTACGGTATCAAGTCCCGCCAACAAGACCAAAGCGATCATTGCCAGTACCTCGTAATCGGTTGGTGGTGCGCCGTTCACTTCGCCGTGTATGATCGTGCTAATCCAGTCGTCACCCTTGGCGGCCCGGCGGGCCTCGACGGTTGGCCCGATATACTCAAAAAAGCCTGCGTTGGCGACCGCCATAGACGCTGCCTTTTCTTCTGGCGTATTGCCCGTTGGCCGCAGCATTTCGTGCGCGAATGTGGTCAATGTCGACGCGTCCTCCAGCGGCAGTTTGGAGAAAGCCAGAAACACCTGTATTGGAAAGATATCCGAATAGGCGGAGCAGAATTCCACATACCCGTCGTTAGAAAATGGTTCAATCAGTTCGATCGCAACGGATCGAATTGCTGCTTCAAAATTGCGGATTTCACGCGGACCAAGACCTTTGTTGAGAACCCGCCGATAAGGCGTGTGCTGGGGTGGATCCATGTTCATGGGAACGAGCTTATGTTCCATACCCGCCGCTTTCGGCACGATCATGACCTGGGCGGAGAAATGTTCGGGGTCATTCAGAAATTCGCGGATCAGCGCGCCCCGAGTTGCTATCCAATGTCCACCGTTTCGGGGAGTCCAAATAAGGTCGGGAACGCCCGGATTCTGGAGGCGTTTCCATGACTGATGATAGCCCTCCTCTTGAATGCCCGCCGGACTGTAGACATCGAAATCATATACACGTGATGACGGAACATTTGCAGGGCTGAGACTGATCGCGCTGCTCGTCATTGCGTGGTTCCCTTTTTGATCGTGACGCTACTCCAGATACATGATGCTAGAATTTGACTTGCAACTGCAGAGCAACTTCCCGGCCGCGCGAAACTACACCGCGTTGCTCGCCGATGGCAAGCGGTACGCCAGTTCCACCGGTTCGATCGGCGGCGTAGATTAGATAGTATTTGTTGGTGAGATTGCGGCCAACTAACCTGATCGCATAGCGGTCGTTTGCTTCACTAAGGCTAAGGCTTGCATTGAAGCGCCAGAAATCGTTCTGGAATGTCGACGGCGCCATGGTCTCTGCTGCGAAGTAGCTGCCACTATAAAATGCGTCACCCGTCAGCTCCGCTATATGATTGCCGACAGGAGCGGAGAGGGTGAAGCCGGTATTGCCTGCCCAGTCGGGCGAGCGAGCCGGCGCTCGACCCGTGAAATCCTGCTGTAACGTCAGCGCTGTAGCATTCACAAATGTGCACGGTGCCGGCGGTGTCGCTGTTGCCCGTACTGTGCCAGCAGGGAAAGCATAACCAAAACACTGACCCAAAAAATTATTAAAGCGCGCATTTACATGAGCAATCGCAGCGCGAATGGTCAGGTTGTCGTTGACCTGAAAGTTGCCATCAATTTCAAAGCCGCGCTGCTTGACCGAGCTTGCATTATTGATGGTAAACGCAAAACGGACGGGGTCGAACGTGTTTACCTGAAGGTTGCTGAACTTGAAGTTGAACAAAGCTACGTTGAGGCGGAGCCTGTTGTTTAAGAACACCCCTTTCGCACCAACTTCAAAGCCGCGTGCCTTTTCTGCCTCAAAGTCCGCGTCACCAATCCGCGTTGTTAGCAGTAATGGGCTGGTCAGGCCAAAGCCACCGGATTTGTAACCGGTTTTATAGGCCGCGAAGATCGTTTTTGTCGATGAGGGACGATAGGACAATGTCAATTCGGGTGAGAAATTATTGTCCTTGTACGTGCCAGTCAAAAAGCCCGGTATGGTTTCGCCGGGATATAATGTGGTCAAGGTATTAAAGGCACCTATCCCATAGGTGTTCTGTTTGCTGAATTTTTTTGTTTCGCGCGTGAAGCGAATCCCCCCTGCCAATTCCAGCTCGTCAGTTATGTCGAACAAGGCCTGACCGAAAACCGAGAGCGTGCTGCCTTTCTGAGAATTCTTGTCGGCATAGGAGACATAACGATTTGCCGATGCAACATAGTTTGCATCTGAAAGCTTTACATCGTTTGCATCGTTTAGCTCGCTCTTCTGGTAAAAGCCACCGAGCATGAAGTTAAAGGATCCATCGAAGTCCGAGGTTAGGCGCAGTTCCTGGCTGAAGGCCTCATTTCGCTGAATATCGGAAAAAGCCACCTGCGACAGGCTTGTCTGGTCGAGACCGCTAAAGAACACATACTTCGTCGAATTATAGCCGGAAATAGACGCCAGCGAAACGTTCCCTAGGTTCCAATCAAGGTCAAGCGAACCAGTATATACAGTAAAGTCGCCATAAGGTGTTCCATCGGCAGTGCCTAGCGCGAATGTCTGAGAAATGACTGGTGGAAGATCGCCAACCGATGTGCGGCGGTCAATGACGCAATCTGCAGCGGGATCGACCGCGCCGAATGTCCGAGGATTTGGACCAGTGCAAGGTCCGATATTCTGGGTCGCCACACCAGGTCCGTCGTCGTGCGATTTAGCGTAGAACAGCTTTAGGCGCGCCGTAAGATTTGGTGAAAGTTCGCCCTTGAGCGTTAATCGGCCAAGCAGCTCCTTGTCGCCTGGGCGGGTGTCGCGTGTGCCTGGCAATTGGCTGGCGCCGATTGGAGCACCTGTTAATGGACGATAAAATGGGTTTGCAAGGGGTTGTGCCGTATTACGCAACCAGCCATCAAGATTGCGATATTTGACGGCTAGTCTGACGCCGAACGTATCACTTAGCGGGACTGAGGCAACACCCTCGAGAGAATATTCGTCGCCGACAAATTCATAGCCAGCGCGCAGAATATACTCGGCATCCTTACCGGGGTCAGCAGTTTTGATAGATATGACGCCGGCCGGGCTATTTTTACCGAAAAAGAGCGCTTGGGGTCCTTTCAACACTTCAACTTGTTGAATGTCGAAAAAACCGAGTTGAGCAATGCGCCCATCGCTGGTTTGGACGCCATCGATCGCAACCGATACTGCTTGTTCAAAGCCTGTCTGGTTGGCTGGGGAGCTAATACCGCGGATTGCCAGCGATCCACCGCCATTTGATTTATAGGTTCCTATAACAACCGTCGGGGTCAATTCCCCGATGCGCGTCAGATCAGAGGCGTTGTTACGCTCAAGGTCCTTCTCACTCAGTACCGAAACAACAACCGGAACGCTGACAAGAGTCTCTTCGCGTCGGCGTGCAGTAACGACGATGTCATCGGTGGATGGTGCGAGGGTAGTTGTTGTTTCAGGTGAATCCGACGTTTGGGCAAGCGCCGGGTTGGCAGATCCTAACACCGCACAAAGAATTGCGCCTGACAGAATTGCATTATCCTTTTGGACTTTTCTCACATCGCTCTCCCTCAGATTTATATCAAATCACCACCGGTATTCTTTTTGGAACTGTTTGTTACCAGCCAGTATCTCGCGCTCCGCGTATTTTGTCAACACTCGTATTGACAAAATACGCGTCATCGAACTGTCAGTTGGATGGACAGCATTGTTTTTCGAAGGGGTTGAATGATCCTGAGGTGTTGCATCAACAGGATATACGTCGCTACAGTGACGTAACGAATAATGCACGGATACGCCGTATTCTAGCTCAATCCGTGACCCATTTGTGGATCGGCGATATTCGCTATCAATTTCTTTCTCTGATCAAAATTGGTCGCACGGATGTCAGCTATCCCATGTTCGGTGATAATGATATCAACATCACTCTGTGCAGACGTTACATAACCACTGGTAAGGTACGGGACGATGCGGCTTATTGTTCCGCGTTCGTTGACAGAAGGTAGGGCCAGAATAGCAAGGCCATTTGCGGATGCATGGGCGGCACGGAAATAGTCTGTTTGTCCGCTTGAAGCCCCGACGTAGCGGTCACCAAGATATTCCGCATTTGCCTGTCCACGCAGGTCCACCTCAATGGCCGAATTTATCGCCAGAAACGGTGACCCCGCAATGGGTTGAACAAGGCGCGCGGGAGGCGCAAACCCAAGCAAGCCCTCTGGCGATAGGCTGCTGTAAATGCTGCTGCCAACGGCCAGTGATGCGAGGCATGAGTCGGGAGTGGCCTCATCGACAGCACCTGCGGCAACCAGTTCTAGAAACCAGTCCCCAACCATCCCGCATCGAATGCGTAAGCCGCGGCGATCTAACAGAGCATGGGCTATAGCTGCAGAGAGCTTACCGATGCCCAGTTGCAGGGTGGCCCCATCAGGCACGAGTCTGGCGACCTCGCGGGCTACTCGGCTCTGCAATTCTCCTGCAGGTTCAGCCGGCAATTCAGGCAGCGGAGTCTGGCTATTTAGCGCCACAACTACCTCGCTGCTATGCAGGCGACAGTCACTGCGCGTTGCTGGTATATTGTCATTGACCTCGACGATCACGACCCTGGCATTTTGAGCTGCTTCCCAAACATAATCTACCGCCGGTCCAAGACTGTGATAACCCTCCGCGTCCATTGGAGCAACTTGCAGTAGCACCACATCGATAGGCATTTTGCCCGACTTCAGTGCGGTGCTGAGTTGCGACATCGAGAAGGGAATGACTTGTGCTCGAGAACGTCCGACAAGAGACCCAATTGTACCCAAGCCGCAATAAGTGGAGATACGCAGTGAGGTAGGAATTTCGCCCTTCCAAGCAGTGTTAAGCGAATAGCCGCAAAAAACCTCGATCTCGGTAAGCTGACGGGCTACGTCAAACATCTCTGCGACGAGCCCTTGTGGCTCGCCAGTCGCTTGGCCAATCATGATGCGATCGCCGGACCGCAGATGTTCGGAAAGAACGGAGGCGGTCATGTTCAGTTATTCCAAGTCAGATTTTACTTTTAGATGTTCAGGCAGCTGGCCAGCAATGGTCAGGGTCATGCTGGCGGAGCCGCTGCTCGCTTTGCCTTCCAAATCGGCAGTAATGGAAACGGGTTGGATGCGGTGCCAGTGCACTTTTTCAGTACCATCCGGCAAAATTACTTTAGCCGGGTGCGAGACATCCCAAACGTCCGATTCAAGGTGATTATCGCCGCGCCATGCCCCGAGACCGCGGCCATCATTATAGCCACCACTGTAACCTAGGCCTTGCATTGCGATGGACGGACCTAGTGCTACCACATCCAAATTCAGTGTCTGACCATTTTGCAAAGTCGCCACCACTCCAGCCCCACGGAAACGTCTGGTGCCCTCGTGTAACTCAACTTCAAGCGCAATATCGGTTACATGGTGGGATATCTGGGTCTCACGCTCTGTTATGACGCCGGTTGTATAAGGCAAGTCATCGCCCCGGCCGGAAAATAAGAGGCTTCCGCTCATCGTTGAAGTCGAAAAGAATAGGAACGCCATAACATGGCCCTTTTCCGACAAGGGCACCTTCGGACCCGTCACCGGCTCGGGCACGCCCATGCCACGCCTGACGCCCCAGCTATGGTCGCGGCAAGACCACCAATTGTCGATATCAATGCGCTTGCCATCAACTTCTAAAAAGCCTGATGCAGTGCCGATTTGGTCAAAACGGCGATAATCCTCCACCGTCCGGCCATGTAATCGCGTATAGTGTGGATCTTCCTCATGCGCCGGTTCCACGCACTCCCATTGAATATGGCCATGCAGCGCGCCGTCATTTGGTTCGACCATAATATCAAAAGATTTGAGCGCTTCTATTGGTGTGATTCGCAATGGTCCGCAAACTGTTTCAACACTGCCGTTCAGCGAGCGCGAAACACGAAGATTATGCTGTTTGCCGTCGACGATCATGACCGCGCCAGCATCAAGAACATTCATATTGCGGTAGGCGCCCATGGTAATCTGGATCGCTACACGCCCATCGCCCGAATAGATAGCAAACCAATAGCGGTCGAAAAATCGCGGATCGCTTGTCCAAACATGGTCAAACGTCGTCGGCAACTGATGCCATAATGTGTCGTCGAGAGCAGTTAACATAAGGTCACGTTTCCGGAGTTGATGTGATGATGGCGGGTGCGTTCGGCACGTAACGCATGGGCGCACGAGCAGCCCGGTTGATCATATGGGTTTCGATAGAACGGCGAATTTCAGGCGTGAGATCAGGGCTGCAGACAGCCTCTGCGAGCAAGGCGCGGAGCAACCGGTTGCGTTCTTCGATGGCTGCGCCATCAGCAACGTCAGGCTCACCTGCTTGTGCCGCTGTGTCAATACGCCCGACAAGATCCGTCTTAAGCGCCGGTTGCATCGCCAAGAGCAGACTTAACGTCGCCACATTGTCATCTCGCACAAATCCGGCAACCTTGGGCAGGGCTACCTTTAACATACGGAGGTTTGCAATCAGATTGTCAAGGATCGTCCGAGCATAGGAGTCCGAAACGCAAGGAGCGACCACCGTCTCCAATATGCGACATGTTCCTTGCAATTGTTCCTCCACCGTTGGTCTCATCGCGCCCCCGACATCATATGAAACATGGGCCGGTATAACCATGATGGGGTTTGGAAAACACGGTTGTAACGTTCCGATACAAATTCATGAACGGCGGTCAGTTGAATTACCGACAGTTTCCAGCAGGAGAACACATTCCACCAAGTGAGAGCTGCGTCGCTGACTTTACGGCCCGTCAGCTTGCTATATGCCGCAACAATATGCGCGCGCTCCCAATGCCCAGCAATCTGGTGTTCGCTTTTACGCACGGGGTTCGTAATCCACCCCAGATCTTCAAGTGGGTCCCCTAGATGCGCGGTTTCCCAGTCGAGCTTTGCAGTGATAACGTTGTCCTCGATCAAAGCGTTGCCGGGCTTGAAATCGCCGTGCACCAGCACTATTGCTTCAGCATCCGGCGCGTTATTATCCAACCAGTTCAACACATAATCCAACTCTGGATGCGGTTCGATCTGGACCCGCCGATATTCCGCTTCCCACTGGTGCAGTTCGGTTTTCGCTGGTGACTTTTGGGGCACACCCAGACGTTCCCCCAGGCCATGCAATTGCCAGTCAAATTTCTGCATATTCGCCATAAGTTCAAGGAAATCGTGGGCCAATTTTAACCGTTCGGGCAGTGGACGACTGCCATTTAGAACCATGTAATCGCAACTGCCAGAAACCCGTTCCATTACGACCGACGGCGCGCCCAGAAAGCGACCGTCTGGGTCCATCCAGTGAACAACGGGGGCAGCTACCGCGCTGCCTTTAAGTGCTTTGAGAACATGAAACTCGCGGGATCGCTCCGTAGTAAGTAAGGTCCCGGCCGCATCTCGCATGAGCATCAATGGGTATGAATGGGTACCGCTCGCGTCTGTCCAAGAGGCATCAAACGACCAGTTCTCCCGCGAGAGGCCACCGGCTGCACGGGACAGGCCGGCAAAGGTGATCTCGCGTGCGGACGGAACCGCGTCACACATTAACGCCTTCAGTCCTTCAACGACCTGCTGGGCGGGTGTGCTCATCATTGACATCTTCAAAAAATAGCCATGGGGGTGATTGGACTGCCCGTGCCGCCGACAAGCGGGAGTGCAGCTGCTACGAACAGGAATTCAGTGACACCGCTCTCTGCCAGCTCAGCTAGGACGACGCCCTCAAGAAGGGAAATACCATAATCGCGGATGAGACGTTGATGGACGGGAAATATCGTGCCTTCGGGAAATGGCATGGCCTCAATCGCGAAATTATCCGCTCCGACCAACGCAATCCCGGACGTTGCGAGCCAGAGCGCTGCTTCCACATCAATGCCCGGCTCATTATTGAAGTCAACGTTGCGTGGGAGCTTGCCTGTTTGATTTTCGAGCCAACCAGTGCGGATCAAAATCGCATCTCCCTTTTGCAAGGTCGTACCGGATGCTGCTGCCACGGAGGCGAGTTCGACGGCACCAATTGACTCTCCGTCGGCAAGAGGGCTACCTCGTCCCTTTGCTACATCAAGAAGCACACCGCGCGTTACAATCGGCGGTAGCTTCTCTATTCCACATTTTTTCGCGCCATGCGTGCTGTTTATCTCGGTGCTTGCAAAACCATTATATAGCTCATCATCACACCAAGCATGGCACAAAGCATCGATATGCGTGCCAATATGGACGGGCATCACCACGGTATCTTCTGCGAATTGAAACCCACCCTTGGCCTTTGCCCCTCCAGCATAATCACCGCCGTCGCGGTCCATGAAATGCTGCAAGCCACCCCGGTGTCCCGGCACCGGCGTTTTCTTGGATAACGGTTGCGCGAGTGACAACACGCGCCCCTGTTTAACCAGCGCGGTTGCTTTCAAGACTTCGCTTGCAGTAATCAGGTTTGCTGCTCCGACCTCGTCAGCGTCACCCCAAAGTCCCCACGCTTCATGCGCCATTGCTTATCTCCATTGCGCCGACGAGTTTGGCAGCTTCTGACTTTAGCGACTGGCGCATCAGCTTACCGGTCGTGGTGCAAGGGAGGCTTTCACGAATTTCGATCCGATCGGGTAGTTTATAGCTTGATACAATTTTTCGGCAGTGCGCGATCAGCGCATCTTCTGAGAGCGAAGCGCCTGTTGCCAGTACGATAAAGGCAATGATCGTCTCCCCCCGTTTACTGTCCGGCACACCAACGACTGCGGCTTCGGCAACGTCCGCATGCTGCATCAGCACATCTTCAACCTCGGCCGGTGAAACGTTAATACCAGCGCGCTTGATCATTTCCGAATTACGGCCAAGAAAAACAATCTCCCCTTCTGCGGTCAGCGTTCCGATATCGCCGGTGCGATACCAACCGTCTTTCGTGAAAATTTGCGCATTGTGGATGGCGCTTTGTCCACCATAGCCACGCATTATATAACCACTAACCTCTATGAGCCCGGGCGAGCCGCGCATCACGGGCTTTCCAGTTTCGACATCAATAAAGCGGATATGCACCCCCGGCAAAGGTAGTCCCTGACTGGCAGACCGCCGTTCCAGTGGCCAGTCATGCGGCGTAACGCAGCAGTTGCCATAGGTTTCACTTGATCCGTAAATGTTGCAAATTTGCGCTGCCCCAAGGATGCTCGCGGCGTTGATCACGTCTTGCGGATTGCCAATGGTTAGCCCGGTACGCAGGCTACGGGTACGTTCCGAGTTAAAATCATCATGTCCAATCAGCGCGCTCGTCATGCCAGGCAAGGTATAAATCGCCGTGCATTGGTGCGTCTCAATGAGCGAAAGTGCCGGGCCTGGTTCGAACCGTTCCTGCAATACGAACGTCGCGCCATGGGTAAAGGTCGCCGGCAGGGCATTCGCGGCCCCATAGGCCCAGAACATTGGAACCGACGCGAAGACGCGGTCGCTCGGGACGAGGCCTTGCCGCTCCCCTATATTAAAACCGTTTTCAATTAGTCCATAATGCGCAAGCCGAACCGCCTTGGGTTTGCTGGTTGAACCGGAGGTATATAAAATGAGACAATCGTCGGTAGCGCTTGGTCCATCGCCTGGCGGCAGATCAACCTGTGCACTTGCGAATATTGATTCATAGCACAGCCATTCTTCATCCGGAGCGGTGCCATTGACCATGACGAGCATCCGCAAGTTCGGAAGGCGAGGACGGAGTTCGCTCAGAGTTGCAACGAAATTTTCCTTGCCCACTGATGCCACCGAAAAAAGTATCTCAACATCCGCATCGGCAAGGATGAACTCCAATTCGGCTTGTGTGGACCAAGTGCTGATAGGCACCAGCACCGCGCCTGCAGCCAGCGCGCCAAAGCAGATTTCGATCCATTCGGTCCGGTTGCTGGCGAGCAAACCTACCCGGTCTCCGCGCTTAACACCTTTCGCACGAAGGCCCGAAGCGAGCTCTGCGGCACGGCGTGCCAGTTCAGCGTAGCTTGTTACTCTGCCGTCCGAAATTACAGCAGCACAATCACCATGTAGCAGCGCTTGCTCACAGAGGAGGTCTGGCAGAGTGCGGCTGAACGGCGCGCGCATGTCAGGAGGCTTTGCTTTGGATGAAGCCACGATAGCCCTCTGCTGCAACCTCATCGCAAATTCGGGTATAGACCCCCAACCCACCAACATAAGGAAGCATTACACGCGGCTTTCCCGGGATGTTAGCACCCATATACCAACTGTCGGCGTGCACATGGAGTGTCCCGTTGGCGACTTCGCGGACATGTTCGACCCAGTCATCTTCAGCCTGCTGGTCTGCTTCGATCAATTGCAATTCTTCGCGCGCCATGTGTATCAGGCAATTGCCCACCCAGTCTACATGTTGTTCAATCGACATGACTACATTGGTCAAAATGGACGGACTGCCGGGACCGGTCAGCGTAAAAAGATTGGGAAAGCCGGCCACCATGATTCCCAGATATGTCTTGGGCCCGTCGCTCCACTTGTCCTTCAACGACTTGCCAGCGCGTCCCCGGATGTCGATCCGCGTTAGCGCGCCGGTGACTGCGTCATAGCCGGTGGCGAAAACAATGCTATCAACCGGATAGAAGTCGTCGGTCGTTTCAATGCCTTCCTTGGTTATTCGCTGTATAGGCGTCGCGCGCGCATCGACTAGCGCAACATTATCGCGGTTGAACGTCGCATAATAATCGGTGTCGACGCAAATGCGCTTGGTACCTATCGCGTGATCAGTTGGCGTCAGTTTCGCTGCGACGTCTTGATCTTGAACAATTTCCCCGATCTTCGTCCGCACATAATCGGCAGCCAGATCATTTGCTGCCTTGCTCTTGAACAGGTCATTAAAGGCATGCGTGAAATTGGCGCCACCGTGTGACCATCGAGCATCAAATTCGCCTTGCCGTTCTTCGTCGCTCACTTCTAACGCGCTGCGCTGGCTGTACTGGTATAATGCCCCGGATTTTGATGCTTTGGCGGTTGCGCGATGATGCGCCGCCTGTCGTTTCCAGTTTTCTTGTTCAGCGTTTGATAGCGGATAGTTCCAAGCGGGTATGCTGAAATTGGGCGTTCGCTGAAAAACCGTAAGATGTGCAGCTTGTTGGGCAACCATAGGAGTAACCTGAATGCCTGACGACCCGGTACCGATCACTGCAACACGTTGTCCCGTAAAATCAACCGGATCGTGCGGCCATTGACCAGTGTGATACCAGGTACCGCCAAAGTCGTCCAAGCCTTCGAAATCCGGCTTACGAGATGCGGACAGCGCGCCTGACGCCATAATGCAGTAACATGCAGTGACTGTAGTGCCGTCCTCAGTTTCAACCCGCCAGATATCTGTTTCTTCGTCAAAATGCGCTGCGGTCACGCGGGTATCGAATTGAATGTCGCGCCGCAAATCGAAACGGTCCGCAACATGTTCGATATATTTCAGTATCTCAGGCTGCGCAGGATAGCGTTCGGTCCAAACCCATTCCTGCTGAAGTTGCTCATCAAACGAGTAGGAATATTCCATGCTGTATACATCGCAGCGCGCGCCGGGATAGCGGTTCCAAAACCATGTTCCGCCAACATCGCTGCCCGTCTCGAAACCACGGGCTGACAAGCCAATCTCGCGCAGTTTGTGGAGCATATAGAGTCCGGCGAAACCAGCGCCGACGACAATTGCATCATAATCCGTTTGTGGCTTTGCAGGCAAATGAGGTGACATTAGCAGCAGGCTCTCCAATCTTTCAGCATCGTTCGTGGGGTATAAATTTACGCTCGACAGCACTCAAATCAACACCTATGTTGAAAGCATATAATACCACAAAGTTATTTGCAATACTAACTAGTATGATTGCGAAAATATGGACGAATTTTTAGGCAAGATTGCATTAGTCACCGGGGCCGGAGCGGGAATTGGCCGTGCAATTGCGCTGCGGTTGGCAAGCGGCGGAGCCGATGTGGGTGTTTTTGATGTTAATGCTAACGCCGCGCAGGAGGTGGCTGAAGCTGTGGGCGACCTTGGGCGTCGCGCCTGTGTTGTTATCGGCGACGTCGCGCAGCGGGACGCGGCGAGGGCTGCGGTTGCTGCGGTCGCCGCTGAACTTGGCGGAATCGATGTTATGGTAAATAACGCTGGAATATTGCGCACAGCGTCGTTTCTGGACGTTAGTGAAAGCGATTGGCATTCGACCTTTGCAATTAATCTCGACGGAGTGTTTCATTTCAGTCAGGCTGTCTTGCCGGGAATGATAGAACGTGGGGCGGGTTGCATCATCAATATGTCTTCCTGGACCGGCAAAAAAGGTGTGCCAAATCATGCTGCTTATGGTGCGACCAAGGCGGCGATCATTAATCTCACCCAAAGCCTTGCTGGTGAATTCGGTGTATCAGGTATTCGTGTTAACGCTGTCTGCCCCGGTATCATTGTTGATACCAACATGCGCGCTGAAGCTGAGGAAATGAACCGTGTGCAAAACTTGCCAAGTGTCGCTGCGCGCGTCCAAGCTGTCCCGTTACGCCGTGCCGGCTACCCTTCTGAAATAGCCGAAGTCGTGGCCTTTCTAGCTTCCGACAACGCCGCATATATGACGGGGCAGGCGATAAACATCACGGGTGGCCACTGGATGAATTGAGGATTACGCAAAATGATATTGATCAGTGCAACGCCAAGTCCCTTTGCGCGCAAAGTGCGCATTGCATTGATTGAAAAGGGAATAGCCTTCACTCTTCAGAACGAAGTGCCTTGGCATGCCGATACCCAGACTCCGTGCTATAATCCGCTGGAGCAGCTACCAATATTGATCCCCGATGACGGCGATCCCGTCTTTGAGTCGACCTTCTTGATGGACTGGCTTGAACATAAATATCCGGAGCCATCGATGCTTCCAGCCGATCCAGAGCGCGTGCTGGAGGCCAAGCTGATCCACACGATTGCAGAAGGAGTTGCTGACGCCACGGTACTTCTGTTCTGGGAAATGCAACGCGAACATATCAGCACCGAATGGACCCAACGGCAACTTAGGAAGGTTAAAGGCGGTCTCACCGACCTCAACCGCCGCGTTGGCGACCGCGAATTTTTTGTTGGTGATCGATTTGGTTTGGCCGACATTGCCGTGATTGCATTGCTCGGTATGCAAGACATAGTGATCAATACCGGCATGATTACCGCTTGGCAAAACTTCGCACCTGACATGGACGATTGGAATTTGCTGTATAGAAATCTAAAGCGGTTCGACGCACATCACCGCGACAGGCCATCTGTGAAGCAAACTGCTCCATTTATGTTTGATTTGGCCGAGAAGATCGTTTGAGGGGATTAATCCTCAAATATTGCCACCGCTCGCGTCCAGCCGGCCGATGCAGCGCGTATCTTCATCGGGAAACAGGCAATGGTAAATCCTGTGGGCGGCAGTACCTCTAGATTATGTAGCTTTTCGAGGTGACAATACCCGATATCGCGCCCGGCTTTATGACCTTCCCAAATCAATTCCGCATTGCCAGTTGATTCATACGCTTCGCGTGTATGGACGAACGGCGCGTCCCAGCTCCAGCCGTCGGTTCCCGTCAAGCGGACGCCGCGTTCAAGAAGGTACATAGTCGCTTCGTATCCCATGCCGCAGCCAGATGTGACATAATTATCCTGTCCGTAACGCTTACCCGCAGCCGTGTTGACGACGACGATTTCAAGTGGGGAAAGCGTATGACCAATACGCGTGAGTTCTGCCTCTACATCAGCGGCGGTCACGACATAGCCGTCTGCGAATGTCGAAAAATCAAGCTTCACCCCGGGCTGAAAGCACCAATCGAGTGGCACTTCGTCAATCGTTATCGCACGCTCGCCCCTGTTCATCGTTGAAGCGAAGTGATAGGGCGCATCAAGATGGGTGCCGTTATGCGTTATCAACTCAACCTTCTCGATGGCCCAAGCCTCACCGTCCGGCAAATCTTGGGCCTTTAGGCCGGGGAAAAAGTTAATCAGGGAAGGGATCGAGGTATTGTGGTCGATATATTCGATCTTCGGCTGATATGGCGGCGGATCTGAGATTACGTCATTTTCGAGATAGATGGAAAGATCAACGATTGTCCGCGCCATGCATTAAAACTCCACTCTGTCGCCGCCTTTGAGACCCAGCATAATGCGTGCCTCGCTCGGCGTCGCTGGTTCATGCCCCATTTCGCGAATTATGCGCACGATTTTTTCGACCTGCTGCGCGTTCGATACCGCAAGCTGGCCACGTTCGATGAATAGGCTATCCTCGAGCCCGACGCGGACGTGCCCTCCCATGAGTGCGGCTTGAGTGAGAAATGGCATTTGATACTTGCCAGCGGCGAGGACAGACCACTGGAAACTGTCCTTGCCAAACAGCCGGTCTGCGGTAGATTTCATGAACATCAGATTTTCAAGGTCAGGCCCAATGCCCCCCATTATTCCAAAGATCATCTGGATGAAGAACGGTGGCTTTACGGCGCCGCTATCGACAAAGTAGGCAAGGTTATAAAGGTGACCGACGTCGTAGCATTCATGCTCGAAACGCGTGCCAGCTTCACCCATTGTCTCCAATATTGTCGCGATATCACGGAAGGTATTCCGAAAAATGAAATCGTCGGAACCGAGAATATAATCCTTTTCCCAATCATGCTTCCAACTGCTGACGCGCTTGGCAGCGGGAAACATTGCAAAGTTTATGGTACCCATGTTGAGCGAACACATTTCGGGCTTGAATCTAACGGCGGCACGTAAGCGCTCGGCCAATGGCATCGTCGCTGAACCGCCGGTAGTGATGTTGACCACAGCATCGGTCCGTTGTTTGATGACGGGGAGAAACTGGTTGTAGACATCAGGGTCACCCGTGGGGCGGCCGTCCTCCGGCATCCGTGCATGAAGGTGAAGTATCGCGGCGCCAGCTTCGGCGGCTGCTACGCTTTGTTCAGCAATCTCTGCGGGCGTGCAGGGCAGCGCGTCCGACATAGTCGGTGTGTGCGCGCCGCCAGTTACGGCACAGGTGATTATGATCTTGCTCATTTGGGATCCATTAATGAACGGCTTAGGCCGAGCCGGTCGGCGCAAACCTGAACGCGAGAGACTGCACCATCGGCCACGTCGAACAATCCGGCGAGCCGGAGGATCACGCTTTGGCCAACAAGCGTAGTATCGAGATCGGGAAAGCCGCCTTTGTATTTCCCCGTACAGGAGAGGTGGAAAGCACCTCGATTGCCCGCCGAAAAAAGTTGATCGACCGTGATATCTGCTATGGCAACAAGATCAGCAAAACGCGGACCTTCTGCACTGATTTCATCGATGCGTGAGGAGTCGGCCCAGCTGGCCGAGTCGTTAAGAAACGCACGCGCGATGGCCTCCACCTCGACATTAGGCGCTTCGCAGGGGGCGTCCCACGGGGCAGGGTGAGGGGATTGCACCACATCGCATGTGGCTTGTGCCAACTGCCTTTTGCGGGCGAAATAATCTTCTTCGGCCCAACCCTGATGCAGTCGGCCATTTTTAATGCGGAATAACGTCACACCACCCCATGTCGAACGCCGCCCGTGGTGTCGGTTAGAGACCCCATGTTCGGTAAAACGCATGGCGACCGCATCGGGGCCAATGACAGTGTCATGTACTGTCACACAAAGGCCGGGAAATTGGTCGAGCTGTGCTGCGGTTGCAGGCAGATAGGCGTCATCGCGTCCGGCAAGGAGAACACCGCTTATACTGAGCGCATAATCGGGCTCCATAATCGTCTCCACCGCTGTCGGATTATGGCAGGTGAGAAAATCGACCGCGAAGCCGCGAAGTAACCGAGCGGATGGACTTATGGACATGCATTTTCCTTTAACCACTCAGGGTTTCGCATTTCTTTTTTGAGAATTTTGCCAGATGCATTCATCGGCAATTGCGTTACGAACGCCACTGAAGTCGGGCATTTATAATGAGCCAATTGCGCGCGTGTGAAAGCAATGAGTTCGGTTTCTGACGGATGGCTTCCGTTACGCACGACCACAAAGGCTTTCGGTGTCTCGCCCCAGCGCTCGTGGGGGACACCAATAACGGCGACCTGCGTGACGTCGGGGTGTTGATAAAGCACATTTTCGATCTCAGTCGGGTAGATATTCTCCGCACCTGAAACGATCATATCCTTGTAGCGATCGTGCATGTAGATAAAGCCGTCTTCGTCGCGGTAAGCAGCATCACCCGTTCGCAGCCAACCGTCTGCTGTGGTCGCTCTTGCGGTTTCTTCAGGCTTGTTCCAATACCCGAGCATGTTGGCTTTGGAACGGATACGAATTTCGCCAACTTCCCCAACCGCTACCGGATTTTCTGTCGCTGGATTGACCAGCATCACCTCGTTCCAGGGCATGGGCCGACCGCATGACCGTAAGCGGTTGGCAAAGGGGCCGTCCGGCTCATGCTCTTCCGGCGCAAGCATCACGACGCTTCCGCCTGTTTCCGTCATGCCGTAGGTGTGCATAAACCCACAACCGAATATTTCGATCGCCCGTTTTAACACTGCTTCTCCAATGGGGGCAGCGCCATAGACAATGCGGTTAAGGCTAGTCAGATCCATGTCAGCAACACCGGGCAAGTCGAGCAGCATCTGGATTACGGTTGGCACGAAAAACCCGTGCGTGACTTTTTTACCTTGAATGGCCGCGACGATGTCACGCGGCACAACTTGCTGCATCAACACTGTATGGCCACCCTGGCTCATGCAGGTCATTGCATAACCAATGCCACCAATATGAAAAAGCGGACTGGCGACTAGATTGACGCTTTGATCTGACATATCCCACAATTCGTGGGCCATCCGGGCAAGATATGACAGGTTGCCGTGACTGAGGACCACCCCCTTGGGGGTCCCTGTTGTGCCAGACGTGTAGAGCAAAAGAAGCGGAGAATTTGGCGATGGTGTATGATCCGCGTCGTCGGGTTGCGCAGAGTCTCGCCACAGCGGATAATGACTCAGCAGAGTCCGGGTCTGATGCGGCATGTCAAGCGACAGCAATGGCTGAAATTCGTCTTCTATGAAAAGGAGCGACGGGGACGCGTCAGAGAGGATATCTGCGATTTCCCGTGCCGACAATCTCCAGTTGATAGGCACGAATATTACACCAGATTTCGCACATCCGAAAAATAGCTCAAAATGAACCGATGTATTGCGGGCAACGATGGCGACCCGGTCGCCTGATTGGATGTTCAAAGCTGCCAGCGCACGTGCAACACGACTTGCACGCGCGTCCACATCGCCAAAGCTCAATGTTTCCGTGCCGAATGTAAGGCACGGTGATTGGGGCTTTTGCGTAGCGTGAGTTCGCAACAACGTGACTAAGTTTGTTTCCATTGGTTAGTAACTCTTTGGTAACCCTAAGCTATGCGTTGATACATAATTCAGAATCATTTCGCGACTGACCGGGGCAGTTCGATGAAGGCGCGCAATAAACCACAAATCGGAAAGACCATATTCGTTCGAAAGACCATTGCCGCCATGGACTTGAATTGCCTGATCGAGCGCTTTTAATGATGCTTCTGCCGCAGCAAATTTTGCCATATTCGCAGTCTCGGCCGCGTCTTCCCCATTGTCACATAATTGGGCCGCGCGTGCGTTGAGAAGGCGGGCCGCTTGGACGTTGATATACGCCTCTGCAAGTGGGTGTGCCACCCCTTGATGCGCGCCTATTGGCGTATTCCAGACGGATCGGTCTTTGGCATATTGCGCGCCCTGTTCAATGGCAAATCTGGAAATGCCGTTGTTGATAGCCGCTGCAGCGATTCGTTCCGGATTCAGGCCAGCGAATACTTGCTTTAAACCCGCTCCGGCTTCTCCGATCAATGCATCTTGGGGAACCTCAACGTTGTCAAAGAATACGGTGAACTGCTTTTCGGAAGTGCGCAACGCTGCATCGATGCGGGTCATGGAAATGCCCGGCGTATTGGTAGGTACAACAAACAACGACAGCCCTTGACGCGACCCGTCAGTGACAGGGGCACCATCGCGTGCAACGACCATAACGGCGGCGGATTGATCGATATCTGACGTCCAGTATTTAGCGCCATTAATGACCCAACGGTCACCGCGTTTAACCGCGTGTGTAGAGACTTTATGGGTATTGGAGCCTGCATCTGGCTCGGTAATCGCAAAACACATTTTGCGCTTTCCAGCCGCGATGTCGGGCAACCACTCGCGCTTCATTGCCTCTGTTCCCACACTCCCAATGATGGGCGCTGTGATCGAGGAAATAACCATAGCAAGTATCGGACAGCCTTGCGCTGCCGTTTCCTCGATACAGATATTTAATTCGGCCAGACCACCGCCACCGCCACCGTATTCTTCGGATACGTGCACGCCTAAAAAACCTGCGTCGCCCAATTCTCTCCACAGCGCGTCAGGCTGTTCACCTTTATTCACGACATCCTGAAAATACTTACGTCCGAATTTGCCAACGAGTTTGCTAACGCTATCGCGCAGGTCGCGATGATGCTCTGCGGTATCACATAACGAAGATTGAAATAAGTCAGATGCCATGTGGGTTGCTCCAAAACTAAGTTGAAATTATTGAGGCCAAGAGAAGAACCCCTCGCCGGATTTTACACCCAACTTACCCTCAGCGACCATATCAATGAGGATTTGGGGTGGTGAAAAACGGGCCCCATGCGCGGCCTCCAATGTGCGGGCGATATCGAGCCGCACATCGAGTCCGACGATATCACTCAAGCGCAGCGGCCCTACTGGATGCCGGTATGCAAGGACTGCAGCCTTGTCGATATCTGCGGCAGTTGTAACGCCTGACTCAACCATTCGCATCGCTTCAAGGCTGGATATGAGATCGAGCCGACTGGTTGCGAACCCGGGTACGTCGCGCACCGTAAGCGATTGCTTGCCAAGCCATTCAACAAACTGCCGGGCCTCGGTGAGGGACGCTTCCGAAGTATGTTGGCCACGCACTAATTCAACCAGAGGTAGCGACCAGACCGGATTGAAAAAGTGCATTCCCAAAAATATGGCTGGATCGGGCAAGGCTTGTGCCAGCCGATCAATTGACATGGCACTTGTATTGCTACCGATCAATTTTGGCGCACGTGCTGAGATCGCAGCCAATATTTCAAGTTTGAGTTCTAGTTTCTCAGATACAGTTTCTATCGCGACATCGACGGCCACTGGTACTTGTGCAACCGACGTCACCCGCTCAATTCGGGAACGAAGCGCATCTCCGCCTGCCTCGTCCATTTTGCCGCGCGCGATGGAGGACAGAACGGTCTCATCGACAATGCGGCTGAAGGCCAAAGCGCGAGATTGATCGGGCTCCACAACCGTCACAGTCGCCCCTGCCATGGCGGATACATAAGCAATGCCGACACCCATTGTGCCGCCTCCAACTACTGCGACGTGTTTCATTAACGGCCTTTCCATTGAGGAGCGCGCTTTTCCGAGAATGCCCGAGCGCCCTCAAGGGCATCTTCTGATCGGATGACCAAATCTACCAACGGCCGTTGCAGTGTCCAAATATCGGCTTCTGGCCAATTTGGCGCTTCACGAACAATACGCTTTGTCATGGCAATACTTAGCGGCGCGTTGGCAGTGATTACCTTGGCCATCGCTATTGCCCCGTCCAGTGCGGCGCCTTCCTTTGTTACCCGGTTTACTAACCCCCATTTGTGGGCAGTATTGGCATCCATTCGCTCTCCGGTCAGGGCATATTCAAGTGCGATTGCTTCCGGAATCCGGCGCGGTAGACGGACAAGGCCACCAGAACCCGCTACCAGTCCGCGTTGAACTTCGGGCAATCCGAACCAAGCAGTTTCTGCCGCCACAATCAGATCACATGTAAGTGCTAGTTCACACCCACCAGCTAAAGCAAAACCTTCTACTGCAGCAATTAGCGGTTTTTCCGGCGGCGCCTCGGTTAAGCCTGCAAAGCCTCTACCTTCAATTTCCGGCCGCTCCCCATCCGCAAACGCTTTCAAGTCCATGCCTGCGCAAAAATACCCACCATGACCGGTTATAATACCCACACGCAGTTCGGGGTCAGATTCCAGCCGGTCGATAGCGGTTGCGATGGCAAGCGACACTGCTCTATTAACGGCGTTGCGTTGAAGCGGCCGGTTTATCGAAATAATCAAAATTCCATCGAGCTGCTGGATTTCAACGGCATCCGACATCGTTCAAGCCACCACAGTATCGGTAGGGTCGATCGTATATCTCCCCACTTTAAACTCGCTGAGGTCAGCTGTCTCTGTCATTTGCCAATATTCGAGGATCCGAAAAGGATTGTTAACAACCACGCGGCCTCTTGAATTCTTATAATAAGTTTCAACTCCGGGATAAGTCCAGACCATGCCCGCGTGAGTGCTGTCCACCTTCTCATTATACGCGTCATGAACGTGCTTATCGACTTCGATCTGGGTGGCGCCCATTTCCAGCATTTGTCGAACCAGCGACATGACATAATGCATTTGTCGTTCAAGGACGGTTATAAGACTGCCGCCATGCCCAAACTGAGTGTTCGGCCCGTACAGGCAGAAGAAATTGGGATAACCGGGCACAACTGTCCCCAAATAGGCGCGCGCGTCGTCGCCGTTCCAATCATCATGAAGCTCGCGGCCGCCAAGGCCTACGACCTTCATGGGAGCTAGAAGATTTACGACATCAAATCCGGTTGCCCAGATTAAAACATCCGCCTCGTGCTTCTGACCGTCATTTGTCGTGACGCCAGTGGCGTGCGCTTCGACGACAGAGCCAGTGACCAGTTTGACGTTTTTTTTCGCCAAAGTGCGGAACCAGCCATTGTCTAAAAGCATGCGTTTTCCAAAGGGCGGATAATCGGGCAATACTTGGGGCAGTAGGTGTATAGCACTTCCAAGTTCTGACTTGATATAGGCCTCTAAACCCACACGATGCGCGTCGTTAATGGCGTTGATTGATCGACCGCCGCCGTCCCACGAAGGATCCTGCTGCAACGCTTCGTAGAGCTTGTCGTTAAAGGCCCAGCTGAGTCGCAGCCGGTACCACAACCGATACAGCGGTACTTCCATTAGCAAGCGTCTTAATGAGTCAGGTATGTCCTGACCGAACTTTGGAAATGGCGCCGCCCATTGTGGCGTGCGTTGTACAATGGTGAGCGAAGCGACTTTATCTACGATTGCGGGCGCAACTTGCATGGCGCTTGCGCCATTTCCGACCAAAATAACGTTCCGCCCCTCCAGATCTATGCCTTCCTGAGGGTAACAAGCAGTGTGGACGCTTGGTCCCTTAAAGTCGGACAATCCCGGGACGTTGGGCAGTCTAGGTTTGTTAAATGCGCCAACTCCGCTGATCAAAAGATTGGCAAACATAAGCTGCTGTGTGCCGTCAGCATCGATTAGACTGGCTTCCCATGTTCCGGATACTTCGTCAAATCGGGCTTCGACAACTTCTTGACCAAAACGAATGTGGCGACGAATGTCGTACCTGTCTGCTACGTCGTCCAGATAATTATGAATCTCGATGCTACCCGCAAAAAATCTCGACCAGTCGTATGCGGCGAATGAAAATGAGTATAGGTAACTCGGGACATCACATGCCGCGCCGGGATATCGATTTTCAAACCAGACACCGCCCAGGTCGTTGTGACGCTCAACTATAGTGTAAGGGATGCCTGCCGCTTCAAACTCTATCGCCGCGCAGAGGCCAGAAATTCCAGCCCCTATAATCAAGGCGCAGAAATCGGAATTCGCCGGCGTGCTTATCCGGGAGGCAGCGGAGTCATCACTTAATGCCAAGTCGTTACGGATCATTGGCGCATATGATTGCGGCACGATTTCACCCAGCGACGCGCTCATCATCTCAACGAGCAATTCATCCGTCGGATTTGGAAGGGCGGGGCTTTTCCCGGATAACCAGTCGTTCAATGCGACATAAGCAGCATCTCGAATTTTTTGCTTCACGCTCTCGGTGAACCCACCGCTGTCATTATCATCCAGACCACGAGTACGCGATGGAACGAATTCGCCTTCGATCCAGCTGCGATGCCCCGTCAGATGAACGAGCAAACAGCACAAGGTAGGCAAATTTGCCGCGGTGAGCGCATCGAGGAGCCATTCCTGGTCGCCCGCACTTTTTGTCTGTCCGTCCATAATTGCGCTGTCATCTGCTTTCTGTCTGCATCGCCTCAAAGCGCGCTTCGATTGCAAAAATTATCCGCAAAAATGAAATTGTCAACATGTACGTTGATAATATTTCTAAGTTGGCCACTGGAGATAGTGAAATATCGAATGTCTGATATAATCGAGTATGTTAAAAATACGATTTATAAACAATATTTTAAGAACGATAATTGATTGAAATTTGACTTGACGCATTAGGTTGTGCCTATCCAACGCACGTGCTTTCTAGGCCTATGCAACAGAGGTGTTGACGAACCAGAAATTATCTGGCTACATTACTGTTGATAAGAGTGGCGACTCGATATGCCACCGAAAAACAAGCTTAGTTGGAGAGGGAGTCGAGATGAGGAAAAGCAGAACGTTATTGTACACAGCTGCCGCGGTTGGCCTGATGGCCATAACTACCCCAGCACATGCGCAAAATGAACAAAGCACGTCGGACACTCAAGATGGCCTCGGCGAAATCATTGTGACTGCAACCAAACGCAACGAAAACCTTCAAGATGTGCCGGTCGCAATAACTGCCATCACGACCGAGCAGCTAACCAAGCAGGGTGTTTTTTCGACCGCGGACCTAAACAACTCTATTCCTAATCTTCAAGTCAGCTCTGCCTATGGCGAGACACAACCCAACTTCACGGTTCGCGGGATCGGTGTGGGCACAGAATACAACTCTAATGCGGCCTCGCCAGTTGGGGTGTACGTGGACGAAGTTTACCAATCATTTCGCGCCAGTCATGGCCAACAATTGTACGACCTTGAGCAAGTGGAAGTCGTTCGCGGTCCTCAAGGAACGTTGTTTGGCCGAAACACTACCGGGGGTGCTATTAACTTTATAACCCGGAAGCCACGCCTTACCGGTTCCAACGGGCACGCGACGATCGGATACGGCTCTTTCAATCGCATAAGCGCACTTGGCGCGATTGAGGTAACGCCCGTCGAGGATAAGCTAGGGATCCGCATTGCGGGTAGTTATGTGAATTCCGATCCTTACGTAAAAAATATCCAACCGGTAGGCTTGATCAAGTCTAATCCTAATGTCCCAGATAATGTTGCATTCGGCGACCAGAATGCTGGAATTTCGCCCGGCGGACATGAAACTTGGGGTCTTCGTGGCCAAATTAGGTTTGTCCCCACCGACACGATTGACATCAATTTTAAAGCGTATGTTGCTCAGTCGGTCGGCGGGCAAGATTCGCCTCAAAATCACGGGCCATCCCTAACCGATGACACCATAAGCTTAGCAGACTCTGCTTTTGGCTTTTTTTACACGCCACTTGCCAGCACGTTGTTTGGCAATGGGAACGATTTGACCCGATTTCTGCCACCTGCATATAGCGCGAAGGGTCGGGGTCTCTCTGCCAGGGAAATCGAGGGTAACTCAATTGGTACCGCCGAAACAAAAACCTTTGGCGCAGTTCTGAATGCTAAATTTGAGTTGTCTGACAGCGTCAACCTGACTTCAATCACTGGGTTTGATAGGACACGAAACGGATTACTGCCGCGTATCGATTGTGACGGTACTCCGTACAATGTGTGCTCAATCGGTTACGCTTCATTGTCCAAGAGCTTTAACCAAGATCTCCGCGTCGATTTCTCAACTGACCGATTTAAAGCCATCGCTGGTGTATATTATGGTTGGGATAAAATCGTCACAAATAACACCCCAGATTTTTACGGCTTCCTAAGCGACGTTAACGCCGCTATTGGAAATCCGAAAAATTACTTTAACCCAGCGGGTCTGGGGCGTGAAGCCGGTTTAGCAACTGCATTGAAGGCAAAGCAGGACTATACCCAAGAGCGTAAATCGATGGCCATATATGGCGAAGCAAGTTACGAGCTTACCGACAGTGTAAAGTTCACCGCCGGGCTCCGTTACACGAGAGATAAGTTTGCTTATCTTGACGCCCTCACCACATTTTTTGATGATACCGGTGCCCCCCGACTTTACACTGTATCAGACTATGCTCCAGGTGGCGTTTTCCAAAAATACTTTATTGGTGATTCCGCAGCGCTGGATGCAAGCATTAAGCCTCTGAACCGCCGCGATGGTTCAAACGCTCTAACAGGCCGTGCAATCCTCGACTGGAAGGTCAACGACGACGTTCTTCTCTACGCAAGCTACAGTCGTGGCTATCGTGGCGGAACATATAATGGCCTTGCATTCCAGTCCGCAGCGCAAGTTTACTTTGTGGAACCGGAAAAAGTGGATGCATTTGAAGTCGGCATGAAGAGCCGCTTCTTTGACAACCGCCTCCAGTTTAACGCCTCAGTGTTTCATTATAAATATGCAGGTCAACAGCAGCAATTGCTAGATCCAAGCTCAGTTACATTCTTGATTAACCTTGACGGCAAACTTACGGGTCTTGACGCTGAGCTTATCTTTGCAGTGACAGATGACATCCGCCTGAATGCTGGCTTTGGATATCTTGATAGCAGCTTCAACAGTGGTTCGTGTCCGACTGCGCCAATTAATGGTACGCCACCTCAAGTAGGTAATTGCATTTCCACAGCAGGTGGTAAAATTGACGTCGGCGGAAATCCGTTTCCTTATGCCAGCAAAGCGTCAGGAAATATTGGCGTCGACTGGGATGTTGCCAAAACGGAATCAGGAACATTTACGGTTCATGCTGACACCAGTTACACCGGACGCTACTACTACGACGTTTTTGGATCCTATGACTATGTGGGACCTCAAGGTAGTTCTGTGCTTTCCGGTAGAGGGCCGCTAGGTGAAGGGCAAGACCCGTATTGGCTGATCAACGGGCGAATTTCCTATACCACCGACAGCTTTACTATTGCTGGCTTTGTTAAAAACCTGACCGATAAACTATATTATCCAAATGCGATCAACGTTGAAGGAAGCTATGGTAGCGATTATCGGATTCGCGCAGCACCGCGCACCTTTGGAGTGGAACTCTCCGCAAAATTCTAGAAGATTAAAGAGACACCCGCGCTGATAGTTCTGCGCGGGTGTCTTTCCTTATGGCGAGGTAAATTGAGACAGGACGGATAATTATGCGCAAGCTTTGTGTGGTCTTAGCCATGGCTTTTTTGGTTTCGTGCGGGTCCGGGTATGAGGATGGCGTAATAGACACTTCCCGCTTGGACGGCGCGGCTTCCGAAACCCAAAACTGGCTGACATACGGCGGTACCTACGAAGAACAGCGTTACAGTGGTCTGGAAGAAATAAACGCTGAGACGGCTAGCAGCCTCGGCCTTGAATGGTCCCATGAGTTTGACACGGCGCGTGGGTTAGAAGCCACGCCGCTTGTGGCAGACGGGGTGATCTACACAACCACTGCATGGTCCAAAGTTCATGCGCTTGATGCGACCACGGGTAAGCTGCTGTGGAAATATGATCCGAAAGTACCGGGGGAAACAGGTTTCAAGGCTTGCTGTGATGTCGTCAATCGCGGCGCAGCAATTTATAATGGCAAAATTTATTCTGGTACGTTGGACGGGCGCCTGATTGCCCTTGATGCCAAGACGGGCAAGCTTGTTTGGTCCGTCGTCACCGTTGACCAGAGCAAGCCTTATACGATCACGGGCGCACCTCGAATCGTCAAAGGCCGCGTGCTTATTGGCAACGGCGGCGGTGAATATGGTGTCCGTGGTTATGTGTCTGCATACGACGCAGAAACGGGTAAGCAGGCGTGGCGCTTTTATACGGTTCCGCCGGCGAAAGGCGCCAAGCCTGACGGAGCGGCGTCCGATGATATTATCGCCAAAATGCAAGACACTTGGGATGGCGATTACACCAAATTTGGTGGCGGCGGTACCGTATGGGACGCAATTGTTTACGACAAGGATTTCAATCAAGTCCTTATCGGTGTGGGCAATGGATCACCATGGGATCACCGTGTCCGTTCGAATGGAAAGGGTGACAATCTGTTCCTGTCGTCTGTGGTTGCGCTTGATGCCGATACGGGCAAATATAAATGGCATTACCAAGGAACGCCCGCCGAAACTTGGGATTTCACGCAGACACAGCCGATCATTCTCGCATCGTTGAAAATTGGTGGGGCTGATCGCAAGGTCATGATGCAAGCACCGAAAAATGGCTTTTTCTACGTTATAGACCGAAGCAACGGCAAACTCGTTTCGGCGAAGAATTTTGTACCGCAAAATTGGACTTCGGGCGTGGATATGAAAACCGGCAGACCTATAGAGATGCCAGGTGCCCGTTATGAAAATGGACCTTTCGTAGCTAATCCCTCAGGCCACGGCGCCCACAACTGGCAGCCTATGGCGTTCAGCCCGAAGACCAATCTGGTATATATTCCCGCACAGGAAGTGCCGATGGCTTACCAATCTGATGCGCCATTTGTCGGTCGAGAAGGGGGTTGGAACCTCGGCGTGAACCTAGCAATCAATACCCTACCTGACGATGAGGCTGGACTGAAAGCCATCCGTGCAATTCTGAAAGGCGTCTTGATCGCTTGGGATCCCATAAAGCAAAAGGAAATGTGGCGGGTCGATCACGGTGGTCCTTGGAACGGTGGCGTGTTGGCAACTGCTGGCGGCTTGGTTTTCCAGGGTAACGCCAAAGGCGAGTTTAATGCATTTAACGCAACCAGCGGCAAAAAACTGTGGTCATTTGACAGCAAGATTGGGATCGTGGCGCCTCCGGTTAGCTACTCGGTTAACGGCAAGCAATATGTTGCGGTGATGGTCGGTTATGGCGGCGGCTATGGCGTCGCCAGCCCCTTCACAGAAAATATGGGACCACGGCCCAATGGCCGACTGCTGGTATTCGCGATTGGCGGAAAGGCACCCTATAAGGTGGAACGTATGGATCCCGGTCCGGCAGTTGTCGTGAAAGGTGAATGGTCGGCCGCTACCGTCGCCAAAGGTGCACAAATTTTCGAGACTACCTGTTCTGTATGCCATGGCGGCACAGCACGATCTTCCGGCGTCTTGCCTGATCTGCGTCGCTCGCCGGTATTGGCTGACGAGAAATTATGGCAAGAAGTGGTCCATGATGGAATACTGAAGGACAATGGTATGGTTGGCTTCAGCAAATGGCTGTCGCGTGAAGATGTGGAGGCTACACGCGCCTATGTTGCTGGTCGAGCGAAAGTCCTGGCGACCAAGGGCATCTGATAGATACCGGATTAGGAGAGTTTGTAATGGAAGTGCGCTACGACATGCTAGTGAACGGTAAAATGATCGGCGGTAGCCGAACGGTTGATGTCGTTGATCCGGCGACCGAAGAAGTGTTTGCGGCCTGTGCCTGCGCGTCGCGTGAAGAGATTGAAGATGCTGTAACCGCTGCAGCGGTCGCGTTCCCAGCCTGGTCCGCGACCTCGATCGATGAGCGCCGTGCTGTGCTCATTAAAATGGCTGAAGCCATTGAGGCGAACATCGAATCCATCGCCCGTACGCTGACTCGTGAACAAGGAAAACCAACGGCCGATGCACAAGGCGAGGTCGGCGGAGCCGCTTATTTTCTGCGTTATTATGCGGGGCTAGAAATCCCTGTAGAGTTGATTGAAGACAGCGAAACTCGGCGGATCGAACTACACCGCCGCCCGCTTGGTGTGGTTGCTGCGATCGTGCCGTGGAATTTTCCGGTTCTTACCGCCGTAAATAAGGTCGGTGCAGCGTTAATTACGGGTAACACCGTGGTCGTAAAGCCAGCTGCAACCACACCCCTGGCAACATTGCAGGTCGCAGCACTTTGGAGAGATATTGTTCCAGCGGGCGTTGTGAATATTGTCACCGATAAGAATGATCTCGGCGATGTGCTCACCAGTCATCCGATGGTACGTAAAGTCAGCTTCACGGGATCGACCAGTACAGGCATGAAGGTCATGTCGTCAGGCTCTGATACGCTCAAGCGAATGACATTGGAACTCGGCGGAAATGATTCCGGCATCGTTCTCGACGACTGTGATCCCGATACAGTCTCACAGCAACTATTCGATTCTGCCTTCATGAACAATGGTCAAGTCTGTATCGCGCTAAAGCGTTTGTATGTGCATGACAGCAAGTATGACGCCATCTGCGCAAAACTCGCTGAAATTGCAAAAGCAGCTGTTGTCGGACCGGGCTCGCAGCAGGGCACACAGCTTGGTCCTGTGCAAAACCGTGTTCAATTCGACAAGCTGAAGGCCCTGATCGAGGAAACGCGAGCCGAAGGAACCATAATCGCAGGGGGTGACAGCCCCGACGGTCAGGGGTACTTCATTAATCCCACAATCGTGCGTGATATTTCGGACAATGCGCGTCTGGTTACTGACGAACAATTTGGCCCAGTTTTGCCGGTCATGCGCTTCTCAGACGTCGATGACGTCGTCGCACGCGCGAACGACAGTAGTTTTGGCCTTGGCAATTCGGTTTGGTCGTCGGACAGCGAAAAAGCCGGCGCAGTTGCTGCGCGGCTCGATTCCGGCACCGTGTGGATCAACAAACACGGAGACATCGGTCCTGATACTCCCTTCGCCGGAGCGAAAATGTCAGGCGTGGGTATCGAAATGGGGATGCATGGCTTGCTCGAATTTACGCAGGCCAAAGTTATGAACTTTGCAAAAATGGCAAACGTTTAACTGGCTAAGGTCCGTAAGGACTTTCGAGCCCAGCCAGCAACAATTCGGCATAGGTCTTGCCGATTTCTTCTGCGCTGACATCGCTTCGATCGGGCCGGAACCAGCGATGGGTCCACCCGACGATGCCTAATATACCATATGCAACGACACGAGATGATCCCACTTTACGTAGGCTGTTATCGGCATAGCCCTCTTCTACGATTGAAATGACCGAATCAACGGTCTCGGCATTGATTTTGCGCATAGACTTTGACCACTCAGTTCGTGCATCGCTCACATGGCTGAGATTCTCGCGAATATATATGTAGAACAGGGGGTAATTGTCTCCGTAGGAGGTCATCAATGTATTGACCAAGTCGCGCAGTTTGCGGCGAGGGCTGACGCCGCTTGATTCTATCTGTTTGATGAGCTCGAGGTTGCGTTCGACCACCGTGCGCACGAGTTGGTCAAACAATTCCTCTTTTGATGAAAAGTAATAATACAGAGATGCTCGATCGATATCGAGTTCGGCTGCTACCGCACTCATGCTGGCGCCTTTAAAGCCCCGACGGTTAAAAACGCGAATTGAGGCTTCGGCAATCTCTTTTCGGCGCGCGTCATATGATGCGCTTGAATCGTCTTTTGCAAGTTTGCGGCGTTTCCCGATGTTACTCACTGGTTTCATAAATCGTCCCTAGTTTCCATTCTATACTCGCATATTCTAGCGCCGCCCCAACATCACGAATTTGTCAGGACGTTCGCCGCACTGCCACTATTCCGGTGCCTTGCGCAATCAGCGATTCAGCCGATTCGATTGCCGCCGACAACTAGATTAAGGTGCTTGCACTAACATTGCAGCTTTTTCAACAATAGTGTTGACGAAAGTGATTGCTTGATACATCTTCAACCCAGACACGAATCTAATTTTGCTGCACAAGTGCAGAATAGGAGGCACCTGATGAGTCGCACCGACGTGCTGAATTCCCCACTGGTTACGCGCGACACGCCTGTCGGGTACCAGCTTCAGAGCATTAAGAAGAAGGCCGTAATTCAGTTGATGGGCTCGCGTCTTTGGGGTCGATTTAATCCAAACCACTGGGATCCTGTTTACGCCGCCACAACGGGTCTTTCTGCACCGATCCAAACGGGAGAAATGTCCTCGGCCTATCTGGCCGAAATGTGTGTGAATCACTTCGGTGCTCAGATGTTCAGCAATGCCCGCATGGTTTGCAAATATGTGGCGTCTACGCTGGCTAATGAAGTAATCGTTACGCATGGCGTAGTCAGAGAAAAGGCGGCCAAAGGAAATGGTTTCAGGTTCACGGTTGATATTTGGAGCGAGAACGAAGCGGGCGAAAAGAAAACCGTCGGCTGGGTGGAAGTCGATGTTGGTGTTTGAATTAAGCAAGGGAACGAACGATGCAATCCGAGACAATCCGAACTGACGCCCTTCGTCCGTTGAGCGATATACAAATAGAGCAGACGCGCGAATTCATTGATAGCCTTGAGCAAGGGTCTCAAACCTATTGGGATATGGTTGAGATTGGTGATGAGCTATCCCGAGATCTCCATATAACGCCCGAGTTGGTGATCCTGTATGCTGACGCTGTGGAGGACTTCAATCCGTGGTATGAAGCATGGAAAATGAACACATGGCATATCAAAGGCGAGTCCCCCTTCGGCGGTGCTATTGTGCCGCCGGTTCTGGTTTCGCATTTCGTTTTGTCTGTGCAATTTGACCATAACAAACCGTTTGCGATAGGTTCCATCCACACATTTCACGATTCCGAGATTCTAGCGCCCATTCCCGTTGGCGCGACCGTGAGGATCGCGACCCGGGCAACCGATAAATATGAAAAGCGCGGAAGGCGGTATGTAAGGCACGAAGTGAACGTCACTGACGTTGAAAACGGAACGCATTATTTTCGCGAAACGCGGGATATTCTGTCGCTATGATGGCGCAACAACACGCAAGCACTCCAATCGTGGAGGGCTTGTTCGAAATTGTCGCGGGAACTCCAAAACTGATCGGTTCGCAGTGCCATGGCTGCAACACGATTTACTTCCCGCAAGCATTAAGTTGCCGAAACCCTAAATGCCGGGACAAATCGGTTGAGCAGACATTCTTGCCTCATTGCGGCACTCTTTATAGCTATACCGTGCAGAGATATCAGCCGCCACCTTTGTTTCGGATGGATCACTGGTCGCCATATGCTTTGGGCCTTGTCGATCTGGGTGATGGGTTACAAGTAATGGGCATGCTGACTGGCATAAAGTTAGACGAGATAGCCATCGGGATGGCACTCAAACTTGTAGTGGAGCCGCTATATTCTGATGCCGAAATCGGTGAAAAACTGACGTACAAATTTGCGCCAGCGGAGAGGGCAGGGGCAGCATGACAAGGTCAGTTTACGTGCTAGGCGCAGGGGCACATCCGTGGGGGAAATGGCCAGATAAGCCGCAGCTTCAACTCGCACATGAAGCCATGAATTTGGCGCTTGAAGATGCTTCATTAGCTTGGCCCGAGATTCAAGGGCTTGTTGCCGCAAGCTCTCGGTTTGAGGGAGGCATGGGCTGGGGGCTTCACGCGAATGAAGTTGTTCAGTCGGTGGCTGAACAAGGTATTCCATGCATTAATGTTGGTGGTGCGTGTGCTGCCGGAGCAGTGGCATTTCAAACTGCATATGCGTTGATTGCGAGTGGGCAGCATGACGTTGTTGCGGTTTTGGGTGCTGAACGAATGCCTAAGGGCTTTATCCCGCGGCCACCCGGTAGTCCTGATGATATTAGCGACAGCGATTATCTGCGTTGGGTGGCTATGGGGGCAACAAACCCAGCCTACTGGGCTATCGAAGCCAATAGACGTAAATTTGATTTTGGGACCAGCGATGAGACCTTAGCTCGGGCTGCGGTCATGATGCGAAAGAACGCGAGTGGCAACCGTCTCGCACGCTTTCGCGCAGCCACTAGCATCGAAGAAGTCCTGGCATCACCAATGGTTGCCGATCCGCTGCATCTTCTTGAAATTTGTCCAGTGAGTGACGGCGCCGCAGCAGTCATTTTGGGGACGCAAGAGTATACTAGGAAAACTGGGCGCAAGCAAGTGGAGGTTGCGGGCTGTGCAATCGCTACCGGCGATTTTGGTGACCCGGCACGTCGTATTCCGACGGTATCGACGAACGTTTTACCTAATGTTTCTCACACCAGTGAGGTTGTAAATGCCGTCAATCGCGCATGTGAAATGGCAGGAATTGGACCAGAGGACGTTGATGTATTAGAAATGGCAGACAATACAGTCTGGCACTTGCTATCCTGGCCCGAGCTTTTTGGTTTTTATGAACCCGGACAAGGCGACTGGATGCTCGACAATGGCAAGCTTGAAATCGGTGGCCAGTTGTCCGTGAACCCTAGCGGCGGCTTTTTGTCTTTTGGCGAAGCAACGACTGCGCAGGCGGTTCTTCAGATATGCGAACTTACGTGGCAACTCCGCGGAGAGGCAGAAGGGCACCAAGTCCCTAATGCGACGATAGGTATGTCAGCTGTATTAGGGCTCGGCGCGAATGGTGGGTCGGTTATTCTGAAAACCTGAGACACTGTATCGAAGAGACTGGTGCAGTTTCCGACATTTCTCCGTGCGGATTTAGCGCCAACGTAACATTGATCGATTGAGCGAGGTGACTGACCGAACGCCCATCAACTTCATATCGCGTTCGATTTCGTCACGCAGTTTGCCCACTATGCGTCGCACGCCAGGTTCACCTGCGGCAGCCAACGCATACAGATATAATCGTCCGCCGGAACAAGCTGTCGCGCCAGCGGCGAGCGCTTTCAGGACATGGCTTCCGCGTTGCACACCGCCATCGCAGATGATGTCGATTTTGCCGCCAACGGCGTCGGCGATTTCGGCGATCTGGTCAAAAGGCGAACGCGAGCCATCCAATTGCCGACCGCCATGGTTGGAAACCATGATCGCGGTCGCCCCAATATCAACGGCGCGTTTCGCATCGTCTACGGACATGATGCCTTTCAGGCAAAACTGACCGCTCCAATCCGACCTTACCTTTTCGGCCATTTTCCAGTCCATTGACGTATCAAGCATCGTGTTGAAATATTCCGCGACAGACACCGCGACATTGGTGCCAGCATCGACATGAGTCTGCAAATTGGGAAGCGCGAATTTCTCGCGAAAGATATAATTCAGCGCCCACATCGGGTGGATGGCATAGCTTAATACGGAGGCGGGCGTAAAACGCGGTGGAGAGGTAAACCCGCTGCGCAGGCAACGTTCGCGGTTGCCCGAAACGATGGTATCAACGGTCAGCGCAATCGCATCGAACTTCGCGGCCTTGCAGCGTTCGATCATCGATGCGTTCAGCCCTTTGTCTTTGTGGATGTAGAGCTGGAATAACTTCGGTGAAGTGATGGTCTCGCCGACTTCTTCAATGCTTACGGTCGCAAGTGAAGATATGCCAAACCATGTGTTAAATTCCTGCGCTGTCGCAGCAACGGCACGCTCACCCTGCCAATGAAAAAGGCGCTGCAATGCCGTGGGTGACAACATGAGCGGCATCGAAATTCGTTTTCCCATGACCGTTGCACCCATGTCGATTTCAGACACGCCAGCAAGAACGTTCGGGACGAGGTCGCAACTGTCAAAAGCATTTGTGTTGCGATCCTTTGTGCGCTCGTCATCTGCTGCCCCGTCGATATAATTGAATATCGGCGACGGAAGCCGCCGCTTTGCCAACAGCCTGAAGTCATTGACGTTATGGCAATCTGATAAACGCATTTGAGAGCTATGGCAGGGCTCGTTTGTAATTGCACTTGTTAAATTGCGCGTGCATCGGTCTCGCTAGCGCATTGCAGTGGAACTATCTTATATCTCGGTTCTATAGAAGTTAGGACTGCGCAAGATGACTTAATTTCATTCACGATAGCTGACCAAAATAATTTGCCTTAGCTCCTTATAATCGCAATAGAACATCAAAGATTTGGAGGGCAAAATGTCGGAAATCTATCCTGTTTCGGATGAATGGAAGAAAAAGGCTTTCATTACGTCGGAGCGTTATGACGCTGCTTATGCCCAATCTATCAGTGACCCGGATACATTCTGGCGAGAGGAGGCCAAGCGCCTCGACTGGATGATGCCATTCACCAAAGTGAAGAACACAAGCTTCAACGAGACCGATTTCGGTATCAAATGGTTCGAAGATGGTGCGTTGAATGTATCTGTAAACTGCATTGATCGCCATTTGCCAGACCGCAAAGACGATATTGCGATCATTTGGGAAGGTGATGATCCCTCGCAGCAGCGGCGGATTAGTTTCGGCGAATTGCACGCCGAAGTTTGCCTGATGGCCAACGCCTTAAAAGAATTGGGCGCACGCAAGGGCGACCGCATCACAATCTACATGCCGATGATCCCCGAAGCGGCAATGGCAATGCTTGCGTGTACGCGCATCGGGGCCATCCACTCGATCGTTTTTGGCGGCTTCTCTCCCGATGCGCTTGCTGGGCGTATTCAAGATTGTGATTCTAACATTGTCATCACGGCTGACGCTGGCATGCGTGGCGGCAAGCTGGTTCCGCTTAAGCAGAATGTTGATGAGGCGCTGACACATTGCACGTCGGTCAAGGCATGCCTTGTCGTCCGCCATGTCGGAAACGACATTGAAATGCAGGGCGACCGGGATGCTTGGTATCACGAGGCGCGCACAAAAGTCCCCAGCGATTGCGAACCAGAAGTGATGGGCGCAGAAGATCCGCTTTTTATTCTGTACACGTCGGGCTCAACGGGAGAGCCAAAGGGCGTGCTGCACACGACTGGCGGATATCTGGTGTGGGCAGCGATGACTCACCATTATGTGTTCAACTATACGCCGGGCGAGGTCTATTGGTGTGCCGCCGACATTGGCTGGGTCACTGGCCATAGCTATGTTGTTTATGGGCCGCTTGCAAACGGCGCGACAACCGTCATGTTTGAAGGCGTCCCAAATTATCCCGACCATAGCCGCTTCTGGCAAATCGTTGACCGGCACCAAGTCAATATTTTCTACGGCGCGCCTACCGCGTTGCGTTCGCTGATGCGCGAAGGCGATGAGTGGGTGAAGAAAACGTCGCGCAGCTCGCTCCATCTGCTTGGGTCGGTCGGCGAGCCTATCAATCCCGAGGCATGGGAATGGTATTACCATGTGGTCGGCGAGGGACGCTGCCCCATTGTGGATACTTATTGGCAGACCGAGACAGGCGCGACGATGATGACGCCTTTGCCGGGTGCCCATGCGCTTAAGCCCGGTGCAGCGTCGAAGCCAATGTTCGGCGTGCAGCCAGCGATTGTCGACGCAGACGGCAAAGTGCTTGATGGCGAGACCGATGGTAATCTGTGCATGACCGATAGCTGGCCGGGGCAGATGCGCACCGTGTGGGGCGATCATGAGCGGTTTTTCCAAACCTATTTCACAACCTATCCCGGCAAATATTTCACGGGCGATGGCTGCCGACGTGACGAAGATGGCTATTATTGGATTACGGGCCGGGTCGACGACGTAATTAATGTATCAGGTCACCGAATGGGTACCGCTGAGGTCGAAAGCGCGCTCGTTGCCCATGCAAAAGTTGCTGAGGCAGCAGTTGTCGGCTTCCCACACGATATCAAGGGGCAGGGCATTTACGCTTATGTCACTTTGAATGCGAATGAAGCGGAAACGCCTGAAGTTCGGGCAGAGCTTGTCAAATGGGTTCGCCATGAAATTGGTCCCATTGCCACGCCCGACGTCATCCATTTTGCGCCGGGCCTGCCCAAGACTCGGTCTGGCAAAATCATGCGCCGGATATTACGCAAGATTGCCGAGGGCGATGTGTCGAACCTGGGTGACATATCTACACTGGCCGATCCGTCGGTCGTTGCAACTCTGGTGGGTTCACGTTCCGTCCTCACATGACGGGCACCATAGCAAATCTTGGCAGTCTGCGGCCATTTATTGCGCCGGTTTTTTTGGAAGCTGCAGGCCCATTGAGAGATGCGGCTTTGCTTGATCGCGTCTTTAAACAAACAAAGGAAATCGCTCGACGCAATACCGCGAGCACCGCCCGAAGAATGATATTCGAAAGTGCCGTAGATCAGTTCGATGGACATTTTTTCCAGGCATAAGCGTATCGAGAAAAGTTGGTGCCGGCGTGGCTTTCGGGGCGCGCGCCGGAGGATGAAAGTCATGAGTTGATAGTAGTGTCAGTTCGCGACAACATTGCAACCATTTGCGCCTCGGATGCCTCGATGCGCGACCGCTTGGTCAAGGAGTTGAAAGCCTGCAGGCCAATTTCGCGCGAGCGTATCAGTGCATTTGTCGGTACTGCGGCAAGAGCACTTTGGTTGGGCGGCGTACACACGCCAACGGCGTCCAAAGCCGATACAAAAGCTATTACGGGGTCTGCACTCGAATATGCGCTGGATCCAATAGGCGACCAAACTTACTATTTGAGCGCTGTTCGCTCGGTCCCCCAAGTCACAGGCCTTCAAAAGGCCGGCCGCAAACCTGTAGTGGGGGCAGCACCTGGCGGCGCGCGAATCTGGTTACGGCGGGCCGAGAGTTGGGACGACTTCAAGGCAATAATGGCGATCTTGATTGAACACGCCAGGACAGGGAAGCCCGCCAATAACCCCTTTGCTTCCCTATCGCAGCCAATCGATGATGGCTCACAGATCAGCGATGCATATGGCTTGTCTGTTGCGCCGAGCGAGTTGCTCTCCGAGGACGCCGTTGCCGAGATAACCTATGAACTTGCCAGGAAATGGGCATTTGACGCTGAATTCGACGTGAAGCCGCTTGCGGGGCCCTCGTTACGCGCTGAAGTTAGCCTTTCTGGCGATGTCATCGGCACAGCTCAAATCATGATAGCAATTGACGCGGGCGTTGCGGAAACGGACGTGACCTGGATCAATCCTGTGGCGGGCAAAGAGCCCGAGAGGGCAGAGTGCGAGAGTTTTCTTTCCGATGCAGAACGGATCAAGATTTACTATGATAGCGGACATACGATAGCGCAGGGACGCTGTTATGCGGGGGGATATGCCGACCAGCCATTTGAATGGGATTTTCGCGCATTTGGCGGGTACGAAATTGATCGTGAAAAGCCTGTCGTTCCCGCAGGCTTAACGCTTGGCGCGGTCATCGGAGAACATGGCGATAAGTCACTATTTGCGTATGTCCTAGAAAAGATGTTCGTTGATGACAAAGGTGTGCCCAAAGGTTGGCTCGTCTGCGACGACGGGTCGATGGAATTGGCAGATTTTATCCACGTCGATCCTGACGAAAGGGTTGTCTCACTTGTTCACGTAAAAGCTTCTACGAAACAGGACCCTAAAAGGGGCGCCAAAGCGGCCGACTATGAGCTGGTGACGGCGCAAGCTGTAAAGAACTTGCGGCACCTCGATCGGCGCAATCTGTACGACGAGTTGAAAAAGAGCAAGGACAAAAAAATAGCCAAGGCTATATGGTTCGACGGAGTAAGGCAGCCCAATCGTGACGATTTCTTGAAAGCGGTGAAGAAATTGCCGAGAAATCATCGGACAGTGCTGATAGTGTTGCAACCTTCGGTGACGAAAAGAACGCGCGACAAATGTTTGGCGGATGGCGCCGCACCTACCTTTGCGATGCGAATGAAGCAGATTGATACCCTACTGCTGGCAGCTCGCGCCTCTGCCTTGGCATGCGGCGCCACATTCGTAGGCATTGGCGATCTGGGTTAGCTCCCGAGTTTACACCTGAGTTGGTCTAGCTCTGCTAGCGCCTCCTCTTGTTCAGCGATGAGCTTTTCCCAGCCTAGGTAAACTTGTTCATCATCCGGGTTGTGGAGCACAAACGAAATATAACCTTCGATATCCACGCCCGTCGCATCGATAATTTCTGCGGCCAAATAGTCGAAATGGCGTTCCGCGCCGGAGCAAATCCTGCAAATAATATCAATGCCACGAGCAGTTCGGATATTGCTATAATGCGGAGTCCAAAATTGGTGAGCAAAGTTGTTCCGAATGCCCTTGGCGTCCTTGATGTATGCTAGCCACGGGTCGTTCGGCAAGCTGAACCTATCCTTCATAATCTGAAATAACTGTCCAAGGTCATACCGAAGCAATCGGTTGATGAACTTTTGCTTGGCCGCCGCGTCGATCGCGCCATTTTTCGCTAGCTTAACCGCCATATTTTCGCTCAATGCAAGACGCATAATTTGCTCGATTGCTGCGATTTTGGTGAGCGTTTTGCCAAAAGCGGTGAATGCGGGCGTTGGGTCCGGAGTTTCCAAAGTGACCTCATGTAGTGAACGTATTGCTGCTATCGCTTAGCTTCTTTCGTCTTTAAGAGAAAATTATCCTCCGCAAAGACGGGTAGCGTCTTCCATGATGCAGCCGATGTCTGTGAACAGTTTGCGAACTTCATCGTGCACGGGTTTTGCCATGCAACGACACATACTCGATATGCCGCTAAAGTCGATATGCAGCTTTTGCGATCCGACTTCCTAGTGGATTAGCATCGGTTTCACCGTTAGGCGCAAAGATATGCCAGCCATCGGCAGCAGAATCGACAAAACAGGCACGCTCATCGCCGACGGTGGCGGCTACGCGTTGCGCCGTAATATCGGCGGGCGTTGGAGACTGGATCTCCACTGTGTGCTTGTCGATCATGTCGAAAAGCGCGTTCGGACTTCGGTATCGTCGTTGCTGAAGGCCTGATCGATGTCGACACTCTGGGACCAGATGTTGCAACAGTCTAATATTCTGCGTTAATTCGAACAATCCACTCGACTTCGTTGGACAATAGAGCATTGGTCTAGGTGTAACGCATGGCCCGACTGCTGTGCGAAAGAGCTTCGCAATAGCGGGGCTGTGGGTGGTGGGAGCAGCATGACGCTGCTCCTTTTAGGGAGTACCACCCATGACACAGACTTCAGCCGCTAAACCGACTGCTCAATCTTCAAAGCCGGAACCAACAACCAAGAACCAGAAGGTTATCGCTCTGCTGTCCCGCGAGGGCGGGGCGACGCTCGAAGGAATGTCGACGCTCGCCACTTGGCAGCCTCATTCAACGCGATCATTCATGACCGGCCTGAAGAAAAAGGGTCATGTCATTGAAAGCGACAAGATCGATGGCATCCACCTCTATCGGATCACTTTAAATGGAGGCACATAATGGCGCGAGCCGATGAACTTGATGCCGAACTGCAGACGCTGGCGACGTTGTCGCCAGCGCAACTCAGACAATCCTGGTCGGACACAACCGGTGTGAATTTACCGCATGCTTCACCGAGTCTGCTTCGACATCTAATAGCGCACCAACTGCAGGAAAAGACCTTGGGCAAACTACCGACGTATATCGAGCGCGAACTTGATAAATTTTGCGGAAACAGCGATGCAACCGCACCAACTTTGCCCCGACGCGGCCCTGTACTGCCTGGAACGCGCTTCGTTCGCGAATGGAACGGCAAGACTATAGCGGTTCAAGTTACCGAAAAAGGGTTTGAATGGAATAATGAGACTTATCGCTCGCTCTCGGAAATCGCCTGCAAGGTGACGGGTGCACATTGGTCAGGTCCTCGGTTCTTCGGACTGAATGCAAAGGCGACCTGACATGGAACGGACAAAGAAAATGGTCCGCTGTGCGATATACACGCGTAAATCGACCGAGGACGGTCTGGAACAGGAATATAACAGCCTAGATGCCCAATATGATGCCTGCACAGCCTATGCTCTAAGCCAGCGGCACGAAGGCTGGACGGTCACCAAAGACCGCTACGATGATGGCGGGTTCTCGGGCGGAACGCTCGAACGACCAGGGCTGAAACAATTATTGGCCGACATCGAAGCAGGCAAGGTCGATATCATCCTGCTTTACAAGATCGACCGACTTACTCGCTCACTGTCGGACTTTGCCAAAATTGTGGAAATCCTCGACCGCAAGGGCGCCAGCTTCGTATCGATAACCCAATCATTCAACACCACCACCAGCATGGGCAGGCTGACCCTTAACATGCTACTTTCCTTTGCCCAGTTCGAGCGAGAGGTCACCGGCGAGCGCATCCGTGACAAAATCTATGCCTCCAAACGCAAAGGCATATGGATGGGCGGGCCTGTGCCGCTCGGATACGACGTCGTGGAGCGCAAATTGGTCGTCAACGAACGAGAAGCCGAGCAGGTTCGCAAGATCATGCAACTTTACCTAACCGCGAGCTCGGTGCCTGAACTGGTTGAAATATTGGCCCGTAATGGCAGTTATACTAAGGTCCAACAGCGCAAAGATGGTGAGACGAAGGGAGGTGTGCAATTCAAGCGCGGCAACCTCTACCATCTCCTGTCGAACCGGATTTATCGTGGCTTGACGGTCCATAAGAGCGAAGCCTTTGAAGGCGAGCACGAAGCGATTGTCTCAGAAGAACTGTGGAATCAGGTGCAATCGAAGCTTGCGAAGCAAGGGCAGGGTGGTAGTTCGCGCAAGGTCAGCCCCAGAACCGGTGTTTTGGCAGGCCTCATATATGATGGTGACAGCAGGGCGATGGTTCTTACCCATACCCAGAAGGGCAATCGCCGCTTCCACTATTATGCGAACCGCTACGAAACTCTCGGCGATTCAACGGCATCGCGAGTCAGCGCTCGGGATATCGAGAATATTGTCGTTGATCAGCTTTCTAAAACTCTGGTGTCGGGCAGCCAGATGCAAAGCATGTTGTTGGACGGCTCATACACAAGTGAACAGCTGTACAATGTAATCACACGGTGCAGCACGCTGGCGACCGAACTTGGGGCTACGAAATATGCACGAAAGCAGGAAATTATTCGAAACGTGCTTGACCGTATCGAACTGCATGAGAACCGTGTTGTTATCCGGATGGACAACCGCGGTCTGCTCAACATCGTTAGAGCCGACAACACGGTTCAGGCAACGCTAGCGAATCTCACGATTGAACGTCAGGCGATTAGGCTGCGTCGCGGGAAAGCACTACGACTAGTCATCCCAGCACCAACATCGGAAAGCGATATCCAAATGCGCGATGAAAAACTCATCTCACTGATAGCAGAATCGCGAACAATCATGGCGCAGATCACCGACAATCCTGACAAATCAATCCCTGCTCTCGCCACGGAGCAGGGCAGGTGTCGTGTCAGGATGATGAAGGTTGCAAAGCTCGCTTGCCTCGCACCCGACATTGTCACCGCAATTGTTGAAGGTCGGCAACCGCTAAAACTTACACCGGGCAAGCTTCTTGCCGACGATCTCCCGCTAGCCTGGGCTGAACAGAAGCGCGTACTCGGATTCGGCTGACCCCTCGCACATTCAAACAGAAGTCTGTTTTTTGGCCCCGTGAGACGGGGCCTATTTTTTTGGCAAATGAACTCACAACAGAGACGATTTTGACTTCCGGTCGAATTTTGCACCCGCCAAAGCGCGCGGAAGTCCCCCGCTTTCAGTGCGGAGCATCAAAAGTCTCTGGATAACTGTGTTTTTAAGGACTGCGTGGCGCGCCCTACAGGAGTCGAACCTGTGGCCTCAAGATTAGAAGTCTCGCGCTCTATCCAGCTGAGCTAAGGGCGCGCGCTGTCAGGCGCAATAACGGCTTTGCGTGCGAACGCAAAGCTGCTTATGTCATTTTATGCAAGATGCTCCTATTGTAACCGAAAGCGCAAGTGCCGTCGCCGGACGCCAGTTCCGCTATTATGATTTCGTCATGGCGGCGTTTGTCGCCATTCTGCTGCTATCCAACATCATTGGTGCGGCAAAACCGGCTGCGGTGACCATCAGCGGCGAGCAATGGATTTTCGGAGCAGGCATCTTATTTTTCCCGCTTGGTTACGTCATCGGCGACGTTCTGACCGAAGTATATGGCTATGCCAGAGCGCGTCGTGTCATCTGGGCTGGCTTTGCTGGTCTGCTGTTCATGGCGTTCATGAGCTGGGTTGTTGTCGCTTTGCCGCCAGCCCCAGGCTGGGAAGGGCAAGCGGCTTATGAAAGCGTTTTCGGGCAAGTTTGGCGGATAGTTTTTGCGTCAATCACTGCGTTTTGGGCAGGCGAATTTGTGAATAGCTACGTCATGGCGCGCATGAAAATCTGGACGGGCGGAAAGCATCTGTGGTTGCGTACGATTGGATCGACCGTGGTTGGGCAAGGTGTCGATAGCATCATATTTTATCCACTCGCTTTTTGGGGCGTGTGGAGCCAAGAGCAGGTCATCAGCGTTATGATCACCAACTGGCTGCTGAAAGTGGGCTGGGAAGTTGTGCTGACGCCCCTGACATATGTCGTGGTAGGCTGGCTTAAGCGAAAAGAGGGCGTCGACATTTTCGACGAGGGAACGAATTTTTCGCCCTTCAAAACCAAAGTTTAGGACGTCATGCAGGATTATTTGCAGCAACTGGCCGAATATTGGATCGGTTATAAAATGCGCTTGGTTGAGGCGGTGGGACTGACCAACGATGCAATGCATATCCACGGGTCATTGTTGATACTGTTTTGTTCGGCCATCATCTTACGCCGCAGGCCGGATAGCGTTTGGTGTTGGTTGATGGTGCTCGTCGCCGAATTGTTCAACGAATATGCAGATTTGCAGGGTCAGGCGCCAGGTGAGGCGACCATCGATGCCGCGATGCATGACCTGTACAATACGATGTTTTGGCCAACGATAATCCTGCTGCTCGGGCGGCTTTTGTTTCCGCGTGCCAAAGCACCCGAGGCAAAACCGGAAATATCAGGCGATCTCGCGGATCAGCCCCTCGAACAATCTGCGCCCGTCTGAACCACCCTGCATCGCCTCAATCATCCGTTCAGGGTGCGGCATCATGCCAAGAACATTGCCTGCGTCGTTGAGGACACCCGCAATGTTGCGCGCTGAACCATTCACCGGTTCGGCATAGCGAAACGCAACGCGGCCTTCGCCTTCCAAGCGATCAAGCGTCGCATCATCTGCAAAGAAATTGCCGTCATGATGGGCCACCGGAATGTGGATTTTTTCTCCGACGGAATATCCGCTGGTAAACATGGATTGACTGTTTTCAACGGTCAGACCGACCGTGCGGCAAACAAAACGAATGCCAGCGTTGCGCCTCAATGCGCCCGGCAATAATCCTGCCTCTGTCAGTATCTGGAAGCCATTGCATACGCCGAGGACGGGGACACCACGACCAGCAGCGGCAATGACGGCCTGCATCACGGGTGAACGTGCCGCCATTGCGCCTGAACGCAGATAATCCCCATAGGAAAAACCCCCAGGGATCGCGATGAGGTCTAGGTTGGAAGGCAATTCGCTTTCGCGGTGCCACACCAGACTGGTATCAGCGCCAGTGATGTCACGAATGGCGACCGCCATGTCTCGGTCGCAATTCGACCCGGGAAACTGAATGACGGCAGCGCGCATCATGCTTGCTCGATTTCGAAATTCTCAATGACCATATTGGCCAACAATTTCGTGCACATTGATTCCAGATCAGCTTTTGACAAACCGGGCTCATGTTCGATCTCAATCAGGCGGCCCGCACGCACATCATGAACGCCTGAAAACCCAAGGCCTTCGATTGCGTGGTGAATGGCTTTCCCTTGCGGATCGAGCACACCGTTCTTCAGGGTGACAAAAATGCGGGTTTTCATGTGGGCCCTATCTGCTTGGTTGTTCGCCTTTCCTATAGAAGGCGCACCGAGCGATTCAAGGGCAAGCTCATACCTAACTGGATTTTAACCATAGTTAGAAAGGGCATTTTCAGTGTGTCGTGTGCATTCTTTTTTTCATATCTTGGTCGTTGCGGCACTTTTGCCGATTGGAGGGCCGATGGTCGGTTTGGCAACTGCGATGTTTATCGGGCTTTTCGCCTTTGGGCATGAACTGCTTGGCTGGGGCGGCGCGCCTAGCGACAAGGTGCAACTCGGCCTGTTTGTCGCTTTCATTCTTGGCATTGTCTGCGGATATAAAACCAAAGGCTGACGCAGACATTATTTCGTGGTTTTGGAAATCGTCTCGTCAGGTAATGCGCGGAATGTGAACTGCGCTGGCTTGCCGAGATATTGCTTGGCAAGTGTCCATATATCCTGCGCAGTAATGGATTTGAACGTTTTTTCGTTCTGCCGAAACCGGTTCAGCTTGTCTGGATTGCTCTGGGCTTCTGCTGCAATACCAAGCCATGTCGGGTTGCGCTTTTTCCAGTCGGCATAGCTTTCGAGCACAGGTTTACGCGCGCGTTCGAACAGGTCACCGTCAACGGGCGCCTGCAGGATTTCCGCCATGACCTGATCAACGGCATTTCCGATGGCCGTCAGGTCTTTCGGGTCGCCAGATGTGCCAATCGAAAAAGTACCGCGGTCGCGATAGATGTCAGACATGTCTGATCCTGCTTGGACGCCATAGGTCGCACCAAGCTTCTCACGCAATTCGTCGGTTAGCCGAAGCGTAACGACACGGGCCAACAGGTCCATCGACTGCGTTAGCTTTAGGTCGCTATCGCCCGTGGTGGTCCAGATACGGCGCCATCCCAGTTGATTGGCTTCACCTTTGTGCGGGATGTCGAAATTCCCGCTTGCTGAGCTCCAGCTTGCTTCTTGAGGTGCAATGTCTGCTGCCCCTCTTCGCTTGGGCATCGCGCCAAAAGTGCGCGCAACAGCGGCAATTGTTGCGGTTTCATTGAGATCGCCAACTATCGCGATTTCCATCCTGTTTTGGATAAGGGCATCACCCAACGCAGATTTCAGCTGCGCAAAATCCGCCGCTTGAATGTCTTCCAATGGGGCAAGCGCAAAGCGGGGGTCGTTGTCCGTCATGATCTTAGCCATAGCGATGCTCAACGCCGATCCCGGCGATGCGTCCAGCCGCGCGTAGAGCTCTGGCAGTGGACGGCGGAACAAGCGCAGGGCGCTTTCGGAATAGCCGGGATATTTGGTGTACGCTGCCATCACCTGCAACTGGCGTTCCAAATCCACTGGTGCAACAGAACCCGTGCTGCCGAAATAGTCTTCAGCAACGCCGAATGACGTCGTGACGGTTGTTCCGGCAAGTAACGATCGCAGGTCTTCAAAGTCATGCGCTTCAAGGCCTCCGGAAACATAGGCTCCGGACATCAGCCACGCCAACACCGCGTTGTCCTTGCCAAAATGCAATCGTCCGCCATCGATCCGCAGCGAATAGCGGACTCGGTTGTCTTCGAAATCGGTTTTTTTGAGGTTTAGCAACACACCATTGGCGAAGCGAATCGTGCGAATGCCCAAGTCAGCCACGACTATATCTTCGACGACGGTGCCCGCTGGGCCGAAGTCGGTATAGGCAAAGGCCGTTGCCGCGCGTGCTACGGGTGCAGTTACCGCAACAGACCGGCTTGCGGCATAGGCCGCCAAGATATCATCGGGCTGCGCACCTGAACTCTGCTTTGTTGAAAGAAAAATCTGCGGCGCTGTCAATTGTCCGAACCATTTTCCAAATTCGGCATCAATGGCCGTCTTTGACATAAACGGACGCAACTGGCGCCATAGCAGCAGGCGATACTCGTCCGAGTTGTACACGTCATCGTCAAGTCCAACCAATCCGTTGGCAATGGAAGCGCTTTGCTCGGTGCCTTCTTCCTTGGCATTGTTTTCATACGCCGTGTCGAGGCGTTTTATCTGCTCGGCAACTTCGGCGTCATCAAATCCATATTGCACGGCCTGCCGGATAGCTTGTTCTGTAAACGGCAGCAGTGCCCGCCAACTTCCGTCTTTGCCGCCTGCACTAAAGCCGACTGCGGCATAACTGTCGCATGTACCCAAGGCGAAGTTTACACCACCGCCCAGAAAGGGAATGTCCGCCGAACGCGACCGGCGGCTTATCCGCTGGGAAATGATTGCAGATGCAATTTGCATCTTTAGTTCAACCATGGCCCGTTCAACCGTGTCTGGTCGGGGTTTGTCCTTGAGAAACTGTTGTACGCCGATGGCTTCACCGATTTCAGGATGGGTAAAACTCGCGGCAGACAAGCCGCGCGTCGTATCGAGTTCGCAACGGTCAAGGTCCCGCAATGGTGGCGCCGTGACCTGCCAATCGGCGAATTTGTTCACCAACTCGCGTTCAATCGCGACAGGGTCCACAGGCCCAACAACGATGATTTTGATCCGGTCTGGCCGATACCATTTGCGATACAACGCTTTCAACCGGTCCGCCGGTGCGGTTTCGATGATCTCGGACAGCCCAATGGGGTAACGGGTCGAAAAATAGGTGTTTGGGTAAAACAGATCGTTGGCTGCCCGGCCACTTTTAAAGGCGAAATTCTCACGCTCGCGTCGCTCAGCCAATATGATCCCACGCTCACGATCAACGGATGCGGGGTTAAACGAGATATTCCCGGCGGTCTCGCGCATCAGGAACAGAGCGCGCTCGATCAGGCGCGGGTCGGCCTTTGGCAGATCAAGTTTATACTGAGTCTGCGTGTAACCCGTTGAGGCGTTCGTATCGGCGCCAAAGGATAGGCCAAGCCGCTCAAGCATTTTGACCATTTCGCCTTCGGGCACATTAGTGCTGCCGTTAAAGGCCATATGCTCAATGAAATGCGCAAGGCCTTGCTCGTCATCGGCTTCCGCTGCTGAACCGAAGTCGATGGCCATGCGAACAAGCACCTGATTTTGCGGACGCTGGTTCGGGCGAATGGCATAACGCAGGCCATTGGAAAGCTTGCCATATATAATGCTTGGATCGGGTTCGAGATTTGAGGTCTCGGCATTCCAGGGTCCGCTCCGCTCCGCACCGGCGACTTGCGCTCGCTCTTGTGGCGCAGCGGACAAAGCTGATGGGCCTGCAACACAGGCAGCCATCACCAATACGAACATAAGCGCCTTTTTCATCGATTCACCTTGTCCAAAGAAAGGCACCGATAAGCAATAGACCAAGGTGTAAATTCTTGATTTACTTACCTTTACGTAAGCGGTGGCTAACCATATCGAGCACAGCGCCTTCGCTTTCGTCGGGCATCAGACCAAGTCGGCGCGCCACTTCTTGATAAGCTTCGGCTTCACCACCCAAGTCGCGGCGGAAGCGATCCTTATCAAGCTTTTCACCTGTTTCGATGTCCCAAAGGCGGCATCCATCCGGGCTGATTTCGTCCGCCAAAATGATGCGCGAAAAATCGCCGTCAAACAGCCGACCAAACTCGAGTTTAAAGTCGACCAAACGAATGCCGATGGCCGCGAACATGCCGCACATGAAGTCGTTTATGCGGATGGCCATCGAAGAAATGTCCTGCATCTCTTCCTGTGTGGCCCAGCCAAAGCACGCGATATGCTCTTCGGCTACAAGCGGGTCGCCGAGACTGTCGTCTTTGTAGCAATATTCCAAGAGTGTGTGGGGCAGGGGTGTGCCTTCTTCAATGCCAAGCCGCTTGGACAAAGTGCCCGCAGCGACATTACGCACAATCACCTCAATCGGCACGATCTCCACTTGCCGGATGAGCTGCTCGCGCATGTTCAGGCGGCGGATGAAGTGTGTGGGAATGCCAATATGGCTAAGGCGCGTGAAGACATGCTCCGAGACCCGATTGTTAATGACGCCCTTGCCCGCGATTGTACCCTTTTTCTGGGCATTAAAGGCGGTCGCATCATCTTTGAAATACTGGATCAGCGTGCCGGGTTCAGGACCTTCATATAGAATCTTGGCCTTGCCTTCGTATATTTTGCGGCGGCGGGTCATATGCGGTCCCTGACTTTGCTTAAAATGACGTGCCCCGGCTGCGCCGGTCATAAATAAACCAAACGTTGCCGGGGCATTTATATCGCTATAATCCATTGCATGCGGCGGCGCAATTCGAGATAGGCCCATTAACGGACACGAAAGGACAGATTTTTGCCAATCGATCTGGATTTGCTGCTTCAGGCCTACGCCAATGGCATATTCCCGATGTCTGATGCCCGTGACGATCCCGATACCTTTTGGATTGAACCAGAATATCGCGCAATTTTGCCGCTAGAAAGTTTTCGGCTCTCGAAATCACTGGCGAAAACGATCCGGCAGGGGCGATTTACAGTCACTGTCGATACCGCCTTTGCCCAAGTTATCGCGACATGCGCCGAGTCGCAGGACGATAGGCGCGACACGTGGATAAACCCTGATATCGAGGACTCTTTTCGCGAACTGCATGAAAGAGGCCGCGCCCACAGCGTGGAGTGTTGGGCCGACGGCCGACTAGTCGGCGGGCTATACGGGTTAGCGATGGGCCGCGCATTCTTTGGTGAAAGCATGTTCTCGCGCGAAACGGATGCATCAAAAGTGGCGCTGGCATGGCTTGTGGCACGCCTTAAGATCGGCGGATTCGAATTGTTGGATTGTCAGTTTATGACGGACCATCTGGCAAGCCTTGGCGCGATCGAAATCACGCAAAGCGCTTATCTCAATTTATTGGAATCGGCGCTGACCAGAGCCGTTCAGGCTTCGTCGGGTTTGGCTTCTTCACCTGCTGCAGCAGCTGGTTCCGCGGGCGCAGACTGGGGGGCACTTGACGGTGCTTTGGCCGCTGGCGCTGGCGCCTCTTCCGATGATTTTTCCTCGACCGGCGCTTCTTCCCCGGGGAAGCTCATTTTGCAGCTTTTGACCCAGACATCGTAGACGGGGTGTTCGACAACATTTGCAGCAGGGTTTTCTTTGAACAGCCAGCCTGAAAACACACTGCGCCATCTTTCGGCATCGGTTGTGCCCGGCGGACGCTCGTTTACCAGCAACTGAACAAATGCACCTTCATCAGGGTAGTTTTCCCAAGGTGCTGTTTTTTCGCAGGCACGTAATCTCACGACGACCTTGCCAAAGCGAATGGCTTCGCCCGGTTTAAGTTCAATGTCGCGCGTCTGTCCGTTGCGCTTATTCAACAGGCCCAGCACAGCCACACGTTCTGCCATGGGTGTGCCAAGTGAATTGTCGGAAGTCGCGACAATCCGGTCTTCGGTCGCTTGTGCCTTGCCGGATTTTGCGGGTGCTAGCTTTTCTTCGTCGGATGGTCCGCACGCCGCGAGCGTTGCCAGCAACGGCAGCAGCATCAGGCTGTGCGGGCGGATCATGATGCGTCGGGACTCCACGCCTCATAGTCGCCAGTGGCGGGGGCACGATGGCCGCCACGCTCGATCGATCCCGCTGGCCGATAGGCACGATCAGTCCCCGTCAAATTGGGCTCTGGCAATGTTTCATACCCGCGGAGTGGCGGCAGATAGCTCTCTGGATCGCCATCATGGGTGCCGTGCAACCATCCGTGCCAGTCGGGCGCAACGCGGCTTGCGTCATTCGCGCCATTGTAGATAACCCAGCGACGTTTGCCGTCGGCGGACTGATAATATTTGTTTCCCTCGGCGTCGCTGCCCACAGCTTTGCCCTTACGCCAGCTGTAGATCGCCGTACCGATGGTGGCACCGTCCCACCATGTGAAGATTTTACCGAGAATTCCCATGGACCCGCGATTAGGAGCAAGCACGTTGAGGTGCAATCCCTATTTGGGTTACTTTGCGGTCCATTTTACCTTGTCACCCGCTGAAATACCCAGTTCGGCGGACAACCCCCCGCGTAGCTCCAAAACTGCGCCAACAGGTTCACCCGAAGCAACCGGCGTTGTGGAGTAAGGAATTGTGTTTTCGGCGATGCTCTCAATCGTACCGTTTGTCCGGACGAAAATTATGTCGAGCGGGATCACCGTATTCTTCATCCAGAAGCTTGCCATCCGTGGTTCAGGAAAGGGGAATACCATTCCCGCATTGTCCGCAAGCTCGGTACGGAACATCAACCCCTTGGCCTGCTGCATCGATGTCTGAGCGAGTTCGACGGTAAAAGCCCGGATCTTCGCGCCACTGGTGATGCATAATGTCACTTGTTCAAGCCCCGCGGCTGACTGACCTGCACCTGTTCCGGGTTTGCAGCCTGCGGTCTGGTTTCCGCCATTGGCGGGCATCGTGCACGCGGCAAGCGAAAGGGCGGTAACGTAAATACCCATTTTGCCAAGCTGACTTAAACTCATTTGCGCGATCCTTTTTCTATTCTGGCACAGTTTATAGCGGCACTTCCTGCCTGCTTCACAAAACAACTTCCGCTTCCACCTACATTGATCGTCCCGGTTCCGCGATTAAAGATATTGGCTTCTTCACCAACATTCACGCTGGATGCCCCATTGCCAATATGTTCGAGCCGCAAAGTGCGCATTGGAACATTTGCGGCATCAAAATTACCGGTGCCATTTAACGTTACGCGCCCCTCGCGCACGTTGCCGTCCTTGATGTCGATCCGTCCATTGCCGTCGATTGCTGCGGAGAATTGGTCCGTGAGAAGCCTGTCGACCAGTATGGAGCCATTGCCCGCAACCAGCATCCGGACGGCGTCTTGTTGCTTTACCTCTGAAATTTGCAGAGTTCCATTGCCGCTTACAGTCGCGTCTTTGACGGCCTGCGTTGATAACATGACCTCAAGCGGCTGAGTCATCGGAACGCCTTTTGCGTTGTTCAAAGCACCCTGAAGACGCACACGCAAAGTCATGCCGACACGTTCAAGTTTCAGGGCGTCGAGTATCCTTTTGTCGCCTTTGGCTTTGGCAGACGGGGCCTTGCCGGTTTGCACCTGTACTTTGATATCGCCGATGACTTGAATATTTTCAAAGCTGGCGACGAGTATTTTGCGTTCATCAGCTAGGGCAGGCCTCTCCGTAAAAAGTCCTACGGACAGCGATAGGGCAACACCTAATGTGCCAATGTTGCTTCGCCCCATTCGACCCAGCCAAGCCATTTTGGTGTCCTTTTCATATAATGTCCTTGTGGCGCATCACACACAAAGCCAGCGTCCGATATGGCCCCAGTTACTTGCCGGGTCAAATGGCATCCGCCGGCAATATGTTTCCAAACAGGCTCAATCCTATTTTGCCATATGGCAGCAGCAGGGTCTGGCGCTTTGCCATGCTCCAAATATATCAGCCGTCCGCCAGGGCGAAGGACGCGTCGGACCTCCGAAAGCGCGGCGGTCGGATCTTGAACCGAACACAAGGTGAAGGTGGTAACAACCGAGTCAAAGCTGCGCGCGGCAAATGGCAGTTCCTCAGCGATGCCGTTCGCGAAGTTTGCGCTTCGTCCCGATTGCGAAAGCGCATCTTGCGCTCGTGCCAGCAACTCCGGTGATGGATCAACGCCAGATAGGGATCGCACTTGCGACCAGTCATAAAATTGCAGGTTTGTCCCCCCGCCACATCCCAGTTCCAGAATGTCTCCAGCAGCGCGCGGAACAACCTTTGCGCGATCCCGCATCACCGCAGGCTGCGTACAAGCGCAACCAATAAGGCGGGGCATAACATGCCGGTCCCACCAACCATTCATGCGGGTATCCTCTCTCGTCTTATGAGCAATTTATGTTTCCCGAACCCATAGATTTCGAGGTGCAAGTTGCACCGCCGGTAACATTTATGTCTCCGCTGCCGGCGACTTTTGCTTCGACCTTTCCAGTGGCGTTGATGCTTACATCACCCGATCCTGCGATCGATAGCTCGGCATTTGTTGTGGTCAGTTTTTGGCCATTGATGGTGCCTGAACCGGCCACTGAAAAATCGACATTCTCGGCCGTTCCAGAAATGATGGCATCGCCCGAACCGGCAATTTTCGTTTCCAATGTTTTGGCCGCGACTTCGGCGACTTTCAGGCTGCCTGAGCCCGCAATTTTGACCTTGACGGTATCACCCTCCATTTTGTCCGCGGTGAAATCGCCTGAGCCAGCCAATGATGCGGCCGATAATTTGGGCGCGGTGATCGTGATGGTAACGCCTTCGCCTTCGTCGCCGAACCAGTTGCCCTTGGTACGGCCAATTTTGATTGTACCATCTTCCAATTTATAACGAAGGGTCGCGACGGCCTTGGCATTGCCTTCCGCTTTAATGGTGAAGGCATCGCTCGTTACAAAGACGATGTTGTCAGGGCCAAGTGCCTTTACCTCAGTAAACGCAGCAGTTGTTGCCGCAGTTGTGGAGATCGTCTTGCCATTCTCAAACGCGCTGCCATCTGAATTTTTAATATCATCGACAGCGTCCGAAACGGAGTAACCACATGCGGTTAACGCGAGTGCGGCAAGCGGCAGAAAAAATGTGATTTTACGCATGGGTCAATCTCCTTGTGTATTGTTGTTATAATACACTTCAGCAATGTAACTCAAGAACAAATCGCAAGCCGTCCTACAAACCCATTTCACCCAGAATCTTCGGGATTTTTTCTTTGAAGGGAAAAAAGCCCTTTGTGGCATGCGGCCAGAATTTCTCGTCCCATTTCCGGCGGATTTGGACCAGAGATATGCCCTCCCGATCCAGACGCGGAGCTAATTCTGCCAAATGGTCAGCAACCGGACCCACTGGCGCGTAAGGGGTAATAATTTGTTCGGCACCTGCTTCCTTTGCATGTGTGATCAAGGTTTCGACATCAAATGTATCAACGACATCGGTCGGACATTTAAATGTCCCGCTGATCCGTTCTGCGGCGTCGCTTGCTGCGCTTGCGACGAAACCGCGCGCATTGTCTCCCCATAAGGTTGCGGGATCGGCTGCAACGACAGCCTTCCTGATCGCCGTCGAACTACTAAAGAGGGACTCTGGGTTCATGTCGTCGGGTGTCACCAACAACAATGCCGGCTTTTGCTCGTCCACTTGGACGGAGAATGGCACCGGACGTTGATTTATGGCGGTCAAATCAGCTGGAATTGTGGCAGTCGTTGCCAGCCCTTTTGGTTCAAATCGTCCATTGGTGTAGCGTGCGATGTTATCCGTTGTCGCAAGATAGGTTTTGCCAGCGGTTTGCAAGCCAGCCACCCAGCGCCATGACAATGTGTTGCTCGCTGCGTCGGCGTCAACCAAGTGACGCAAGAAAAAATCTGCGCCCAACGCCCAAGGTAATCGCAGTGTAAAAATCCAGATCGAGGCAAACCACATTCTGGCGTGGTTATGCAGATAGCCCGTCTCCACCAGCTCGCGCGCCCAATCGTCAAAGCCTTCAATGCCAGTCTGCCCAGCCTCGGCGTTGCGGATTGCGCGCGCGTTGGGAAAGCTGTCACGCTGCCCGTCGCGTTCTGCCTGAAACTGCGTCCACACAGACGGGCGCATTTCCAACCAGCCTTTCCAATATGTGCGCCACAATACTTCCTGAATATATTTTTCGGCTGCTGCCAGGCTGTGCCGTTCCAGAACGGCTTGGACAACTTCGTGCTCCGTAATCATCCGGTAGCGAAGATAGGGCGACAGCTTGGATACCGCGCTGGGCTGATCTGGACCTGAATCGGTGTTGCGGCCAAACGCATAATTCTGCCCCGCGCCGGGTATAAACTGGGCAAGACGCGAAAGCGCGGCATTCCGCGACGCGGGAAAAATATCGGTTATCATTATTGTGCGAGCAACTTTTGTAAGCGGGGACGGATTTTCAGGAAGCGGACATAAAGCCGCTCCAGTATGTCTAAAATAACTGGATTTTTCGCTAGCCAACCAAGTGGTTTAAGCAGGGGGACAGTCCGCCACATCGCAGCAAATGCCGCCGCGCCCGATAGCATTACGCCATTTTCGCTGGCATGCAGGCGTGCGAGCATGAGCTGACGGTCGAGCGGGCATGTGGCTGTGTCTGGTGCAATATCCTGAAAGTCGATGCCGCGGTTCCAATCAAGACGCCGCATCAACGCAATCTCGCGAACACAAAGCGGGCATGCGCCGTCGTACCAGATGATGAGATTAGCCATGCCGCTGCTTAGACGCGCTGCAAGAGGACGTCAGGCTGGGCATAACATGGTATAACCGATGCCAAAAAAAAGGACGCTGTTGCCAGCGCCCTTCAGATTTTCCGGTAAGGAAACTGGTTATTCGGCTTTTTCGTAATATTGCGGTGCCGCTTCATTAAGAATAGCCAAAATCTTCTGGAGAGCTGCCTTTTCGTCAGTCTTTTCCATTGCCGCAAGTTCACGAGCCAATCGGCTTGATGCAGCTTCAAAAATCTGACGCTCCGAATAGCTCTGCTCAGGCTGATCATCGGGGCGGAACAAGTCGCGGGTAACTTCAGCGATTGAAACAAGGTCGCCCGAGTTGATCTTCGCTTCATACTCTTGGGCACGGCGCGACCACATGGTGCGCTTTACCTTAGGCTTGCCCGTAAGCGTATGCATTGCTTCCTTGAGCGTTTTGTCGCTCGAAAGCTTGCGCATACCAACGCCTTCGGCCTTGTTAAAAGGCACGCGAAGCGTCATTTTTTCTTTTTCAAAGCGCAGCACATAAAGCTGAAGCTGCATCCCTGCAATTTCGGAATCCTGAAGCTCAATTACGCGACCAACCCCATGCTTGGGATAAACCACATAATCGCCTACATCAAACATCGCCGCGTTGGACGTCATATTACGACCTTTCTGATTATTCGGGCGAATAAGCTCGCTGACAACAATGGTTGTCCATAAGACTGTTGCATTCGTCCCTTACGTCATCGACCGCATAAGCCCATGTTAGGCAAGCGGTTATCGACCATTGTTGGCCTGTCGACGCGCAGTGTAACAGATTCGCAACAAAAGTTCAATGCTGCTTTATCTAGTGTCAATAGTGCGACTCAAATGGCACTTAATTTTCGCACCCGATCATCATGTTCGGCGAACACATCCGTGCTGATCGGATTGATATCCGCCGAATTCATCCAGCACAGGTCCATATGGCCCAGAACGCGGTCATCATGGCTTCTAATGGTGACCGGGAGGATCGGTTGATGATGAAGCTCATCGACCAACACTGGATTGGATGGCACGCCCGTTCCCCATTTTTCGCCCCATTGGCGCAAGGCAATCATTGTGGGCAGCAAATCTAGCCCTTTTTCGGTCAGGCGATATTCCACTTTGCGGCGATCATCAGGGCAGGGGGTGCGATGCAATATGCCGCTTTCGCTTAATCGGCTTAAGCGGTTCGCCAATATGTTGCGCGCAATACTGATTTCGGAGAGGAAATCCTCAAAATGGCGGATACCATTGAACGCAGCGCGCAATATCATGAACGACCATCGTTCGCCCATAGCTTCCAGAGCGGTGGGCAACCCACACTCGGTGATGTCCTGTAGTGACTCGCGCAATTCGCCCATATATTCATCCTCTGCCACACAGCGTGAGCCGACCTGAAAAATTTTGCAACCCCATTTAAGTTTTAAGTTGCAACTAGAAACTTAATCTAATAGGTAGCGATTCGCAACTGGTTTTCCAGAAGCGCAAAACGAGGGTCAGGGGACAACAGCACCGGCCAGCGTTGTGCAAATTTAGCAAAGCTAAAAGGATAAGATTATGACTCTCTCCCAAGTTTCCGCCCGTTTGGGCGCACTCGCTGCCGCGTCGGTTATCAGCGCTACGCTTCTTTTCGGCGTCACGACACAGGCGCAAGCTGCAAGCAGCGGCCCATATTACAAGATTGAACTGGCCCAGCCAGCCGCATCGAAGCAAGAACTGCTGCGTAGCGTGTTTGTAAAGTGCGAAGGCACCGCATGCCGTGCGCCAATCGCCTCGACCGCACCAAAGAATATGTGCATCAGCGTTGCCCGCAAATTCGGTTCGGTTTCCGCATTCACCGCTGGTGAGCGCGTCTTTACAGCCGACGAAATCGCCGCCTGCAATGCAGGCGCTTAATAAGCTAACTTCTGAATTAGAAAACTCGGCTCACCTCTCCTCCTTCTAACCCGCGACAATTTTATTGACGCTTTGAGCCGAGACAACTGCACCGGAATATGGGAATACGCGAACTTACGCGGAAACCATTTTCCGGTGCTTTTTTTGTGGGAGCGAGACTTGCCCCGGGCGTGACATCCATGCCGCCACCGTACAAATCGTTGCTAAATCGGCTATTTTCATAAGTTTCCTGTTGCAACGCAGCGTAAAACCCACATCTTGCAGATTATGATGCGGCAATATGAACTTGTTGAACGGGTGCGGGCCTATATCCCCGATGTGGATGAGGACCGGCTGAACCGCGCCTATGTTTTTACCGTTCAGATGCATGGTGCGCAGAAACGGGCGTCAGGCGATCCTTATTTCAGCCATCCGGTTGAAGTCGCAGGACTTATGACCGACCTCAAAATGGATGAGGACACCATTATCACCGCGCTGCTCCACGACACCGTGGAGGACACGCTCACTTCAATCGAAGATGTGGAAAACCGCTTTGGTTCCGAAGTCGCGCGTTTAGTAGATGGCGTTACCAAGCTATCGAAAATCGAAGCGCAAACCGAAGATGAGCGCGCTGCGGAGAACTTGCGCAAGTTCTTGTTGGCCATTTCGGACGACATCCGCGTGCTGCTGGTCAAGCTTGCTGATCGTCTGCACAATATGCGGACGCTGCATTTCATCAAAAGCCCTGAAAAGCGTCGTCGTATCGCCAAGGAAACGATGGATATCTACGCGCCGCTGGCTGAGCGGATTGGCATGTATGAATATATGCGCGAGATGCAGTTGCTCGCGTTTGAACAGCTTGAGCCTGAAGCATATCAGACGATTACGGGGCGTTTGAAGCAAATCCGTGAAAAGGCCGACGTCGAAATTGACCAGATTAACCAGACCATTGCCTGGGAAATGGAACAGGCTGGACTGAAAATTAAAATCTCCGGTCGCGAGAAGCATCCTTATTCGATCTGGAAAAAAATGCAGGAACGCCATGTGGCGTTCGAGCAGCTGACCGATATCAATGCCTTTCGCGTGATAACCGAGACCACCGAAGACTGCTATCGCGCGCTGGGCGTCCTGCATCGGCGTTGGCAAATGGTGCCCGGGCGGTTCAAGGATTTCGTCTCGACGCCAAAGCGCAACGGATACAAATCGATTCACACAACGATCATGTTCGCCAAAAACATGCGCGTCGAAGTTCAAATCCGCAGCGCGGAGATGCATCGAAGTTCAGAACATGGCTTCGCCGCACACTGGGCCTATAAGCAAGCAGACAAGCCCGATGGGCAGGCCGCTTGGTTGCGCGATCTCATCGAAATTCTTGAAACCAGCCGAGATGCCGAGGATATCCTCGAAAATACACGCATGGCGATGTACCAGGACCGGATATTTGCCTTCACCCCAAAGGGTGCGCTGCATCAGTTGCCGAAGGGATCGACGGTCGTTGATTTTGCCTATGCAGTGCATACCGATCTTGGGGATAAGACCGTTGGCGCTAAAGTGAACGGGCGCCATGTCCCTTTGCGCGCGCAGTTGAACAATGGCGACATGGTCGAGATCCTAAAATCCAAGGCGCAGGAACCACAGCAAGCTTGGCTCAATTTCGTGTCGACAGGCAAGGCGCGCGCGGCAATCCGGCGGCATGTGCGGCACCGCGAACGTGACGAGCTCGTCGCTATTGGCCGAAAGCTTTACGAAGAAATTGCGGCGCGCATGCCCGGCAAAATTGGCAAGAAAGCCTTAACGGCTGCGGTCACCCGGCTAAAGCTGGAGGACGAGGAAGAGCTGATGCATCGCATTGGTCTCGGCAAGATCAACGATCGCGCGCTTATGGAGGCGTTGGTGCCTGGCTTTAATGCCGATGGCATTGGGTTTGATTTTCCGAGCCAAGAGCGGGCTATCTCTATCCGTGGACTGACTCCGGGCGTCGGTTATCATTTGGGCGAATGCTGCCACCCCATTCCGGGCGACCGGATTGTTGGGCTTCGCCTGCCCAGCCAGCCAGTCGAAGTGCATACTATCGAATGTGACCGTTTAGCCAGCGGTGTCGACGCCGACTGGGTCGACCTCAGCTGGGGGCAGGGCAGCGATGGCGCGTCCGCGCGGTTGCGCACAATCATTCACAATCGTCCCGGTACGCTTGGTGAAATTGCAGGCATCTTTGGTTACCACAAAGCGAACATCATCAATTTGCGCATGACTGCGCGCGATGTTGAGTTTCATACCTTCGAAATTGATTTGGAAGTGCATGATTTGCAGCACCTTATGCGTATCATTTCTGCGCTTCGGGCGTCCGAGGCCGTCGCGACCGCAGACCGGGTCTACGACTAAATCCAGTCGCCGATTTCATCCCCGGGTTCAGCATAGACAAACCGTTTGGCCAGCTCGAAACTGTGCCCGGCGCGCAAGAACGCATTAAGCTGCTTCGTGCGTTTCTCTGGCGCCGCCGCTTCCTGCGCAAAGGGGCCGATACGTTTGCGTCGTGCGAAGTTTTCGGCCGCACTCAATGTGCTTTCTTCCATATGCGCTTTTGCCGGAATGGCATCCGCTTGCCCTATGCCGCTTGCGCGCAAATCCTCATTCAGACGTCGTTCGCCATAGCCACGGCGCACAAATGACCTGCTTCGTGCCTCAGCAAACTGGGCATCATTAATATAGCCAAGAGCTGCAAATTGTTCGACCAGCATTGCGATGTCTGCGCTGCGGTCGCCATCCCACCCGCGTTCGCGAATTTTGCGGTTCAAATAGGTTCCGAGTTTCGCCTGCGTCGTAGCGTATTTGCCAACATAATGGAGCGCCAACTGCCTAAGCTTCTCGTCATTTAACGGCGGAGCGGGTTTTTTGGCGGCACGTGGGCTGTTCACGCCCTATTCTTGCCACAGTCGGGTCGAAATTTGAACTGGTATCAACGCGTAATAGTGTAGGATAATAATAAAATCATGGGTCACAGCCCTATTTGCTATGGGAAAAATTATGAGCGAACTCGCATCCACGCCAACGCAGGACAGTTTGCCACGCCGTTTTTCTGACTTTGCGACCTTGGGCGAAGCATTGGATTATGCGGCCCAAGGGCAGCGCGGACTCAATTTTCATGACATGCGCGGCAAATTAGCCCGCCCGTATCCCTACACCGAAATGCGCGCAGGCGCGCTGGACATGGCATATCGCCTGATCAGTCATGGCGTACGCAAAGATGACCGAATTGCTTTGGTGGCTGAGACCGGTCCAGATTTTGCGGCGCTGTTCTTCGGATGTGTATATGCAGGCGCATGGCCGGTGCCGCTGCCGTTACCAACCTCATTTGGCGGTAAAGAAAGCTATGTTGATCAGCTATCTGTGCAGCTGAAAAGCTGCGATCCCAAGATACTGTTCTTTCCAGCAGAACTCGCCGAAATGGCCAATGACGCGGCAAGCGCATGCAATGTTGAAGGCCTTGATTGGGAAAGCTTCGGCGACCGCATAGCGTTAAAGTCGGAGCTACCTTCAGCGCAGACCGATGAAATTTGCTATTTGCAATATTCGAGCGGTTCGACCCGTTTCCCGCATGGCGTGGCCGTTACGCATCATGCCCTGCTGAACAATCTGTCGGCACATTCGCATGGCATGGAAGTGACCGAAAATGACCGCTGCGTGTCATGGTTGCCCTGGTATCATGATATGGGCCTCGTGGGTTGTTTCCTATCGCCAGTCGCCAACCAGGTTTCGACCGATTACATGAAAACCGAAGATTTCGCGCGTCGGCCATTGGCGTGGCTAGATGTCATTAGCGCTGCGGATGGCACGGTCATCAGCTACTCGCCCACATTTGGATATGATATCTGCGCGCGGCGGGTTTCCAGCCAGACCCATGTGAACGATCGCTTCGATCTTGCGAAATGGCGCCTCGCCGGCAATGGCGCGGATATGATCCGTCCCGATGTCATGCAGGCCTTTGTCGATGCTTTCGGGGATGCGGGCTTCAAGGCCTCTTCCTTCCTCCCGAGCTACGGTCTGGCTGAAACAACTCTGGCTGTGTCAATCATGCCTCCTGGCGAAGGCATTCAAGTTGAGCTTGTGGAAGAAACAGAATTAACGGGTCACCCCGGCGCGCCTGACCGTCCCGTCCGCTATCGCGCAATCGTTAACTGTGGCCGTGCTGTAAAAGACATGACCATCGAAATCCGCGATGAAAACCGCGAGCCACTTGCCGATAAAACCATCGGTAAGGTGTGGTGCACCGGGCCTTCGTTGATGAAGGAATATTTCCGCGACAAGGAATCGACTGACGCGTGTTTGGTTGATGGCTGGCTTGATACGGGCGACATGGGTTACCTGTCGAACGGCTACATCTATATTGTTGGTCGTGCTAAAGACATGATTATCATCAATGGTAAAAACCATTGGCCTCAGGACATTGAATGGGCGGTCGAGCAGCTGCCTGGATTTAAAGCCGGCGACATCGCTGCTTTTTCGGTGACTACGCCGGGCGGCGAGGAAACACCTGCCGTGCTGGTCCAGTGCCGTACCACAGACGAAACCGAGCGGGCAAAACTGCGCGAGCAGATCCGCGATAAGGTTCGGTCAGTAACAGGCATGAATTGCGTCGTTGAATTGGTGCCGCCGCGGACATTGCCACGTACCAGTTCAGGCAAAATGAGCCGCGCAAAGGCACGCAACTTATATCTGTCCGGTGAAATTCAGCCATATGCTATCGCTGCCTAATCGTGTCCAATTATTGGAAATGATTGCGAGAAAATATTGGATGAAGCTGTCGAGGTAAATTCTCGTAAACTTTGATTTTCTGACATTTTTTCGCCAGCGACAGCATCTTTTTAGTCCCCGTCCTTACCTTTAAGTAATGATATCGCCGTACATGTGGGGCGTGATTAAAAAAGATGCTTCCTTCGAACTGCCTAGCGACCTCTCGTACAAGGCGCTGCTTGGTCTAGCCGACCCGGTTGGCCTCGACGGGGACGTCATACGTAACATACAGGCGCGATCGATCCAGCAACGCACGACGCTTCGCGTGGCATTGAACCTTTTCTTCGCGATTATGGCCTTGGTTTTATACCGTGAAATCGCGCCAGCATGGGCGTTAGCCTCATGGGGTTTGCTCTTTTGCGTCTTTCATCTTGGCTCCTTTTACCAATTTGGCGCAAAATGGGCTTGGGATAGGCCCCAATATAATCGCGAAGACGTGAAACGGCTGAACACACATTCGGGAATAACCGCCACGATGTGGGGCTCAGCGTTTGTTCTCTTGGGTGCGAGCGGCACGATCATGGAGATGCTTGGGTTGTGGTCCATCGTGCTGGGAATGATGGTGTATTCATCATTGCTTTTGCCCACAGCCCCAATGGCGGCAACGATTTTCATCGGGGTGACCAGCTTTTGCGCGAGTTTGGGCTTTGTCTATCACGGCGGTTATTATTTGGCTGTAGCATCCTGCGGCATCGGCGCGCTTCTTATTTTCGCCTGCTTGCGATCCGCACGTGCGCAAATCCTGTTCGAAGTTGCAAACAGCATTGTTCAGGAAAAATCGGAAACAGTGAGCTTGCTGCTGCGCGAGTTTGAAGACAGCGGTGCGGACTGGCTCTGGCAAACCGACGTTTCGCGCTGTGCAACCCACGTATCGCCCCGCTTTGCTTATGCGCTTGGTGAAGAGGCGAAAGCCGTCGAAGGGCAGCCGCTCTTAAAGTTGATCGCTGGTGATGCATGGGAGGGCGGCAAATATCCGGCAGAGCTGCATGAGCTGGCAAATCGCCTGAAGCGGCGCGAGTCTTTCAGCAACCTCATCGTACCTGTGACATTTAAAGGCGTTCAGCGCTGGTGGGAATTGTCCGCATCGCCGCGCCATTCTGAAGATGGTGGCTTTCTTGGATTCCGTGGCGTTGGTTCGGACGTTACCGAACAGCGTGAGTCCGCAAACAAGATTTCACATCTTGCACGTTTCGATACGCTGACTGGCCTTCCCAATCGGTTGCAATTGACCGAAACTCTGGCGGGCGCTTTGCAGGAAGCGGAAAAATGGCGTCGCCGCTGCGGTTTTCTGATGATCGACCTTGATCGGTTCAAGGCCGTCAATGATACCCTTGGACACCCTGTTGGCGATCGCCTACTCGCGCAAGTGGCGCGCCGGTTGCAGCTCATCATGACCGAGAATGAATTGTGTGGCCGGTTGGGCGGAGACGAATTCGCAGTGGTGATCAAAGACGCGAACGACAGCAAATATGTCGCGACGCTTGCCCGGCGCATTATCGACAGCCTGTCACGGCCGTACGATGTTGATCAGAATACCTTGTTCATTGGAGCAAGCATCGGAAGTGCGCTTGGGCCAGCGGATGGACGCACGGTTGAACTGCTGATGCGCAGTGCTGATTTAGCCCTGTACCGTTCGAAGGATCAGGGTGGCAATACGCACCACAATTACCAGCATAAGCTCCATGCCAATGCCGAAGAACGCCGGTTGATGGAGTTTGAACTGCGCGCAGCTTTAGAGCGCGAACAATTCCATGTTGAATATCAGCCAGTCGTGAACGCCAGCGGCGCAAATGAACTTGTCGGCTTTGAGGCATTGCTGCGTTGGAACAATCCAAAATTCGGGAATGTTTCGCCGGCCAAGTTCATTCCTGTGGCAGAGGATGCGCGGCTCATCGTTGGCATTGGTGATTTCATTCTGCGGCGGGCGTGTAAGGATGCCATGAGCTGGCCGGAATCGTCTCGCGTTGCGGTCAACATATCGGTTGATCAGTTGACCAGCACAAACTTCGTGGAAACGGTTGTCTCGGCACTACATGACAGCGGTCTTCCCGCCTGGCGGCTCGAACTAGAGGTCACCGAAAGTATTTTCCTCAGGGACGGGACGCTGGCTGTGCAGGTGCTCGACCGGATCCGCGGGCTTGGTATCAAATTGTCGCTCGATGATTTCGGTACGGGATATTCGTCGCTTGGATATTTGCGCAACGTCCGCTTCGATACGATCAAAGTTGATCGCAGTTTCGTGCAGGGCGCTGCCAAGAACAAGGCCGAAAGCCTTGCCATCATTCGCGCCGTGGTTGCTTTGGCCGATAGTTTGAATATCGCTACGACTGCCGAAGGCGTTGAGACCGAGAGCGAACTCGCGATGATCCAGCAGCTTGGGTGCAAGAAAATTCAGGGCTATTATTTTGGGCGTCCGATGATTTTTGCAGACAGCCTTGAACTGTTTAAGGGGCCGCACCGCCAGGTGGCATGAGGTAGCTTTAAATCAGGTCAAGCACCTTATCCTGCGGCCTGCATAACCGGACGCCTTTATCCGTCTCCACAAACGGCCGTTCGACCAATATCGGGTGTTCAACCATACAGTTCAATATGCGATCCGCCGAAGCGCCGTCTATAAGACCTAGTTCCTCGGCGGGTGAGCCACGGGTACGCAGTGCTCCGCGCGGCGTTAGTCCGGCATCGTTGAACAGCTGCTCAAGCTTTGCGCGGGTGAAGGGTTGCTTGCGATATTCGACAATCTCGACCGTTACACCCGGCGCTTCTTGAAGAATGGCGAGCGTCTTGCGCGACGTCCCGCAATCCGGGTTATGCCAGATCGTTGCGTTCATGATTATGGTCGTCCCCGATAATGCAGTTTGCGTCGCGATTTACCTAAATCGGTCACCTGCAAAAGCAAACGCGCTTTTTTACATTTTTGAATTGCGTATGATAATGATTCGCAATAGGGACGGAGAATAGGATTGCGAGTCATTCGCAATAACCATAAAAAGGTCTAAAATGCTCCGTCTCTCCTCATCCGTTTTCGCCTTGATTTCTGTCGCTATGAGCGCGCCCTATGCATTCGCTGACGACGCGGCATTTGATGCCGGGGCAAATGATGACAGCCGGACAATCATCGTCACAGGTATAAGCGATGGGTATCTGGCTTCCAATTCAGTTACGGCCACAAAAACCGACACGCCGCTCATTGATATTCCGCAGACCATCAATGTCGTAACCCGCGAACAATTGGACGATCAGGCGCATCACTCCCTGGCGGATATATTGCGTTATGTTCCTGGAACAACAGTGGGCCAAGGCGAGGGCAATCGGGACCAGATCACCCTGCGTGGACAAAATACAACGGCTGACTTTTTCTTGGATGGCGTTCGCGACGACGTTCAATATTATCGCGGACTATACAACATTGAACGGGTCGAAATTCTGAAGGGCCCTTATGCCCTGATCTTTGGCCGCGGCGGCGGCGGCGGTATTATCAACCGTGTCCAGAAGTCTCCGTTGAGTGATGATTTCATTTATACAGGACAAGCCAGCGTCAACAGTTTCGGCGCCTATGACGTCTCGGCCGACTTGAACACGCCGTTGAATGCATCGACTGCTGTTCGCATTAACGCGGTTTACGAGAACCTCGACAGCCACCGTGATTCGGTCGGGGGCGAACGTTATGCTTGGAATCCCTATGTCGCGTTCAAGCTAAGCGATGGTTGGAAGCTGGGGGTCTCATACGAATATGTCCGTGATGACCGAACGACTGATCGTGGCATCCCGTCGCTAGCAACGAGTGCTGGCCAACCCAATCGTCCCTTGGCTGGTTTTCGCGACCAGTTTTTCGGCGTCCCCGGCGTCAACCGCACGCGGCTTGAAGCGCAAATTGCGAAGCTGCGGCTTGACGGCGAATTGGCACCAAATCTGAATTTCAGCGGAACGATGCTGTACGGCGATTACGACAAAATCTATGTGAACGTCTTTGCAAATGGACCGGCGACAGCACAAAATGGAACAGTCGCGCTGGCTGCTTATAGTGACCCCACCCAACGCGAAAACTTCATCGCCCAAGCAAATTTGGTTTGGGATATCGAGACCGGAGCGCTTGCGCACAAAATTCTCGTTGGCGCTGAATATGGAGATCAGCAGTCGGCCAATAGCCGGTTCAATGGCACGCTTTCAAATGCGACATTGAGCCTTTCGAACCCGATTTTTCCGACGGTTACTTTCAACGCTTTGGCACGCGACAGCGTTTCTGACGTGAAGTTCTTCTCCGCTTATGTGCAGGACCAGATTAGCTTTGGCGAACATATCGATGTCGTCGCAGGGCTTCGGTACGACAGTTTTGACATAAGCGGTTCTGATTTGCTCCCTGCAATCGACAGACCTTTTGCACGCAAGGATGAAAAGGTCAGCCCGCGCCTTGGACTGATTTTCAAACCGCAAGAAAGCATGTCGCTTTACGGCAGCTATAGCCAGTCATTCTTGCCCCGATCGGGTGACCAGTTTCTGGCTCTGACAGTTACACAGCAGAATTTGGCCCCGGAAAAATTCACCAACTATGAAATCGGCGCAAAATGGGATGTACAGCCCAACTTCAACCTTACACTAGCGGTGTTTCAGCTCGATCGCAGCAATGCGACTACGCCGGACCCCGCCAATCCGCTTGCAAGCATCAATATTGGCAAAACGCGGACTCAAGGAATTGAGTTGGCGGCAACAGGGCGCGTGACTTCGCAATGGCAGGTGCATGGAGGCTACAGCTATCAGGACGCCGTTCTGGCTGGCAACAATGCTGTGCGCTTGGCGCAAGTACCGAAGCATCAGGCAAGCCTTTGGAACCGGTATGATTTTTCCGACGCGTTTGCTGCCGGTGTCGGCATCATTCATCAGTCGAGCCAATATGCAGCTATCCGCACATCCGCGACGACAACAAAGCTGCCTGCATTCACCCGCGTTGATGCTGCCTTATATTATGATGTGAGTGATAGGTTGCAGCTTCAACTGAACGTCGAAAACCTGTTCGATACCGAATATTATTCCGACGCGCACAACAACAACAACATCTCGACAGGCGCGCCGATCAATGGTCGTTTCACAATCAGGGCGAAGTTTTAAATTTCGGCCGTCGCGGCAGCATGGGCCTTTGCGTTTTCGACATAATGCGCAACGCCAAGGCGCATGCCCGCGATTGCGGCTTCGTTCAAATCGCGGACAAACCGCGCGGGCGACCCCGCCCATAATTGCCCAGCCTCAATGCGTTTGCCCTGCGTCAACATGGCTCCTGCTGCAAGCATACCGTCACCTTCAATCACAGCTCCGTTCATAACGGTCGACGACAAGCCGACAAAAGCGCGATCGTGCAATATGCACCCGTGCAGCATAACATTGTGACCGACCAGCACGTCATCTCCGATAATCGTCGGGAAGCCATCCTCTACGCCAGGCATAGGGCCGTCACAGTGGACAATACTACCGTCCTGAATATTGGTCCGCGCGCCAATCACAACACGGTTCACTTCAGCGCGAATGACGCAATTATACCAGATGCTCGAGTCCGGTCCGATGGTAACATCACCGATAATGCGGCATCCAGGCGCGATAAACGCACTGTCATCGATTTGTGGTGTCTTGCCGTTTAGCGTGATTATGCTGACATCGGGCCTGTTGGGCGTCATCGGATTTTCCATAATGAGAGATGCGGAAGCACCGACGCATAGTCGTCAGTCCACGCTTGCGTTTTGCCGGGAGGATCGAGCTTCAGCCATTGGTCTGCGTTATAATATTTGCTTTTAGTGTTAGCGAGCGGGCCCGTCAGCTGCGCCAATTTCGCTGGATCACGGCTGAGTGCAATCCATTGTGACGCGCGCGCACCTTTGTTGATCATCTCTTCGGTTGGACTGTCGTGGCGCAAAGCGGCATACCAGCCATTTGCCTTAGCTTCAGCTGCGACAACCGGGTTAAGATCAATGTAGCGGTTGGAAATATGCACGAGCAGCATGCCATTTGGCGCCAATGCCTTGCCGTAGGTTTCGAATGCTTCCTGAGTAAGAAGATGCAGAGGAATCGCATCGGACGAGAAAGCATCCAGCGCAAGCACGTCGAATTGCCCGGGCGGTACATCGGCGAGCGTTAGTCGGGCATCGCCAACAGTAATGGCCGCATCTGGCGCGCATTTCTCCAAGAAGGAGAATATCTTCCGGTCCTTGGCGATCTCGACAATCAATGGATCGATTTCGAAAAACTGCCATGTTTGACCCGGTTTGCGGTAACACGCCAGCGTACCCGTGCCCAACCCAACAACACCAACGCTTGCATTCGGTCCGTACAAAGCCGGAGCCTCGGCGAGGGCTTTTCCCACGCCGGAGTTTTTGGAATAATAGCTGATGGGCAACGTTGGTTCATCCAGCAGCTGCATCCCGTGCATCGTCGTGCCATGGGTAAGCCACCGAACACGACCGGATTCAGACGAGTTTATCGTGTAGGTCCCGAAATAGCTGCGCATACGCACGCCATCAAGGCTGAGCTGCGCATTATACCAACCGCCATTGAGAGTTAGCAGGCCTGCGACCGCCAACAGAAACGGAACGCGAAAGCCCGCGACGATCGCGGCTATCGCGATAACAACGGACGCGATGACAACTTTGCCGATCGTGAATGAATCGGGTTCCAATACGCCGCTGGCGACACCAAGAACCAATGCGAGCAAGCCAAGCCCGGCCATAACATATGGGACTTTCGGGTCATCCCTGTTGACCGTGATGAGCGTGATGGTGGGCAAAAGGACGGCAGCGGACAGTATCAAGATGGGATGTTCCCATGTCCAATCAAACAGCAACGGCGCTACAATAGCGCAGAACAGGCCACCAACGACGCCGCCAACCGACATCATCAGATAGAAATTGGTCAACTGGCTAGGTGCTGGCCGGGTGCGATACATTTCATTATGCAGCGCAACGGCGACGACGAACAATAAGCTAAGGCTCGACACCAGTCCGTTAATCGCTGCCTTGCTGCCCGGCATGAAGATAAACGAACCTGCGACTACCATCACCAGCGGTGCAAAGCGGCTAATCCAATAGGCTGGTCGCTGATTGTCAGCAAAGGCGACGCTGAAACTCAGCAGGTAAATCGACAGCGGGATGACCCACAACAGGGGCATCGCCATCAGGTCGGTTGTCAGATGCGATGTTGTCGACAGCATCAGGCCTGATGGAACCGCAGCAAGTACAATCCAGTACAGCTTGCGTTTCCAACCAATCGCCGGTGCGTCCGCTTCTTCGTGCGCGGCAACGGGGCTGTCCGCTGCAGTCCGCCAAATCTTCAGCGCACAAATGCCGACCAGCGCCATGAGCAACAGATATATGCCGCTCCACAGCCATTTTTGGCTGTTCAAGGCCGTGAACGGTTCAACCAGCAACGGGTAGGTGAGAAGGCCTGCAAAGCTGCCAATATTGGACGCTGCATATAAGGCGTAAGGCTCGCCCTTATTTCCAGATATGGCGTACCAGCGCTGCATGAGCGGCGCCTGCGCGGCCACCACGAAAAACAGCGGCCCAATGGAGGCAATGAGCAGCCATGGCACCCAGAATATCGGCGACCCATCAGCCGGCGGGTTCATGTTAACAAGGCCAAGCGGCAACCACAGTAATGCAACAGCAAACAATAGCATGTGGATAGTGGCTTGGCGGCGGGCGGGCTCACGGGCCAACCGGTGGGCGTAGGCATATCCGCCAAGCAACAACGCCTGATACACAAGCATCGCGCTGTTCCAAACCGCAGGCGCACCACCCAGCCGAGGTAGTGCCATGCGTGCAATCATGGGCTGAACGAGGAAAAGCAGAAAACTACCAGTCAAAATGGTCAGCAGGAACAAACCCCTGCTGCTTCGTGCTTCAGTCTCGTTCATGCTTTACCCCTTCAGAAGACGGGCCGCCAAGGCGGCATGATAAGTTAGAATGCCAGAGCAACCGGCGCGCTTGAACGCCATCAGCGTTTCCAGCACCAATGCGTCCCGGTCACCTGCGCCAGCGGCAGCAGCGGCCTCAATCATCGCATATTCTCCCGACACTTGGTACGCGAACACGGGCACATCGAATTGGTCACGCACGCGGCGGACGATATCGAGATAGGGCAAGCCGGGTTTAACCATGACGCTGTCCGCACCTTCGGCAATGTCCATAGCGACTTCGCGAATGGCTTCATCGCTGTTGGCGGGATCCATCTGATAACATTTCTTGTTGCCCTTAAGCAGGCCGCTTGAGCCAACGGCGTCACGGAACGGGCCATAAAATGCGCTAGCATATTTGGCGGCGTAGGACATGATTTGAACATTGGGATGACCATTCATTTCGAGCGCCTTGCGGATGGCGCCTACGCGACCGTCCATCATATCGCTTGGCGCAATAATATCCGCGCCTGCATTGGCCTGATTTACTGCTTGATCGACAAGCACGGCAACTGTTTCGTCGTTTAGCACATAGCCGGCATCATCGATGAGTCCGTCCTGTCCGTGCGACGTGTATGGGTCGAGCGCTACATCGGTCAAAACGCCGATGGCATCGCCATGCGCCTGTTTGATAGCGCGGATGGCACGGCACATCAGATTGTCAGGGTTCAACGCTTCATTTCCGTCCTCGCTCCGCCGCTCGGGCTGCGTGTTTGGAAACAAGGCTATGCAGGGTATGCCAAGCTCAATGGCTTCCGCAGCGCGGACAACAATCAGGTCGACGGACCAGCGTGATACACCCGGTAAGGACGCAATCGGCTCTTCGACCGCTTCTCCCTCGGTGACGAACAATGGCCATATAAGATCTGCTGGCGAGAGCATGGTCTCGCGGACCATTGCTCTGCTCCATTGGGTGACGCGCGTACGGCGGAGGCGGGTGTTCGGAAAAAAGGATGTGTTGCTCATAACGGACAGTTAGCGGTGTTAGGCCGCATCCTCAATGACTTATCCGTTGGTCAACGAACGGCCAACTTGAAGCGTCAGCCGGTCGATTTCGCGCTTCGGTTCATCGGTGCTTTTCGTTGGCGCACGCAATGGCGCTAGTGCGGCCCCTGCTTTGACCGATTTAAGCCGCTGAAGCGTCCCTTTGAAGCGCGCAAGGTCACTTCCACCGAGTTGTGCGCGTTGCGTAAACTTGACCGAATTGGGGTTAACCGGGCGTCCGTTGCGATATAATTCATAGTGCAAATGCGGGCCGGTAGATAGGCCGGTTGACCCTACATAGCCGATGATTTGACCGCGCCGTACGCGGCTACCGGCACGTGCGGCGATGCGGCTCATATGGCCATAGCCACTGGCCAGTCCGCCACCATGGTTCAATTGGACAAAGTTGCCATAACCACCTTTGCGTCCTGCATAGGCAACAACACCATCGGTGACTGCAAATATCGGTTGGCCATAGCCTGCTTTAAAATCGAGACCGCTGTGCATGCGGACATAACCCAAAATCGGGTGGCGTCTGCCGCCAAAGCCCGACGTTACCGGACCGTTGACTGGACGGCTTAGCGCGCCTTTCGATTCACCTACACCCGACGCCTCGAACCACTGGCTGTTGTCGCCATTGCTCCATTTGAGCATTTGGATCGGCGATTTACCGTCGCGGTCGACGCCGGCATACAAAAGATTGCCGACCTTAACTTCGCCTGTTTCAGCGCGCTTGTAATCAACGATGATGTCAAATTCGTCCGTCGCACGGATTGCCGATAATGACATCCGGCCCGAAATGACTTTCAGATAATCCTGGATTGCGCCGGCGGGTGCACCGGCTGCGCGTGCCGACCGGTAAATGCCCTGGCTGCCGACTGTTCCGCGAATGCGTAGCGGTGTATCGTCGACATTAATCGGTTTGCGGTTCAACCTGAGCGCGCCACCTTCGCGGTTGATGACAAGATTGAGATCAAAACGCGCGCGAAACGCGACGGATTCCAGCGGCCGTGCCTGATTTTTGGCAGAGCGCGTACCGAGCACGATATTGATGGGGGTACCGGGTTCAATATCCGAAAGCGAAGTGACGCCTGAAACCATGGTCGCAACATCACTGGCTTCGCTTCCACCAACGCCAGCGCGCTGCAGGACGCGGGCAAAGCTGTCACCGCGGCCCAAAGATGCTGTCAATTCGATGCGGGGGCGCTCCGGGCTTCCGGCAAGCGCAATAACTGCGTCCGTGGCGGCCATCCGTTTGCCGCTGTCACTGCCATAGGCAATCGGCATAATCATTTGCGCCCGGGCTTCTTCGAACTCAGCTTCAGTCGCGATGGCCGGTTGCGGGCCGTAAATAGGTCCAAAGTCGGGGAGGAGCGCAAGCGCGGCCACGCTCAACAAGGTTAGCGTTCCGAGGCCACGAAACCACCGAACGGAACCAATGTCTTCGCCAAGGTCGGGGACGAGGTCGAGTTGGGCGATGCGTTCGCGCCACGATAGTTCGGTGGCCTGGCGCATGGGTGCGACCATTGCATCGGCAAGCGTAACGCTTCCGTTCCAGCCGGCCGCGGCAAAGTGCGTATCTTTGCCTTCAAACATAGGGAACTCTATCCACGACCCTGTCCTTATCCACCCGGACATTTTTATCTGCCCACTTCCCTGTGACGCCATATGGTTAATGTCAATTTAAGATAGCCGACAATTGGTCCGCGATGCGGCCAGTGGTGTATATTCACCGACCAGTCAGGGAACATTGTCGCAAGTCGTAATTCGACATTTAATCGCTTCATTAAATAATCGGCAATGCTAAAGCAGGGGGCAATATCGGGAGGGTAGAATGCACAGCGATCGGGTTGAATTTTTCTACGATCTTTCAAGCCCATGGACGTATCTTGCGTTCACGAACATTACGGACGTGCTTGAACGCACAGGAGCGACGATGAAATTGCAGCCCATATTGGTCGGCGGCGTGTTCAACGCGATCAACCCGGCTGTCTATGCTGCCCGCGAAGCATCGGACAATCCAAAGCTGCTGCACAGTTGGAAAACACTCCGCGACTGGGCAGCGTTAGCTGGCGTTGCCTTAAATTTCCCAAGCCAATATCACCCCGCCAAGAGCGTTAACGCGATGCGCATGGCCTGCAGTCTTGCCGATGACCCAGTGGCCCTGCAAGCATTCACGAAAGCTGCGTTCGAAAGCTATTTTGGCGCTCAGGAAAATCTTGATGATCCGGACGTGCTGGTTGCAGTGGCCAACAGCGTCGGTTTGGATGGCGACGCCCTGCGCGCACGTTCGCAGTCAGACGACGTAAAGGCATTGCTGCGCTCAAATACAGATGAAGTCATTGCGCGCGGCGGCTATGGCTCACCCACGATTTTTGTCGACAAAACATATATGTATTTTGGTAATGACCAACTGCCTTTGGTAGAATTCGCGTTGAATAGGAGCGCCGCATGAACGACCGCGTTAGCATAACCGTTGAAAACCACGTGGCCGATGTGCGGCTCACACGCGCCGACAAAATGAATGCGCTCGATCCAGCGATGTTTCACGGAATTATATCCGCCGGAGAAGAGCTTGCAGCCATGAAGGGCGTGCGCGCTGTGGTGCTGTCGGGTGAGGGACGTAGCTTTTGTGCAGGGCTCGATATGGCCAGCATGGCAAGCGGCGGTGCCAGCGCGAACAGCGGTATGGGCAGCCTCACAGACCGAACGCACGGCAATGCCAATACATTCCAGCAAGTGGCCATGCTGTGGCGTAAATTGCCAATGCCGGTAGTCGCTGCAGTCCACGGCGTTTGCTTTGGCGGCGGCCTGCAAATTGCCAGCGGTGCGGACATCCGCGTGATTGCGCCCGACGCCCGGCTTGCAGTTATGGAAATGAAATGGGGCCTGATCCCCGATATGGGCGGATACGCATTGTGGCGCGGTATGGTGCGCGAAGACATGCTGCGTGAGTTAACCTACACCAATCGCGAATTTTCAGGGGCAGAAGCTTTGACGCTTGGCTTCGCGACCTTCGTTGATGAAAATCCGCACACCCGTGCCATGGCGATTGCACGCGAAATCGCGGACCGGAACCCCGGCGCTATGCGCGAGGCCAAGGCGCTGTTTAACGAATATGGCGACATGGACGAAGACGCGATCTTGATGGCTGAAAGCGTCCGCCAAGCGCGCGTTATCCGAACCCCCAACCAGATTGAGGCGGTTATGGCCGGGATGCAAAAGCGCGCTGCAACCTTCGCTGATTAAGCTGCTTTAACGCGCAGCCGTTCAAACTCTTCTCTGAGGCCATCAGGGATGGGCGCGGCGCCGTCCGCATTGGTCAGCACGATTGTCGTGATACAGGTAGCCTTGCATTCGCCGCCTTGAAAGGCTGCTGAGGCAATGTCCCAGCTGCTGTTGCCAATCCGCGCGATGCCGCTCGCGATGGCGACATGCTCGGGGAAATGCGCCTCGGCAATATAGTCCAGATTGACGCTGGCGATCAGCCATCTTTGGCCCGGTGCACGGCGCTGGACCTCAATGGCGTGGTTAAACATGCCGCGCCCATGCTCAAACAGTCCGGCCATTGCGACATTGTTTATGTGGCCGAGCACATCCATGTCCGCAAACCGCGTTTCGGTGCGGTGGCTGAACGGATAGCTGGCAGGGTTAAGCTGCCATGCTTGAGGTCTGGGCATGAGAAACCTTCATCAAAAGTCGTCACCCTGAACTTGTTTCAGGGTCAATTTATCAGCCTCAACCAACGGCTGTGTGGCACGATGGACCCTGAAACCAGTTCAGGGTGACGGAGTGGTATAAGGATGAAGCGCTTTACAACCCGCGACCAATCAGTTCCTTCATGATCTCGTTGGTGCCGCCGAAAATGCGCGTTACGCGGGCGGCACGCCACATGCGGGCGATTGGGTATTCGTTCATATAGCCAGCGCCGCCATGGAGCTGCAGACAGGCGTCAACGACTTCCCACTGCAGGTCCGTGTGCCACAATTTTGCAGCAGCGCCTTCCTCAGCGGTCAGCTCTTTCTTGTAATGGCGATTCAACGCCCAATCGAGATGCGCCCAGCCGACCTGAAGCTTAGATTTGATGTCGGCCAGCACGAAACGGGTATTCTGGAAATCCAGCAGTGGCTTGCCGAACACGATGCGCTCGCGGCAAAATGCGACGGTTTCATCAAAGGCCTTCTGTGTGCTTGCCATCGACGATACGGCAATCGACAGGCGTTCCTGTGGCAACTCGCTCATCAGATAGATGAAACCCTTGCCTTCTTCGCCCAAGCAGTTGGTCATTGGTACGCGAACATCTTCGAAAAACAGTTCCGAAGTATCAGCTTCATCCATGCCGATTTTGTCGAGGTTACGGCCGCGCTTGAAACCGTCACGGTCTGCCTCAACGAGGACAACCGACATGCCTTTATAAGCTGGCTGGATTTCGGTATCGGTCTTGACGCAGACGAGTATCAGGTCCGCATTCTGGCCGTTGGTGATATAGGTCTTGCTGCCGTTGATGACATAATGATTGCCATCTTTGCGGGCGGTGGTCTTCATTGCCTGAAGGTCGCTTCCGGTGCCAGGCTCAGTCATGGCGATAGCGGTGATGACTTCGCCGGAAATCATCTTAGGCAGCCAATGCTTCTTTTGCTCTTCGCTCCCGTAGCTCATGATATAATTTACAACGATATCGGATTGCAGCGAGAAGCCAGTGGCTACGCCGCCATAATAAGCGGATTCTTCGTCAACGATGGCATTGTAACCGAAGTCGAGGCCAAGGCCGCCATATTCGACAGGTGCGGTGGGGCAAAGCATGCCAACTTCACCAGCCTTGGGCCAGATGGACTTGGGGACGATACCATCTTCTTGCCACTGCTTTGCGTGGGGCGCGACTTCCTTTTGAAGGAACTGGCGTACCGACTGGCGGAACGCTTCATGATCTTCATTATAGGCGGTGCGTGGAATGGTATCGAGCGACATGGTGAATCCCCTGCAAAATTTAACTGCGGTTATGCCTTATCAATGGCAGCAAGTTAACGCGGACGTCAAGCCGAATTTAATCGTATGATTAAACCGGTTCACCGGCGTCACGTGCGCGCTCGACTATCGTCTGTTCCGCCTTGGGCACCGTGCGATAGGCGGCGATGAGCAAGCCCAATGCGATGGGCGCGACTGCGATGAGCGAAAGGATGCCTATCCGCAGGTTGCCCACCAGCTTTCCTTCGACCATCGTTCCGGCAAGGTCGGAAATCTGTCCGACCATGTACGGTCCAAAGGACAGCCCGACGAGCGTGGTGCCCAAGAAGAATGCAGCAGTTGCCGTGCCGCGCATGCGGGGCAATACAAGGTCCTGTGTAGTCGCCGCAGCAGCGCCAAGCGCCGTTGCACCCAACATCCCGGCAAGGAAGTTCATGATGTAAAACAGCGTTGCGTTGTCGGTGGTGTAGCCAATGCCGATGGGAACGATTGGTCCCACCACGCCTAGGATGATGACCAAGATGCGGCCTGCAGGATTTTTGGTGCGCAAGAAATCAGCGACGCGGCCGCCGATGATGACGCCCAAAAAGCCGCTGAGAGCGCCGTTCGCGCCCAGAATGAATGCGAGTTCCTTCTTTGGCAGGCCAAGGACTGTCTCAGCATAAGGCGCTGACCAGAATGCGAGTGCATAGGCCGCCAGCGCGACAAGGCCATAGCCAATGGTCGTGCAAATAAATGCCGGGGTTCCCCAGATCAGGTGAAAGGTTGCAGGGTCCTTGGCGCGCAAGGTGGATGCCCACGAAAAGACAGCATAATAACCAAAGCCAACCGCGGACCACTGCGGGAAATTCCCGGTCAGTTGGATCATAGTGTAGGCAAAAGCAGCGATTGCGGCAGCTGTGGCGATGTTTATGACAAGTGCTGTTGGGCCACGCTGCCATGCACCCCATAATGTGAAGGGCGGGACGATCATGGACAGATCGCTCGCAAATGCGCGGAAAGGGGCAGGGTGCGCGGATGTCACGAGGCCATCCATCGCGCCGCGGACAGGCTCACGCAATGTTGCGACCCA
>JAIXOE010000030.1 GCA_027486895.1 Sphingomonadales bacterium
ATTTCCGAAGAAATGGTCGGGGAGACAGGATTCGAACCTGCGACCCTCTGGTCCCAAACCAGATGCGCTACCAGGCTGCGCTACTCCCCGACATGGGATCACTGGTATAACAATGTCCTCGCGGCTGGCTGCCTGCCAGAACCCGCAAAAGCGAAAACTGGTGGGCCCGGAGGGACTCGAACCCCCGACCTAGCCGTTATGAGCGGCCAGCTCTAACCAACTGAGCTACAGGCCCTGACCGGCTCGCCAACTGCCTGCGCGCCGATAGCCGAACTTTGGGACGGCTTGCAAGCCTTTATCTCACCTAAAAGATTTAAATCGGCTCGCAGAGACGATTTCGGCCATCGTAGTTGGCCGAACACCGCTGTTGCGAAAATGACAAAACACACCATTCAACCAGTTGTAAAGCTGTTCAAGCTGATCTGCATCACGCACATACGGCGTATGCCCGACCGCAAGCGAAGGTGAATGCAACGACAGGTTTATGATTGGCACCTTTTCCGCCAAAGCGAGATCAATGCCCAGCAGGGCCTTATCGAGCGGGATACCCTCTGGCGTGAGTGCAATACGCTCCAGTAGATTTGAGCGAGAGAGCATGGAGCGGGCAGCTTGTGACCCAAACCAGTCGTTGAATACCGTAGATCCTGCACCGCGCATGGCGCCCGAATAAACCGTTGTCACGGGCAGCTCCATCAGGCTGCCGGTTTGGATCCAGTAAGGCCGGACAGGATGCGTGCTATAGTCTGGTCCATGCTGGCTGGAATAATCAAATCGCGCGCGTACGGAGGTATCGATGGCAATGCCAAGGTCATGTAATATGTCAGGAGTGGCATCGCCTGCTCCATAACGCCCTGCCCGATACGCGTCGGGCCGAACGCCCATTCTGCTGACAATCGCTGAATGTAGCTGTGTTAATTTTTTGCGCTCAAGCGCGGGCGGTAAATTACAAGCATAGCTGTTATAACTGTTGAGCGTTTCGTCGAACGGAGGGTTCACCCACGGGTGAAGTTGCACACCGATTTCCGCGCGCTTATCCTGAGCATAGCCGCTGAGCAGTTCTGCGCCATAAACATCCTCTACGATGGGATAATCGACCAGATAGCATGGGGTGATGCCGTGATCGTCGCACAGTGCCTGAAAACGCGGTACAGAGCGCATATGGGTAGTGCCAAAACCGTCACGGGTGAATGGCTTGGTCCAATCGAACTCTTCCTCGGTATCGACGGTCAAAACGAACCGCGGGCTGCCAAGAGCGGTCAGGTCAACATGTTTGAAGTCGGACATAGACAGAGGGTTTGATTTACGCATCGTTCCCAACTGCCTTGCCATGTCATTCTCGCTCTTCGTCTTTTAATCCGGTTCGCCCGTCATTGACGGCTGGCAGGGACACTATCAGCGCTTGATTGTAAAAACGTAAATCCCCGCCAACATTTCGCGCAAGGCTCCGCACGAGGCGCAACGAGAAGCCCAGCCCAAGCAATGGCGCCTCGTTAGAGTCATCTAGCGAGCCCGGACCAGAACCGAAAAGTTCGCTCTCGTCCATGTCGATGAGCTTTTTCGGCAAAGTAAGTACGAAACGGTTCACCGCATTCAACCCAGGCTCAGTCCGGAAACGACCATCAAGGATTTCGCCAGGTTCGCAACCGATAATGACTGCTGACAAAAGCCGCGAAAAGAGACGTTCGGCCAGATGATTATCTAAAGCGAACGGCCGGACGGGGTGAGCATGCACCAGGTTGAGGGTGACGTGCAGAACATCACTTAGCTCGTGCAGGCGCTCGGCCAAGCGAAGCGACAACCAGTCACAATCAGTTGAACCAATCTCCGCCACATAGGCACCAGTTTCAATTTTCGCAGCCGTTGAAAGATCGTCAAAGCCCGACAATAAGCGCTCGGCATCGTGCAGGATGTTACCGGCCAATATGCGATACTCTTCGGTAACTGGTCCAAAAAGTTGCTGTTCGATAATTTCCGAAAAGCCAATAATTGCGCCCAGCGGCGTACGCAACTCGTGCAGCAATTGCTGAATATTTTCAGCGTCGTTCGCGTTGCCATCCGCTATATGCGCCACTTCAGCGAGATTGGGACGACGCAATATCCCCCGATAACCGTTGAAACGTCCGCTAACAGGTTCGAAGAACGGAGCGGCATTTATACGCCAGTCGCCAGCGATCGCAGGCACACCGCATAACCGCATACGCGCATTTTCAAGCGGCATTTTTTGCCGAAAGGCAGCGGCGCCATAGGCATCAGGTCCAGGGCCTTCGTCAAAAGCCGGTTCGGCGATATCCACGCCGACGACCGCACCCGCAGGCGCGCCTTCGATCCAACTGATCGTGCCATATTCGTCGGTTTCAAAACGTATTTCGTCAATGGGTTCCGCCACGGGACTTAAATGCTCGACCTCGGTCGCCGGCTGGGCTTCTGCTGGCGCGTGATGTTCACGCTCAAGCCGCAATTTTTCAATGCGTTCGACAATGTCGCGGATTTGCACGCCCTGTGGTGCCCGAACGACATCTTCTGCCTCTGTTTTGTCGAGAGACAGCACAAAATCTGCGGATGACCAAACCCGAAGCGCACGCAAAGTCATAGGGCCAATGTCCCTGCGGTTGCGCAAGAAACCGCGCGCGCGTGTAGACATATGGGGGACAATATCTGCCCATTCCAAGTCAGTCAGCCGCGCTCCGCTCACCGCCGCTGCGGCAACCGCCGGTACATCACCCGACAGCAGCAAAAGCAAAGGCGCAGAGCAAAGCCGGCCAGACAAGGCACGTACACATTGTTCGCGCACCGTTGCGGGAACAACGTCCATAAACTGCCGCACTTTTTGCAAGCCGGAAGCCACTGCGACCGGGTCAAAGTCAGACGGATTTTGCGCTAATATATCAACAAGTTGTTGCCACTTTGCAGACAAGCCAATGCCTTCGTCGTCCGCCTGACGCAAAGTGGTTTCAAGGCGATCGTCAAAGCGCAAACTCGGCAAATCCTAATGTAACATTATCTGTATTATGGCTGTGCGATAAACCCATAAGCGGCGGTGTGAAAGCGCCAAAATTGGCGCGTCACACTATGGGACAATTGCAATATAATATAATTATATTATAACGCCGGGGCATAATGGAAATGGAAATAACACGATCATGGCTAATATGAACCTCGATGCGATAGATATGAAGCTTTTGGCGGAATTGCAGGCTGACGGTCGCATTACCAATGTTGAACTTGCAACCAAGGTTGGGCTGACCGCCCCGCCATGCTTGCGGCGTATGCGTGCATTGGAACAGTCAGGCACGATCAAGTCCTACCACGCGGACGTTGACGCTAGCGCTTTGGGCTACACAATCACCGTATTTGCGATGGTTAGCCTAAAAAGTCAGGCGGAGGAAGATTTGAAGGCGTTCGAACAGCATGTCCGGGCGCTTCCCGACGTGCGCGAATGCCATATGCTGAATGGCGAAATTGACTTCATTCTCAAAATTGTAGCGCGCGATCTTCAGTCGTTTCAGGAATTTCTCACATCGCAACTGACATCAGCGCCAAATGTAAGCAGCGTCAAAACGTCGCTGACCATCCGGACCGCAAAAGACGAGCCGGGCGTGCCAATACCGATGGCATAAAAAAAGGGCCCGATTGCGCGGGCCCCTTTCCAAAATGACAGAGAGATTTAGGTAACAGGCGCTGCTGCAGGCGCCGCGGCAGCAGGTTTTTCCAAATGGTTGATGTACATCAACCAATATTCCGCAATAGCCTTGCGATTTGCGCCCGTAATCTGCGCAAAATCAGCTTTCGCGCCGGCATAGTCACCCAACATAGTCTTCGACATAGCAAGCCGGAAGCGCGTACGGTCTGTCTGGTTTCCGCCGTCCTTATCTAGGACAGGGCCCTTGCTTAAAGCTGTCTCATACAGGTCCTTGGCTGTCTGATAATCCTTGTGCGAGAAGAACGAGTCACCCGTCAAAGTCGCCAACATGCCTTTGGGGCTCGCTTTTGCAGGCGCGATCGTGCCGGCCAATGTGCGGGTATCTTCAGCCAAACGCCCCTTGGCTTCGTTGTAACGCTCGCTGAAAGTCACGTTATTCCGTGAAATTATGCCCTTGGCAAAGCCCTCGTCCAGAACAGACACAGCCTCGGCGGGATAGCGCACGCCGACATAGCTCAAGCTGTCGAGATACTCGGCATATTCCTGCTGGAACCGCAGGCCGTTGGTGGCACGCATCAAGCGCATCAGATCGAGCGATTCTTCAGGGTTCGTGTTGAGCGAACGGTTAAAGAACGCAATGGCATCATGCCAGTAGTCAGCGTTATTCTCGGCCATGACCAGTTCTTTGTAGAAATTGGCGGCACCAGCATAATCTTTCGCCTTCGCAGAAAGGTTGGCGGCACGGACGACATAGGCTTTGTTGACCTGGCCGGCCGCCTTGCTTGCTGCGATGGCCTTCCCGATCCATGCGACTGCGTCAGCATCTTTATTCTGCTGCGACATTGCGTTGGAAATCAGGAACTCGATGTTGTTGGCGCGGTGACCAAGGTTGTACGCATCGACCATATATTTTTCGGCGTCAGCGAACTTTTTCCCGTCATAGGCAATCGCGCCTTTTCGGAAAGTATAGCCCTGCTTCATTTCCACTGGTGTTGTCGCTGATGCCAGCAAAAGATCGATGCCCTGATCCTGTAAAACAGGATCTTTCACCAACACGCCAATGTTGACTGCCAATATGCCAGCTTCGTAGCGGTCGTCGTCATTCGCGATCGCAGCGACCACTTTGGGGAATTCAGCCTTAGCCGCCACTGCGTCCTTGGTTTTGTTCAGCAGGTTGGCAACAGGCATATACGCCGCGATGAATGGCTTCGAATAATTTTTCTTCGGGGCCGCGGGTGCTGCTTCCTTCCCCTTTTTTTCCTTCTTGGGCTTTTCATCAGACTGCGCAAAAGCAGCAGGTGCAGCGGATACTGCAACCAATGAAAGTGCAAGGGCAAATTTTGAAACCAACTTCATTTAACTCTCCGCGATTGTTGTTGTATTGCCATGGGCCATAGTCGACACCGCTTATAGGACCTTGCCATCTGCAGTGCAATTGACATAGCGCCGTTGCATGAATTCCCGTTGAACGAACCAGAGGAAAATTCAAGTGCCTGAACGCACAGCAGTTATAATTGGTGCCCGTGGTGGCATTGGTGCGGCCCTCGCCGATGCATTGGAAACAGGCGCTGAATATGATCGCGTCGTCCGGCTTCATCGCGGCAGTGCGCCTCCCGTCGATATCTTGGACGAGGCAAGCATAGCCGCTGCAGCAAGCAGTTTAGCTGACACAGCACCACAGTTGGTTATCGTTGCAACCGGATTGCTGCACACCGCGGACAAAGGTCCGGAGAAAAGCCTGCGCGAGCTTGATCCGGATTGGATGATGCAAAACTACCGTATCAATGCCGTTGGCCCCGCATTGGTCGCAAAGCATTTTCTGCCCATCATGGCAAAGCAAGGTCCGATCTGCTTCGCTGCACTTTCCGCCCGCGTCGGCAGCATTTCCGATAACCGGCTAGGCGGATGGCACAGCTATCGTGCGTCAAAATCGGCGCTCAATATGTTCCTTCGAAATATTGCGATCGAATGGCAACGCAAGAATGCGCAATCCATTGTTGTTGGCCTTCATCCAGGCACCGTCGAGACGCAGCTGAGCGCGCCTTTTAAGGGCAATCCGGCGCATGAACGCTTCGCCCCTACCCGTGCCGCCGCCGACATGCTTTCAGTGCTTAAGGGCCTAAAACCGGAGCACAGCGGCCAGATTTTTGCGTATGATGGCAGCATCATCGCCCCGTGATTCCCGATGACGCGTGAATCTGTGGATAAGCTGTAGAAAAAGCTCCGATTTGGGCAGTCGCTTGTGGCCATTTGGGCGACTTGGGTCTAAGGCTTAGCTACCCAAAAAATATAAGGATTTTCGCGCTGTGAGCGACGACATAGTTACCATGGACCCATCGGACATTTCGCCAGTCGACATCGTCGATGAAATGAAGTCGAGCTACCTCGATTATGCGATGTCGGTCATTGTCTCTCGAGCGCTCCCCGACGTGCGTGATGGTCTCAAGCCCGTCCACCGCCGGATTTTGTTCGCAAGCCAAGAAGGCGGCTTTGTCGCTGGCCGTCCTTATCGCAAATCGGCAAAGATTGTCGGTGACGTCATGGGCAACTATCACCCGCATGGCGACAGCGCGATTTATGACGCTCTTGCGCGTATGACTCAAGATTGGTCAATGCGTGTACCCTTGATCGATGGTCAGGGTAACTTTGGTTCAATGGACCCTGATCCGCCAGCATCAATGCGTTACACCGAAGCACGGTTGAATAAGGTCGCCAATGCGCTGCTGGATGATCTCGACAAAGACACTGTCGATTTCCAACCCAACTATGACGGCAGCCGCGAAGAGCCTCAGGTTCTGCC
>JAIXOE010000041.1 GCA_027486895.1 Sphingomonadales bacterium
ATGATATCGCGCACGATGGTCAGCGCATGTTCGTCATTCTCCGCGACATGATCGACCACGCCCGATTTGCGGCCATGCAAGTCGCCGCCGCCCAGATCCTCAGCGCTTATTTCTTCGCCCGTCGCGGCCTTCACTAAGGGCGGGCCAGCGAGGAAAATGGTGCCTTGGTTGCGGACTATGACGCTTTCGTCAGACATCGCGGGGACGTACGCGCCGCCAGCGGTGCAGCTACCCATGACGCAGGCTATTTGCGGGATGCCCTTCGCGCTCATATTCGCTTGATTGAAGAAGATACGGCCAAAATGATCGCGGTCGGGAAAGACCTCGTCCTGATGCGGCAAGTTCGCGCCGCCGCTATCGACCAAGTAGATACACGGCAGGCGGTTGGCTTCTGCAATCTCCTGCGCGCGCAAATGCTTTTTGACGGTCATCGGATAGTAAGTGCCACCCTTCACCGTCGCGTCGTTGCACACGATCATGCACTGCCGGCCCGAAACGCGGCCAATGCCGGTGATCAGCCCAGCGCCCGGAATTTCGCCGTCGTAGAGGTCACAGGCGGCAAGTTGGCCGATTTCCAAAAACGGTGAACCCGGATCGAGGAGACGTTCGACGCGCTCGCGCGGAAGGAGCTTGCCCCGCGACGTATGCCGCTCACGCGACTTTTCGTTGCCGCCTAATGCCGCCTCGGCAACCTTGGCCCAAAGCGCATCGCGCAGCACTTCGTTCTTCGCCGCGTTTGCGCGAAACTGTTCGCTGTCTTTATTGACGTTAGACGCCAGAACAGGCCCGCTCATTTCAATACTCCAATGCTTGGGGTGTAGTGCACTTGTGCGCCCGGTCCCAACGGCAAATCAAGCGCCACCCAAGCAACGGTCATGGTAATGCCCGCAACCATGAAACACAGCGCATAAGGCAGCATAAGCGCCAGCAATGAACCGACACCGAAGTCGTTATCCCAACGCCGCGCGAAGGCGAGAATTAAAGGAAAGTAGCTCATCAAGGGTGTCATGATGTTCGTGTAACTATCCCCCATGCGATAAGCAGCCGTTGTCATTTCGGGGCTAATGCCGAGCAGCATGAACATGGGCACGACGACGGGTGCAAGCGCGCTCCACTTTGCGCTGGCCGAACCAATGAACAGGTCGAGGATCGAGGATAGCAACAGCACGCTGACCAACAGGAATGGCGCACTTAGACCCATTTCGCGGAGTACGAATGCGCCGTCGATTGCGATGATTGGCCCCAGACGTGACCAGTTGAACATTGCCACAAAATGCGCGGCGAAAAAGACGAACACAATATAAGGTGCCATCGCACGGATGCCGTCCTGCATCATTCCAAGCGCGTCGCTGCTGCTTTTTACCGTACCCGCGCCTATGCCAAATGCCATGCCGGTGCCAACGAATAGGAAGAAGAACCCCGCAACCAAGGCCGAGTAAAAGGGCTGCATCTGCGCTGTGCCCTCTTTGGTTTCGTCCAATAGCGGCGAATATCCGGGAAGCAATGTGAGCGCGGCGAACAGCCCGACAATGACCAGCGCCGCCAGACCTGCGTTACGCAGTCCTTTTCTTTCCGATGCGGTAATTTCCGACTTTGCCAGCTCTGCGCGAATTTCGGCGTCGGGCTCCTTGCCCCATGTGCCAAGCCGTGGCTCAATGACACGGTCGGTCACGAACCAGATGATTGGGGTGAACAGGAATACTATGGACAATATGAACCACCAGTTGCCAACAGGGTTCATCGTCCAGCTCGGTTCTACAATGCGCGCCGCCTCTTGCGTGAAGCTGAATAGCAACACGTCAATCTGTCCGGGGGTGATATTCCCTGCATAACCGCCCGAAACGGCGGCAAAGGCAGCGGCTAGGCCAACCAGCGGATGACGGCCAACAGCGGCATATAAGATCGCCGCCAGTGGGATAAATACGACATAGGCCGCGTCGGACGCGTGGTGCGACACCATGCCGATAACGGCGACCAGGGGCGTCATCAAAACGCGCGGTGCATCTCGCAGCGAGCCACGAATGAGCGCCGAGAACAGACCCGATTTTTCGGCCACTGACGCGCCCAAAACAATTGTAAGTACTAGCCCAAGCGGCGCAAAACTGGCCATCGTCTTGGGCATTTCGGTCAAAAGCCGCGCGATGTTTTCTTCATTGAACAGGCTCGTCGCGCGATAGGTCAGCACGCCGTCCTTCAACTCACCCCATTGCGGCGCTTCCGTCCCTGAATACGGCAAAGAAGCTGACCAGCCCAACCAAGCGCCCAGAGCCGACAACCCCATCAGAAACAGGATCAACCAAACGAAGATCATAATCGGGTCAGGTAACTTGTTACCCAGCCTTTCAAATGTCGCGAGGAAACCGCGCTGCGGCGCTACAGGGGTGCTGCTCATGAAGCGACTATAGCGCGGCCCGCGCGCTTTGGAATACGCAACTTAATTACGCAAAGCGGTTCTGTAATTCCAGCAGCTTTATGGCAGCCATCGCCGCCTCCCCGCCTTTGTCCTTCTGCTTGGGATCAGCACGGACAATAGCTTGCTCTTCATTCTCGACCGTCAAAATGCCGTTACCGATGGCGATACCGTCCATCGTCAACGCCATGATACCGCGGGCGCTTTCGCCAGCGACGATTTCAAAATGATAGGTTTCACCGCGAATAACAACGCCGATGGCAACAAAGCCGTCATATAGCTGCGCCTCGGCAGCCATGGCAATCGTGCCAGGAATTTCGAGCGCACCCGGGACGGTAATAACCTCAACCTCATGCCCCTTGGCTTTTAACGCGGATTTTGCGCCGGCGACGAGCATATCGTTCAAATGATCGTAGAACCGCGCTTCAACTATTAAAAACTTTGCCATCATTCGCCTCCGGTGCCGGGAATAGCTCGCTCGCCTACAATGGAAAGGCCATAGCCTTCAAGGCCAACCAGCGTGTGGTGGGTATTGGTCAGCAATATCATGTCATGCACGCCCAGTTCTGTGAGGATTTGTGCACCACCACCATAATCGCGCAATTCTTCGATCTCGGGCGCACCAGCTTGCTTGCCTTCGGCGCGAAGCTGCATGAAACGCGAAACCATACCCTTCATCGGCTTGTTGATCACGACAATGACCCCCGCCCCTTCTCCCGCAATTACCTCCATCGAACGTGACAGAAGGCCGGAGCGTTCGCTCTCCTCGCCAAACACGTCCACAAACATCGACATGGTGTGCATGCGCACAAGCGTTGGCTTTTCAGGATCGATACGCCCTTTCACGAGCGCCATTGTCTCATCGCCTGTGGCTTTGTTGTAAAAGGTCATCGCGACCCATTCACCGCCCCACTTACTCTGAAATTTCATTTCCGCGCGCTTCTCGACCAGATGGTCATGCTTGCGACGATAAGCGATAAGATCGCGGATCGTGCCCATCTTCAAATTGTGCATGCGCGCGAACGCGACAAGGTCATCCATCCGCGCCATGGTGCCATCGTCCTTCATGATTTCGCAAATCACGCCCGATGGGTTCAGGCCAGCAAGTCGGCTGATGTCCACTGCCGCCTCAGTATGTCCTGCGCGCACAAGAACACCGCCATCGCGCGCCGTCAGCGGGAACACATGTCCGGGCGAAACGATGTCGTCTGGCCCCATTGAGGCATCGACAGCGACAGAAATCGTGCGCGCGCGGTCAGCGGCGCTAATTCCGGTGGTGACGCCCTCACGGGCTTCTATGGACACCGTGAAGGCAGTCTGCATGCTTTCCCGGTTCTCGCGCGCCATGGGGGTCAGGGCAAGCTGCTCGCAGCGCGCCTTGGTCATCGAAAGGCAGATCAATCCGCGGCCATGGGTCGCCATGAAGTTGATTGCGTCCGGCGTTGCCATTTGCGCTGGAATGATAAGGTCGCCCTCGTTCTCGCGGTCTTCGTCATCAACAAGGATGTACATCCGTCCGTTGCGCGCTTCCTCAATGATCTCCTCAATCGGGACCAATGCCGGTGTGTCATCGTTCGAAAACAGATAGCTCTCCAGCTTGCGCAGCGTTTCCGCTGTTGGATTCCAGCCTGCATCATCCAGATCGCGCAAGGTATTGGCATGAAGACCCGCAGCGCGTGCAAGCCCCGAACGGGACAAGCCGCCCTCATTGACGAGACTGCGAAGCTTTTCAATTAACTGGGTGGACATATGACCTCCAACATTCGCAAAATAGCGAAATATGATTCGCTATTTTCACACTGCAATGTGATTGTCAAAGCATGAATCACATTGATGTGTTAGGAGAGTGTAATGGCGCAGGCGATCTGGGTAGACAAAACGAAGCTTTCAGAAACGAAGGTCCATGATGCCGACCTACCTGCACTGGCAGATGGCGCGCTTCGGCTGAAAATCGAAAGCTTCTCGGTAACCGCCAACAACATCACTTATGCCGTCATCGGGGATATGTTTGGTTATTGGAACTTCTTTCCGGCTGAAGGCGCATGGGGCGTTGTGCCCATGTGGGGGCACGCGGTGGCCACCGAGTCCAACCACGCCGAAATCGCTGTTGGCGAGCGCGTATATGGCTATCTTCCAATGGGAACGCATCTCGATGTCCTTCCCGGAAAGGTAAGCGCAGGTGGCTTCACCGACATGGCCGCGCACCGACAGCCGATGAGCCCAATTTACAACCAATACAGCCGCCTTGCTGCGGATCCCGAGCACGATCCAGCCAAAGAGGCAGAACGGATGCTATTCGGACCCTTGTTCAAAACCGGTTTTCTCATTGAAGCAATGTTCCGGCGCGAAGGTTGGTTCGGTGCGCAGAATCTTGTCATGACCAGCGCGTCGTCGAAAACGTCGATGAGCCTCGCAAGCGTCGCCAAGGACTTGTCACCGCACATCAAGAGGATTGGCCTGACATCAAAGGGCAACGTCGAATTTGTAGCCAACACGGGTCTCTATGACGAAGTTATTGCCTATGATGACGTCGGCAATCTGACCGCCATTGATTCAGTCGCGGTCGACTTTGCCGGCAATTCGGTTCTGCTTCGCGACCTACACGAAGCACTTGGTTCGCATCTGAAATATAGCTGCCTTGTCGGCGCAACGCACGTCGATGCACGCGGTGCGCATAGTCCAGGTGGCAATGGCGGTGCTCTGCCAGGCCCCAAGCCAATCCTCTTCTTCGCACCCGACCACGCGGTCGCAACAATCCAAGAGCTTGGACCAAAGGGTTTTGGAGAAGCCGTTGCGACGAGCTGGAAAAGCTTCCTCGGCGCAGTTGATGGCGTGGTAGAAATCGATGAACGCACTGGAATAGCTGCAGCCATTCCAGCGTTCACAGATACTCTTCAGGGCAAAGCAGATCCCGCGATCGGGATTATCATTCGGCCTTAAACACCCGGCCATCCTTCATCACGAACTTCACCGCTTTCAAAACGGTGACGTCCGATGTGGGATCACCTGTAACAGCAATAAGATCGGCGGCCTTGCCGGGTTCAAGGCTGCCCACGTCTTTCTCAACACCTAACAAGGTCGCAGCGTTCATTGTGGCGGCCTGAATGGCTGCACTGGCAGGCATGCCATACTTGACCATCAATTCGAACTCGTCGGCGTTGCGGCCATGCTTGGACACCCCAGCATCCGTCCCGAACGCAATTTTCACGCCAGCGGGATAGGCCTTCTCAAGGCTTTTGCCCGTAACGCCGATACGCCATTTCACCTTGGCAAGCACATCGGGGGGATAGGCATTGGGATTTGCTGCAAGGCGCGCGATGTAGCCATTTACGGTCGACAGCGTGGGGACATAATATGCACCTGCGGCTTTAAACAACTTGATGCTCGCATCGGTCAGCATGGTGCCATGCTCGATGGAATCGGCGCCAACGGCAAGCGCGGCATCAATGCCATCATCGCCATGGGCGTGCACGGCGACTTTCTTGCCATACATATGCGCGGTGTCGACCAGTGCCTTAACTTCATCGTCAAACAATTGCCGGCCAAGGCCGGCTCCAATGCGGCTGTTAACACCGCCGGTGGTCGCTATCTTGATGACATCCACGCCGCGCCGAATTTGTTTGCGCACAGCCTGCCGACAGCTTTCAACACCATCGCACAGATTGTCCTGGCCGATGCTGTTGTGTAAATCTTCGGAAACTGACAAAGTCGCATCCATATGGCCGCTCGTGGTCGAAATTGAGCGTCCGGCATCGATGATACGTGGCCCGGGCAGTTCGCCCGCTGCTACCGCATCACGAAGCGCCAAAGTCGCGCCACTGCCATCGCCCAAGTTACGCACCGTAGTAAAGCCCGCCATCAGCGTCTTCTTTGCGTTTCCAGCGGTACGGTAAGCGGCACGGGCGGGACTATCCGTCATTGCCTCAATCAACGCTGCATCACCCCCAGCATCGCTATCCAGATGTACATGACTGTCGATCAAGCCGGGCAGCACAAACTTATCCTTCAAGTCGATCAGCTTCGCGCCTGCCGGCCCAGCCTGATGACCCGCCAGAATTTCAACGATCTTACCGCCGCGAATGATAACGGTTGATGGGCCGCGCGGGGTTGTTCCAGGTTTGTCGAGCAATTGTCCGGCATGGACCACAGTCACGAGTTCTGCAGTCTGGGCCGCCAAGGGTGAGCTTGCCAGCAAAGCGGCGCTCAGTGAAACCAAAGCAATCTTCTTCATAATTTCAAACTCCCCTATCGGCTCTGCAACGCTGTCCCGCTGGCGGCGGATCTTGCGGTGGTCCGGCAAAACATTGTGCAATTGCCATCCATTGATGCGCGACTTCGCCGGTGACTGCAAGCGACGTATCGGCAATGTTTCTGCATTGGGTGACAACCTGACAAAATTCGGTCGCACTTCCCGTTATGGCTCCACTGTCTGACGCCTCGCCATATTCCCATATGACTCCAGACGGCGCAGTCAGATTGAGCTGTGGCATTGGTCCGGGCGGGTCTTGGCGGCGGTTCTTCCACGTAAAGCCCCAAGTATTCACGCCCAATCGAACGATATTACCAATCCGGTCGGTATCCTGCCGCTCGACGCCCAAAACATCATAAACCGCCTGTGCGTGCGCCCAAGTTTCCATGAGACGCGCGGTTATAGAACTTAACGCACTCATATCCGGCCCCACCCATTTCAGCCGCTGTTTGGGATCGGCTTCGGCAAAAGCTGCGGCCACCGCTTCAGTTCGTTCCTGCCATGTCTGGAGCAAAGTCGGGCCAGAGAGTCCATCCAGATAGGATGCCTCAAAGGTAGGTAAATTGCCGCCGCGTACACCCTCCATCATCGCCGCAACAAATCCACCAAATGCAGCCTCGTCCCGCAACGACAGGTCCACCGCAACATTCCAAACATGCAAATGCCGAATGATATTGTTGACGGTCCAATTTTTGAACTGCGTTTGCGTTTCAAATTCATCTTCGGACAGCGAAGCCAAAAGCTGCGCTAATCCTCTGCTCTCTTCCAGAAAATCGGTTGCCTGTTGCATAACCATCACCCCATAAATCCAAACATATGTCCCGCCACTTTGCGCATCTGGATTTCCTCTGCGCCTTCAGTAATCCGGTAGCGCCGATGGTGGCGATAGATATGTTCGAACGGCTTATGGCGCGAATAGCCAATACCGCCATGGACTTGCATCGCGAAATCCGCGGCATTGCAGACCAACCGGTTCGCTTTGTAATTACACATGCTGACTTTGTCGGATAACCGCACCGCGACTTCAGGCTTGGTCATGCCGTCCATTTCCGCTGCCGTTTTATAGATTAAAAGGCGCAGCATTTCGGCGTCGGTTTGGAGTTCAACCAAGGGAAACTGGATCGCCTGATTGACCGCAAGTGGTTTGCCAAAAGGTTTCCGCTCGCGCGCGTATTTCACTGCTTCATCAATGCAATATTGGGCTGCGCCCAACGAACTGGCCGCTTGGCGAATACGGTTCTCGTGCACAAAATGCTGCGCGACTGCCAAGCCATTGTCCAGTTCGCCAAGGATAGCGCTTTCGGGCACCCAAACGTCCGTATACTTCACCTTGGGATGGTCGGTGGGCATGTTAAACGTCCACATATATTCACCGATTTTAAATCCGGGCGCGTCGGTTGGCACGACAAAGCAGGTAATGCCTCGTGCTTTGCCATCTTCACCGCTGGTGCGCGCGAAAGTCATCACATGCGATGTATAGGGCAGCCCTGTCGTCCACATCTTGTTACCGTTTATGCAATAGCCCGCCATGCCGTCACGTGTTTCAGCTACTGCGCGCGTATCCATATGCGTTGCGTCGGAGCCGTGATCTTCTTCCGTCAGGCCAAAACTCCAGCCCATCTTGCCCTCAAGCATGGGCGGAATAAACGCGGCCTTTTGCTGCGGCGTTCCAAAGTCACGCAGCATCAACACCTGCACAAGATTGCCAACAATGCTGCTTTCATTCTGAAGGTCGTTATGCAGCCCTAAGCCCTTGTGCGCCAGATGATGCCGGATGACGGCCATCGCCAGATTGGAACCATTTTTCCCGCCAAATTCTTGCGGGATAGCAAAGCGGTAATGCCCCGCCTTGTCCGCCACCTGCCGCATTTCGGCCAGCAACGCCCACCAGTCTGCTCGCGGGTGACCATCATTATCCCAGTCGGTCCGCGCGTTTTCACGGCGATGATCAAAAAAACGTATGTTATCATCGCGCGCTTCGATGGGCTTGATCTCACGATCAATGAACGCATCCAGCTCGGCCAGATAGTCGGTGATCTCTGTGGGAATTTCAAAGAGCATTAAATTGTCCATTTCTTTCTGGCAGCCGCTAAGCCTGAATATTTCGGCTGGTCGGCGGCAAGTTTTGCTAGCGATTGCACTTTCAAATTCGCCAGTAGACCCGGGGTAGCGAGTGATTTTCGACCTGCCAGCAAATCGTCGGAAAGCAATTTGTCATGAACGTTCTGAGGCGCAGTAACTTCCCGTTGTAACATACCCAGAGCGTTCGCGGCGACTGCAGCCATGAAACGGTCTCGTCCCTTTGCTTGCGGCTTGATATCGGTTTCAATCCAGTTCGCGAGGGCCTCAAGCATTTCAGAAGAGGATGGTTCCCCAAGCCGTCGAGGCGGGATGGGTGATGGCAGTGCAATGGTGCCACGTTCGGCTTCAGGCGCATCGTCTTCCAGTAGCAACAGCAAATCAATTTCGGTTTCCGAAGCCCGCCTACCGATAACTGCACGCTCCAGCCCTTCATCGAGGCCACTGCGCCAGATATCGGCCATTTGAAGGCAGCAGACACCCCACCACAATGTCGAATAGATAAGCCACCAACGAAAGCGTTCGGGCTCGACAGATTTACCGCTCACGCCTTCATAGGCAGCAAAGAATGCGTCTAACGCGCCAATGCCAAATGCGGGCCGGTCAATATATCCGAACCGCCAACTGTTGATGCAGCCAAAGGCCAAATCCTGATGCCAGTCCCCCAGATGCGCCAATTCCCAATCAAGAACAGCGGCGAGGCCGTTGGCATCCACCATGATATTGCCCATGCGAAAATCGCCGTGAAGCAAAACCGCTTCGACAGGGGCAGGCAGATGGTCCTCAAGCCATTTGAACGCGAGCGCCATCACTGGACGATCACCACCGAAGCTGACGAACCGGGCGCGCAATTCGGAAAGCAGGCTGCCCGCATTCGTTTCAGGTAGTTGGGGAAGCATATCAGTCGGCACGGCATGGATTGCAGCAAGTTCACGTGCAAAATCATTCAACAATCCCGGCGGAATGTTCGGCAGGATTTTTGCTGGATTAACCTCCGCCTCCACACGGCGCATTAGATAGCCTGTGCCCAGATTGTCGCTGACACCGACTTCGCCGACAATTTCTGGCGCTTTCACGCCCGCCGCAAACGCCGCACGCACAACAGCGGCTTCCACGTCATGGCCATAGGTTCGCCCCGCCATCATGTCGGCCGATGGAGACCGACGCAGGACATAACCCTGCCCTGCATAATTGAACGACCAGCTTTCCATGTTCGCGCCGCCCGTTAGCCGGACAAGGTTCTCAACGTCAGCGGTTCCGCCGAACACGCGCCGCGCAAAGGCCGTTACCGCAAGGGCGATGTCGTCGCTCAAACTGGCCGTCCCTGCCAATATGCAAACACAGCGTTCTGTAACTTGCGAATATGATCCTGCGCCTGTGGCCCGATCCATTCGCCCTGATAATCCGTACGCCCCGTCCACCATCCTTGCCCCGGCAAACCGTCGCCTTCGCGGACCACAAGCACAGCAAGCGCAGGCCGACCTTCCGCGCACGTGATCTGGTCAATCTTATCCAACGTTTTGCACACCGCGCGCATTTTTGGACGGGTAAAACGGAAACCGAGGTTGAGCAATAATTCGGAGTAGCTGATTGCCCGTCCATGGCGCGCGCACTGCTCCAGAATTGCCTTGATGCGCGCAACATCATGCAGCGCAGAAACATCAGCTGTCGGATCGCTCAGGAATTCTTCAAGGACAGGGTCCAAAGCGGCTCCTACAAATAGTCGTTGCGCAAATTATTCATAACGTCGTGGAATTCCTCCATGACTTCATCGATAATTTGTTTCGCGGGCTTAACCGTATCAATACGCCCGGCAACTTGGCCCGACAGCGCTATCGCAGCCTCCATGTCACCGCCAAAATACAAATCAAGCACGCCGCGCATTTCGCCCATGATGTTGTCCGATGGCGTCACATCCAGTTTTTCGGTTCGGTCCGTGCGCAGTGCACGCAACGCAGGTCCCGGGCCATGCCGGTTCAGAAACAGCGTGTCGGTTTCCTTGGCGTTGATGATTGCTTCTTTCCAGTTTTGGTGAACTGGGGATTCCGCCGCGCTGACCATCCGCGTTCCCATCTGCACAGCTTCTGCGCCAAGCGCAAAGGCCGCCGCCATCGTCCTTCCGCAGACCATACCGCCCGCGGCGACGATCGGCACATCAACCTTGCTTCTGATGAGTGGAAGCAGAACCATGAGAGCCACATCTTTCGGATTTTTAAATCCGCCGCCCTCACCACCTTCAACCACAAGGCCATCAACGCCAGCGTCAATAGCTTTCAACGCACCGGCTAACGTCGGGACAACGTGAAAAACGGTCAGTCCTGCCGCCTTCAGCGGGCCGCAATATTTGTTCGGGTCACCCGCCGACGTGGTGACGAATTTAACGCCCTGATCGACGACGAAATCAACGATGCCGGGATCGCGGACAAAGGCTTGCGCGATGTTCACTCCAAATGGCTTATCCGTCAATTCGCGCATCTTGATAATCTCTGCGCGCACTTCTTCCAATTGACCGGATGACGTTTCAATGATGCCAAGCCCACCGGCGTTTGAAACGGCCGAAGCCAGTTGTGCCCTTGCAATCCAGCCCATTGGTGCCTGAATGATAGGGTATTCAACGCCAAGCAATTCGGTGATGCGGTTTTTAATAGGTTTCATGATGTCAGCGTCCAATCTGGCTTGTGCGGATATTGAGTTGCCCGGCGAGGCCAGCTTTGCGATGCACTTCTATCGCCTGATAATCGGGAGATGAGACCATTTTCTGCATGGCGGCCAACGAAGGATATTCCACGAGCGCAACCATATCCCACAGTTCTTCCACCTCGCCGATCATGAGCCCAGTTACTGGCCCGGCATAAATTTGCTTGCCATCGACAGCGGCAAGACACGCCTGAATAGCCTTGCCGTAGCGGGCATAAGCATCGGCGCCGCTTAAGTTGGCGTCGCTGCCATCGGGATACTCAGCGGTTTCTTTAAACTTAAGAAGATTGAGCATCACAAAGGGTCCATTTTCCGGACCTCCAAAAAAGGACGTGATCTGCTCCATCGCCGGAAAAACTGCGTTCTCGACGCGCATATTCATTCTCTCCCCTAATTTAATCACCTGCTTAAATCAGAGGGGGCGCGTTGTAAAAGCGAATATGTGTTGGTCTACCAACCGCCGTTGCGACAACGAATTGAAATGGCAATAAAAGCCTCTAGGAGACGATTTTGATGTGCGATCCCGCGACCGAGTGGGTCATCATCTTCTTGCCGAGACCCAAAAAAATCGCATCGACGATCAATGCCAATTTGGTCACGCTTAGCTTTATAGTCCCGATGTAAAAGAGCATGTCGGGGTTGGTATAGCATTGCACCATTTGATTGATCAGGGACACGGTCTCATCGATAGACAGGCCTTCGAAATAGCCCTGCTCCATGGCTTCGGCTACGATGATCGCCAGATAATGGTCGCCAAGGTCGACGTAGCCGCGCACCACTTCGAAATATTGTTGACCAATTTCCAAATAGCTTTTCAACAAGTCGGGCTCAGCCTCATATTGCTCAACAATCGCCAGATAGCGCCGAGCAAAATATTGGTACATTTTATCGCGGACCGGAAGATCGGACTCGGTTACTTCAACCATAATCTGGATCTTCTCCGCAAAGAAACGCTCGGCAACAGCCTCAAGCAAAGCTTCTTTGTTATCGAAAAAGCGATAAAGATTGGAAGGTGACATGCCCGCCGCTGCCGCCAAATCGGTCATTGAAATATCGACCGCCCCGCGTTGACGGATAAGGTTGTCGACCACCTCAAGCAACGCGGTTCTGCCGGCTTCTATATCAGTTTGTGGCCGCGCCATATTGCTTCCTGTATTATATCTACATAACAGTTTTCTGATATAACTCGAATTGCTTCATTTTTCAATACCGTCAAATGCAAATTGTCCCTGCATTGACGTTTCGGCAAGAACATCGCTCTGGTCCACCAGACCCGATAAAGTCAGCCCAAGAAGCCGAACGCCCATTTCGACGGGCAAGATTTGATCCAGCAGCGCATGTCCCAGCGAGGCGATTGCCGAACGGTCGGCAAGTATATGACCAACAGTTCGCGACCGCGTCACGGTCCGGAAATCTGCATAACGCGCCTTTAAAACCAAAGTCCTCCCTTGTGCCTGATTTCGGTCAATACGATCCCATACGATCTCAATAATATCGTCTAGCGCATCGCGCAGTTCTTCCTCGCTGCGCTTGTCGTCAAAATACGTGCTTTCAGCGCCAATCGATTTGCGCACAGCATTGGCGTTGACTGGGCGGTCATCGATTCCACGAGCCGCATGAAAAAGATAACCGCCCCAACTGCCAAAATGCCGCGACAACCAAATCTCGTCCTTTTGCGCAAGGTCAGCGCCTGTATGCACACCAAGCTTGGCCATTTTTTCGGCAGTACGCGGACCAACACCGTGAAACCTCCGCACAGGTAAGCTTGCGACAAATTCCGGCCCCTGTTCCGGTAATATCACACACATGCCGTCAGGCTTGTTGTGGTCACTGGCCAGCTTGGCGATAAACTTGTTGTAGCTCACGCCAGCACTTGCCGTCAGTCCGGTTTCCTCTCGAATGGCAGCACGGATGGCTTTGGCAATCTTGACGGCGGAGCCGATACCTTGCTTGTCGTGCGTGACATCAAGATACGCCTCGTCAAGCGACAACGGCTGGATTTCATCGGTGTGCCGGGCGAAAATCTCGCGGATTTGGCGCGAAACGGCTTTATACGCCTCAAACCGCGGCTTCACGAAAATGAGGTCCGGACATTGCCGCAATGCAGTCACCGAAGGCATCGCCGACCGCACGCCAAACGCCCGTGCTTCATAGCTTGCCGCAGCCACTACGCCGCGTTTGGACGAACCTCCGACGGCGACCGGCTTACCGCGCAATTCCGGGTTATCGCGCTGCTCTACGCTGGCGTAGAACGCATCCATATCGACATGGATGATTTTGCGTATCTCTCCGGTGTCGGTCACCACAGCAACCGAATGCTTAAGACCCGACTGCCGAGCGTAACGCCTTGCGGTCAAGCTTTCCGATCATCGTTTTTGGCAAGGTATCGAGGATGGTGACACCTTGAACCCGTTCGTGCTTTCCAAGACGTGGGTTTAGCCAAGCCATCAATTCTGCACCATCTTCTGTAGCGCCATCGTCCAACGTTACGAATGCGCGCGGAACTTCACCAAGATATGCATCGGGCACACCGATGACTAAGGCCTCTTTAACCGCAGGATGCTTGTAGATGACATCTTCGACCTGGCTTGGGAAAACTTTGAAGCCGCCCACGGCGATCATGTCTTTCAAACGGTCAACTATGTGGATGAAGCCATCTTCATCAATCGTCGCAACGTCGCCTGTCCGAAGATATTTGCCCACAAACACCTCGGCATCCGCGTCCTTACGATTCCAATAGCCGCACATCGTCTGCGGGCCAGAAAACAGCAACTCACCCGGCTCGCCATCTGGCGCCGGCTTACTCGGGTCTTCTTTATCGACCAGCTTCACATCTGTCCCCGGAACTGGCTGGCCAATGCTTCCGAGCTTATTGATACCCTCGTAAGGATTGCACGACACCACCCCCGAACTTTCGGTTAGCCCGTAACCTTCAATGACAACTGCGCCCGTCACATTTTCAAACCGCTCTTTCAGTTCCGCCGCCAAAGGCGCCCCGCCGGAGATACACGCGCGCAGGCTGGTAAAATCGGTCTTTGCGATATCGGGGCAGTCGAGCAGCGCTTGATACATTGTCGGCACGCCGGGCAGCGATGTGACTTTTGTGCGGTTGATTGCTGCCAAAGCGGCGCGCGCTTCGAAACGCGGCAGCATGACAATTTCGCCGCCATTGGCAACGGTGCGATTAAGCACAGTTGCATTGGCGAACACGTGAAAAAACGGCAAAACCCCCAAAATGCGGTCGTCGGAGGGGCGATTGGGCTCGTTCACATGGCTGTGCGGATCCAGCATATTAATCTGCCGCGCATTTGCCGTTATGTTTTGGTGACTCAACATAGCGCCCTTGGGCGTACCTGTCGTGCCGCCGGTATATTGAAGCTGTGCAATGTCTTTTTCGGGCGTGCAAGGCTGAGCTGCATAATCGCCATTATTCGCAATGAGAGTGGAGTAGTCGGTAATTCTGCTATCGTTCGGGATGGCCGCAACGTCGCTGCGTTTCAACAACCGATAGGCCCAGCTTTTCGCCTTGGGCAATGCTTCGGCGACGCTACCAACGATCAGTTCCTTCAGGCTGCTGTTGTCCAGAACCTTGATAGCTGTCGGTAGCAATGCCGCAGCCGACACGGTGAACAAAATAGACGTGCCGCTGTCAGCAACCTGATGTGCCAGTTCGTCGACTGTATATAGTGGTGAGAAGTTGACCACCGTCGCACCGGCAGCGAGCGCCCCATAATAAGCCGCAATATAATGCGGAACATTCGGCAGAAAAAGGCCGACCTGATCACCCTTCCCTATACCTTTGTCCTGAAGCCCACGCGCCACACGCCGGACGGTGTCAGCCATATTGGCGTAACTATATTTGCGGCCCATAAAATCAGCAATTGCAGCACGGCCCATCCGTTCGGCCGATTGGAAAAACATATCATGCAGGGCCAAAGGCGCAAAATGTTGGTCCCATTTTACCGGGTGAAGATAGTTACTGTTCCAAATATTTTGTGTCATGCCTGCGTTATGCCGCGTGATACCAGCCAACGCCATCGCGGATTTCACATTTTATACGACC
>JAIXOE010000032.1 GCA_027486895.1 Sphingomonadales bacterium
AATGACTGGATGGCGCAGGATCTTGCCGACATGCTCGCCATAGATGTCGAACGTCCCGCTTTTGTCGAAACGACGGCGCTTGGCGCTGCAATGCTCGCCGCCGTTGGGTGCGGGATGTACACGTCGCTTGAGGATGCGGCTATCATGCGTGGCGGTGTGAAACGATTTACACCGTTGATGGAAAAGGATGCACGCGACGCGCGCCTGTCGGGTTGGTCAAACGCGTTGGCGCGCGTTCTCCAATAGGGCATATCCGCTTTTTCGGACACGTAAATGCACACGTGCGGTAGCGACAGCCATTCATCTAAGTTTACGACATCTTAACCATCTGACTGCAATGTAACATGGCCCATCGTGGCGAACTACATCGACAGGACCAAGAGATGGATAATTTGCGAGGATTTGAACCGTTTGGATCGGACCTTGATGCTGATTTGCCCGCTTACGCCCTTTATGAGGACGAAGATGCGGCAATCGAACCGCCCCCATTGATATCTGGCGACGAACGCCGGATGCAGGTCCGCGCCTATAATTTCTGGACGTCGCAGCTGCACGACAAAAATTATCCAAGCATCGAAGAACTTGATCCATCGGCTGTCGAAGATTTCCGCGACTACAGCGTGCTTCTCGATTTCACGTCGGGAATCGAAAATCCGTCGATTGAATTTCTTGGCGATAAATTGCGCGTTGAATGCGGCTTAAGCGCTGACATCACCTATCTGGATGAAGTCCCACGCCTGTCGCTCCTGTCGCGTATAACCGACCACTATCTTCAAATTATTGCCAACCGCGCGCCCATCGGCTTCGAAGCGGAATTCGTGAATGATCGCGGCAATGCCATCATGTATCGCGGCATATTGCTGCCCTATTCGTCTGACGACGACACGATTGATTTCATTTACGGCGTGATCAACTGGAAAGAAGCCGCACCTGCAGACATTAGCGAACCGTTGCAACTTGAAGTTCAGCACGCGCTCGCAGCCTTACCACCACGGCAGGAACATGTGCCGGTTTGGGCAGATGGTCCGATTGCCGGACATCTCGACGAAGAAGCGCCTTATGATGACGCTGAGGCCGATGATGTCTATGTCCTGCAAGCGGCAGAGCCCGATGAAAATGCAAGTCTTGCCGACTGGCTGGACTCTGCACGGCAATGTGCAGAACAGGCCCGCGATTCAGACCTCCGGACACGCGATGCATTATATCAGGCGATTGGACGCGCGCATGACTTTGCGCTGATCGCTGCCGAACACCCTGCCGATTATGCAGAACTGCTGAATGACGCAGGCCTGACTGTGCAGGAGCGCGCGCCATTTACGCCGATCGTCAAACTCGTTTTTGGCGCAGGCTACGACAAAACCCGCCTCACCGAATTTGCATCGGCGCTGCAATTTGCGCACCGCAATGTTGTTCCGATGGGCGGCTTTGCCACTATTCTTGCTGGCTATGAAGGTGGCTTGAAAGCCATTGTGGCTGCCGAGCGTCGTGCCAAGAAAATTGCTGCCGGTGTTCAGCCAACAACTGCAACCAACGATGATCCGCGTCCGCGTTTGCGGTCAGCGCGCAAGCGTGACCTCAGCGAATTTGCAGGCGCAGGCGACGAATTTGTTCTGCTCGTTGCGCGGCGCGAAGCTGATGGCAGTGTGGCCATTGTCGGCTCGGTTCAGGGCGATGCCATGTTCACCGAAAAGGCATTGCGCAAAGCCGACGTCTGACTTGTTTCGTAGGGCATTAGTGCTTAACGCGTTGGTCAGATGACTGACGCCCTTGCCTATGCCCAACGCCTAATTTCCTGCGAAAGCGTCACGCCCGCGCAGGGAGCCGTATTTGATGCGCTAGAGGACATGCTGAAGCCTTTGGGCTTTCGCGTTGACCGTTTTGTTTCGGGCGACGGTGATGACAATCCAGCGCATGGCGCGCCTGTCGAAAACCTGTTTGCCATTCGCGAATCCGCTGGGCGTCACTTTGCCTTTGCCGGGCATCTTGATGTCGTACCGCCGGGTGCCGGGTGGGCGAGCGATCCTTTCGTTCCGCAGATAAAGGGCGATTTACTTCACGGCCGCGGCGCGGTCGATATGAAGGGCAGCATCGCGGCATTCGTCGCAGCGCTCCACGAAATACCCGCTGACGCAGGTACGATAAGCCTGATCATTACTGGCGATGAGGAAGGGCCCGCGATTTACGGCACCCGCGCATTAATCGATCATATGCAAGCGCTTGGCACGATTCCCGATGCCTGCCTTGTTGGCGAACCAACCAGCGTTAACCGGCTTGGCGACATGATGAAAATCGGGCGCCGCGGGTCAGTGAACATGTGGATTTCGGTTGCGGGAACGCAAGGCCATGTCGCCTATCCGCACCTTGCCGATAACCCCATCCCCAAGCTCGTGGCAATATTGTCGGAGATCGAAGCGATTTCGTTGGACGAGGGCACGGACTGGTTTCAGCCAAGCAATATCGAGATCACTGACCTGACCGTCGGAAACAAGGCAACCAATGTCATTCCGGCAAAGGCAGAGGCCAGATTGTCTATCCGGTTTAATGACCTGCAAAATGGCGGGGCGCTCGTCGAGCGGATGCGGGGACTTGTCGAGAAGGGTGGCGGCACCTTGACCGCAATGATTTCGGGCGAGGCGTTCCTGACGCCGCCGGGCGAACTATCGGCCGCCATTTCAGAGGCCGTCGAGGCCGTTATGGGTATTAAGCCCGAAGCATCGACCACTGGCGGAACCTCCGACGCGCGATTCCTGACTAAAATCTGTCCGGTCGTGGAATTTGGCCTCTGCAATGCGACTATGCACAAACTGGACGAGGCGGTGGCCATTGCGGATCTCGCCGCACTCACGGAAATCTACCGACGCGTTGCTGTCGGAATACTTGGCAGTTAGCCTTTAAGCATGATGTAAATCGCGCCCGCTCCGCCATGGCGGGGATGCGCGTTGCGGACCGCAGAAATATTACGCGCATGGCGTGACGCCGCCAGCCAATCGCGCACAACGGCGGCAATCGCGCCCCTGCCCTGACCGCTCGCGCGGTCATGAGCCCGCTGCTTACCGGTCACCAAAAGGACAACCTTCATCTTTTGCAATATGGCCTGCTCAAGCGCGCCATCGAGCCGGGCATAAGCACCGGACAATGACGTATCGTGCAAATCCACGCTGACATCGGGCATGATGCTCCCGCGCGTGATCCGCCGGTCCCAATGGCCATCCAGATTGTGTGGAACAGGCGCAATCTTGCTTTGTGGTGCCACGGCTGCCTTCGGCGGTTCTGCGCGAACTGGCTTGGGCTTTGCATTTAAATGCTTGGCTAACAGCGCTTTATCCGACGCTGCTGCAACCGCCAGTTGCACCTTTGGTTTGGCCGCGTGCATCGGGCTGACCGTGGAGATAACTTTCCCCCACAATGCCTTTTCATTGCTGTCCAAATGCCGCGCCATCGCGAACTTATAGTCCGAGCCGGGTGACTGCCGCCTTGGGTAGGAAAACAAGTGCAGCGCCACGCGCTGACATACCGCCGGCGATGGCACGTGCCCGGTCACCAGCGCCCCAAAATGTATCAATCCGGTTTGCACCCTTAATCGCGCCGCCCGTGTCTTGGGCAACCCAGATGCCGTTCGGTTCGGCACGGTCCATCGACAGCCAAAGTGGCGCACCCAGCGGGATAAACTTAACGTCCACGGCAACGCTTGCCTCGCCAACAACGGGATAGCCCATTGCGCCTAACGGACCAGCGCCAGTCAATTCGCGGAAAAAGACAAAGCTTTTGTTTTCCTGCATGACTTTGCGGCCCTCTTCGGGATTGGCGCGCAAATAGGCAACAATGCCCTGCATCGAACCATCAGTGATGAGGCCGCGATCCTTCATTAACCTACCAATACCAGTATAGCCACGCCCGTTTTGGCTTTCATAGCCAATGCGCATGACCCCGCCATCGGGCAGCCTCAGCCGCCCTGACCCCTGAATTTGCAGGAAGAAGAATTCGATGGCATCATTTGCGTACGCGATTTCAAGGCCGCGGCCTGTTAACGAACCATCCTCAATCGCGCCACGGTCATCATATTGCACCAGCTTGGTGCCGTTGACTTTGCCGCGAATACTCTTGCCCTTCAAATCATCAGAGAAGAGGCCCAGGTCGACATCAATCAGGTCGGACGGTCGTTTATAAATAGGCACTTCGCAACCCGCCTGCCGCGTGCGGCAACCCGCGATTTCCGGTTCATAATAGCCTGTGGCAAATGCTTTGCCGTCACCGACCTGCACCGCATCCATATGTGCCGCAAAGAACGATATCGCGTCACCCGTCCATGTTTTGACGGCGTCACAGGCAGGAATCCAATCGGCCCCTTGGGTCAGGCCGCTGCTATCGTTACGCCGAACGAGGCCAGGACAGCTTGTCCGGAAGCTGTCCATCGCAAGCTTTGCCTTACGTGCATCTACCTGTAGCGACCCAATTTCCGGCCCGCGCACAGCGCCCAAGCTGGCTGCAGTTGTGCCGTCACCTGTTTGCAGGGGCGCGGCCAGCGTTGCCTCGGGCGTTGATGGAATGGGCTTGGCTGCCTTGTCCGGCACGGGCGATGGACGTGACGCCCCTGTCGAAGCGGTCGGCACTCCATTTGGGATAACGCCGCCCGAACAAGCGGACAGGGTAAGAGCGGATAAGCCTACGGCGATAAGGGCGCGTTTCATCGCCCGGGTGAATCAGACGGAGTCGGTTTCGTCAAGCTTCCAGTTGCGGCCGCCTGATTTAACATCGCGCATGAATGTCCAGATGTCGTGCGTTTCAACGGCGTCTGTCATTGAACCGCCGATGACATTTCCATCGACATCCTTGACCATCGCCGCGATGTCGGCATCAAATCGAACCGAAACGCGTGCCATTGGGTGGTCGTAGCTTGCGTCCACAACACGCACTTCGTCGATACGCACCAGTCGGTTAGCTAACGTCTCGCCGCGCGCTTCGCGACCATCAATGGCCTCGGCAAAGCTGTCAAAAACATCGTCGTCGCATAGGAAACGCAGTGCTTCCTTGTCACCACGCCAATAGGCCTCAAGCACCATTTTATAGGCGGATTTGGAGCCTTCCACAAACAGCCCGAGATCAAAATTCCGGTCAGCGTTCGCAATTGCCTTGATGCCGCTTTGTGCCGCCATGTCGACATTCGAGATATCATTCGCCGGAATTGCTGACGCGGAATCACTGCCTGCCGAAGGCTGACGCAGCATAGGCTGAGCAGCCGTTTCGATCGGACGGGGCGCAACAGGTTCCTGTTCGTGACCAGTGCGTTTTCCAAGCACCGAGTAAAGCCGAAGGCCAAGGAACGCTGCAACAAGAGCAAGCAATACAATAGTGAAAGTCACAACGCCTCCATGCGCCAAATAAGTCCGGCATATATAATATCGGCTGTATGGAATATCTCCCATCCAGCTCCGCCTCAATACCATATAAGCACTAATGTTGCGGGTTTCAAAGGGCTTTACCCAAAGAAAAATGCGGCTTGGCGCATGCGCAACAATGATTGCCCTTTGCCGGTCACCCTGCTAGGCGCGACGGCCATTAGGGGACGCGATTTGGCGTCCATCGCAATCAACAGGAAAGCACGACATCACATGGCTGACGAAGCAGGCACCATCGTTTCCGAAAATGTAAAAGCAAATGGCGAAGATACCGCACCTGCAGTGGGTATGTTGAACCAGTATATCAAGGACTTGTCGGTCGAAAATCCGCATGCTCCGCACAGCTTTAACTGGGATGCGGGTCCGCAGATCGACGTGCAGGTCAACATTCAGGCCAATGCCATCACTGATGAAGTGCACGAAATCACCTTGAAGCTCGCGGTCAAAGCCGAGAGCGATAATGGCGTCCATTTCTCGGTCGAGCTTGATTACGGCACGCTGTTTGGTCTGCGCAATGTAAGTGAAGAGCAAGCACATCCGTTCCTTTTCGGTGAAGCGCCGCGTTTGATGTTCCCGTTTGCACGCCGCATCGTTGCCGATGCCGTTCGCGATGCAGGCTATCCGCCGCTGGTTCTCGAACCCATCGATTTCAACGCGTTGTATCTCCAGCAACTGGCGCAAGCGCAGCAGATGGCAGAAACGCAGCCTGCGGGCGAAGCCTGAAGCCTTAGGCACCAGGTGAACATATGAGCCTGGTTCGAAACAGCATCACCATTGGGGGGCTGACTTTGGTCAGCCGGGTGCTTGGTCTTGTGCGCGACATGCTGATGGCGCGTTACGTCGGTGCAGGCCTTGCATCCGACGCTTTCCTGATTGCGTGGCGGCTCCCGAACCTGTTTCGCGCATTGTTCGCTGAAGGCGCATTTGCGGCGGTATTTGTGCCGCTGTTCAACAAAAAGATGACCGAGGCAGAGCGCGAAAAGGCGGATGCGGGCCTTAGCGCTGCGCGAACCTTCGCCAGCCAAGTGCTATCGGTGCTATTCCCGTTTTTGGTGCTGTTCACATGCGTCATGATGCTGGCGGCGGGTCCCGTTGTCTGGGCGATGACAGGCGGCTTTCCCGATGGCGGACCAGAAAAATTTGCGCTCGCACGGCATCTGACGATCATCACCTTCCCCTATTTGGCACTCATCTCGCTGGTTTCGCTGCTTGGCGGCATATTGAATTCGCTGAACCGTTTCTGGGTCAACGCCGCTGCACCGATATTGCTCAATATCTGCATGATTATAGCGCTGATCTTTTTCCGTGGTGACAGCGAAATTGAAACCGCTGTCACACAGGCGATAGCCGTTACCGTATCCGGCGCGCTTCAGTTGCTTTGGCTGATGTGGGCGTGCCACCGTGCCGGGGTTAGCCTGAAACTTGCTTTGCCCCGCTTGACACCCGACGTAAAACTAATGCTCGCATTGATTGCGCCAGCCGCGATTGGCCAAGGCGCGATTCAGTTCAACCTTCTTATCTCAACGTCGCTCGCCGCGCGGTTCCTGCCGGAAGGATCGGTATCGTGGCTTTATTATGCGGACCGTTTGAACCAACTCCCATTGGGATTGATTGGTATCGCGATTGGTACTGCGATCCTGCCCGCTCTTTCGCGGCAGATTAGCGGATCTGACACCAAGGCAGCGTCAGACACGCAAAATCGCGCCGTCGAGCTTGCGTTGTTCTTTGCGATGCCCGCGACTGCTGCCCTGATCGTTTCCGCGATGCCAATCGTACATGGCATATTTGAACATGGCGCATTCACCGCTGCGGACACGCGTGGGACGGCCGCTGTGCTAATGGCCTTCTCGGCCGGCGTTCCTGCCTATGTACTGATAAAGGTGCTGACGCCTGGATTTTACGCGCGTAGCGACACCAAAACGCCGCTGCGGTTGGCGCTGTGGTCGATGCTGGTTAACCTTATCGGCAATCTCATTCTTATTTGGCCGCTCGCACATATCGGCGTTGGTGTAGCGACCGCGATTTCGGCTTGGGTCAATGTCGCCTTGCTGTGGTTCACGCTGCGCAAACGCGGGCATATTGCGGTCGATGCGCGGCTTAAGCAAAAGGCTTGGCGCATTGTGCTTGCCGCGGCGCTCATGGGCGTCGCCCTGTTTTTCGGCAACGAGATTATTGAGAACCAATTGGGCACTGGACTGTGGCGTCGCATTGCTGTGCTGTCGGTTCTGGTAAGCGCTGGCGGCGCGGTATATGCGCTGGCGATATTGCTTTCCGGTGCTTACCGAATTCAAGAACTTAAATCCCTGTTCCGTCGGCGTGCAGCAACGCCCGCGGCCAATCCAAGCGAGTAATAATCATGCGCGTCGTTTCTGGCATTCAACCCACCGGCAATCTGCACTTGGGCAATTATCTGGGCGCAATCCGCAACTGGGTAAAAATGCAGGATGAAATGGAATGCCTGTATTTTCTGGCTGACCTGCATGCGATTTCCATGCCGCATGTTCCGGCCGAGTTAACCGCAAACACGCGCGAGATGGCTGCAGCCTTGCTTGCGTGCGGATTGGACACGGACAAGGCGATCTTGTTCAACCAGGCGCAAGTGCCTGCCCATGCTGAATTGCAATGGTTGCTGACGGGTACAGCCCGCATGGGTTGGCTGAACCGCATGACTCAGTTTAAGGACAAGTCAGGCAAGAACCGCGAAGGCGCCAGCATTGCGCTGTTTACCTACCCCGTTCTTCAGGCTGCAGACGTCCTTTTGTATCAGGCGACACATGTTCCGGTCGGCGAAGACCAAAAGCAGCATCTTGAACTTGCCCGCGACATTGCCCAGAAATTCAACACCGATTTTGGCAATGGCACAGATATTTTTACGCTGCCTGATCCCATCATTCCCAAAGAAACCGCGCGGATCATGTCATTACGCGATGGCAGTTCGAAAATGTCGAAGTCCGATCCAAGCGATATGAGCCGGATTAATTTGATCGACGACGCCGACACCATCCTGAGCAAGATTAAAAAGGCAAAGACTGACCCTGAACCGCTTCCGTCGGAGCCTGCTGGACTTGAAGGCCGCCCCGAAGCGAAAAACCTTGTAGGCATTTATGCCGCCTTTGCTGAAGAGACCGTTGACGCAACGCTTTCACGATTTGGCGGCCAGGGCTTTGGCGCATTCAAGCCGGCATTGGCAGAAATAGTCATTGAACATCTCCGCCCCATTTCCGAGCGCTTCGCTGTTCTGAAGCATGACCATGAGCAAATCGACGCGGCCCTCGCTAAGGGGGCGGCGAAGGCGCGTGAACTCGGCGGACCGACGCTAAAGGCAGCTTACGCTTCGCTTGGTCTGTTGCGATGAATTGCGTTATGCTGTCGTTCAACCACAGTTCAGTGAAACTATCCTAACGTGAACGCGTTATATCAGTGAAGGCGCTGGGTCGCTGCTTAGAGGATTTGACATGATAAAAAAGGTCGCAACGTTTCTTGCTCCAATAGCACTGCTTGCGCTTGGTGCCTGCGCAACACCGTTCAATGCCGATGTCTCGCGTTTTCAGGAATTACCCGCGCCGCAGGGCCAGACCTTTGTCATTCGCGCCGCCAACCCTGAAAATGCAGGTGGCATAGAATTTGGCCAATATGCGGCATTGGTTGCCAGCGAGCTTCAAGAAATCGGTTATGTGCCCGCGTCGGGCGGGAATGCCGACATGACCGTATCGCTCGATTATGCCGTCGATCAGGGCAAGGAACGCAACATCGTTCGCCAAGATCCATTTTATGACCCCTATTGGGGGTTTGGCAGCTTCTACCGGCCATATGTCGTGCGCACCCGTCGCGGCGCGCGTTACGTCGTCGGCTATTACGACCCATTCCTGTATAGCGGCTTCAACCGCCCCTACGACGTCGATAGCTTCACAGTGTACACCGCCAATCTCGATATGAAGATTGACCGTAACAGCGACAGCAAACGCGTTTTTGAAGGCAAGGCAGAAGCCAAGTCGCGCTCAAACAAGCTGCCTTATCTGGTGCCAAATCTGGTTGAGGCCATGTTTACAGGGTTTCCGGGTAATGGCGGCGAAACCGTCCGGATCTCCGTCGCGCCAGAAGAGAAGCGCTAACCCTCTAAGCTAAACATAACGCAAAATGGGCTGAGGTTGCGGATTAGACCCCGCAACTCAGCTCGGTTTTGCCGTAGGCTGCGCCTTCACCGCGGGTACCAGATATGCCTGCATACAGCTCAGTTGACCTGAACACGCCATCAGGCCCGATGTTAAAGCCATTATCGCGAAACACCGCGATAACCTTGGCGGGCGAGTCATCGAAATATAGCGACTGCGACTCATAATGCTGACCAAGCCCGGTGAGCGACAGTCCATCGAACGAACGGCGCAAGCGCATATAGCTGCTTTTGCCCTCCACATCCGCATACGCTCTCTCACGCGCCACTTCGTCGGCATATTCTTTGGCTTCCAATGCTTGCCACTGAGTACGCAAGCGCGCACCTATTTTGGCAAATTCCGCGCCGATTTCGCCGCTAAAGGCGCATGTTTGCGGATTGAAGCCAATGCCAATTGGCTTACCGCCCAAGCGCGCCAAAATCGACTTTCCGTCGGCCAGATAGCCATAGCCACCGTCTGGAAGCTTTACCTCAAGGAAGTTGTCGGCAGTAAGCCCAACCAGCTTCAACGTGTTGCCTGCGCGTGCCCGGTCAATCAACACGCTGTCCGGCGCGGCGGTTGCCCAAACATCAACGGGCGCATCAACAACCCACAATTGGTCTTTCAGCAAGGTGGCAAGCGCGGGTGGCTTTGATGTAGAAAGATTGACCATCGCGACAAAGCCATTGCCGTCGCTCAATTCAACCCAAATATTGCCGGGCACTGAAGCTGGCTGAACAACACCCGTCACCTGCGACCCGCGCGGTAACTTGCCGAGGATGACACTATCCGCAGTGGTCGGCTTGTCCCGAATATTTGCTTCCGTCATTGTGAAGAAAATCTGCGCTTGGGCCGTCGCGCTTGTGTTGCCTTCCGCAGACGGAGTTACCGAACCGCTCTGCATGTCATCAAGGACAAACAGCCAGAAATACAAACCGCCTAAAACCAGCAGAATAGCAACCGCCGCCGCCGGCATCACCCATCGGCGTCTGGTGTCAGTCACGGAAGGCGTTTGCGCCTTCAACGACGTCCCGCATTGGGCACAATATCGCACGCCATCGGCATTTGCTGAACCGCATGACGCACAAGATTGTCCCATTGCTACCTTTCCGAATCCCCATCAGTGGATAGGCTCTGGAAAGGATGTTGAAAAGGGGTGGAAAAGTTGGGGATCAGGCTTCGAGTTGGCGGAGCAGCGCGCGGACATCATTGTCCATATCGCTATCCTGCTGACGCAAACCTTCAACCAAGCGCACGGCATGAATTACCGTCGAGTGATCACGCCCACCAAATTTACGCCCGATTTCCGGATAGCTGCGCGGTGTCATGACCTTAGCGAGATACATCGCAACCTGGCGTGGGCGGACAACCGCCCGTGCACGGCGCTTCGATGACATTTCACTCCGGTCGATGCGGTAATATTCGCATACAGCACGCTGGATTTCGTCAATGGTGATACGGCGGCGACACGCGCTCAAAATGTCTTTGAGCTGCTCTTCAGCCAAAGTCCGTGTCACTGGCTTGCCGGTCAGTTGGGCATAGGCCAACAGCTTGTTCAGGCCACCTTCCAGTTCGCGCACATTGCGGCTGATGGTGCGGGCCAGAAATTCGACCACATCTTCACCAACCTGCGCTTCAGGCATGTTGGCTAGGCGCTGTTCAAGAATCAAACGGCGCAGTTCAAGGTCAGCTGGCTGAATGTCAGCAACCAGACCCATCGACAAACGCGACAATATGCGCTGGTCTACACCGTCAAGCGCTTGCGGCGCACGGTCAGCGGCAACCACGAGGCGCTTGCCGGCACCGATGATGGCGTCGATCGTATGGAGGAACTCTTCCTGAGTCGACACTTTGCCGATGATGAACTGAATATCGTCGATCAAAAGCACATCAACCGCACGAAGCCGTGCTTTGAACTCCATGACTTCCTTGCGCCGCATTGCGGTCACAAATTCCATCATGAACTTTTCTGCAGACATATAGATAATCTGCGCGTTGGGATTCACTTCGGCATAGGCATGGCCGATGGCATGCATCAGGTGAGTTTTGCCCTGACCCGTTGCAGCTTGAAGATATAATGGGTTGAACAGTGGCTTGTCTTTCGAAGCCACTCGTTCTGCGGCGCTGAGCGCAAGAACATTGGTTTGGCCCTTTACGAAATTCGCAAAAGTCATCCGCGGATCAAGTGCCGACCGTGGCGGCAGAGCGTCATTCGCTTCTTGCGCCACAATGCGTTCAGCGCTTGTCGACGCGCGCAGTAATTCAACCCGAGGCGCGCCGGGGCGCGTACGGATCTTCAGTTGCTTCACGCTGCTGTTGGTGCTGGACCATGCCAAGCGCAAACGATCCGCGTAATGGTCAGATACCCAGCTAGCCGAGAAATCGGACGGCAAAAGAAGTTCAAGTGTGCCTGTCAGATCGCAAAAATCGCCAAGGCTGATAGAGCGAATCCATTGGCCATATATTTGCGCGCCCAAATCGCGGCGCAAACCCGATGAGATTGTCTGCCAATCGGCATCAAAATGGGATTTCAACGTCAGGCCGGCGTTTTCGCCATGTGGTTGATCTAATGTGATCTGCGATACTGATTTGTCTTCGGCCAACGTGCCTGCCCCCAATTTTCCACCCCATCCAGATCAACATAACCGCGTGCTATCTGCCTACATGGGAAGCAAACAAACGTGCCCTGTGCATTTGTTGCCAAATGCAGCGGTATCCACGTCCAATTCTCCATGTGAGGCACTGCCCGACTGTTGTCATGCGTTGCTGGAAACAGTTTCTTAGACCGCTCGAAACGAGTCGATCAAGTGCAGCGCTGCAAAAAAACTGAAATAAATGGCATTGACTCAGCAGTACCCAAGCAAATGCGTTAATTAATTTAAAAGCGTCTGATTTTGCTCACTTTTCCGCAGGAAACACTGCGGGAGATGCGCCGAATCGCGGGAAATCCGTTGGCTTTGGCTTTGTGACAGTGGGCAATAAAAAACCCGCCGGGATAACGGCGGGTTTCAAATTTCAGCGCCGGACGAACCAGCCTGTTAACTATGGGTTAGGCGAGACCGCCGACCGCCTTTGTGAGGCGACCAAATTTGCGCGATGCGGTGTTCTTGTGGAAGACACCCTTCGACACGCCACGTGCCAGTTCAGGCTGCGCCGCAGCAAGTGCTGCTGCTGCTGCCGACTTGTCGCCAAGTTCAATCGCGGCTTCGACTTTCTTGATGAAAGTCCGGATGCGACTGACGCGTGCGCCATTGACTTCGGTGCGACGCGCATTGCGACGGATACGCTTTTTTGCTTGCGGCGTATTGGCCATTTTTATCCTCGAATTTCGATATTTGCGGAGACGTCTTTATAAAACACGCCCGATGAAGGAGCGGCCCTTAACCCTGCTCAACAGATTCGTCAACCTCGAAATGCCGCACTATCGCTGGCATTTGGCGCAGTAAAAGGTCGAGCGCCCCGAATCAACACGCCGTAATACAGCTGCGCCGCAAACGCAGTCCGCGCCTTCGCGGCCGTAGACACGCCAGTCTTTGGCAAAGTAGCCAAGCTCGCCGTCAGGCGCGGCAAAGTCACGCAAGGTCGATCCGCCAGCCGCGATAGCTGCAGTCAGCACCTCTTTAATCGCCACAACGAGCGTAACAAGGCGCGGCTTGCTGATCGCGCTGGCTGGCGCACGCGGGTCAATCCCCGCCATGTGCAGCGCCTCACATACATAGATATTGCCCAAGCCCGCGACGATATTCTGGTTGAGCAACATCGCTTTGATTGGCGCTTTGCGGCCATGCAGCGCGTCACGCAGCGCTAATGCATCAAAGGCTGCGGACAGAGGTTCCGGACCCATTCTTTCAAAAAAGCGATAGTGGTCCAGGTCCGCCGAATCGATAATATCCAGCGAACCAAATCGGCGGTGGTCGTTCAAGGCAACTATCCGGCCGCTCGCTGTTTCCAGAATGAAGTGATCGTGCTTTTCAATTTCTAAAGGATCAACGCGCCAGCGCCCGGACATACCAAGATGGAATATCAGCGTATCCTCACGATCGGTGTGGATAAGGCCATATTTGGCGCGCCGCCCAAGCGCATCGATTCGCGCACCCGTCAGCCGCTGACGCAGATCGACCGGGATGGGCCAGCGCAAGTCTGCGCGGCGCGGTTCAGCCCGCGCGATAATCTCGCCTTCAAGCACCGAACGCAGGCCGGCGACTGTGGTTTCCACTTCAGGTAATTCAGGCATATAGTTTTGC
>JAIXOE010000029.1 GCA_027486895.1 Sphingomonadales bacterium
GTCGTTTGTGGTGAGCAAGATGATGACAACGGGTCTGCCAGTGCTCTTACTGCGCTCCTGCGCCGCGGGAGGCTATTCACGGTGCCCGGCAACCACATGAGTGCAGTCATCAAGCCGGAACTTGGTCGGGCGTTTGTAGCAGCCCTGACGACGGATTTCTGACCATGACCCCGCCATTCGACATTCAGCCTGTTCTGGTTGGCGAAAAAGTTCTTTTGCGGCCATTGGTTGAGGGAGACTATGATGCGTTGTTTGCCGTTGCGTCTGATCCCGATGTCTGGGCGATGCATCCCTTTCGGGACCGATATAAAAGCGAAGTTTTTATCCCGTTTTTTGCAGAAGCAATGAAATCAAAAGGCGCATTTGCAATCATTGATCGGGCTTCCGGCAATATGATCGGCGGCACGCGTTTTGCGAACTATGTTCCCGAAGCCAACGAGATCGAAATAGGCTGGACCTTCTTTGCCACGGCATATTGGCGAAGCGGCGCGAACCGCGAAGTAAAAGCATTAATGCTGCGCCATATTTTTGCATTTGTGCAAACGGTGGTCTTCCAGATCGGAGCGCAGAATTTCCGGTCACAAACGGCGGTTGAACGGCTTGGCGGCAGGCTGGTCAACGAACATAAGCGCGAACATGACGGTCAGCTCCATGACTACACGACCTATCATTTGACGCGCGAAGATGCCTCGCGCGGCGTGCTGGCGGACGCTCTCACATAATATGCACGGTGAAAGCGCTCTTGAACGACGTTTCTGGCGATATTGGATGGCTGGCATTTTGTTGTTGGCCGTTCAAATTGTCATGAACGTCTGGCTCATGACTGACGTTTCGCTCTTGGGGATCAGCGATCACCAAGCCGCTGGCTCGGCCGCGCGCGTCGATGCTATTCAGGCAGGATGGGAAGCCTCAGCCGTGATGGGGCTCGCCATTTTCAGCATGATGCTGGATTGCCTTTTCATCGGCGTTTACAGTTGGGGAGCGTTCGCAGGCGGGCGGTTATTTGCCACATCGCACAGCGCTTTGTTGTCCCGCCTTGGAAAGGTCATCGCGATAGCCGCTATGGGCTTCTGTGCCGCTGATTATACCGAGACAATCAGTCAGCTTGTGCAAGCCATGCGCGGGCAGGGCAGTGATCGGCTTGCATATGTTGCCGCAACAATGCGGCCCATAAAAACGATCCTGTTTCTCGTAACGTTTTTTGGCCTGCTGATAGCTCTATACATTCGACGAACAACGCGCCGGGCGCCTTGACGCCGCTGCATGAAAGTTTCACCATCGGGTCATATTGTTTTCCGGGAACCCGTCATGAAAAATCTTGTATCGATCGCCGCATTGGCATTTGCCTCACTTTCCCTTCCAACCGTCGTTATGGCGCAGGATTCGACTGCCGCTTCGTCTGCACCCACCGTCGCTGAGGCCGATGCATTCGTCGCTGCTGCGGAAAAGGATTTGTTCGATTTTTCGATTGAGGGCGGACGCGTCGCGTGGATCAACTCAACCTATATAACGGACGACACCGATGCACTTGCGGCTCGCTATGGCGAAATTGGTACCGAAAAGTCCGTCCGTTACGCATTGGATGCTGCGAAGTATCAGGCGCTTCCGGGTTTGTCATACGACACCAAGCGTAAGCTTGATATCTTACGTGGCGGAATAGTCCTTCCAGCGCCGACGACAACGGGCGCCGCGGCTGAACTTGCCACCATCACCACCAAGCTGCAATCCGCTTACGGCAAAGGGCGCGGCACGCTGAACGGCAAGGAAATCAACGGTTCTGATATTGAGGCTGCGATGGGTTCAAGTCGCAACCCCGAGGAACTGAAAGAAATGTGGGTGAGCTGGCATGACAATGTCGGCGCGCCTATGGGTAAGGATTATGCCCGAATGGTTGAAATCGCCAATCAGGGCGCAACCGAGCTCGGCTATGCGGACGTCGGTGCAATGTGGCGTTCGGGCTATGATATGCCCGCCGATGACTTTGCCAAGTTGACGGACAAATTGTGGCTTGAGGTGAAGCCGCTTTACGACGAATTGCACACATATGTGCGCACGCAGTTGAACAAGAAATATGGTGATGCCGTCCAATCAAAGACTGGCCCCATTCGCGCTGATCTGCTGGGCAATATGTGGGCTCAGGAATGGGGCAACATTTATGATGTGGTTGCACCTCCGGGTGCTGGCGATATTGGTTATGATATTGGCGAACTGCTGGTTGCCAAGGGTTACAAGCAAACCGAAGCCGTCGATTTCACTACAAATCGCGGCAAGGCTGAAAAGGATATGGTCAAGGTCGGCGAAGGCTTTTTCTCGTCGCTTGGTTTTGAACCACTGCCCAAGACATTTTGGGATCGCGCGCAGTTTATCAAACCAGCCGACCGCGAAGTGATCTGCCATGCCTCTGCGTGGGATATCGATAATGTCGACGATCTGCGCATAAAGATGTGTATCAAGGTCAACACCGATGACTTCGTGACTATCCATCACGAGCTTGGACACAATTATTACCAGCGCGCTTATAACAAGCAGTCCTTTTTATATCTGAACGGCGCCAACGACGGTTTCCATGAGGCAATCGGCGATGCCATCGCTTTGTCGATTACCCCGAATTATCTCGTGCAAATTGGGCTTTTGGATGCTGCAAAGGTTCCCGGAGCCGATAAGGACAACGGACTTTTGCTCCGCCAAGCGATGGATAAGGTTGCGTTTCTGCCATTTGGATTGCTAATCGACAAATGGCGCTGGGGTGTCTTCAATGGCTCCATCACGCCAGCCAATTATAACAAGGGTTGGACTGATTTGCGTTTGCAATATCAGGGGATCGTTCCGCCGGTAGAGCGTGCTGCCGACCGATTTGACGCAGGCGCGAAATATCACATTCCCGGAAACACGCCCTATACGCGCTACTTTCTTGCGCGGATTTTGCAGTTCCAATTCTACAAGGCTGCTTGCGATATTTCTGGCTGGAAAGGTCCGCTCCACCGCTGCTCTTTCTATGGAAATAAAGAGGTTGGAACGCGGTTGAACGCCATGCTTGAAATGGGTGCATCCAAGCCGTGGCCGGATGCTTTGCAGACCTTTACAGGAACGCGGGAGATGTCGGGCAAGCCAATGCTCGAATATTTTGCGCCGCTGATGAAATGGCTAAAGGCCCAGAACAAGGGCGCCGCAAAGGGCTGGTAATATACGCAGCCCCGCCGATGTAAGGCGGGGCTGTTTTTTATCAGAGGCTAGGCAGCGGTTTAGGCGGCGTTTTCGCAGGGGCGGCACGTTTCGTGGCAGGCTTCGCCTTTGGTGCAGGTTTCGCAACCGTCGCAGGCGCGGTTGCCGGTTTGGCTGCCGCCTTGGGCGCTGGTTTTTTTACCGCTGGTTTCTTTGTAACTGGCTTTTTGGCAGCAGGTTTTTTTGGGGATGACTTGGCGTCAGCGGTTTTGCGATCATAGACCTTTTTGCCCGCGACGGCTGCGGCCGCAGCAGTTGCGATGACAGCACCAGCAACAGCAGCAGTCTTGCCAGGGTTTTCTTTAATCACTGATCCTGCTGTTGCCGCTGCGCTTGAGGCTTGATCAACAGCCGATTTCGCGGTTGTAGACGCCGATTGCGCCACAGTTCGCGCGCTGCCAGTCAATCCGTCTGCGAATGCGCGCAACTTGTTCAAAACTTTGTCGAGCGATCCTGTGTTTTCAGGTTTCTTCGGCATGGGCCGTACCTCCATGGTTATACTGTAAGGATAATCAATTGGTTCAAGTTTCGTTCCTCCGCCCTTATCTGAAAGGCGGTTCGTTGAACGCGCGAAGTTTGCGACTGTGCAAGCTGTTTCCAGCCTCGCGTAGCAATTCGCACGTTTGAATTCCTATCTGCAAATGCGCTGCAATCGCTTCTTCATAAAAACGGTTGGCTTGCCCGGGCAGCTTGATTTCTCCATGCAGCGGCTTGTCCGATACACACAGCAATGTGCCATAAGGCACGCGGAAGCGATATCCTTGGGCAGCAATAGTCGCTGACTCCATGTCGATAGCAATCGCACGGCTTTGCGAAAATCTGAGCGCAGATGCCGAATAGCGCAATTCCCAGTTGCGGTCGTCGGTTGTGACAACCGTACCGGTGCGCATGCGCCGTTTCAGATTGGCGCCGCTGGTTCCTGAAACATGTTCAGCCGCGCTGGCGAGCGCCTGCTGCACTTCGGCGATGGGCGGAATAGGAATTTCGGGCGGCAATACTTCATCCAGAATATGGTCGTCGCGCAGGTAGGCATGGGCAAGGACGTAATCGCCAATCCGCTGCGTTTCACGAAGGCCGCCGCAGTGGCCAATCATCAGCCATGCTTCCGGGCGCAGTACCGCCAAATGGTCACAGATTGTCTTGGCGTTCGAAGGCCCGACGCCGATATTCACAAGCGTGATGCCGGACCCGTCTGGCGACATGAGATGGTAGGCTGGCATCTGGTGCCGCCGCCATGTGCTGTCCGCAACAAGCTGGGCTGCGTTGTCGGTCGGTTTGTCGACATACAAGCCGCCTGCGCCCGACAATGCAGTATAGCGGCCATTGCCGACTTGCGTGCACGCCCAGCTAACGAATTCGTCAACGTATCGGTGGTAGTTGGTAAACAGGATATAATGCTGAACATGCTCGGCAGGGGCGCCGGTATAATGCCGGAGCCGCGCGAGGGAAAAATCGGTGCGAAGGCCGTCAAACAAAGCAAGCGGTCCATTGGCATTGCCCTTTACCCGAAGCAATCCGTCGGCAATCTCGTCCCCGATATCGGCCAGTTCAGTGGTCGGGAAATGGCGCGCTAGCTCATTTGGGCTTACTGTGCCCAATTCCAAGTCCGCAGACCCATCGAGAACATAAGGAAAAGGAATTTCCTGTTTGCTGCGGCCGACTGAAATCTCGAGCTCATATTGCTCAATCAGCAGGTCAAGTTGTTCACCGATATATTCGGCAAACAAATTCGGTTTGGTAAATGTGGTCCGGAATGTTCCGACTTTTTCAAGCTTGCCAAATGCAAGGTTGGACTGCGTCTCCCGCTCTTTACCCGCATATGTAATAACGAGTTCGGGGTAACAGAAATCATTGCTTGCCCGTTGATCAGCCGAAGGCGGCGTTCGGTCCTTCAAGTAATGTGCGAGTGCAGTTTGCAGGCGTTTGACCGAAGCTTCATATTCGGTAACGAGTTGATTAATGATGTTTTGAGATTGTTGACTAGGCATAAACACGCATCACCGAAATTTCAAATTTTCGCAACAAAAAAGGGAGGGTTGCCCCTCCCTTTAAATGCCCAAAAAGGCAAAATTGCGTAATATTACAGCTGACCAAGCATATATTCAGCCGAGCTTACGTTAAAGTCACCGGGGGCTTCGACATTCACCTGTTCAACGACACCGTCATTGACGACAAGCGAGAAGCGTTGGCCGCGCTTGCCCATCCCAAATGCAGAACCGTCCATCTCCAGCCCAAGCGCAGCGGCGAAATCTCCATTGCCGTCAGCCAGCATGGTGATTGCATCTGATCCACCAGACTTGTTCCATGCGCCAAGCACGAAGGCGTCGTTCACTGCGGTGCAGGCGATTTCATCAATACCCTTGGCGGCAAGCTCATCGGACTTTTCAACAAAGCCGGGAAGGTGACGCGCAGAACAGGTTGGGGTGAATGCACCGGGAACCGAAAACAGGGCAACGCGGCGGCCTGCAAAATATTCGGATGACTGAACTGGCTGTGGGCCATCAGCAGTGGCTTTTACCAGTTTAACGTCAGGGATTTTGTCACCAACGGAGATGCTCATATTTGGATTCCTTTTAACTGTGGGGTTCGCGGCTTAATCCGGGACCCGCTCTGGCAAGTCAAGTAGACGTTCTATCCGACTAATAATTTGATTTCGGCATGCTGCAAAAACGTTCCTGATCCACGCCAATAATTTATGCCATACAATCAACGCATTAGATGGTGAATTTTGCTTTACTTTGCTTGTTGAATATTCGGTAAACAGGATAGTCAATGTTGACCCCGTTGAACACGAAAACGGGGTGGGGTAATGACAAAAATATTGAAAAGGGCCGCGCTTGGCGTGGTATTAATGGCTGTGTCGGTTCAGCCAGCGCAAGCGTGCTGGACGAACGCCGCACAAGATGCCGCCAAGATCAAACATTTGAACACGATGCTAATGGTCACAGCGTTGCGTTGTCGAAACACAGCCGACAATTTCCTGCCGGATTATAACCAGTTTGTCGTAAAGCATAACAGCCTGATCGGCGCGCAAAATACCGCGCTCAGAAACCATCTATCAGCCATTTATGGCGCACGTGGCGCTGAAGGTGCTTTGGACCGGATGTCGATTGGCTACGCAAACAGCTATGGCAACGGTCATAGGGCCATGGATTGCCGACAGTTAAAGAACTTGGCAGCCAAACTGGCGTCAGAGACGCATGGCGTGGTGACGATGGCCGCTGTTGCCGATGTCACTGTTGTTGGTGGGTCATGGAGCGGTGTCACTTGTCCGACGCGAATGGCCACACGGCCATAGTCCGCTGCAAGGACATATAAAGCAATCTTTATATTTGATTTCGTTGAAAGCTGCAGCTAAAGGCGGGGGCATCAAAAACCTCCCGGAGACCAAGCCTGTGGCTTTCAACGATTATGTCATTGCCGATATTAATGAGGCCGATTTCGGTCGCAAAGAAATAAACATTGCCGAGACCGAAATGCCCGGCCTCATGGCGCTGCGCGAAGAATTCGGCGCATCGCAGCCATTGAAGGGCGCGCGGATTGTCGGTTCGCTGCACATGACCATTCAGACTGCCGTTCTGATCGAGACGCTCACAGCTCTTGGTGCAGATGTGCGTTGGGCAACCTGCAACATCTTCTCGACGCAAGATCACGCTGCCGCAGCGATTGCGGCGCGCGACATCCCCGTATTCGCGATTAAGGGCGAGAGCCTTGCCGATTATTGGGATTATGTTGGTCGCATTTTCGATTGGGGCGATGAAACCACTGCCAACATCATCCTTGACGATGGCGGCGACGCAACGATGTTTGCGCTTTGGGGTGCAAAGCTTGAGCGCGGCGAAACCTTCGGCGAGCCTGAAAACGAGGAAGAAGTTGAATTCCAGCGCGCGTTGAAGGCATTTGTGGCTAAGAAGCCTGGTTATTTGACTGAGACCGTAAAGAACCTGAAGGGCGTTTCGGAAGAAACGACCACGGGCGTTCATCGTCTTTACGAAATCGCGAAGAAGGGTGAACTGCCGTTCCCTGCAATCAACGTAAACGACAGCGTTACCAAGTCGAAGTTTGACAATCTCTATGGCTGCAAGGAATCACTGGTCGACGCCATTCGCCGCGCCACCGACGTTATGTTGGCTGGTAAGGTTGCATGTGTCGCTGGCTTTGGTGATGTCGGCAAGGGTTCGGCCCAGTCGCTTCGCAATGGCGGTGCGCGCGTTATGGTCACTGAAGTTGACCCGATCTGCGCATTGCAGGCCGCGATGGAAGGTTTTGAAGTCGTAACGATGGAAGAAGCCGTTCAACGCGCTGACATTTTCTGCACCGCAACGGGTAACGCCGACGTCATCACTGCCGAGCATATGATGAATATGAAGCCCATGAGCATCGTCTGCAACATCGGTCACTTTGACAGTGAAATCCAGATTGCCGCTTTGTCCAATTACAACTGGAATGAAGTGAAGCCAGGCACTGATCTGGTTGAATTTCCAGACGGTAAGCAGATCATCGTTCTTGCAAAGGGCCGCTTGGTTAACCTCGGCTGTGCAACCGGACATCCTAGCTTCGTGATGTCGGCAAGCTTCACCAACCAGGTGCTTGCGCAAATCGAGCTTTGGACGAACGGTGCGAATTACAAGAACGAAGTGTATGTTCTGCCAAAGCATCTCGACGAGAAGGTCGCGACGCTTCACCTCGAAAAGCTGGGCGTTAAGCTCACCAAGCTGACCGACAAGCAGGCTGGCTACATCGGCGTGTCGACCGAAGGTCCATTCAAACCAGACCATTATCGTTATTAATTGGTCGTCTTTCGAGACTTAACAAAAGCCCGCTGCGGAAACGTGGCGGGCTTTTTTCGTTGCGTGGCGCAAGCATTTGGGCATTAGCTTGTTCTGGGTAAATTAAAGGGCTTCATGACGATGACAGGCACCGGCCTGCCAATTGCACTGATCGGGTTTTTAATGGCGTTGTGGCTCGTCGGGGCCACAGTCGCTATCTGGATTGGGCTGTCCTTGCGCAATGAATCGCGCAGAATGTTACGTCAGACGTCGCGCTTGGGAAGGCTGCTTGAAACAGCCCCGGCGTTTCCAGTTGTCGTGAAGGGTGATGGGCGTATCGAGGCCCCAGACCGTTTTTCGAGATTGCTTGGTCTGACCGCGGCGGCAGCAACGCTTTCAGACTTGGGCGGTCATGATGACGCTGGCCTTGCGATAGATGATGTGGCTGCGCTCGAGACAAAAGTTCGTGAGACACAGCGTACAGGAAAAGCTTTTGTGCTTCCTTTGGCTATCAAAGGTTCCGAACGGCGTTTGACGGTTGTTGGCAACATCGCTGATGCAGTTATCTATCCCAGTGGGGCAGCCCTTTTGTGGTTCTTTGATTCCACTGATAGTTTGCGGGAGCTTGAGAAGCGAACGCAGGAATCGGAAGAAGCCCGCGCTGCATTTGCTGCACTGGCTGGCTTGATCGAAGCAGCGCCTCTTCCGATGTGGCACCGCCGCCCGGATATGCGCCTGCACTTCGTAAACCATGCGTATGTTGATGCGGTGGGCGCAGCGGATGGCCTTCAAGTGGTTGAAGAAGGTCTTGAGCTGCTTGAACCTGAAAAGGGCAAAACCCCCGCTGAATGGGCTGCTGACGCCGTGGCCGCCGACGCCCAGCGCGAAAGAATTGTTTCTGCAACGTTGAACGGTGAGCGGCGCCAATTGCGTGTGTTTGACATCCCCTTGGGTCAATCGGGCGTTGCAGGTCTAGCCATTGATGTTCAGGATTTGATTGATGCCAAATCGGAGGTCCGGGAACTGGCCGAGGCGCAACGCGATTTGTTGAACCTAATGTCAGCCGGTGTTGCCCAGTTTGACGCGCGCCACGTGCTGAGTTTTGCCAATTTGCCATTTCAAAGCCTGTTTACGTTCCGTGACCAGTGGCTTTCGGAGAAGCCGGAATTCGCGCGGGTGCTCGACCGGATGCGCGAAAACGGGAAGGTGCCTGAAGTCCGGGACTTTCCAGCGTGGCGCAAAGAGCGCGAGGACTGGTTCCGTACATCAGACCCCACCGAAGAAAACTGGCTGCTGCCGGACGGAACACATTTGCGGGTGTTGGCGCAGCCAATTCCGGACGGCGGCCTGTTGATGATTTTTGAAGACCGCACTGAACAAGCGCAACTGGCCAGCGCGCGCGATATTTTGCTGCGCGTTCGGACCGCAACATTCGACAATTTGTTCGAAGCGATTGCGGTATTCTCGGCTGATGGCCGGCTTAGCATCTGGAATCGCTTATTTGCGGAAACCTGGGGGCTGAACGACGACATGCTTCTTCAGCATCCGCGTTTGGATGAGCTATTGCCCTCGCTTGCCCAGCATTTGCAAAAGCCATCGCAGATTAGCATCTTGGGTGAACTTATCCGGATGACGTCGTCCAACCGCGAACAGCGCAAGAGCAAAGCGGTCTTCGCCGACGGACGCATGTTCCAAATTGCGACCATACCGCTACCTGACGGCAACACGCTTTTCACGATGTTGGATATGTCGAACACCCTTAAAATCGAGCAAGCGTTGCGTGACCGAAATAGCGCGTTGCAAGAGGCTGATGCGATTAAGGGCAAGTTCCTTGCAAATATGAGCTACGAATTCCGGACGCCGCTGACTTCCATCAGTGGATTTGCCGATCTGCTCAAAGCAGGTATTGCAGGCGACCTAAGCGATCAGGCAAAGGAATATGTGGATGCCATTCTGCAATCCGCGGATCGCTTGTCAGACCAGATCAACACCGTTCTGGATTACAGCCAGATTGAAGCCGGAGCGTTGCCGCTCGCGCTTGAAAAAACAGATGTTCCGACGTTGATTGCGCAAATCGCTGAAAGCAAAACTGCGATGGCTTGCGCTGCGCATGTCGATCTGCAAGTTGACGCGCGCTACGGGGCTGGAAAAATGGCGCTTGATCCGAAACGGATTATGCAGGCGGTAGGGCAGGCTTTAGATAATGCTATCCGCTATAACAAACCCGGTGGACAGGTTTTAATGCTTGCGCGGTGGCAGGGCGACGTCCTTGAACTTATCATATCAGATAACGGCCCCGGCATGCGTGAGGCGGACGTACAGCGCATTTCTTCAGACGATGCGGTTCCCAAAAACGCGGAAAGCAACGGTTCAATTACCCAAGGGTTAGGTTTGCCTTTGGCGCGCCAGATAATTGAATCACACGGTGGTACGTTCCAACTACATTCTACGTTGGGCGAAGGTACAACGGTTATCATGGCGTTGCCGCGCTCATGAAAATCGCGACAGATTTGGATATGCGCGATTACGGCCGCGCATTGGCGAAAACATTATCGCGGTCAGACTGGGTCGCCATTAACGGACCTCTGGGCGCTGGAAAGACAGTGTTATGCGCAGGCATATTGGCTGGCCTCGGATTTGAAGGTGAGGTGGCAAGCCCGTCTTACGCCATCGTCCATAGCTACGAGCCGCCCGAGGTTTCGGTTGCCGTTGCGCATGTTGATTTGTATCGCTTGGACAATGTCGACGACCTTGACGAACTGGGGCTCATCGCGGAACGCAGCGACCGCATAACGCTGGTGGAGTGGGCAGAGCGTTTTGGAGGCGGCTATGTTCGGCCAAGCCATCTAATCGACATCGTGCCACAGGGCGACGGCAGCAGAATTTTGACTTTGAAAATGGACAATGATGACACCCGTAATTGATATGGTCCCGCCTGCTGGACTGGACGAGTTTTTGACAAGCCATGGTTGGGTTGATGCGCAAATATCCCCGGTGGCGGGCGATGCATCTTTCCGCCGCTATTTTCGCGTCAATTCCGCCACGCGCGGCAAAGCCATATTGATGGATGCGCCGCCGCCGCATGAAGATCCGCAGCCCTTTCTCGAAATTGCCCAATATTTGAACGGACATCAATTTCGTGCGCCCGAGATTTATGGCACCGACTTGACGCGTGGGCTTATATTGCTGGAGGATTTTGGCGACCGCCGGATGCGCGAGCATCTGGATGATCACCCAGAAGATGAAGCCGAGATATATCGCGCCGCTATCGATACCATCGTGCGATTGGCAGGAACCCCTGCAGTGCAAGCGCAACCATATGATATGGCAACATATCTGCGTGAAGTGCAGCTGCTAACGGAATGGTATATGCCTGCTATGGCGCTCTCCTGTGATGCAGGCACATTCGACAACATATGGATCGATGCGCTGGCTCCACTGGCATCGTGCCAGGATGTAACCGTCCTGCGTGATTACCATGCCGAAAACATCATGTTGCTTGATAACGGCCAGCAAGGCATCATCGATTTTCAAGATGCGCTCGTGGGGCATCAGGCATATGATCTCGTATCGTTGTTGCAGGACGCGCGACGCGACGTCCGCCCAGAGCTTGAGGCAGAAATGCTGGCTTATTATCTGGCCGTTGCAAATCCTAGCCCCGATTTTGACGCGCATTATGCATTGCTGGGTGCCCAGCGGAATACGAAGATTATCGGCATATTCACGCGGTTGTGGAAACGAGACGGCAAGGAGAGATATCTGTCATTCCTACCACGCATGTGGGGCTTGCTCGAACGCGATTTAGCGCATCCCGCCTTGGCGGGCATTAAGGAGTGGTTCGATACGCACATACCCCCCGAAGTTCGCAACCAAAGCCCATTAGACATTTCAAATGACTAAGCATGTGAACACCGCAATGATCATGGCGGCGGGCAAGGGGACGCGCATGATGCCGCTTACCGCGGACCGGCCGAAGCCATTGGTTGAGGTTGCCGGGGTAGCGTTGCTTGATCATGTTTTGGAGCATTTGCGCGATGCCGGTATTGGCAAGATTGTCGTCAACGTCCACTATCTCGCCGAGCAGGTCGAGCGGCATCTAGACGCCCACGCCTCTGACTTTGCGGTATCCATATCCGACGAACGCGCACTTTTGCGCGATACGGGCGGCGGACTTGTTCAGGCACTGCAGCTGATTTCCGACGATCCTTTTGTCTGCGTGAATGCCGACAATTGGTGGACCAACGACGGAGAGAATGCGATCTCGCGGCTGATGACGCATTGGGATGCAAAGCACATGGATGTGCTGATGTTGCTGGTGCCGTTGGCGACAGCATATAATAGCCAAGGCATTGGCGATTTTCACATGGACGATAACTGCCTGTTGTCACGTCGCGTTGGTGACGCGCCCGCGCCTTATGTTTGGACAGGTATTCAGCTGCTCTCCAAGAAGCTGATTGTGGATCCGCCATCCGACGTTTTTTCGACCAATGTGTTCTGGGATCGCGCGATTGCCGAGGGACGGTGCTTGGGGTTGGTGCACGAAGGGTTGTGGTTTGACGTAGGCTTCCCGGCGGCAATAGCGGCCACGGAACAGCGTTTGGGGCTGCATGGCGTCGGATAACAATGCTGCGCCTCGGGTGCGCGTTTTCAACGTCCCGCTCGGGAATGATTTGTGCGACGTAACCGCGCAATGGATTTTACAGAAGGCCGGGCAGGAACCGCTTGCGGTTAGCGGCACAATATTGCTGTTACCCAATAACCGCGCCATCAAGGCCATGACTGAGGCCTTCGTCCGGCAAGCATCACCGGGGCTGCTTTTGCCGCGAATGGTTGCGGTGGGCGATATGCAACTCGATGAGGCGTTGGGCCCATTATTGGATCCCATCGCGTCGGAGAACATCATCTGGCCAGTTATCGGCTCGTTCGACCGGTTGATGCTGTTGGCGCGTCTGGCTCAGGAAAATAGACCGCAAGGCACGTTTCTATCGTCCGCTGAAGCGTTGCGACTGGCCCGCAAACTGGCTGAGCTTATTGATGAACTTGAAGTCGATTTGATTGATTTCGATGCTTTGGCGGACATCGCAATTGAGGCTGATCTGGCGGGGCACTGGCAACGTGCCTATGGCCAGCTTTTGACAATCTTGCCTGCTTATCGTGCTGAACTTGCTGCGCGAAAATTGATGGGGCCTGCCGAACGTCGAAACCAGCTTCTTGCTGGCCTGGAGCGGCGTCTGGCTGAAAGCGGATTGGACATGCCGATCATTGCGGTGGGTATCACGACATCAGCCAAGGCGGTCGCAAAACTGCTGCGGCGCGTTGCCCTTATCCCCAGTGGCCACGTCATCTTGCCCGGTGTCGACCTCGACTTGGCGAATGATCGCTGGGACAGTCTTTCTGCCGCAGTTGAACCCGACACTATGCCTACGCGCCGCCGGAATTCTGAGGTGCACCCCCAATTTCACCTGAAACATTTGCTCGACCTTATGGGCATCGACCGCAGCGAAATAGATGTCTTACCAACAGCCCGCGTCGAACGCGTAGCCGAAACCATTTCGGAAATATTCTGCCTGCCTGAGCATAGCGTTGGTTGGCAGGAACTGGCGCCTGCGCGCAAGGCCTTGGCACATACACAATGGTTCGAAGCTGACGATAGCGCGCTTGAAGCAAGGGCCATTGCAGTGCGTATTCGCGGCGAATTGGAACAAGCCCAAAAACGAATCGCGCTCATCACGCCTGACCGTGAGCTTGCGGTCCGTGTTGCGGCGCAGTTGCGTCGTTGGGACATACATGTCGACGACAGTGCGGGTATACCGCTTCTGCAAACGCCAAATGGTTCACTAGCGCTCGCTTTGGTTGACGCGATTTCTAGCCGGTTTTCCGGCACAGCCGTGTTGGCCATTGCAAAGCACCCTTTGGTATTTGCTGGACCAGACAGGCTCGATTGGCTCGATAAAGTAAGGCTGCTTGATCTGGAATTGCGTGGGACAGCAAACGGTGTCGGGTTGAGTGCAATCACGCGGCGGTTGGACAATGGCCGCAAAGTAAAGCCAGAGCTAGTTGAATGGTGGACAGGCTTCGTCCAAATCCTTGCGCCCCTAGAAAATGTCGACGGGCAACCCTTTAGCTTTATTATTGACGCCCTGCGCGACGTTGCGACAAACTTGACGGACGGCGCTGTCTGGCGCGGGGCAAGCGGTCGCGAACTTGGGCGGATGTGGGAAGAAGTGAGCGGGGGCGACCTTTCGACGCTTGGCCGTATCGATGCCACAGGATTAGCGGCGACGTTCAACGAAATTTTCTCCTGCGCGGTGGTTCGACCGCCATATGGAGGTCATCCGCGTGTAGCCATTTACGGTTTGCTAGAAGCAAGATTGCAGCAGGCTGACCTTATTATCTGTTCGGGATTGAATGAGGGAACATGGCCACAAATTTCCCAGCCTGACCCATGGCTCGCACCTGCAATCCGCCGGCATTTGAAACTACCGACCTTGGACCGGAATATCGGGCTATCTGCGCATGATCTTGCGACCGCCTTGGGTGGTCGCGAAGTGCTGCTAACACGCGCGCGGCGTGATCGCGGCGGACCAACCGTTGCTTCGCGTTTTCTGCTGCGGATAAAGGCGCTCACGGCGGACAAGCTGGAGCAGGACCAACAATCTCTGGCGTTGGCAGCACAGCTGGATGAACCCGCCAATAAGGTTCCGTTTGAAAGCCGACCATTGCCGCGTCCTTCGGCCCAGCAGCGCCTGGTTAGCCTGTCCGTCACTGATTTCGATCAGCTGAAGTCGGATCCCTATTCATTCTACGCAAAACGCATTCTTGGCCTTCGTGTTCTTGAGAAGGTCGATGCCGAACCCAGTTTTGCATGGCGCGGATCGTTGGTGCATGATTTGTTGGAGCAGTGGTTCAAGCAAGATGATTGTGCGGTGGACAAGCTTGTGCAGCGTGTTGATGGCTTGCTTGCGCAAGAGGCTACGGATCCCTTGCTACGCGCGTTGTGGCAACCACGCATTGCCGCTGGCCTGCGCTGGGTAGCTGAAGAGACCAAACGGCAAATGGATGACCATGGGCGAGTGGTCGCGGTCGCTGAACAGCCCGGCAAGGTCGACATTATGGGCATAACTGTGAACGGACGCGTCGATCGGATCGACAGGCTTGCGGACGGAAGCCTGGTGATCGTCGATTACAAAACCGGCATGCCACCATCGACCAAGCAAGTGAACGCTGGCTTTGCCCTTCAGCTTGGCCTCATTGGTTATATGGCAGAGCAAATGGCGCTCAAAGGCGTTGCCGGCTTGGCGACCAAGTTTGAATATTGGAGCCTTGCGAAGAACAAGGACAAAAGCTTTGGTTATGTCGCAGTCCCGACGAGCACGCGGCCGAATGACAACAAGCCTGCAAGCAGCGAGTTTGTCGCCTTTGCGGTGGCGCAAGCAGAAGAGGCTATTGCGCAATGGATTTTGGGCGACGCGCCCTTCACCGCAAAGCTGCATCCCGAATTTGCGCATTATGGTGACTATGACCAGTTGATGCGCCTGCAGGAATGGAATGGCCGGCAGTCGATTTCGGAGGAGCAGGCATGACCTCTGAAACACCAACGCTGAAGCCACTTATTCCGGCTCAGCGCAGCGCCGTCATCCCCGGCGATAACATCTGGCTCAGTGCATCTGCGGGTACAGGCAAGACGCAGGTTCTGACAGCGCGGGTGATCCGGTTGCTGTTGGAAAGCGATGTCGAACCTGAAAATCTGTTGTGCATCACCTTTACCAAGGCTGGTGCATCCGAAATGGCGGACCGGATAAACCAGCTTTTGGCGTCATGGGTGCAGCGCGAAGATGGAGCGCTGTTTCATGATCTTGAAGCCATTGGCGCAAATGCGGGGCCAGAAGCGCGAAAACGCGCACGTCAGCTTTTTGCGAAGGTGCTGGACGCTCCCGGTGGTGGATTGCAAATATTGACCATCCATAGTTTCTGCCAGTCATTGCTGGGTAGCTTCCCCGAAGAAGCCGGATTGGTTCCTGGTTTCAAGCCAGTTGAAGGCCGCGAGCAGCAGGAGTTGTTGCGCGAAGCATTGGTCAACCTAGTGCTTGAAGCTGAAGCCCGCGGCGACACTAAAATGATTGCGGACCTGCAGGAACTTTCCCTGAATATGGGTGAGGATGCTGCGCTGCGGTTCCTGCACCGGGCTGCAGCATCGCCGGATGTCATGACCATGATACCCGATGGTGCCGGCGCTGTGGTCTGGGCACGGCGACTGGCCGACGTTCATTTTGATGGCCCGATTGAAGGTATGCTGCAAGAGGCGTTTGGTGACGCGCGCATTCCGCGTGCGAAATTGCAGTCGATCATTGATGCGAACTTGCTGTGGGGCAAAAACAAGGCAGATAGCCGCGGAGGCAAACGTGCGGCAGTCCTTCAGGATTGGCTGTCGCGTGCACCGTCGGACCGTGCCGAGCTTTTGCCTGATCTGCATCGCTGTTGGTCAACGGCCAAAGGCGATCCCCAGATTTCGACAAGCGGACACACGCCGACAACTGAGGTTTACGCGGAACAGGCGCTGGAGATGTTCAACTGGACCAACCATCTATCGGGCGAAGTAACACGTGCGCAATATGCCGACAGGCTGGCGCGCGCATTATCCATCGGCAAAGAATTTGCTGCGCAATATAGCCGCGCTAAACATGCCATCGGCGCGGTTGATTTTGACGACATGATCCGCCGCACTGCGGAGCTTTTGCAGCATGGCCAAATGGCGCAGTGGGTCCGGTTCAAACTCGACAAGCAGATTGACCATATATTGGTCGACGAGGCGCAGGATACAAATAAAGCGCAATGGGATATTATCAGCGCGCTGAGTGACGATTTTTATAGCGGCATGGGCGCCAATCCGGAAAAGACGCGCACCTTGTTTTCCGTCGGTGATTTCAAGCAGGCTATTTACGGATTTCAGGGGACCGCGCCTGAACGATATGAAGAAGCTGGCCGCTATTTCGCCGAACGCATTGATGCTGCCGGAAGCGAGCTGAAGCGGCTTACCTTATCGCGCAGTTTCCGTTCAACTGCGCCGATACTCGATTTCGTAAACGCTGTAATCGACGAGTCCGGTCCCGCAGACTTTGGCATCAACGATATCATTGATCCGCATTACAGCGAAAAGTCGGAAGTTGGCATGGTTGAGCTTTTGCAGCCCATATCGGCAAAGCCGAATGCGGCGGGCGATAGCGAAACGTCGGAAGAGGAAGAAGACTGGTTCAGCGATGAAAAGCGCGCGCTGGCGGAGCGACTTGCTGATCATGCAAAGGCACTCATTGATGAGAAGCCTTGGCTTGAAAGCCAGGGGCGTCATTTGGAGCCGGGTGACATCATGTTCCTGCTGCGCAGTCGCGGTGACATGGCTTCGCTGCTGGTCGCGCAATTACACGAACGCAACGTGGCGGTTGCGGGTATCGACAGGCTCAAGCTTTTACAGCCTTTGGTGGTGCAGGACCTGATGGCGGCAATCAAATTCGTGTTGCAGCCCAACGACGACCTGAGCCTTGCTTGCTTGCTGGTATCGCCCATCATTGGGTGGACGCAGGACCAACTGCTCAAGCACGGCTATGTTGGCGATCGCGAAGGCAGCCTGTGGCAGCATATCCGTGTGAAATCGGAACTGACAGATGACCTTGCGCCGTTGCGCGACATGTTGGCTGCGGCTGATTTCACGACAGTGTATCATTTCCTTGAGCAGATTTTGTCCGGACCAATTGGTGCTCGGCGCAAATTCACCGCGCGTTTGGGCCGCGAGGTTTTGGTGCCAATTGAGGAAATGCTGAACTCGGCACTTCAGTTCGAACAACAGCACGGCGGCGGCCTCCAGAAATTTATGGCTTGGTTCGACCGCGGCGAAATTGAAATCAAACGCGAAAGTGACAACAGCACCAAAGAAGTCCGGGTCATGACAGTCCATGGTGCGAAGGGCCTGCAAGCGCCCGTCGTCATCTTGGCAGACATCACTTCTGATCCCACAAAAAAGCCTGATCAGTCGGTCGAGCTGTTGATGGACGAGGGGCAGAGGACGCCTTTGTTGCCCATTCGAAAGAGCGAGCAATCCGGCCAGTTGCAAAAGATCGTCGCCATGCAGAAAACCCGCGAACTGCAGGAACATAAGCGGCTGTTGTATGTAGCCATTACGCGTGCCGAAGAGCGGCTGATTATGGCTGGGTCGTTGGGCGTTAGCCGTAAGGGTGAACCGCCTGCCGAAAGTTGGTGTGCCGCGATTGAAAAAGGCATGCTGGCGCTTGGCTGCAGTTGGGAAGACGACTCACGCTGGGGCAGGGTGATGCGCCATGTTGGAGCGGACGGGGCATCGATGGTGCAGCCGGCAACGGCTTCCAAAAAGCAATCACTGGCAGTGCCTGTTCCAGCGAGCCCTGAATGGCTATTCGCGCGTGCGCCAATTGAGCAGCGCCCGCCGCGTCCCTTGGTCCCCTCACGGCTTGATGATGACGATTATGGCGATGCGCCTGTAAACGCGGCGATGCGTAAAGCCGCCAATCGCGGGAAGCTGATCCACGCATTGTTTGAACGCATCACTGACGGCACGTCTCTAAAAAATGCGGAGCAATGGCTGGCCGTCCAGGCGCGAAACGACGATATCGACGCTGCCGAATTGTTGGCCGAAGTAAGTGCGGTTATCGGCGATCCGCTTTGGTCGGCCTTTTTCGGTCCACTAGCACGCGCTGAGGTTCCGCTTGTGGCTGTTGTCGGCGAAACCGTTATCAATGGCCGTATTGATCGCCTGCTCGTTGAGCCTCGCTTGGTTCGCGCGGTTGATTTTAAAACCGGACGGACCATTCCGAGCGATGAAAACGGCGTGCCCTTTCCGCATTTGCGGCAGATGGCGCATTATCGCGCGGCGCTGCAGACGATTTTCCCGGACTGCAAAATCGAGGTCGCTTTGCTATTCACGCACGCACCGCGCTTTATCACGCTTTCGGACGAAGTATTGGCACCCCATTACCCTGCCTCGTGATGGCAGAACAAAAACTATCTGCCTTGGTCCTTGTCAGCATTTGGCAGTGGGCATACATGGGTGGCAACAAAGGAGATTAACATGGCTACTAAATCCGTAGGCGATAATGATTTCGCATCAGAAGTATTGGCATCGGGCAAACCTGTATTGGTCGATTTTTGGGCAGAATGGTGTGGCCCATGCAAAATGATTGGCCCAAGCCTTGAAGAAATCAGCGAAGAGCTGGCAGGGCAAGTCGAGATCGTGAAGCTGAACATTGACGATCATCCCGATACGCCAGCAAAATATGGCGTGCGAGGAATCCCAACGATGATCCTGTTCAAAGGCGGCGAAATCGCGGACACGAAAGTCGGCGCCGCGCCAAAGGCTCAGCTGAAAAGCTGGTTGGAAGCAGCGCTTTAACTACGATAATCGGCGTTGATGCTGATGTAGCCGTGGGTAAGGTCGCAGGTCCAGACCGTTGCGCGCCCGGCCCCGATACCAAGATCAACGCCGATTTGAATTTCGTTCTGTTTCAGATGCAGCGCCACGGGCGCTTCGTCATACCCGGCGACCGCTAGGCCATTGTGCGCAACTTGCGTTGCCCCGAAACTGATGGATAGGCTATCCCGGTTGGCAGGCTCTCCGGCTTTGCCAACCGCCATGACGACGCGGCCCCAATTGGCATCTTCACCCGCAATTGCGGTTTTGACCAAGGGCGAATTGGCAATCGCCAATCCGATCCGCCGCGCGCTGTCGTCATTCGTTGCGCCTGACACATTGATTTCAATAAACTTCTGCGCGCCTTCTCCATCGCGGACAACCAAATGCGCGAGTTGGCGACAAATGTCGTTAAGCGCCGCAGCAAACGCGTCTGCGCCTGCATCGTCATATGACATAAGTTGCGTGTTGCCTGCTTTACCCGTTGCAAATGCCAACACGGTGTCACTGGTCGAGGTGTCACTGTCGACAGTGATGCAGCTAAAACTCGTTTTGTTCGAAGCGGATAGAAGCTGCTGAAGGAAAGCTGCGTCCACCGCGGCATCCGTGAAAATATAGCCAAGCATCGTCGCCATGTCGGGCGCGATCATGCCTGAACCCTTGATGATGCCGACCACCTGTACTTTGCGGCCATCAACCATAGCGCTTGCGGTTGCGCCTTTGGCAAAGGTGTCCGTTGTACCAATTGTATTAGTGATATCTTCCCAGCTGCAAGGTGCCGCATCGAAAACGGCGCGCAACCCAGCCTCCGCCTTATCGATGGGCAGGGGCACGCCAATGACGCCCGTCGACGAAACGAAAATTTCGTTTGCAGCGCAGTTCAGATGACTTGCAACTTGCGCGGTAATCGCATCAACCGCGTCTTTGCCACGCTGGCCTGTAAACGCATTGCTGTTCCCCGCATTCACGACCAACGCGCGCGCCCGGCCGTATGCCAAATTCGCGCGGCAAAGCTCGACCTCGGCAGAGCAGCATATGTTTTGTGTCGTAACGCCAGCGACCGTTGTGCCCTCGTCCAATGCGATATAGCTTAGGTCGCAGCGATCCCAATCCTTATACCCAGCGCGCACCACACGGAGCGTTACGCCCGCGATTTCGGGCATGACGGGAAATGGTTTTGCGAGCGGTGATTTTACTAACACTTAAAAGAACTTTCGCTAAACTCTCGAAAAATCCGGGAGAAACAGGACATGCTACTTTATTCTATGATGGCGCTAGCATCAATTGTGGCCGAAACAAACGTTGAAAAACCTATAGCGCCGCCTCCAGTTATCATGGTCCCCACGATCCGCACTGTCCCAATGCCCGCACCGGAAAAGGGACGCCAAAGTTCGCCGATACCCAAAAATTATCCCGGCATGTGGGCGAATACAGGTGATTATCCCAGTCTCGCGCTGAGAGAACTTCGCGAAGGCACAACCGCCTTTACTGTGGACGTATCTGTCGACGGACGTGTCAGCAAATGCACGATCACGACCAGCAGCGGACATACTGACCTCGATAAGACAACGTGCGAAAACATTACGGCACGTGCGCAATTTTATCCGGCGCAGGATAAAAATGGAGTTGCAACAACGGGAAGCTATTCGAACCGCGTTCGTTGGCAAATACCGGAAGTTTTGAGCATGGCATCAATGCCTAGAATCACCGAAAGTCTTCCGCGTCCGCCCAAGCCTTCAAATCGTGCGCAGCTAACGATACCTGCCGACAAATACCCTGCTGCAGCTTTGGCTGAAGGAAAACAGGGACAGACCACGTTTATGCTCAATGTCGACAGCACTGGAAAAGTTCTAGGATGTTCGGTTACCGTCAGCAGCAAGGCACCGGAATTGGATCAACAGGCATGTGCACTTGCACGCGAGTGGAGTTTTGAGCCTGCGTTGGATGTTAATGGAGAGCCATCGCCCGGAAAGAGCGCACACACGCTATCTTGGCGTCTTCCCAAACGCGGTGCTTCTGTATCTGTGAACCCTGAGCGCGCACGCCCAAATCCGTTTGAAAAGCCGGGTTCCATTGGCGTAACCTTGGAGTTCGACGCGGCAGGTAAGCTTACGTCTTGCAAGACAGAGAGTGAGGGCACTATTTTCGGTCAAATCGGTGATAAAAACTTTTTGGATATGGTCTGCGCGGATAGTGGGAACCGCGATGTCACTCCCTTCCTTGATAGCGAAGGCAAGCCACAAGCCAAACGTATCAAGTTCCGGATGTCAGTGGAGCATGAAGACCCGAAGACAGGTGCGACTGGTAAGTAGGCAGCGCGCCTTCGTTGTGGACTTTGCTTTTATGCCTAACTATATCCGCCAACGCACCTAACAGGGCCATACATGCGCATATTGATTTACTTATTGGCGATGTTGAGCGGTTTTTCCGCTGCGGAGGCTGCGCGCCCCGTATCTTCATCGTCTGCGTCAGTGGATTTGGCGGCAGCGCAAGCTTATGTCGCGGCCTCTGTTCAGGAAGCGGATAACGCGTTTGAGCAGCCGGTGCATGTGACGCCAACTGCGCGTGTGCACCTTATGCCGACCAAGGGCAGCATTGCTTTTGTTGCACTGGCGCCTGACACACCCGTTTACCGGCACGACATTATTCTAGGGTAGGGCTTTTGCACCCGCTGCGGTGCACCTTTTTATTACCCTATTTCGCGCCAATTTGTGCGCGTCTCCCACATGATTTCAAAGGAATTACATATGCTCGGCGGAATTGCCAAAGCCATTTTCGGTTCGTCCAACGACCGTTACGTCAAATCGATTATGAAGATCGTCGACAAAATCAACGCACTCGAAGACGAAATTTCGGTCATGGATGACGAGCGGTTGAAGGGCCAGACCCAGATTTTCCGTGACCGTTTGACCGCTGGCGAAACGCTTGACGACATCTTGCCGGAAGCATTTGCAACGGTACGCGAGGCGTCGAAGCGCGTTATGGGCATGCGCCATTTCGACGTGCAAATGGTCGGCGGCATCGTGCTCCATCGCGGCGAGATTGCCGAAATGCGCACCGGTGAAGGAAAGACCCTGACCGAGACTTTGGCGTGCTACCTGAACGCGATCGAAGGCAAGGGTGTACATGTTGTAACCGTGAACGACTATCTGGCGCGACGTGACGCCGAATGGATGAGCAAGATTTACGGCTTTCTTGGATTGACCACTGGTGTTGTTGTTCCGAACATTCCCGAGCATGAACGCCGAGCCGCTTATGACAGCGACATCACCTACGCGACCAACAACGAGCTTGGTTTCGACTATTTGCGCGACAACATGAAATATGAACGCGCACAGATGGTGCAACGTCCATTCAACTTTGCGATTGTCGACGAAGTTGACTCGATCCTTGTTGATGAGGCGCGGACGCCACTGATTATCTCCGGCCCGACTGATGATAAATCAGAACTGTATATGCAGGTGCACGCAGTTGTCCTGCAACTCGATGACGGCGATTATGAAAAAGACGAAAAGAGCCGCAACGTCACGCTGACTGAAGACGGCACCGAAAAGGCCGAGCGTTTGCTTGAGGGTGCAGGGTTGCTGATGGGCACCAACCTGTATGATTACGAAAATACCTTGGTTGTGCACCATTTGGATCAGGCGCTCAAAGCCAATGTAATGTTCAAACGCGACATTGATTACATTGTCAAAGAAGGCAAAGTCATCATCATCGACGAATTCACAGGCCGCATGATGGACGGGCGTCGCTGGTCAAATGGCCTACATCAGGCGGTAGAAGCCAAAGAAGGCGTCGAGATTGAGCCAGAGAACCAGACGCTCGCCACAATCACATTCCAGAATTATTTCCGCATGTATCCCAAACTGTCGGGCATGACCGGAACTGCGGCTACCGAAGCGGGTGAGTTCCACGAGATATACAAGCTAAACGTTGTGGAAATCCCGACCAACTTGCCGGTGCAGCGCGTTGATGAAGACGACCAGTTCTACAAAAATACCCAAGACAAATTTGGTGCGATTGCCAAAACTATCCGCGAAGCAAATGACCGTGGCCAGCCTGTTTTGGTCGGTACTGTTTCCATCGAGAAATCCGAATTGCTCTCCGAGTTTCTGGAAAAGGAAAATGTGAAGCACAGCGTCCTGAATGCCCGCTTCCATGAAAGCGAAGCGCACATCGTGGCGCAGGCCGGCCGTTTGGGCAGCGTGACGATTGCCACCAACATGGCTGGGCGTGGTACTGATATTCAGCTGGGCGGCAACTTTGAATTCCGCTTGGAAGATGAGTTGCGTGACCTTCCTGAAGGCCCTGAGCGCGATGCGGCCGTTGAGGCGTTGAAAGCCGAAATCGCTGCTGAGAAAGCCAAGGTGATTGAAGCGGGCGGGCTTTTTGTTCTTGCGACCGAGCGCCATGAAAGCCGCCGTATCGATAACCAGCTGCGTGGCCGATCAGGCCGCCAGGGTGACCCCGGTCTTTCGCGTTTCTATCTGTCGCTCGACGATGACCTTCTGCGCATTTTTGGTTCAGAAACATTGTTCTCGCGTATGATGAATTCCAGCCTCGAAGATGGTGAGGCCATCGGCGGCAAGTGGCTGTCAAAAGCAATCGAAACCGCGCAACGTAAGGTTGAAGCGCGCAACTACGATATCCGCAAACAGCTGGTAGAATATGACGACGTCATGAACGATCAGCGTAAGGTGATTTACGACCAGCGCAGCGACATCATGGACGCCGAGGCCGTCGACGACATCATTGAGGATATGCTCAACGACTCCGTTAGCAATTTGGTTGGCGACCATTGCCCCGAGGGTACCTATCCCGAACAATGGGATGTGGATGGGCTTAAGCAAAAATGTGCCGAGATATTGGGCCTGGCTCCGGACATCGACACTTGGTTGCAGGAAGACGGCCTTGAGCCTGAAATCATCGAAACCAGAATATCTGACATGGCCAATGCCAAGTTTAAGGCAAAGGGCGCGGATCTCGATGAAACCGTTTGGCGTCAGGTCGAAAAAAGCATTTTGTTACAGACGCTTGATCATCATTGGAAAGAGCATCTGTCGACTTTGGATGCGCTGCGTCAGGTTATTTACTTGCGGGCATATGCGCAGAAAAATCCGGTCAATGAGTATAAGCAAGAGGCATTTGGCCTGTTTGAACGCATGCTGGGCGCCATTCGCGAAGGTGTAACGAAGACAATCGCCACCAATGAATTCCGCGCGGAAGAGGAGTTTGTGCCGCCTGAATTGCCTGAGCTGCCCGATTTCCTTACGACACATATCGATCCGTTCACGGGCGAGGATGACAGCAATGACATCGATGCAGGTTCACTTGGATTGGTCACGACGACGATCCCGCGGCAAGTGCCATCGGCAGGAACCGACCCGTTTGCAGGCAACCCAGATCTGCGTCGTAACGATTCTTGCCCATGCGGTTCAGGACAAAAATACAAGCATTGCCACGGCGCATATTGAAGACATTGAGCGGGGAGGGCGAGGATGATCTGGTTAGCTGGACTGTTCGCTCTCGTCGCTTTTGTTTACGCCTCGGTTGGGTTTGGCGGCGGATCGACCTACACTGCGCTGCTTGCGTTATGGGGCGTTGATTATCGGCTGGTCCCGGTCATCGCGCTACTATGCAATATCATTGTGGTAACGGGTGGAAGCATTCGCTTCGTACGCGCTGGACTGGTGTCGTGGCCGCAAGTCATCCCATTATTGTTGGTGTCAGCGCCGCTTGCGTTCTTGGGCGGGCTCGCGCCGCTGAAGCAGTGGATTTTCCTCACGATATTGGGCGGTGCATTATTGATGTCCTCCGTTGCCCTGCTGCTTCAGCCGGAAAAGCTATCCGCGCGTATTTTGCCCAAACCGCTTCTGTTGTTGATATCCGGCGGTGTAGGACTGCTGGCCGGCTTGTCAGGCATTGGCGGCGGGATATTCATGGCGCCGATATTGCACCTTATCCGATGGGCTGAGGCACGGCGGATTGCCGCATTTGCTTCGCTCTACATATTGATTAATTCGGCAGCAGGTTTGGCCGGGCAGATTATAAAGGCAGGCGCCCAATCACTTGCAGCGCCCGCGATGCAATATGGACTGTTGTTGGGTGCCGTACTGGTCGGCGGCCAGATAGGAAGTCTATTCGGAATGCGCTATCTGTCACCGCGGCTACTGCGCACCTTTACAGCGATATTAGTCGGCTACGCCGCTCTGCGGCTGCTTTGGCAGGCGCATGGCCTGCCGTAACATTATGAGCCAGAAAAAATGGCTCCCCGGGAGGGATTCGAACCCCCGACCAATTGATTAACAGTCAACTGCTCTACCACTGAGCTACCAGGGAACAGCCCGATATCCTCGGGCAGAGGCGCGCCTATAGCAGCGCTTTTTTGCTTTTGGCAAGCGCCCATTGCCAGTTCAGACAATAAATTGTTCCATGGCAATGCGATCATCCAGCGCATGTTCGGGATCGAACAAAAGTGTTAGCGATCGATTGCGGTCCAACGCCACTTCTACGTGAGCAATATCGCGGATTTCGCGCTGGTCAGCCACTGCGCTGACAGGCCGTTTGCTTGCTTCGAGGATTTTGATTTTAATGACATAGCGGTCCGGAAGAATCGCACCTTTCCAGCGGCGGGGCCGGAAAGGACTGATAGGTGTCAGCGCCAGCAACGACGAATCCAGCGGCAAGATGGGGCCATTTGCGGAAAGATTATACGCTGTGGATCCGGCAGGGGTGGATACCAATATCCCGTCGCTGATAAGTTCTGGGATAACGGCCCGTCCATTAACGGAAATCTCCAGCTTGGCCGCTTGCCGGGTTTCACGCAGCAACGATACTTCGTTTATCGCAGGCAATGTGAACTTCTGGCCGCTAACTGTTGTGATATCTGCCGTCAGAGGGCGAACAGAGAAGGACTTTGCGCGCTGCAGCCTACCGGGAAGGTCATGCAGGTTCCACCCGTTCATCAGGAAGCCAATTGTACCAAGGTTCATGCCATAGGCAGGAATATCCCGGCGGCTTTCCAACAATTGATGCAAAATCTGCAGCATGTGGCCATCGCCGCCGAGGACAATCACTGCATCCGCGCTATCCAAAGAAACGAAGTCATGTACTTCTCGAAGCTGCGCCTCGGCATCGCGCGCCTGAGGCGTCGCCGATGAGATTATCGCAAGTTGCATATATTGGGTCATCCACCTGTAGCATTCATATGCCGTTTAAGCCTTAAGTCAGGCTGTGCGAATTGGTTTTCAAATTCATGGCGCTGCGGTTTAAGCCGCAAAGCGGTCTGAAGCAACGTGTCGACGTGGGATGGTGTGCCTTCGCGTAACGCCCTTCGCAAATCGACATGTAGTTCGGAACCAAGGCACATGTAGATTTTACCATCGGTTGTAAGCCGAATGCGATTGCACTGATCGCAGAAATTGTGGCTCATTGGCGTGATGAGGCCCAAGCGCAGGCCCAATGGTTCCACCCGCCAGTACCGCGCTGGGCCAGCGCTTTTATGCGCGAGAGCATGGAGGCTAAAATGTTCGCGCACGGGCGCCGTGAACGCGTCCAAAGAGATATAGTTGGCTTCACGGTCGGATACGCCCGCGCCAAGCGGCATCGTCTCGATCAGCGTCAGATCGAAGCCATTTTGCGCACAAAAGTTTACCATGGGGATCAGCGCGTCTTCGTTCTCGCCCTTTAGAGCAACCATGTTGATTTTGATGTCGAGGCCATGGGCTTTGGCAGCCTGAATTCCATTCAATACCGTGTCGAGGTTCCCGCCGCGGCTGATCCTCTTGAACTGATCGGGATCAAGCGTATCGAGGCTCACATTGATACGTTTCATGCCAGCAGCGGCTAAAATGGGTGCGAATTGCGCCAACCGGCTACCGTTGGTGGTCATCGTCAACTCTTCGAGGTCGCCATTCTTTACATGCTGCCCAAGCGCGTTGATCAGAACCGCAATGTCACGGCGGACCAACGGCTCTCCTCCTGTTAGGCGAATTTTGCGAATACCGTGGTTGATGAACCGGCCGACAAGCGTTGTGATTTCGTCGTAGCTTAGCAAATCGGGCTGCGGCAAAAAGCTCTGCATTTCAGGCATGCAATATGTGCAACGGAAATTGCAACGGTCGGTCACCGATATCCGTAAATAGTCGATACTGCGTCCAAAACCGTCGATCATTTTTGCGATGTAAGCCGAAAAGCCTGCGCTACAAAGCTGAATTAATTTGGCGAAAGGGTTCGGAAAGTTTTTTCTGCTATGGCCTTCATGTGAACAACCTGTCTTCAGCCGCTGGTAAATCCAAATCGCGCAGCCGGTTTCCAATGCACCGTGCCAGAGAAGTCCGCGAATGGTTGGCCGGAGAGTCAGGCAGTCCAACGACCATGCTCATGTTGGGCATCAAAGACCTCAAACAGATAAATGATCGCCTTGGGCGCGGCGCAGGTGACAAAGTTATTCGCCGAGTGGCTGAACGTCTTCGCGCATTTGCGGCACAACAGCTCTCGCCCATATGCTTCATGGCCAAGCTATCGGGGCGCGAATTTATGCTCGTGGTGAAGGGAAACCACCCCGGCGAGCATACCGAACTTGCCGCGCAAACGCTTTTGGACATGGTATCTGCTGATTTGGGCGATGCTTCCATGTCGTTGCACGTGAACGCCCGTGTGGCGATTGCTTTATCCCAGCCAGGTGAAAGCCGTCAGCAATTGGCGGATCGTGCGTCCCAAGCGCTTGCAGAGGCTTATGAACGCAAGGGGAAGCGGTTTGCCATTGCAGACAATGCCGTGGTGCTGGGGGGCCCTGACAGGACTCAACTCGATGCGGCGACGCGGTTGGCGTTGGCACAAGGGCAAATCGCTATCATGCTGCAGCCGCAATTTGAGGTTGCATCCGGTAACCTTGTTGGCGCCGAAGCGCTCGCGCGCATGTTTCATCCAGAGCTTGGTGAGGTAAGCGCGGGGGACTTGTTTGCGTCGGCTGATCGCTGTGATCTTCGGGAAGAACTGTCCTATCATATCCAGCAGGAAGCTATCGCCATCGCATCGCAATGGCCCGAAGCATTTGGACATCTGCGATTGGCGGTCAATCTGGGTGCCGAGGAAATGACCGACAATTACGGCGCACGGCTGCTACAATTGCTTGGCAGTGCGGGCTTTGACGCGAACCGGCTGACATTGGAACTCACCGAAGAAAGCCTTGTCCGCGACTTGCAATTGGCGGCGGGCCAACTTGAATTGCTCCGCAGTAATGGGGTGCGCATCGCCGTGGACGACTTCGGCACGGGCTATTCAAGTCTCGCATATCTAAAGGCGCTACCGCTCGATTATCTTAAAATTGATAAAGGCATGACCCCGGACATCGTGGGTGGAGGCAAAGACCGCATTATTTTGCGTGCAATTATCGCCATGGCAAAGGCGCTTGGCCTTTTGATCATCGCTGAAGGTGTCGAAAAGCCGGAAGAGCTGGAAATGTTGAAAGCCGAAGGCTGTGACTATTTTCAAGGTTTCTTGCGCGCACCACCACTGACTCCCGAAGCGTTTAAAGCATTGGCGCTGCAGCTCGTCTAACCTGCCTTTCGGGCAATATTTGCAAGGCCGCGTGAAAGCTGCAAGCATCCATTGAGCCGCGCCGCAGGGTCTCCCCAAATCCGATTGATAACCAGCTTGCTGTCGGGGCGCAGCTTTGCGGTCTCGCCCAATTTGTCGACATAAGCTAGCAATCCGGGGACGTTCGGTGGCGTGTCCTGATGGAAACTGACCAACGTACCGCGGGCGCCCACCTCGATTTTTGCGACTTGCGCAATGAGGGCGTTCTGCTTGATCTGGATAAGCTTGAGCAGGTTCTGCGTTGGCTCCGGAATCGGGCCAAAGCGATCGGTCATTTCTGCGGCAAAGCCTTCGATGTCTTGGCCTTCTTCCAAATCGTTCAAGCGGCGATACAAAGCCATACGCACCGAAAGGTCGGGCACATAATCTTCGGGAATAAGAATTGGTGCATCGATGGTGATTTGCGGTGAGAAACTGCCGCGCGGTTTTGCCAGCCCTTGATCGCTAGCGCGCGCCTCCAAAATGGCCTCTTCAAGCATTGATTGATACAATTCAAAGCCGACCTCTTTGATATGGCCCGACTGTTCATCGCCAACCAAATTGCCTGCGCCGCGAATGTCGAGGTCGTGACTTGCGAGCTGGAAACCAGCGCCGAGGCTATCGAGGTCACCAAGCACCTTGAGGCGTTTTTCCGCTGTTTCGGTCAGCACACGGTTCGCTTCATGCGTGAGATAAGCATAAGCGCGGGTTTTCGAACGCCCAACGCGTCCGCGCAATTGATACAATTGGGCAAGGCCAAAGCGGTCCGCGCGGTGGATGATCAAGGTGTTGGCACTCGGAATATCGAGCCCGCTTTCGACAATAGTCGTCGATAGCAGGACATCGTAGCGCTTTTCGTAGAACGCGCTCATGCGCTCTTCCACCTGCGTTGGTGACATTTGTCCGTGCGCGGTGACATATTTCACTTCAGGCACTTCAGTCCGCAGATATTCCTCAATTTCGGTCAGATCGGTTATGCGTGGTACAACAAAGAAACTTTGCCCGCCGCGATAATGTTCGCGGAGCAATGCTTCACGAAGCACCACGGGATCCCACGGCATAACATAGGTACGCACCGCCAGACGGTCGACAGGAGGCGTCTGGATGACCGACAGTTCCCGCAAGCCAGACATCGCCATTTGCAGCGTGCGCGGGATTGGCGTTGCTGTCAGCGTCAGCATGTGGACGTCAGTCTTGAGTGCCTTCAGCTGTTCCTTGTGATTGACCCCGAACCTTTGTTCTTCATCGACGATGACAAGGCCGAGCCGCTTGAACTGCAGAGATTTTGCGAGGACTGCGTGAGTCCCGATGACAATGTCCAACGTGCCATCCGCCAGGCCTTCACGCGTCTGTGCTGCTTCGGCTGCCGGAACGAGCCTTGACAGCCGACCGAGCTTTAACGGCAGATCACGGAAACGTTCGGCGAAGTTCGAATAATGCTGGCGCGCCAGTAGTGTCGTCGGTGCAATAACGGCCACCTGCAGACCAGCCATTGCCGCCGCAAAAGCCGCACGCATCGCGACTTCGGTTTTGCCGAAACCGACATCCCCGCACACAAGTCGGTCCATCGGTTTGCCAGCTGATAAATCCTGAAGAACTTCTTCGATAACGCGCAGCTGATCTTCGGTTTCCTCATATGGGAAACGATCGACAAAACTGGCATAAGCGGGACCGTCAACTTCAATAATTGACCCCGGACGAAGCGCGCGTTCAGCGGCAGTCTTGAGCAATTCGCCGGCAATCGCACGGATGCGTTCTTTCAGCTTCGACTTGCGTCGCTGCCAAGCCTCACCGCCCAGCTTGTCGAGCGAAACATGCTCGCTGTCAGATCCGTAGCGCGACAGGACGTCGATATTTTCAACAGGAACGTATAATTTGTCGCCGCCCGAATAGGTAAGCGCAACGCAGTCATGGGGACTGTTGCCCACCGGTATCGAAATCAAGCCTTCATAACGGCCAATACCATGGTCCTGATGTACGACCAGATCACCAGGCGTCAGCGCGGCAAGTTCGGCCATGAAGGCATCAGCGGATTTACGGCGTTTCTGGCGGCGCACCAGCCGGTCGCCCAACATGTCCTGCTCGCTCAGGACAGCCAAGTCGGGTGTTGAAAAGCCATGGTCGAGTGGCAAGACAACCATCGCGGTCCGCCCTGCCGCTACGCCTAATGCCTGCTGCCAGCCTTCCGCATCAACGATTGGCGGCGCACCATGATCGGCCAGCAAACCCTTCAGGCGCTCGCGCGCACCAATGGAATAACTCGCGATGATGGTTTTGGTCTTTTTGCTGTGCAGCGATTTCAGATGCGCTGCCACAGCTTCGTAGACATTCACTTTTTGCGTGCGTTCCGGTGCAAAATCGCGCGCTGCGCTTATGCCGAAATCAATGACGCTGGCGGAGTTAGGCTGCGCAAAAGGTGTAATCAAATGCGCGGCATTGTCGTCGAACAGTTGGTCGAGTTCGCTACCACTTAGATAGAGCATCTCGGGTGGCAAGGGGCGATAGCTGCCGGGTTCAGCAGCCTGCGCCTTCACGCGGTTCTCGTGATAGTCGGTGATGGAATCCAGTCGCGACTGGCCCGCGGCAATGGCGCCACTGTCGCGAATTATCAGCGCGTCGGCCCCAACATGGTCAAAGATCGTCGCCATGCGCTCTTCGAACAATGGCAACCAATGGTCCATACCCGAAAGTCTGCGGCCTTCCGATACTGCCTGATAGAGCGGGTCGCCCGTTGCGGTCACGCCAAAGCGTTCGCGATATCCAACACGAAAACGCTTGATTGCGTCTTCGTCCATTAAGGCTTCGACGGCGGGCAAGATGTCGAAATGTTCAACCTGGTCGATGCTGCGCTGATCAGACGGATTAAAGCGGCGGATGCTTTCGATTTCATCGCCGAAGAAATCGAGGCGAAGGCCGACTTCGCTGCCGGCGGGGAACAGGTCGACAATGCTGCCACGGATCGCGAATTCGCCTGCATCGGCCACAGTGTCGACACGGAAATAGCCGTTTGACTGAAGCAATGAGGCTAGCCGCTCGCGGCTGATCTCGCGGCCAGCCGCTAGGCGCTCGCCCGTCTGGCGAATACGGAACGGCGTGACATATTTTTGAATAACCGCGCCGATGGTGGTGACCACCAACTGCTTCTTCTTTGAAGGTTGCTGAAGTGCCTGCAAAGTCGACATGCGCTGCGAGGTGACCGCAACAGATGGCGAAGCGCGATCGTACGGAAGGCAATCCCATCCGGGAAGAATCAATATTTCAAGTTCTGGCGCAAAAAACGGAACAGCGTCGGCAATGGCACGCATTGCCGCTTCATCAGGCGCGATATAAAGCGTGCGCGCTTTGGCCGCACGCGTCAGGTCGGCAAGCAGGAGCGGCGCAAAACCGTGCGGCACTGACGCGAGCGTCAGCGCGTTGCGACTGGTCGTGATCCGTTGCAAATCAATCATGACTTTAAGGTGCTAAGCCCTTCGGGAAGACTGATGAAATTCAGCTGCATCAGTTGATCCATCAATGGCCCAGCAAATGCAGGGTCGGGCGTCGCTGTTCCTAATGCCCAGGCCATGATGTCGACATCTTCCTCATCGATCAGACGTTCAAACCATTCATATTCGACCTCACCCCACTCGGCCGAGCATTGATCGAAAAAGCCGCCGACCATGGCATCCGCTTCGCGGGTTCCGCGGTGATGTGCACGATAATGCAATTTGCGACGATAGGGGTCAGCGTCCATGTAACGCATCCTTTATGCTTGTGGCGTGAAATGATTTGCGGGTTATAAGCGGCCCTAGTCATGCGTCCCGATATACTCAATCCGTTATTTGCAGAAGTTCGCGCCATGAAGGGCGTTGGCCCTGGTCTGGCAAAGCCTCTCGAACGCCTTGGGCTCGAGCGGGTCAAGGATGTGCTGTATCATTTTCCGGCCAACTGGACCTATCGCAAAGCGGTTTCGTTGCTTGATGTGGCAGATGTTGGAAGCAACATCATCGTCACCGTTACGGTCATGGACCACCGCAACAGCAACAACGCCCGCGCACCGTTGCGGATATTTGTTGCGGATGTCGCCGGAAATTATCTCACTCTAACCTTTTTTGGCCGGAATGGTGGCTGGGCGCGTAAACAGTTGCCCGTCGGTGAGAGGCGGGTCATTTCGGGCAAGCTCGAACGCTATGGCGACGAATTGCAAATGGTGCATCCCGACCATGTCGTCGCGGTGGATAGTGATGCGTCGCCAGGCCTTGCCGAGCCGATTTACCCATTGTCGGACGGACTAACCAACAAACGCATGGGGCAGCTTGCCGGAGCCGCATTGCAGGACGTACCCGACCTTCCCGAATGGATTGAACCCACTCTGGTCGCTGACCGGAATTGGTCCAACTGGGGAACGGCTATGGGCAGCGTCCACCGCAGGGATGACCAATCGGTACGCGATCGGTTGGCTTATGACGAACTGTTCAGCAATCAGCTTGCCATGCGGCTAATCCGCGCGGCTATGGACCGGCGCACTGCGGTGCCGGTGGCAGGTGATGGGTCGCTGATTTCTATGCTGAAGCTGCCATTTGCGCTGACCGGCGCACAACAAAGGGCGATTGCTGAAATCGAGGGTGATTTGGCGCAGTCGCGGCCCATGTTGCGTCTGCTTCAGGGTGATGTTGGCGCGGGTAAAACGATGGTGGCGCTGATGGCGCTGCTGCGCGGGGTTGAGTCGGGGATGCAGACGGCGATGTTGGCGCCAACCGAAATTCTTGCGCGTCAGCATTATGCAGGCCTTCAAAAGCTGCTGGCGGGGATGCCTGTAAATATTGCAATCCTAACTGGCCGCGAAAAGGGCAGTTTGCGTGAAGCAACCCTAATGGGGCTAGCTGACGGTTCGATTCACATACTCGTCGGCACACATGCGATTTTCCAGGAAGCCGTGACCTACAAGTCGCTCGCGGTGGCCGTGATCGACGAGCAGCACCGTTTCGGGGTGTCGCAACGGCTCATGCTATCGCGAAAGGGCAGGGGTGTTCCGCATTTGCTGGTGATGACAGCCACCCCAATTCCGCGCAGCCTTGCGCTTGCGGCCTATGGTGAAATGGACAGTTCAATCCTTGACGAACTTCCGCCCGGTCGAACGCCCGTTGAAACACGCGTAATGTCGCAGGATCGGCTTGATGAACTGATTGAGGGCGTCGCGCGTCACCTTGCGGCAGGTAAACAAGCGTTCTGGGTGTGCCCTTTGGTCGAAGAAAGCGACAAGAGCGATCTTGCTGCCGCGGAACAGCGCGCAGAAATGCTTAGGCTGCGCTTCGGGCCGCAGGTTGCCGTGGTGCACGGCCGCATGCGTGGCGCGGAAAAAGACGCCGTCATGGAGCGGTTCGTTGCGGGCGAGACACGATTGCTTGTTGCGACAACGGTAATCGAAGTGGGCGTTGATGTTCCCAATGCCAGCCTGATGGTCATAGAGGCTGCGGATCGGTTCGGTCTCGCACAATTGCATCAGCTGCGCGGCCGTGTTGGGCGTGGGTCTGAGAAATCGGTGTGTGTTCTGGTGCGCACGACGCAGATCGGTGAGACGGCGCGCGCGCGTCTTGCGCTTATGCGTGAAACCAATGATGGCTTTCGCATTGCGGAAGAAGATCTCAAGCTGCGCGGTGCCGGAGAATTGCTGGGAACGCGTCAGTCTGGAGACAGCCCGTTTCGCGTTGCCACACCCGAGCAAGTACGCGAACTTATTGGTGTAGCGGCCGACGACGCCCGGCTTCTGCTTGAACGCGATGGCGGCCTTGATGGGCAACGCGGACAGGCAGCCCGCGTGGCGCTTTATCTGTTTGAACGCGACGCCGGTGTCGCGACTTTAAGAGGTGGTTAGCGCAGCTTTGGCGTGATGACGTCAAGCAGCCCTAGAAAATCGGGCAAGCGCAACACGCGTTCGAACTGGAAACCGGCCCGCTTTTCAACAGTCCAGATCGCCAATGCTTCAATTCTACCGATGACAGGCAGTCGAAGTTCAACGCGTTCGCCTCGTTCGAAGCCAGGATTATCGTCAATCATGAAACCATGTGCCGAGACATTGACGATATGAATATGCTGGTCGCCGTGTAGCTTGTTCTCGGCTATCACTTTGTGATCGGCCCGGTGACGGGCCGCTCTGCGGAGATCCAGATCAGAATTTGGAACGGCTTGCGCCATATTTTTGCGACCTCGTAGGGTAGTTGATGTTAGAAAATCAACCTACCGCCAAGTTCCAAAGATTTGGTAAAATCATGTTTCGGAAAATTTGCGAATGTATCTAGCTAAAGCGAATGAGGCCGTGTTTTTTCTTACCTGCAGAAATTTTGACGGGTTCAGATTGTGCAGAAATCATCGCATTTTCGTCAGTAACAGCTTCATCAGAGATACGCGCGCCGCCGCCCTGGATCATTCTGCGCGCTTCTTTTTTGGAAGCCACAAAATTCAACGCGACCAACGCATCAATCACCGAAATCTCTCCGTTGACGTCAACCGTAGGCAAATCTCCGCCCGATGTCCCTTCTTCAAAGGTCTTTCTTGCGGTTTCAGCGGCCAGCGCAGATGCTTCGGCCCCACGGCATAATTCGGTCGCCGCGTTCGCCAGTGCAATCTTCGCTATGTTAATTTCGGATCCGCCAAGCGATTCCAGGCGTTCGATTTCGTCCAGCGGCAAATCGGTGAATAGGCGCAGGAACTTGCCGACGTCACGGTCGTCTGTGTTGCGCCAAAACTGCCAATAATCATAATCGGGCAACTGTTCCCGGTTAAGCCAAATCGCGCCAGCCACCGATTTGCCCATTTTCGAACCATCGGCTTTGGTGATTAGCGGCGTCGTCAGGCCGAACACCTCTGCACCGTCCATCCGGCGCGCCAATTCCATGCCGTTAATGATGTTACCCCATTGGTCCGATCCGCCCATTTGCAAACGGACACCCATCGTCTTGCTGAGATGGCGGAAGTCGTACCCTTGTAGGATCATATAGTTGAATTCGAGGAAGGTCATGGGCTGCTCACGCTCGAGCCGCAGCTTAACCGAATCAAATGTAAGCATTCGGTTGACGGTAAAATGCGATCCAACTTCTTGGAGTAGCTGGATATACCCCAGCTTACCCAACCAGTCGTGGTTATTGACCATCACGGCATCGGTTGGACCGTCGCCAAAGGTCAAGAACTGCTCAAACGCCGTGCGTATTGAGGATATGTTGGCCTCGATGGTTTCATCTGTCAGCATCTTGCGGACTTCGTCTTTGCCCGTCGGATCACCAATACGCGTCGTACCGCCGCCCATAACCACAACCGGCTTGTGGCCGGCCTGCTGCAATCGCCGCAGCAGCATGATGGAAACCAGATTTCCGACATGAAGCGATGGCGCAGTTGCATCGAAGCCGATATATCCCGGAACAATCTGTTTGGACGCGAGCGCATCAAGCGCCGCCGCGTCGGTTGTTTGGTGGATGTAGCCGCGTGCATCAAGCTGGCGAAGAAGATCAGATTTATAAGCAGTCATAGCGCGCCCGCGCCTAGCATGGAGTTTCGACATTGGCCAATATTTCGATGACGCAAACGGCGCTTCGATGTCATCCACTGAGCGAAAACGATTTTGTAGAGGGAATTTCCGTGCAGGTTAACCGCGCGGAAGGCGGAGGATTGCGGGTCAAATTTACGCTGCACGGGCTTATCAACCAAATACATTTCTCTCAAATTGCGCAGCCGGAGCGCATGGATGAACTCTGGAAAGACACATGTTTTGAGATGTTTTGGGGCGGTCCCGATCAAGGCGGCTATTTCGAATATAACTTCGCGCCCTCGGGGCAATGGGCGGCATATGCCTTTACCGGGTATCGTCAGGGAATGACGGAACTGTCGTGCGCGCCTCCGTGCATAGACTGTTCCAAAGATGAGAAGATATTCGAAATGACGGTCAATTTGGACCTGCCTGAATCTATGCGCGACATGGACGCAATGCTCGGGTTCAGTGCCGTTATTGCGGACAATGACGGACGTACCTCTTATTGGGCACTTGCACATCCGCCGGGCAGACCGGATTTTCATCATAAGGATTGCTTTGCCCTGCAACTGGAGGCACGAAGCGCGGCATGAAATTTGGAATTGATCGCCTCCTGTCGGAGCCAGAACTTCGGAAACCGTTAACGGGTAAACGCGTCGCGTTACTGGCCCATCCCGCATCGGTCACTGCAGACCTGACACATTCGCTTGACGCACTCGCGGCGCTTGACGGTGTAAATGTTACCGCTGCTTTCGGCCCGCAGCATGGCCTGCGCGGTGACAAGCAGGACAATATGATGGAATCGCCTGATTTCACCGACCCTGTTCTTAATATCCCTGTGTTCAGCCTTTACGGGGAAGTGCGTCGCCCCTCCAGCCAGTCGATGGGGACATTTGATGTCATCCTGATTGACATGCAGGATCTGGGGTGCCGGATTTATACGTTCATCACGACGCTGTTGTATGTGCTTGAGGAGTCTGCTGCGCACGGGAAATCGGTGTGGGTTTTAGATCGCCCGAATCCTGCTGGCCGGCCAGTCGAAGGCCTTACTCTGCGTGAAGGTTGGGAGAGTTTCGTTGGTGCTGGTCCGATGCCAATGCGGCACGGGATGACCTTGGGTGAGATGGGCCACTGGTTTATCGATCATCACAAGATCGACGTAGACTACCGCGTCATTGAAATGATTGGTTATCAACCTGATGCCGCACCGGGCCATGGCTGGCCAAGCGATCGTATCTGGATTAACACGAGTCCAAATGCACCTAACATCAACATGGCCCGTGCCTATGCGGGTACGGTGATGCTTGAAGGAGCAACCTTGTCAGAGGGCAGGGGGACGACTCGTCCGCTTGAGATCTTCGGGGCACCTGACATTAACGCGCGCGATATCATCGCTGAAATGCGGGCGTTTGCCCCGCAATGGCTGAATGGCTGCACGCTTAGGGAAATTTGGTTTGAACCGACATTTCACAAGCATGTGCACCACTTGTGCCACGGCGTGCATATTCATGCCGAAGGTCCAAGCTATGACCATGATGCGTTTCAACCGTGGCGGATCCAAGCCTTGGCTTTCAAGGCCATTCGGCGTCTTTACCCCGAATATGACCTATGGCGCGATTTCCCGTATGAATATGAATTTGGCAAGCTTGCCATAGACGTAATTAATGGCGGCCCCGCGTTGCGTGAATGGGTTGATGCGCCAGACAGCACGCCTGCGCAACTCGACGCCATGACGTCAGCCGATGAACAGGATTGGGTGCAGAAGCGCGCGCAATATCTGCTATATTAGTGGCTGTGCTTCCGGCTTAGCTCGCGCATCGCGTCATCGAGACCTTCCAGCGTAAGCGCGTACATCCGGTCATTCATCAGTTCCTTGATGATTTTCGTGGATTGCGAATAGCCCCACTGTTTTTCGGGTACGGGGTTTAGCCAGACCGTTGCCGGATAGGTGTTCGTAATCCGGTTCATCCAGACGGCACCTGATTCTTCGTTGAAATGCTCCACCGATCCACCGGGATGCGTGATTTCATAAGGGCTCATGGACGCATCGCCGACCATGACGACTTTATAGTCATGCGGGAATTTGTGCAGCAGGTCCCACATCGGCGTGCGTTCGCTGAACCGGCGCTTGTTGTCTTTCCAAACGCCTTCATAGGGGCAGTTATGGAAATAGAAAAACTCTAGGTTTTTAAATTCACTAGTGGCCGCACTGAAGAGTTCTTCGCAAAGCTTGATAAAGGGATCCATCGAACCGCCAACGTCAAGCATCAGTAAAACCTTAATGGCATTACGGCGTTCGGGACGCATCTGGATATCCAGCCAGCCTTTGCGCGCGGTGCCGTTGATCGTGCCGTCAATGTCGAGTTCTTCAACCGCGCCGTCGCGCGCAAAACGGCGTAACCGGCGCATCGCGATCTTGATGTTGCGTGTACCCAACTCGCGCGTATTGTCCAGATTCTGGAATTCGCGCTTGTCCCATACCTTTACCGCACGCTTATGCTTGGATTCGCCGCCAATCCTGACGCCTTCCGGATTATAACCCGAATTTCCATAAGGTGAGGTGCCGCCGGTTCCGACCCATTTGTTGCCGCCTTCGTGGCGCTTTTCCTGCTCCTCGAGGCGTTTTTTTAACGTCTCCATGAGCTCGTCCCAGCTGCCCATCTTTTCGATTTTGGCCATTTCCTCAGGCGACAGATATTTCTCGGCAATCGCCTTCAACCAATCGGCGGGCACATCGACTTCGTTTTGGCCATATTCTGTGAATATGCCTTTGAAAACTTTGCCAAACACCTGGTCGAACCGGTCTAAGAGCGCTTCATCTTTTACCAATGTTGTGCGCGCCAAATAGTAAAACTCTTCAGGGCTCTGGTCGATGACGTCTGCATCCAGTGCGGCAAGCAGGGCCAGATGCTCTTTCAATGAAGCGGATATACCGGCGGACCGCAACTCTTCCATGAACGAGAAAAACACCGGCAGGCTCCTGTTTAATTGACCAGTTAAAGCTTTTGGCTGTTTCGAAACGTGTCGTCAACAACCGGTGGTTAACCCGGTGATAACCATATTGCGATAGGCCCTGTTACAACTGACAGAACAAGGTGCCGATCTCGTGAAAATGGAAAAAATTGCGTTGAGTGAAAACCACTGGATTCACGAAACTGCGCGGATATGCGGCGAGGTAACCGTTGGCTGTTCTGAAGCTTCCGGTGTGCTTGAAAAAGCGCTGCAATCGGCAGACTGGCTCAAGGCAAGGCACGGTGACCTCACTAAGCTCACGCAAGGACTCGACACCGACATCGCTGAGGTGACTCAAGCGACGCGGGATGCACGTATTTTGGCGGAAGCGGCGGTCACGAAGCTGATGACGGGCCATGAAACCGTTCAGTTGTCTCTCGCGAGCTTTTCTGAACTCATCAGCTTGATCATGAGCCTTGGTTCCCACATCACGGGTTTCGCTGCTGCTATGGAGCAAGTGAAGCGGGTTTCGCAGTCGATTGATTCGATTGCCCGAACCACCAATATGCTTGCGCTCAACGCCGCGATTGAAGCTGAAAAGGCGGGTGCCGCAGGGCAGACGTTCGCTGTCGTGGCAGCTGAAGTTAAAAAGCTCGCACATGATACGCGGCGCGCTGCGGTGGAGATTACCGGAACGGTGAACTCGCTTTCGCATGAGGCCGCGAAATTTGTGGAGCAAATCGAGGAGGGGGTATCGACAAGCGGCGCGGCGCAGGAACAGTTCTCAAGCCTTCAGGAGCTGATTTACGGCGTGAGCGATGTGGTTGCCAAGGTTGGCGACCACAACCGAGAAATCGCCGACAGCACGGCGCAAATTCATCATGGGCTTGTTAATTCGCAGAAAGTTCGCGACGCAGTTGCTGTTGCCAATGGCGAAATGTTTGCGGCTGTAGTCAGTGCGCACAGCCAGATCGGTGGCCTGGAAATGCAAGCGAATCAGATGTTCGACCATATTGTGCACAGCGGCCTGTCAAAGCGCGACACCGAATTTGTTGAACGCGCACGCCAGGAGGCCAAAAAATTGGAAGCGCTTACCGAGGCAGCTATCTCTGATGGAACACTAACGTTGGAGGCTTTGTTCGATACCGATCTGCGTCCCGTAGCTGGCAGCAATCCGCCGCGCTTTACGACGAATCTGACATCATGGGCGGAGCGGAACTGGCAGCCACTGCTTGAGACAGTGAAGCACAGTAACGCGGAAGAAATCTTGTCTGTGGTGTGCACTAGCAGGGAGGGATTCCTGCCCGTTCACCTGAAAGAATTTTCGCGAACGCCAACGGGCGATATCGCACACGACACGAAATATTGCCGAAACGGCCGCGTGCTTTTGGAAGGGATCGATATCCCTGCGAAGGCAAGCGATCAGGACTATATGATGGCTGTATATCGCCACGAAGGTGACGGGCAGACCTATAAAGTCGTCCGTAACGTGTACGTCCCGCTGCGCATAAACGGCCGCCGCTGGGGCGATTTCGAACTCGCTTATGTCGTATAACTAACGCTGTGCTTAGTTGTTAGGACGTCGCGCCATAAAGGCCAGTCGTTCAAACAGCATAACGTCCTGCTCGTTCTTGAGCAGCGCACCATGAAGCGGCGGAATGGCCTTGGTTGGGTCGCGTGACTGTAAAACGTCGAGCGGCATGTCTTCGTGCAGCAGCAACTTGAGCCAGTCGAGCAACTCGCTGGTGCTTGGCTTTTTCTTGAGGCCGGGGACATCCCGAACTTCGAAGAAAATGTCCATGGCCTTCGATACCAGCATTTTCTGGATGCCGGGGAAGTGCACATCAATGATGGCCTGCATCGTCGTGCGGTCGGGGAATTTGATATAATGGAAGAAACAACGGCGCAGAAACGCGTCAGGCAGTTCTTTTTCATTGTTCGAGGTGATGATGACGATGGGCCGCTCGACCGCTTTTACGGTTTCCTGCGTTTCGTACACAAAGAATTCCATGCGATCGAGTTCCTGAAGCAAATCATTCGGAAACTCGATGTCAGCCTTGTCAATTTCGTCGATCAAAAGAACGGGCAACTGGGGCGCGGTGAACGCTTCCCATAGCTTGCCCTTCTTGATGTAATTTTTGATGTCGTGAACGCGCTCATCTCCCAACTGGCTGTCGCGCAGACGCGCAACGGCGTCATATTCATACAGGCCTTGATGCGCCTTGGTCGTGGATTTGATGTTCCATTCAATCAGCGGGGCATTAAGCGCGGTCGCTATTTCCTGCGCTAGAACGGTTTTGCCGGTGCCAGGCTCCCCTTTGACGAGAAGCGGACGGCGAAGCCGCGTGGCTGCGTTTACGGCAACTTTCAGATCATCAGTTGCGACGTAATTATCAGTGCCTTCAAAGCGCATGGACGAACCCCGTTTGTTAATCGAACGGTTAATTCGTTAAGTGGCCCCATCGGGATATGCAATATAATAGTTTGCGCGATGTGCACGGTTCAGGCGGCGAGCATTTCCGTGTGACGTGCCGCGATGAGGCGCCAAAGTCCCCGCATTTGCTCTAGTGTTTGGTGTGCCCCGAAAGCCATTGCCCGGCGATAACTTCCGCCATCATCAAGCTTTCCGGCAATGGCCGCGCACTCGGCGACCGATGGCAACGCAGCAGGGGTGGGTGCAAGCCCCATTTCATATGCGACCATGTCGAGTAATGGGCGGGTCTGATGCCAATCCACCAAAAAGGCGATTGCAGCGCCCGCAGGGCAGCCTTTACGATCCGAAGTTGCCAACATCTGGAAGTTTTTGGCTTGGCTCTCGACCAGGGTGTTCACCTTGTCTTGGCCCAGCAATCGGCGGATCGGCCCTGCAGTGACAGTCAATTTGTTCAGAAATGTCCGTTCGGCAGAAAAGCCGTCGATCGCCGCGATCAGCCAGCTTCGTGCTGCATCATCGACAATTTTCTGCGCGGCGTAATCAATTATGCCGGGATGGCGCCCATGCGATATGTGCATGAAGTGTGCAATGTCCGCCAGAAGAGCGGCACGTGCGGCTTTCGCATGTGGACGAAGGTCAGGCCGATCGCCGCCATTCCCTAAAAACGCAGCGAGCGGTGCTGTGACAGCGAGGCTGCCATCGGACAAAATGGTGCGAACAAAGCCATCGCCAAGATCACTCCCCAATGTTGGCCGTGCCAGATTGTTCATACACTACTCCTGCCATGGTTCCCCGAAATGCGAAGATACCTAACCGAATGGGAATAGCGAAAAGTCTTAAATAACTGGTTTACGAATGCAAAAGCGCAGGTCGCTGACGCGATATCGAAAACAAGCGGAGGAATTCCGCACCTAAGCGCGGGAATCCGTTCCATGATGTCGACTTTTCAGAACAACATATGCAGCATGCGATCGTTTATTGGTCGAGGAAGCTTCGCATTTTGCGGCTGCGGCTTGGGTGCTTCAGCTTGCGAAGCGCTTTCGCCTCGATCTGACGGATACGTTCGCGGGTAACGCTGAACTGCTGGCCAACCTCTTCGAGGGTATGGTCCGTGTTCATACCAATACCAAAGCGCATGCGGAGCACACGCTCTTCGCGCGGTGTCAACGATGCCAAAACGCGTGTCACGGTTTCCTTAAGGTTGGCCTGAATGGCGGCATCCACCGGAATAATAGCGTTTTTGTCTTCAATGAAGTCACCAAGATGGCTGTCTTCCTCATCGCCAATTGGCGTTTCGAGTGAAATCGGTTCCTTGGCAATCTTCATCACCTTGCGCACTTTTTCGAGTGGCATGGAAAGGCGTTCGGCCATTTCCTCTGGAGTCGGTTCGCGGCCTTGCTCGTGCAAGAACTGACGGCTTGTTCGCACCAGCTTGTTGATCGTTTCGATCATATGCACCGGAATACGGATGGTTCGTGCCTGGTCAGCAATCGAACGCGTAATCGCCTGACGGATCCACCATGTCGCGTAGGTGCTGAACTTGTAGCCACGGCGATATTCAAATTTATCAACCGCCTTCATGAGGCCAATATTGCCCTCTTGAATGAGATCAAGGAACTGAAGCCCGCGGTTGGTGTATTTTTTCGCGATCGAAATAACGAGCCGCAAATTGGCCTCGACCATTTCTTTCTTGGCAATGCGTGCTTCGCGTTCGCCCTTTTGCACCATGTTGACGATGCGGCGGAATTCACCAAGCGACATGCCGGTATTGGCAGCAATATCAGCGATTTCGCTGCGAATGCGCTCTACACCTTCGGCTTCGTTCGTGGCAAACGCAGTCCATTTTTTGTCGAGGTTGGAAACATCGGTCAGCCAGTTTTCGTCCAGCTCATGGCCCATATAGCTATCAAGGAATGCCTTGCGCGGAACCTTGTGACGTTCGGCCAGACGCAGCATTTGACCACCCAGTGCGGTCAAGCGGCGGTTAAACGAGTAAAGCTGATCGACAAGATATTCGATCTTGTTCGCGTGGAACTGGACACTTTCGACTTCAGCAGTCAATTCTTCACGTAATTTGTGATACTTATTCTCGGAAGCTGAGGAGAAATCTTCGCCAGCATTCAATGCGCGCATACGCTCATGCTGAATGTTCGAGAATTTTTTGAACAGCGATGCAATCTTGGCAAAGCGCTCCAAAGCTTCAGGCTTCAGCGCTTCTTCCATCTGCGCGAGGCTCAGTGTGTTGTCTTCTTCCTCTTCTTCAACCGGGCGTGAGCGCCGCTCGGTCATATCGTCGTCATCGTCGCTCGCCGCTTCGGGCTCGTCGTCGACTTCTTCTTCTTCCTTGTACGAGACACCAGCTGTTTTTTCGCTGATCTCTCCGTCGCCTTCTTCTTCCTCGTCATCGGTCAGCGTTTCAGGCGCCTTGGACAACATGGCATCAAGGTCGAGAATTTCGCGCAACTGCATTTCGCCGTCGTTGAGCGCGTTCGACCAGTCAATGATGGCGTGGAAGGTGATTGGGCTTTCGCACAGGCCCAGGATCATGGTGTCGCGGCCTGATTCGATGCGCTTTGCAATGGCGATTTCGCCTTCGCGGGACAGCAGTTCGACTGCGCCCATTTCACGCAGATACATGCGGACCGGGTCATCGGTACGTTCGCCGGTTCCGGTTTTCTTGACAGTGCTGGTCAGCGAGCGTGGGTCATTTTCAGAGATGTTGTCGACGGTTTCGACTTCTTCCTCTTCCTGCTCTTCCTCGCCATCTTCGCCGGCTTCGTCGTTCTCGACGATCTGCACGCCCATGTCGTTGATGGCGGACATGACGTCTTCAATCTGTTCAGAAGACATCTGGTCCTGCGGCAGTGCAGCGTTCAATTCATCGTAGGTCAGGAAACCGCGACGCTTTGCTTTTGCCAGCAGCTTTTTGATCGTCGCATCATTTAGGTCAATCAGCGGTGCATCACCGTTTTCAGCGATATCTTCTTCATTCTCATTCACGCGACTTGCCAAAATAATTCCCCGATACTCTTATAAACCGTCCGCATCTCGCCGAAAAAATGCGATGATACGATCGTCAAATGCCTTTTTTTCGTGTCGCAACCTTTGCTGTTCGGCAAAAGTCTCGTCCGTCATCTCTAAACTCGCCAACCGTGTAGCGCGTTCCAGTGCCTCTTCGAGCGCGGGACGCTGCTTCATCAGCCTGATTGCTTCACCCAAATCTTTTGAAACGCTGGATAATCCGTCGCCTCCCGAACCGAACTCCCCGCGATTGAAGGCAAATACCTTGCCATTGCTGTGCAGGAGCGTCGATGCGACATTATACAACTTCTCACCCAATATGGTAATTAGGCCGTCGGTATCAAGCGATTCTTTGGCAAAAGATTCATTCAGCATGATGTTGAGCAAAGCGGCGTGATTCGGGTCTGATGGAACGAAGTCGCTCAGGGCTTCATGATGCTGCCGTATCATCGATGGGTTGCGCAACAGCGCGCCTAGCACACCCTGCACCAAGAAATCCGAGCCCTTTGCGTTGAAACTCTTTGTCTCTGCGCCTGGCGGCAATATTTGCGGCTTTCGCCAATCCCGCTTTGGCGCGTTCGTGAAGCGCGCCGGCGGCGCGTTTCTGCGTTGCGCGAAGAGATTGTCGAAACGTTCGCGAAACGCATCAGCATAATGCCGTTTGATTTCTCCATCCGCGATGGTCGCCATATGGACGCCAAGGCGTTGCTTAAGCCCCGCACGGTCCTCTGGGGTATCAAGAGGCGATGCTGATACCTCCGACTTCCACAATCTCTCCACGAGCGGTTCAGACGCCTCCAAAAGCTCTGCGAGGGCGTTTGCGCCTGATGTCTTCACCAGATCATCAGGGTCCTGCCCATCGGGCAACGTCACGAACTGAAGACTGTGGCCTGGCTTTAACAAGGGCAGGGCACGTAACGCCGCGCGCATGGCGGCTTTCTGGCCAGCTGAATCGCCGTCAAAGCACAGCAATGGCTTTTCCGTCATCCGCCAAAGCATCTGGATTTGCTGTTCGGTAAGTGCAGTGCCCAATGGCGCGACGGCATCCGCAAAACCGGCCTGCGCAATCGCGATGACGTCCATATAGCCTTCAACGACAATGACGCGGCCAGTTTGGCGCGACGCGGGCGAGCATTTGTCCAGATTGTAAAGCGTCCGGCCCTTGTCAAATAAAGGGGTGTCGGGCGAGTTGAGGTATTTGGGCTCTCCATCGCCCAATATCCGGCCACCAAAAGCGATGACGCGGCCGCGCGGGTCGCGAATGGGTATCATCAGCCGGCCGCGAAACCGGTCGTAAGGGTCCTTACCGTCCACCGCGATCAGCAGCCCCGCCTCAACCAGCATGGGATCACCATATTGCTTCAGCGCTGATTTCAATGCTGTGCGATTATCGGGCGCCAGTCCAAAGCCGAAATCGCGAATGGTTTTTTCGGTAAACCCGCGCTTTTTCAAATATGCGCGGGCATTTGCGCCCTCGGCACTCTGCAATTGCGCCACAAACCAGTCCTGCGCTGACGTCATGACGTCATAAAGGCTGTTGGCCTTTTCGGCCCGCTGGGCGGCTTGGGGGTCAGGGGCAGGGACTTCCATTCCGGCTTCAGCCGCCAATTCCTTGATCGCATCCATGAACGACAGACCACGCTGGTCGGTCATCCACCGAATGGCATCGCCATGCGCGGAACAGCCAAAGCAATGGTAGAAGCCTTTTTCGTCGTTGATCGTAAAGCTTGGCGACTTCTCGTTATGAAACGGACAACATGCCTTAAACTCGCGCCCCGCCTTGGTGACCTTTACGGTACGGCCAATTAACGCGGAAAGCGTTGTCCGCGACCGCAGTTCATCAAGCCATTGCGGGGTGAGGGTCATTGGCAGCTATTCCCCTCGCGCAGGCGGGAAGGGCGTATATTTAAGACAACGCCGCCTTCACAAGGCTGCTTGCCTTGCTCATGTCGAGTTGCGGGCCATGGCGTTCTTTCAGCGTTGCCATGACGCGGCCCATGTCTTTCAGGGTTTCTGCGCCAAGCTCAGCCTTGATACCTTCGATTGCTGCGCTGGTTTCGGCGTCGCTCATTTGTGCGGGTAGGAAATCTTCGATGATCGCAAGCTCGGCGGCTTCAATCGCGGCCAGCTCATCGCGTCCGCCCTGTTCATAGAGCGCAATGGATTCGCGGCGCTGCTTGATCATCTTCTGCATGACCTCAACCACCATCGCATCGTCATCGGGCTGCTGCGACGCGGTGCGCAATTCGATGTCGCGGTCCTTGATTTTGGCGAGGATCAGGCGGACAGCGGCGAGCCGGTCTTTTTCGCCAGCCTTCATCGCGGTAATTTGGGCGGCCTTGATGGTATCACGAATCATATTTGGTTCCGAATTTTTGAAGATGAAATGCGTTAGACCAAGTCGCCCCAATCGTCATCCTGAACTTGGTTCGCGATGAAGGCGTGCTCGACATATTAACTATTCCACAGCTTTCTCGTTTTCCAGATTGACGCACCCGCCCACCATCTCTAGGCGCAATCCCTTAGCGACATTGCTGTAATCCGTCTCACAGGAGCGACCCCATCATGGCCGACCCCAAATCTTCGCGCGCGCCTTCTGGAGCGACGGGGGTATTGGTTCTAGCGTCCGGGGAAGTTATCTGGGGCAGGGGCTTTGGCGCAGAGGGCCAAGCGGTTGGTGAAGTCTGCTTCAACACCGCGATGACCGGATATCAGGAAGTGATGACCGACCCGTCTTATGCCGGGCAAATCATCAACTTCACCTTCCCGCATATTGGTAATGTCGGCACGAACCCTGAGGATGTCGAGGCACTGAACCCGCATGCTTTGGGCGCGATTGTGCGTCAGGATGTGACCGACCCGTCGAATTTCCGCAGCACACAGCATTTTGATGCGTGGATGAAGGCCAATGGCCGTATCGGCATTTCTGGCGTTGATACCCGCGCGCTGACCCGGCTCATCCGCGTTGCAGGCGCACCAAACGCCGTGATCGCGCACTCAGCGAACGGCGATTTCGATGTGCCTGCATTGCTGGCACGCGCCAAGGCCTGGGCTGGCTTGGAGGGTATGGACCTCGCCAAGGACGTCACGACGTTGCAGACCTATGGTTGGGACCAAGGGCTTTGGAAGCTGGGTGAGGGTTACGGCACGCCGATGGGTGTCTCGTCTACGCTCGACACGAACGGTGCAAGTGAGGGCAGTTCTGAAATTCCGTTCGCCTCGAGCGAAGACGAGAGGCCCATCAGTAAAAAGCCAAAAGTCGTCGCGATTGATTATGGCATAAAGCACAATATTCTGCGCAATCTGGTCGATGTCGGTTGTGACGTCACCATCGTCAGTGCGACCGCGACGTTTGAAGAAATCATGGCCCACGCGCCCGATGGTTTGTTCCTGTCGAACGGTCCCGGCGACCCTGCCGCGACTGGGGAATATGCCGTCCCCGTCATCAAACAATGGCTTGAGACCAAGAAACCGTTGTTCGGTATTTGCCTCGGGCATCAGATGCTTGGCCTCGCGGTCGGCGCGACGACCGAGAAGATGCATCAAGGGCACCGCGGGGCGAACCATCCGGTCAAACGCCTCAGCGACGGTACGGTCGAGATCACCAGCATGAACCACGGCTTTGCGGTGGACGCAGCAACCTTGCCCGCCAACGCAAAGGCGACGCATGTCAGTCTGTTCGACGGCAGCAATTGCGGCTTCGAACTTGCGGACCAGCCAGCATTCAGCGTGCAATATCACCCCGAAGCCTCACCCGGCCCGCAGGACAGCCATTATCTGTTCGAAAAATTTGCGGGGATGATGGGGTGAGCAGCCTGATGCCGGCCCTCCGTTGTATGTGCTGCGCACTGACCTCCTCCACGCGCCGTCGCATTCATGAAAGTGCGGCTGTGGCCTTTGGAAATATGAATTAAATGCCCAAACGTACTGACATAAAATCCATCCTCATCATCGGCGCTGGCCCCATCATCATCGGGCAGGCGTGCGAGTTCGATTATTCGGGGACTCAAGCGTGCAAGGCGTTGCGTGAGGAGGGTTATCGCATCATCCTCGTCAATTCCAATCCGGCGACGATCATGACCGATCCGGATATGGCCGACGCGACTTATGTTGAGCCGATCACCCCCGAAATCGTTGCCAAGATCATCGAAAAAGAACGCCCCGACGCGGTGTTGCCAACGATGGGTGGGCAGACGGCTTTGAACGTGGCTTTGGCGTTGTTCAATGACGGCACGTTAGCGAAATATGGTGTCGAAATGATCGGCGCCGATGCCGAGGCCATCGACAAGGCCGAGGACCGGATCAAATTCCGCGATGCGATGACCAAAATTGGTTTGGAATCCGCTCGGTCGGGCATTGCGCATTCGATGGATGAGGCGCTTGAGGTGCTTGAACGCACGGGTCTGCCATCGATTATTCGCCCCAGCTTCACCATGGGCGGCACTGGCGGCGGCATTGCCTATAACCGCGACGAGTTCATCAAAATCGTCACTGGCGGCCTTGATGCGTCGCCAACAACTGAAGTGCTGATTGAGGAATCACTGCTCGGTTGGAAAGAGTTTGAGATGGAAGTCGTGCGCGACCGCGCCGACAATGCCATTATCATCTGCTCCATCGAAAATATCGACCCGATGGGCGTGCATACAGGTGACTCCATCACCGTTGCGCCAGCGTTGACGCTGACCGACAAAGAATATCAGATTATGCGGAACGCGAGCATAGCATGCTTGCGTGAAATCGGCGTAGAAACAGGTGGTTCGAACGTACAGTTCGCAGTCAATCCGAAGGATGGCCGCCTGATCGTTATCGAGATGAACCCCCGCGTTTCGCGTTCATCGGCGCTTGCATCGAAGGCGACTGGCTTCCCGATTGCTAAGGTCGCGGCGAAGCTGGCGGTCGGTTATACGCTTGATGAGATCACCAACGACATTACGGGTGCAACGCCAGCGTCGTTTGAGCCGACGATTGATTATGTCGTCACCAAAATCCCGCGCTTTGCCTTTGAAAAGTTCAAGGGTGCCGAACCGTTGTTGCACACGGCTATGAAGTCCGTGGGCGAAGTGATGGCGATTGGCCGCAACATCCACGAAAGCATGCAAAAGGCGCTTCGTGGGCTGGAAACCGGACTTTCGGGCTTCAATTATGTCGACGCGCTAAAGGGTGCATCGAAAGACCAGCTTTCTGCTGAACTCAGCCGCGCCACGCCCGACCGGCTGTTGGTCGCCGCACAATCGCTGCGTGAGGGCATGAGCGTTGCCGAAATCCACGCAATTGCCAAGTTTGACCCATGGTTCCTTGAGCGCCTTGAGGAAATCGTCGCTGCCGAGAATGACGTCAAGACGAACGGTTTGCCCAACGGTCCCGAAGCGCTGCGTCGCTTGAAGGCCATGGGTTTCTCCGACAAACGGCTGGCATATCTCGCGGTTGAATCGCTCAATATGCGTCCCGGTATGGAAACCGCGGTTCGCCACGGCTCCGGAATTGCCATGCAAGCCGCGCGTGCAATGGCGGGCGCGGTGACCGAGGACGAGGTGCGCGCACTGCGCCACAAATTGGGCGTGCGTCCGGTTTTCAAGCGCATCGACACCTGCGCCGCTGAATTCGAAGCCAAAACGCCGTATATGTATTCGACCTACGAAGCCCCAAGCTTCGGCACGCCCGAATGTGAAAGCCAACCGACCGACCGCGAGAAAATCGTGATCTTGGGCGGTGGTCCGAACCGCATCGGGCAGGGGATTGAGTTCGATTATTGCTGCGTCCACGCGTGCTTCGCTCTCGCGGATGCTGGCTATGAAACGATCATGGTCAACTGCAACCCAGAGACGGTTTCGACCGATTATGACACCAGTGACCGTCTGTATTTCGAGCCGCTGACCGCCGAAGACGTGCTGGAAATCCTGCATGTCGAGCAGCAGAACGGCACGCTGAAGGGCGTTATCGTCCAGTTTGGCGGGCAAACCCCGTTGAACCTCGCAAAGGCGCTTGAGGCCGCGGGCATCCCGATTTTGGGTACGTCGCCCGACGCCATCGATTTGGCCGAAGACCGTGAACGTTTTGCTGCGCTCATTAACAAGCTGAAGCTCAGGCAGCCTGAAAACGGCATTGCACGCAGCCGTGACGAAGCCATTAAGGTCGCCGACACGATTGGCTATCCCGTGCTGATGCGGCCATCTTACGTCCTTGGCGGACGCGCGATGGAGATCGTCGATACGCAGGCGCAGCTTGAAAACTATATCCAGACAGCCGTGATCGTCTCGGGCGACTCGCCGGTGTTGATCGACAGCTATTTGCGGGACGCCATTGAGGTGGACGTGGATGCCTTGTGCGATGGCGACGAAGTCGTTGTTGCCGGCATCCTGCAGCATATCGAGGAAGCCGGCGTACACAGTGGCGA
>JAIXOE010000034.1 GCA_027486895.1 Sphingomonadales bacterium
CGATAGACCTCATCGATAGCTTCAAAGGCCTGCTTACAGTTTGCGATTATGTTGACGCCCACCGCGCTCGCGTCTGAAGCCAGACATTACGAGGGTACGGTTTGGCGGGTCGTTGAGGCGCAGCACCGGATTTCGACCAACAGGTTGGCCGCATCGCTTGACGACCAGGCTCGGCTTGAGGCCTTGGCCGAAGCTGCGAAGCCCGACCTGCCCAAGGACGCCCGGGGACTTCACTTTCTTCTGTCATCGCCGTTTCGCTATGGCCACCGAACCGCCAGCCGGTTCCGCCGTGCGGATGAACGGCCTGGCATCTTCTATGCCAGTGAAGCCGAAAGCACTGCAATTGCCGAGACAGCCTATTGGCGGTTGCGGTTCTTTCTGCGCTCGCCGGGCTTTGTACCGCCATCCACTACGACTGAACATTCCAGCTTTACCGCCAAGGTTCGGACCGATCACGCGATTGATCTGACACTTGCTCCTTTTGTCGAGGACACCGCGCTCTGGACGCACAATAGCGATTATGCACCGTGTCAGAACCTTGCATCACTGGCGCGAACGGCGGAGATCGAACTGATCCGAACGACATCTGCCCGCGATCTTACACTTGGCTGCAATATTGTCATTCTTGCCCCCATAGCTTTTCAGTCCAAGCCGCCGCTGCCGCAGCGAACCTGGCATTTGCGCTTCGAGGACGGCCGTTTGACTGCCTATGCTGCATATCCAGCGACCGAGCGGTTGGTGTACACTGCTGAGCTATTTGGTCTTGGTACGGTCACCGACTAACCAAATGGCGCGCATGAGCGCTGAGTATTCTTGGCCGAAAGCGCTGCAGTGCGGGGTCCGCCATTCGAGAGAGGCCCTGGGCCAGCCGTTCTGATTGCGCAACCCGCCCGGGCAGGCCCGTGTTGTCCAGCCGGTGGCTGTCCTGCCCGCGCCAGCCTTGCCCTTGGCAGGTTTCCCGGAAGCAAAGCTCCGGTGCGCAATCAGCCCTGAAAGCTGGCCCTGACGGGCTCTCGCTGGCGGAATTCCCGCTTGGCTTGAGCACCTTCAGGAGAAAAAAATCATGCAATCCACTTTTGCCGACCAATTGGCAGGTCTTGACCTTGCCGGTTTCACCATCGGGCCGCCGCCTGTCACGTCAACCGATTATCCGTCAACCGATGCAATTACGCAGACACTTGTTGGTGTGTGGTCCGATCTCTTTGCGATGCTGGTCGATACTGCGCTTGAGGCCGACGCCGAAGATATTGGCTGGGGGCTGGTCAATCTGTTTCACCGTGCCGCGCAGCGCAAGTCATCCGCTGTTGACCGCGCAACCGACGAAGTTCGCGCGCTCGTTGCGACCAATGACGGCTCGGAAGTGCTGACCCATGATCTGGAAACCCAGATCGAGCGGGCGCAATGCGCTGAAGCCAGCATGGTTGCGCTTGAAGAGATACGCGAAGTCGCAGCAAGCCTGTTCCTCAACGAGTTTGGATCGTCGTGGAAGCCGGTGTCGAGTTCGCGGTTCAATCATGGCGCAATGCTTACGTCCGCCGTTGTGCAGGGTCGCGACTTTCTGCGTGCGCGCAGCGCCTCGAAGCGCAAGGCTGCAATGCCAGAAGGCACGCCCGTCATCTTCGCTGGTGGGCGCAGCCGTTTTCCAACTGACGAGGATGCCAAGACATTCGCAAGCAATGTCTGGTCTACCTTGGACAAGGTTTATGGCCGGGTTCCCGATATGGTCTTGATCCATGGCGGCGACACCAAAGGCGCTGACCGTCTGGCTGCATCCTGGGCCGAACGTCGCGGTGTGGTGCAACTGACCTTTGCGCTTGATATGCGGCTCGGAGCGCGCGCCGGGTTCAAGCGTAACGAGCAAATGCTCTCGCTTGATCCGCGCTATATTATAGCGTTTCCCGGCAATGGTGTGCTCGAGCGCTTGGTCATCGATGCAAAGGCACGGCGCATTACCGTTGTTGACCGCCGTGGTCCTATCGGAACTTGCCCTAAAGCGGTCAATCAAACACCGTCCTGATATTACCCGGTCCATTGCGCCAGCGCATTTCTGCGCTGGCGCATCTGGCGAAAGGAAAGGCGTCTTTTGTGTGTTCGAACTGCTGTGGATGGTCCGCGGCAGGTTCATGCAATGGAGGACTTTATCATGACCGATTTCTCGCAGATTGCGGCTGATTATCTCGCAGGCCAGGCTGAACGCAATGCGACCGCAGACGTCGAAATAGCCACAATGAAAGCGCTATTGCTGTTACATTTCAAGGCGCATGGCATTGCCACGGTCGAGATCCGTTTCGATGGCTACGGCGACAGCGGTGCGATTGAGCAAACCACCTTCTTTGGCGCCGACGGCACGGTGGTGGACTGCCCAGACATCGCCGTTGCGCGCGAGGGCAGGGACGATGTCAAACTTGCTTCGCTGCTGGAAGACTTTGCCTATGAAGTGCTCGAGCGGCATCATGATGGCTGGGAGATCAATGATGGTGGATTCGGCGAATTGCTGATCGATGTTGGCGAAGAGAGTTTCCAGCTCGACTGCAATCTTCGCTTCACGTCCTATGACAGCCATTCAACCGAATTTTGAAGGGAGCATGTCATGGCACATTGTTATTATCATGCGCTGTCATCGGTTCGCAAATGGGGTGGCACCAGCGATGATTATCTCGCGCTGCACCGATGGTTTGATGAGTCCAAAGCCATTTTTGCCGATCCACGGCATCGCGCTTTGCGCCATCATGCCGAAGGCATATTCATGCTTGAAACATTGTTTGGCGCGACCATCACGAACTCGGACGGCAAGGTCGTTCCGGTTCGGCTCATCGGCGAGCAGCATGTCACCGAGGACTTGGGGTTCATCCCTTCCTTTGCGGATTGGGGCCGCCTTATCCAGCCGCAGACCTGGATGCTGAAAGGGCGGCAATTGGACCAGCCGACGAGCGATGCACCGCCCGAACCCGAACCAGCGGTGCCAGTCTGCCTTGCAGCATAACCCCACTTTGTGTCCAGGCGGACTGGTTGCAAATCAGGGATGTTCGCCGTGGCTTGACGGGTGGAATAGGCAATAACCCAACTTCCGAAAACATGGGCTTTGGGTATTTGCTGATAGCTTACATCTGGGACCAATCCGGCTGTGTGCGCGAACCTCCGGATGAATCAGCCAGCAGTCTCTTGCAACCCCGACGCTGCCGGCCGTGTTGCCCTTGGCAGGGCTGCCCGCACCACCCGACGCTTAAGGGGTTCCCCGCAGTACCTGCGGTGCAAGTGCCTGCTGCCCGCTCCTCCTGTCTGGTTCGCAGCCGGGATGGTCCCGGATGCAATATTCAGGAGAATACCCATGACAAATCTTGTTATCCTCGTTGGCCGTATCGCCCGCGATCCAGAAACCCGCAGTACACAAAGCGGCTCGTCCATCACCTCGATCAGCGTTGTTACCGACCGCCCGGCGCGCAACAAAGAGGGGAAAACATTCAAGGACGAGAATGGCTATACTGCGAAGGACAGCGAGTTCCACCGGGTGACATGCTTCAATGGCCTCGGTCAGAATGTCGCGAAATATTGCACCAAGGGTCAGCTGGTTTCGCTGGAAGGCCGGATCCATTATTCGCAGTGGGAAGATGCCGAAGGCAACAAGCGCTACGGCTGCGAAATCTATGCCGACAAGGTCGATTTCCTGACCAAATCGCGCGAAAGTAACAATGAAGGTGCGCCGCCCATTGACGAAGATTGATTGGCCATACCTTCCTGCAATCAGGCCCCGATGGCACATGCCGCCGGGGCCTTTTCTTTTGCTTGGGTTCCAAGCACGGCGGCACAGGGCATCGAGCCCAATGCCGCCGTCATTTGTACTTCAAGGTGCAGAAAGTCTGCTGAGCGCCGTATCAATACCTAGCGTTATCGATGCACGAATCAGCTGCTTGAGTTTTGCCGGTTCGATTGAGGTGGTATCACGATTGATCAGCAATCTGCCGAGTTCAGCGGCTGCTTCCTCGCGCAAGGTTGCTTCACGAGCGTCGAGCAATCGGCGGTCTTCGCCGAGCTTTCTTAAAGCTTCGAGCGCATTGGGTTTGGACCGGGCCATATAAGTTCCTTTCACTGGCCATAGTCCCCTCCAACACGTCTTTTGGCAGGCGGGTAGCCTGTAGGAAAATGTTTTTTCGTGCTCGGTTGCGGGGACTGTGTCGCGGAGGGGAGGGAGGTTTCTATCACAGATTTATAAGTGTGATGCGCGCTTGGGGGCCGCCTCAAGGACGACGGGGCCCCACCATTTTTTCGCCAGCCGACTTTGTCGCCTGCCGAAAAAATCGTTGCCCCCATCGCCGCTGACGCGGCCGCGCCAGGGCGCGGTCCTTGACCCGTCCCGTCGCACGCATCCGCAATTTGCCTGTTGTTTTACAACAAACTTCAGGAGGATATTATGAACGGTTCACAAGCACTTTCCATAACCGACCGGCAGGCCGACGAGCAGGCGATGATTGCAGCGCATAATTGCGCGGTTGCCCGGTCGTTTCACAGTTACTTCAACCAATATATTCTGACGGATCATGAGCGTGGATATATCGTGATCGACGAAGGTGATTATGGTGCATTGCCGCAGCATCTCATGGACCGAGTGGTCGATTCAGTGCCAAGCAAGATGATCGACGAACATTGATCTTATTTTAACGAGGAGGAAGTCCAGCCGGGCTTCCTCCTTTTTTCTTGTTCTTGACCCTTTTCGACATGCATTTTTTGATAGCCTATTGTCACAATTTGGCGATGCCGACCGCCAAGCATAAGTGGTCCCGCCGGTAAGAATTGCAAACGCGAACATCAAATCAAAACGGCATAACCGGATCGAATTTGAAGTTGGGGAATTAAGCACACCCTACGCGATGAATCGCAGGTTGAAATTGTCATATTCTCAATAGGTTGTAGCGAAAAATGGCGGGTGGCAGCTTTACGATTGAAAATGATTTGGGGATATCAGATGCATTGAATTCAAATCACTAATTCCCAAAACGGCGTAAAACTGCGCCCTTCCAAGTTCTTGACATGTTCTGGTTCGTGACTTAAATATAAAGCTGCCTTTCGCAAGTGTGACCGGGCTCCTTTGGTAGAAAGGAGTCCACAATGGCACGTCCATTGTCGTTACAAGTCTATGTATCGCGCGAGCTCGCAGAGCGCGTGCGAACCGCCGCCGCCCGCAATGATCTGAGTATCAGCGAATGGGTCCGCACGCTCGTCGCATTGGCCTGCGATCAATCTGAAAATGCCGGTCAGCACGATAAGGTTATCGAGCGGATCCACCGCCAATCGGTCTTCATTATGGTCGGTCTGGATGCTCTATTGGCAGGACATCCTGATCACGGTCTGAGGGACCGCGCCCACCAGGCTTATGGTCGTAAATGCAAGCAGCTTGGGATCACATCGAACACATCGGAAGGAGCTTCAACATGAAGCGGAACCTTCTTAATTTTACCCGGGGCAGCCAGTTGCTGGGCCACTTTGGTTTCATGTTTGCAGCCGGATTGAAAGGTCCGATCCTAGTCGCCGTCGCAACCATTGCAGGCATGACCTATTGGATGTTGTCAGACGGACTTTCCGATCATGAGCGCTATCTCGTCTGGATGCGCATCTATGCCGCCATTTATGGTTTCATGGAGCTCGATCCGCAGAAATTGATCGCGCTCGAAACAGGACTTGGCGGAACGATGCAGCTGCCTGTTTCAGAATTGGCATCCTTCCCGACCGTGGTGCGCGCATGGGACCAGATGGCCGAATTGTTGAGTGCGGCTTTAACACGGTCTGCTTTGCTGTTGGTACCGGCACTCATCGCCTTTTATTGGTTTGCCGCGCGCTTCGGGAGCCGCTCGAAAGAACGCAAACATGAGCGCGGCGCCATGCTCGTCACACTGCATGAGCTGGTCGCAGAAGTGCGCGTTCACAACAATAAGGAACGAGCGCGCGAATTGACCGCAGCGATGGGCAGCAAGTGGCGACTGACGCTCCCGAGCGAGATCGCAAAAGTCTTCCCGTATCGCCCTTCGCATCTGGCGCAGGTCACCTATCCATGGCGGCTTGAGCAAAGCCACGCGATGCTGATTGGGACCACCGGCATGGGGAAGACGGTGGCGCTGTCGGATATGCTCGAAGAGGCGCGCGCCAATGACCAGCGCGCGGTTGTTTTCGATTTGACCGGTACTTTCATCGAGCATTTCTACGAAAGCGACCGCGACATTATCTTGAACCCACTCGATGCGCGTTGCCCGCAATGGAGCGTGTTTGACGAGTGCCGTGACGAGGCTGAGTTTTCAGCTGCTGCAGAAGCCTTGGTACCCCATGACGGTGGCGGCTCGGAACAATTTTGGGTACTCGCGGCGCGACTTTTATTTGTCGAAATGTGTCTCCGGCTGCGTGCTGACGGCAAAGGCACCAACGAGGCATTGGCGAGCGAATTGATGACCGCCGATCTCTCGGCAGTACATAAATTGATGCGCGGGACGATTGCTGATCCACTGACGGCGCCGGAAGCCGCGCGCATGGCAGAATCGATCCGCGCGGTGTTTAATGCCAATGCCAAAGCGCTCAAACTTTTGCCGCGCTCGGGTCCGAAATTCTCGGTCCGCGACTGGGTCGAAGCAGAAGACAGACCGAGCTCGATCTTATTCATATCGGCGCGCTATGTCGACATGAGCGTATGCTCTCAATTACTCACCGTGTGGCTCGATACCGCGATGAATACGCTGATGGCCATGGATCGTTCGGCCGACTTGCGCCTGTGGTTTTTCATAGATGAAATGGGCGCACTTCACCGTCTGCCTGCCCTTGAAAAGGGTCTCCAGACGGCGCGTAATTTCGGCGGCGCTATCGTCACCGGCATCCATGCTTATGCCAAGCTCAAAGAGGTCTATGGTGAGAATATGGCAATGACGTTGTCATCTCTAGCCCGCACCAAATTGATCCTGGGAACCGCCGACCGCGAAACCGCCACATGGTGCTCGGACTTCATCGGTCACCGTCAGGTTCGTGATATGGAAGAAGGATATACCTATGGGTACAATAATGCCCGCGATGCCGTCAGCTTGACCCCGCGCAAGAATATCGAACCCTTACTCTTGCCCGACCAGTTGATGAACTTGCCGCGGCTTTCGGGATATCTCAAATTCCCCGACGGTTTTCCCGCAGCTCCCGTTAAACTGGCACCCGTAACACGCAAACGCCGCGCCAAATCATTTGTCAGGCGGGCGGAAGATCGCGACGATAATATTGGCGGTGAACCATTGCTGGCAGCACCACATAACCCAACGCCCGGCAGCGACGACAGCACCGCCCACCCTTCGGCCAATGATGATGGCGCTGGCAAACCGGTCGCTCCTAAACAAGGCGAACTGGTACTCAAACAACCAGCAGATCATCCGGACCGCAAGACGGGTCAAAAAGGTCGTAAGCCGGAAGCGAACGACCCTGAGAAAATGCGGCAGCAACTAGCAGACCGGCGAGGAGCGAAAAGCAAAAGCGCTGGTAGCAAAGCACCTATTGCGCATCAAACAAAGGCACAGGGGTCGCCCTTAACGCGTTCCTCAATACCCTTGCCATCGGTTGTGCGTGCGGAGGCGGCAGAGGCCGAGCAGTCGGAGCTTGCCAGTCAGATTGCCAATGGAAAATCAGGCGTTCCGCAGGCGCAACACCAACTGGTGGAAAAGCCAGCACAGCAAGTTGCTAATCAAAATCGCACTGCGAATGATGCCAGAAAATTGATGCTTGAAGATGGCCTGAGCGAACGCGAAGCGGTCGACCTTGGCGACGTCGATATGGATATGTGATGCCCGCCAGCGGTTCGAACAAAGGCTAATGAGATATGCTTTCGGTTGCCAATGTCCGAACCGCAGGGGGCGCTGCCACTTATTTTGCAGCCGACAATTATTATACCCGCGCCGATGCCGACCGCTCGGGCGAATGGGTTGGCAAGGGTGCCGAGATACTGGGTCTCGATGGTCGCGTTGCCGCCAAGCAATTCGAGGCAATACTCAAAGGCTTGCTCCCCGATGGCAGCCGTGTGGGCAGCGAAGGCCGCGATCATAGGGCAGGGACCGACCTGACCTTTTCAATGCCCAAAAGCTGGTCGCTCATTGCGCTGGTTGGGGGTGATAACCGGATCATCGATGCGTACCGCGACGCGGTCAAAGAGACGCTTCATTGGGCAGAGAAGAATCTCGCTGAGACCCGGATGGAAGTCAAAGGCCGCGAAAAGGTGGTGCATACCGGTAACCTCGTCGTGGGTCTCTTTCAGCACGATACCAACCGCAATCAGGAACCTAATGCGCATTTCCATGCAGTTGTGGCGAATGTCACCCAAGGGCCAGACGGCAAATGGCGCGCGCTGCGAAACGACAAATTATGGGCACATAATACCTTGTTGAATGCGATGACGATGGCGCGGTTCAGGCTGTCTGTTGAAAAGCTCGGATATGAAATCGGCGAGCAATCCAAGCACGGCAATTTCGAAGCCGCCGGTGTTTCCAGAGAGCAGCGCGATGCGTTCAGTACGCGCCGGGCAGAGGTGCTCGCGCAACTGGCGAGGATGGATACAAAAGGGCCAGGTGCGACTGACGCGGCCACGCTGATGACGCGAGGGGCCAAAGTGACCATCGAAGACCGCGCTGCCTTGGGCCGGTCGTGGGCCGATAAAGCGGCAGAATTGGGGTTCGATCCCACAGCATTGATCGCGCGCGCTAATGCACGCGCAGCAGCAAATATTGGCGGCGTCCCGACCTTGAGCGACAAGGTTCAGCAGTTCGCGGCGCACGGGAGAGAATGGGTAACGGCGATTGCCGATCGACTTGGCCTCAAGCAGGGTGATCCGCTGGTGCCGCGCGACTTAAGCCGACGGTCGCCTAGCGAAATTGCTGCAGTTCACGCTGTTGCGTCTGCAATCCGGCAATTGGGCGAACGCGAGGCAGCCTTTGCCAAGACCGATATTTACAAAGCGGCGCTCGACTTTGGGCTGCCGACTGCGATGCCGCAGATTGAGCAGCGCATCGGTCAGCTGCTGCGCCAGGGTCAGCTGCTCAAGGGCAAAGGGGCAGACCGGCATCTGGTGACCACGGCCGATGCGCTTGCGGCAGAACAGCGGATTTTAGCGTCGGTCGATCACGGTAGGGGCGCTGCGCCAGCGGTGGTTTCTACAGACGTTGCCGGAGACCGGCTGCAGGCACTTTCGCAGCTTCAATATGGCATCACGCTCAATCCCGGTCAGGAAGGGGCCGGGCGGCTAATACTAAGTTCGCACAACCGCATCATTGCGGTTCAGGGTATTGCGGGCGCGGGCAAAAGCACATTGCTCAAACCGGTTGGCGACATATTGCGCGAAGAAGGCCGTAATGTTCTCGGGCTCGCAGTCCAAAATACGCTGGTCCAGATGCTCGAACGCGATACCGGCATTTCCTCGATGACGGTAGCGCGGTTTATCAGGCAGCATGGTCCGCTTCTCGACAGCCGCGATCCGTTCAAACTTGCAGAAGCCCGGTCAAACATGCGTGGCACCGTCGTGATGCTCGACGAGGCCTCGATGGTTGGCAACGCCGACAAGGACAAGCTGCTTCGTCTTGCCAATCTCTTGGAGCTCGACCGTTTTGTCAGCATCGGTGACAAGAAACAGCTGGGCGCGGTCGATGCAGGCAAACCATTTGACGTGATGCAGCGGGCAGGCACCGAGACTGCGATCATGAATTTGAATATCCGTGCGCGTGACCGCATGCTTCGCAATGCCCAATATGCAGCGCAAGGCGGCCAGATTGAAGTGGCACTGCGGCATCTGGGGCCACATGTGGTCGAGGTTCCTGAAAATGCTGCATTGGCGGCGGCAGCTGCATGGCTGTCGTTGGCGCCGCAAGAGCGCGGTAGCACTGCGATCTATGCGTCAGGCCGCGCGTTGCGGGGGCAGGTCAATGAAGCGGTGCAAACCGGACTCAAGGCTAATGGCGAATTGGGAGACAGGGTGTTTGCAACCGATACGCTCTCGCGGATTAACACCACCCGCGAAGAACTTCGCTACGCTAAGACCTATGTTCCCGGCATGGTGGTCGAGGTCGATCGGCGGCAACGCAGTCAGGCCATCGGGCAGGGGCGCTATGAAGTGGTCGCTGTCGATGCAGCGCGTGGACGAGTAACGCTCGAAAATGCGCGCGGCCGCCAGTTCGAGTTTAAGCCAGGCCAGTTGCGGCCACAAGGCGAGGCCGATCCGTTGCGGCTGTTTGAACTCAAGCCCGTCGAGCTGTATTCAGGCGACCGCATCCGCTGGACCGATACCGATCATAAACGCGGGCTACTTAATGCCGATCAAGCGCAGATATTGGATATTAGCGACAAGGGTATAGCGCTCAAAACTTCAACGGGCATAGAGCATCTGCTCAAACCGGATGATCCCATGTTGAAGCGGCTTGATCTGGCTTATGCGCTCAATGCCCATATGGCACAGGGCCTAACCTCGGATCGCGGTCTCGCTGTCATGGACAGCCGCGAGAAGAACCTCTCGAACCAGCAGACATTTCTGGTGACGATTACCCGTCTGCGCGACGGCCTGACCTTATATGTCGATAATTCCAGCAAGCTCGAAAAGGCGGTCGAGCAGAACACTGGCATGAAGCGCTCGGCATTGGAGACCACCGGCTTGCTGGAGGATGCAGCGGCTGCTGGCGTTGCCAAAGGCAAAATTAAAGATCCAGCGCAGGGGCGCGAGCCACCAGAACGGGACCGGTCCGTCGTCAAACCGTTTGAAATCGGGATATGAGGTCGCGCCATTGAAAATGCGAAAATTGGAAGGCGAACCAAAAAAAATAGACCCGCCGATGAGGGCGGGTCTGGAAGGTGAAAGAACTCTGCGTCGCTAAACATCGAGCCCTTCGGGTCGCAGCTCCTATATGCGCCTGAATGTGTGAATAACCTTGCACGGAATCGTCGCGGCACCAGAAAACATTGCCATTTTCGGCCAAGCGGCTGGATTGTCACCGAATTGAATTGCAGCGAACGGCTATTGCAGCTTACGCCCAAACCACAGCACCCGGCCAACGATATTGATCGAGCGCCGCTCCATGCTCTGCCACGTGGGATAAGAGGGATTGTCGCTAATTACTGATATCTGGCGTCCCTTGGGCTCGATTGCGATCCGCTTCACATTGAGCATATCGTCCATCCGCAGCACATAGATACCGTCGCGCAAGCGGGACTGGCCATCACCCAGATCGACCATGACTTCGTCACCATCAAACAATGTCGGCTCCATAGAGTCGCCGAGCACGCGAATGATCGACAGGCTCGCCGCCTTGCTTTGAGTCAGCTTCTTGAGCCAATCCTCGTCGAACCCGAACTGAGCGGTTTTGGACTCCATTTCGGCAAGCGCGCCGTGACCAGCCGAAGCAGCGACATCCAGCACCGGAACATGAACCAGATCGACGACAGGTCCGTTCCGCCGTGTAGGGCCGCCGAGAATTACCTCATCCACGCCAAAATAGCGTGCAAGCACTGCCCGGTCGCGTTCATCCAATGACCGGGGTGAGCCGCGCTTTATATATTGCTGGATATAAGCAGCGTTGCGCCCAAGCAGCCGCGAGATGCCCGAATAATCATCGTGGTTCTTGCGGATCAGCTCATCAAGCGCTGTTCTGGGGTCGTCCATTTTGCCAGTCCTTCTGTCACCATTAGGATTTAATCCTAGACTCTAGGAAATCATCCTATTACGAACAAAACAAGAACGCAAGCTGGAATTGAGTCGGATGGAAACACAACTTTTGGAACAGATCGAGCAATATCTTGTGCGAACACAACTGTCGCCCACGCGCTTTGGACGGATTGTGGTTCGTGATCCAAGATTCGTGCAAGATTTGCGGGCAGGGCGGAGACCTCGGCAGCGGACATTGGAAAAGGTATCGGCTTATCTGCTGAGGCGGTAACAGCAATCTCGCCTCCAAAAGATACCAGAAGTAAAGTTAGCATAAGTGCCAACAGGATGAGTATGATTTTCCCAGCATCTTGACAAAACAGTGACCGTCATCTATCTCACCGTTGTAAGTGAGGATTATGAGATGATTCGATACCCAATGTTGTCCAGCCCAGTCAGCAGCGCTGCGCTCGCCGGGAGCGCTATGGGACGGCAGATGCTTGCCCACCTGATTGAGAAGACGAAACCCGTTTCTCAGCCTACGATTGCTTTGCTTGATTTTGATGGCATTGATATCGCTACTGGCTCGTTTCTTCGAGAGGCGGTGATGGGCTTCCGCGATTTCTGCCGCAACGCCGCAGGTATGATCTATCCAGTAGTAGCTAATGCAAATGCTACTATCGAAGAGGAGTTGGCTGTGTATCTTCGGGGGCGGAATGATGCGATTTGGGCATGCACAGTTGATGTACAGGGTCGCATTGCTGTTCCGCATATCCTTGGCGATCTGGATACGGCGCAAATGAGCACCATCCAACTTATTGGCAAGCACCATCCAATCTCCGCGCCCGAGTTGGCCAAGCTCCGTCCCGATGACAAGATTGGGACAACGGCATGGAACAACCGACTGGCAACGTTGGCAGCCAAAGGCATGCTCAAGGAAATCAGGCAAGGTAAAACTAAGCTTTTCAGCCCAGTCATGGAGGCCTTTTAATGGGTAACGATTTTATTCGAGAACAATCTGGCCAGCCATGGCGAAAGCGCTGGGATAAAGGCGTGGACAGGCTGAAAATGCCTAGTCTGTTCGATGTCCAATTCTCTTCGCAACGGCGCACGGTCACTGCAGACATCGACCCTGGCATACAACTGCAGGCCGGCGAACAGCTTGTGGTGCAGTGCCAGTCCGGGCACGCCACCGTTTGCCGAGGACAGGGTCGAATTGGTGCTATCAGAGGCCTGCCCTTTGATATGCAATCGGCCATCGCCATCTGTGGCGGCGTTGCGCTCGGCACAGTCGAGCGCGTCAGCCTGTTTGGCAACAGCGCGGAGATCACCGTCCGATGAAGAGTATTAATATAATCCCACCGCCCCGACTGGTCCGCAATGTGCAAACTTTGTGGGACGATGCCGCCATTGCGCCTGGCTCTCTTGGGTGCATGCCATGCATAGATCGCCCAATTTGTGGAGGTGCCCATAAGAGCGCCAGCTTTTTCGACTGCACTGATTATTGCCGCTGCGATAACAAGGTGACATGCGACCTTGTCTGCCGTGGGAAGCCGTTTCAATTTGTAGAGCGTGTGCGAGAAGTCGGTGGTCTGGACCTTAAGAATTCACCGCGCGCGCCTTTTGTCGAAATCGAGCCGCTACCCTCGATGGCGCCTCTTATAGAACACGCCACCGCGCGCCAATCATTGCTAAATTCGCCAATTGTGGCCCTGCCACTTTATGCGCTGCTGGACATGAACCAGGGTACCCTCCGATACCTTGATCGGGAAGCGCTAAGTCGCAAGTTTGGTATCGATCTAAATGCACGCCTTGTTATTTCAGGAGTTGCCCGCGACCGAAAAATTGAGCGATATTGGGAGTTGCCGGAAAGGCCATCTTTGCTGGCGCAGCTTGTTAAGCTCGATGTAGCCCTGATCACCCCCCCGAATTTCAGCGTGCTGACCGATGTGCCCCGAACCGACAATCTGCATGCGATGAAACGCATTCTGATTGCCACCGTTGAAATGATGCAGGCGGGGCTACCAACAGCCTTACATGTGAACGCTCGAACTGAGCGGGATTATGAGCGGTGGACGCAGCTGATCGCAAACCGATCGGAAATCCAGTGTCTCGCGGTTGAGTTCGCGACCGGAGCGGGCCGTGGGGAACGGTTGGATTGGCATGTTGCACAGCTAACACATCTCGCCAAACAGGTGTCACATCCATTGCGGCTGATTGTCCGCGGTGGGAAGCGCGCATTGGAGCCGCTCCGAACGGCATTTGCTGCAGTGATGATGATAGATACCCACGCCTTTTCCAAAACGAACCGTCGTCAGCAAGCCTACTTCCGTCCCGACGGTAAGCTGGTATGGCGCAGCCAGCCAACGGCTCCCGGCGCACCACTTGACGACCTACTACAGCAGAACGTGGCTGCGCTTCACAGCCACCATACTGTGCTTGAACGCCTCCACTGCGAGCGGCGAGGGACTAATTCGCCCAGCCTATTCCACACGCCAGATCGCGCTAATCGTCAGGCCATGTAATTCAGCTGTGTGGCCGAGCACCTGTTCTGCGCGCAAGGGATCTGCGGTCGGGCTTAGAGTTAATGCGTGGTCTCCACTGCGGAAGCGTAGCTCCGCGCGGTGGGTCACCATGGCTCGATATAACTGAACATATCCTTGTCCACGCCCTGTCTCGGTTGGGAATCGCGACACACCCGGTTTGATAGCCGCCTCTAGAGCTGCTCCTGCGTCCGGAAGATCCGCATAATTAGGATTCTGGCGCAACGTCTCCAAAACGCCCACGCCGCGGTCTGACACAACGAATTCGAACGATCGATCAGTCACAGCGTAGGCGATTAGCCCCGTCTGAGCCGCGCCGCTGTGCTCATATACGTTGTCCTGCATTTCCTGCAGTGCCCCAATGAAAGAGGCAACCAGAGGTGCTGCTACGCCGGAGGCTTTGGCTTTATTTTCCGCGTGCAACAACCACTGTTCCCAACGGCAGTCACCCGAAACGACCGGGTTAACTGACGGCAGTGGAAACACGCCTGCTTGGTCACCAAACGCCCCGCCAAACTGGATGCCAGTCGCCCAAGCATCGCGTAGTTGCGTAGCGAAACTAGCGTTGAATGAAATAGATCGATATTCTTCAGGAAATTGTGTGGCAGCGGACAACAACTCGACAAGCGGTCCTATACGGCCAGACTTCTCAATAACGACATCCCCATGGTCCCGCAGCCTTCCAAGCGTAGCTTCTGCCAGAAGATCGTCGATAATCGGAAACTGCGCCTCCAAAGAATACATAGCTGTTCACTATCACGTTTTCTTTTTAAGTTCACTTTATTGTTCCCGAATATCGGGCATCTGTCATGGTGCCCAGATTTGCTTCACACTGGCAACAATCGTTTAAGTGCCCCGACTGAGATTTTGGACTTGCGCCTCATTCACGAAACTTTCTCCTATCGGAACGTCTGTCTGCGGTGCCTATACTATTATCAACAACGTAGAGACTAACTACGGTAGAAGATTGTTGCGCGGAACGGAAATATGGCGCAGCTAGTGGACTGGTTACAACAAGTTAGGGTAGGTCGTGATCGTTCATAGTGCGGTGCTGCGGTGAGCAATTACACTTGGACTGCCATTGGCGTACCGGACGACTATGACCAATTGTCCGCTATGTTGGACGTGGTTTTCCAGCCTGCTAAAGTAGCCGAGTCTTTAAAGGATGGAATATCTCCGGGCGTTAAAGGTATGCTGGTCGAGACTGGCTATGTCGATAAAGACTATCGAAGCACATTCTACAATTTCTACGCCAAGAAAGGCCGGAACTATCGTAGCGATTGCGTCCGGCTTCATTTCTTCGACGAGAGCGTGGCATTTGATGAAGCAAAGGCCGCGTTGATCTGCCCCGATGAGAAGCCCGAAGATCATTATTTTGGGTACGTAGTTTTGCGGCCTACGCTAGTAAACACTATCGGCCGTTCGATCCTGTCGCCGGATATCAGGAAAGGCGCTGAAGGCATGGTCATCCAGGCTGAGCATCAGGTTCACCTTCTCGGCTACAAGCTTCGCGTTTGGGGTTTCCCTTCGATGGCTCAGCATACGGATATTGCGGTGTGCGCGCATGTGTCTTGCTGGGCGATCCTGCGGCACTACAGCGAGAAGTTCCCTCAGCATCGCGAATTGCTTATCCATGACATAACGAAGCTAGCGCAACAATTCGATCCCGGTGGGCTCACGCCGTCGCTTGGATTGAACGTCCTGCACGCTGAACGTATATTCCAAGCTGCGGGCAGCTTTCCATTGGTGGTCAAGCGTCAAAATCCCGGGGCCGATGACCGTTTCGCGGGACAGTTACTGGCCTATTTGGAATCGGGTTTCCCCCTTTTCATCGAAATGGCTTCGAAAAGGCACGCGATTGTCGCGATCGGTCATACTTGGAGCACAACGCCTGCGGTCGCTCCATTAGTTAACGCGCGGAGTTCGAGTCAGCTTGGAGCGATTGTAACGGTCGATGATAATCACTTACCCTATACGGATATAGATACCGGTGGTGCAGGAAAATATAAGATCGAGGATATAAGTGGATTCATTGTCCCACTGCCGGACAAAATTTATTATCCAGCCGACGCGGTTGATCGACATTCGATCGCGCTTTATGGTGCCATGGCAGCATCTTGAATTTACCGCCTGCAGATAACTTAATCCGGCGATACTATGTGACGACGCTTTCAGTATTGCGTCGCTACGCTCGCAAAAATGCGTCACAGCTCGGAGACATACTAGTTGGTGCCATCATGCGGCTGCGCACGTCGCAATTCATCTGGATCGTTGAATATGCGTCTGCAGATCAATGGAATCAGGCCCATGTGGCGGCGCGCGCAATCTTAGATGCGAGCGCCAGTTTGTATGACCCAACGCCAATGTGGTTTGTGCACGATGAGAACCAAGCAATTTTCTTCGACCGCGATTCATCAGCAGCTGGTGCTATTATGGTTGATCTTCATCGCCCTGCGGGATCGCCTCTAGGCCGGATGGAGCAAAATCTCCGCCCGGTTGTACCGCGTAAATGAATATTTAGCTTGTGATGTTAGTTTCTTTAGACAAAGGAGCGTCTGACATGGCCGATGAGTTGACAACCTATTTAACTTCACATGGCGCCACGCCGGTTGATGCCGGCTGGCTTAAGTCATTAGTCGACGATATGTCGGTTAACGTTGTTCCAGCTATAGTAGCCGAGATTCAGGAGCGTGAACAACACGCCGCTGAGCTTAGATACACCCCTGTCTGTCAAACGCCGGCTAATTAATCCTACTGCTCTGGCGGAGTGCGGCGAAAGCGTTCGTACGCCGTTTTAATGATTGCTTCGAGCGCGTCGGCACCTTCGTCGTCGAGATGCGGATCACTTCGCAGCAAGGTACTTACCATTGCTAGCGGTTCTGCATCGCGTGCCTTGAGTCCATAGAAGTCTACTGGATTAAGCCCCGACCAAGCAGAAAGAGCCGTGAGGCTTGCCGCATCGGGCTGACGACCCGATGACATTCGAGAAAGTGTCGATTGCGACACGCCGGTTTCCTCGCTGACGGCCTTCCAACTAACTCCACGCGCTGCCACAGTCGCAACAACAGCGCGATGAAATGACAAAAAATCAAATGGTTCTGACATATTTCTCTCGAATTGCGAATTAGCAATTGCATTTCGTATTAGCAACTCCTAGATACTAATTGCTGATTCGCAATCAATTGTCAAAAGGAATGTTACGATGAGTACTGATGAAGGAAAGCGGCCCGACCACGACGGCGGTGGCAAGGACAACGGTTCCGGCAAGCCCCGGATCATCGAAATCGAGGTTAATGGCAAGCCAGTGGAAATGCCGAAGGCAGAAGCGACCGGTCGCGCAATCAAAGAAGCAGCCGTTGCTCAGGGCGTGAATATCCAAGTCGGGTTTATGCTGCAGCAAGAGCTCCCAAATGGTTCTAGTAAAGTTGTGGGGGATGAAGATATCGTCCAGCTTCGCAAGCATCTGCGGTTCACTGCCATTGCGCCTGACGACAACAGCTGAGGGCGATCATGAAAACCGATGTATCGAACGCCATCGCTGAACTACAGCGAGCTTTCCCGTCTTCAACGATAGACGTTGTCGAAGACGGCGAGGGCGGCGCCCGTTTCACGATCAATAAACTTGATCTGGGCGACCGCTATACGCCTCGCGAAGCATGGCTCGGTGCGCATATTCCCTCACAATACCCTTACGCGGATATCTATCCGCTGTTCATGGACCCGGTCGTTCAGCGGATTGACGGAGTGCCGTTTGAGGCACCGATAACCCATGGGGCACAATTTAATGGGCTGCCAGCGATCCAGATTTCGCGGCGTAATAATCACGCACAAACGCATCCTCAAACTGCCATTGCGAAAATCGTGAAGGTGCTTGATTACCTGGAGAAGATGGAATGACCGACGCCCAGTGCGACCTTATATTTACGGCGCCGGACCACGCAGAGCTAATGGCTCATCTCTTTCCTGGAGATGGCGACGAACATGGCGCAGTTCTCCACGCTGGCGTGGTGCAGGATGGCAACCGAATGCGCCTGCTAATACGTGGGGTTTTCGCGGCACGACCTGGTAGCGACTACGTTGCGGGCCAGTTCGGCTATCGCGCATTGCACCCGAGTTTTATTCACCGGCACATCACAGCATGCCGTGATCAGCGACTTGCCTATCTGGCGGTTCATAATCATGATTGCGATGACCGCGTTGGATTCAGTCGGGTGGATTTAGCCTCGCACGAACGCGGCTATCCAGCCTTACTCGACATTGGCAAAGGAGTACCCGTCGGAGCGCTTGTCGTTGGCCGCAGCTCAATGCAAGCTGACATTTGGACAGATGACGGCATGCGCCGAACTCTGAACGAGGCGCGCGTAGTCGGCCCGACGGTTCGTCGCATTTACGCGGCCCCGCCGCAATCGCCCAACAAGGACATTGATGAAAGCTTTGACCGTCAAATTAGGATGTTTGGACAGTCCGGGCAAATCGAACTCACGCGTGCGCGGGTGGCAGTTATCGGCCTCGGCGGAATCGGCTCGTTAGTGTGTGAATATTTAGCCCGGCTCGGCGTCGGCGAAATATTGGCCGTTGATCCTGATTACCTGGAGACAAGCAATCTATCGCGGGTTGTCGGCGCTACGCGCGCGGATGCCTCGTGCCGCCGTTCCAAAGTCGAGATAGCAGTTCGGCACGCTGCGGAGGCTAGCGCTACCAATATCATCCCAGTAGCAGCAGATGTTGCAATTGAATCTGTCGCTCGTCAGCTCCGCGGTTGCGATTATCTATTTCTCGCTGCAGACTCTATGCGAGCGCGGCTAGTTTTTAACGCGCTTGTGCATCAGTATCTGATCCCGGGGGTACAGCTTGGTGCGAAGGTCCGAGCGGCCTCCGATGGTAGCCTCTTGGACGTAATGAGCGCATTGCGTCCGGTGAGACCGGGTGAGGGATGCCTTTGGTGCAATCAACTCATCGATCCACATCAACTGGCGGTTGAGGCGAAAAGTGATGCCGAGCGGCGGGCGCAGGCCTATGGTGTTGCCGAACCGAATCCTAGCGTAATAACGCTCAATGCGGTTGCTGCGGCGCATGCAGTCAATGATTTTCTGTTCCATATCCTTGGTTTGTCACAGCCAGAGAGCCCGTTAGCTTACAGCCATTTTCATTTTCTCAACGGAAGCGTGAAGAATGTGATGCCGCGCAAAGATGAAGGTTGCCGTGAGTGTGGGCGTGAGGGCCGATTTGGGCGCGGAGATGCTGCATCACTACCCTGCGCCGAGGGCTAAAGACCATTCATAGCATTTTGCGACTACCTTAAAGTTCAAGGCGTCCTTCATTGAAAGATGGGTGATGCCCCGATGATAGTGTAGTTTTGAACGAGCGGTCACAATATTCGCACGATTGCAGCGGATTGACGGGACCGTTGACAATTCTATCAAAAGCCCATCATTGATTCATTCGCAACCAATCCCGTCGCCATCCCTATCCAGATGCCTGCCATATCCGGGTTGACCTGATCGGACGGGTGCTGCGCCAGCGGCGCGTGCCGAAGCACAGTTAGGAAAATACAGCGCACCACCAAACGCCCGGTGTGGAGCTGGCGGCGCACCCCCATCACGACGATGACAATGCCGCCCGCCGTTTTTCCTGTCATTGTGGCAACCATCAGCCGCCAAGCCACCACTATGTGCTTCTAAGCCGGTCGATATTCCTGCAAAAGCCAAGGCAGTTATCCATGCTAGGTAGCGCATATTTGATGCACCCTCTGATATAATGATGCCGTGCAGTTCTGGGAGAGTCGAGTCCGAAACCTTAATTGTATTGGCGGCGCTATATGCATATTGGCTCGATCCACTTGGCAACTTCTGCTGAAGTTGCTCTATACGTGCCAAGATAGCTTTGAACATCATGTGACCGTCAAGATCACCAGATTCTAATAGCTGGTCGGCTCTGATCGAGGCATGAAACCAAGCGTCTTCAACGTGTTGCGAGATTAGGGTATTTGCGCAGGCCCAGATGTGACGTTCCGGTGTCATTGGCAACGATGCCCACGCCAATATTTTTGCCACTTTGCAGCCCATCCACCATCTATCATGTTGCACGACACATCGCCCGATTGCGGTGACTGGCAAAATGCCGCTGTTCTACTACCGCCTGCGCCGCCATCCGATATACAAGTCATGCGCGGTCCTTTGACGAGGACATGCCCTTCACGCGATACGCCTATAGGGCGACCGATCAGACGTACCAACGCATCACGCGCTTCGATGGGATCTGCGTCAGGGCAGGGATGGCCCGTGCTACAAGTCCCGTTGATTTCACGGGCTGCAACGCCCGACAATCGTACGTGTGGCCCTTCAGCGCACCAGATCGGTCCGTCACCATCCCAAACCCTTATCGGCGTACATTGAAACGATTGCCCGGCGGGAATGACGGTGACGACAAGGAGTAGTGCGAAGCTCATGTGATCGGGATTACATCATATTTCTGTGCACGCACCTACAATTAATAGGGGAGTTACGGATACCCGCTGTCGCCTAGACCCGCGCACAGGGCATCCGGCGGCGTCGCGCCGTTGCAAGGGTGCCGTTCTCCGAGTTGGCTCGCGGTGCGAGCCCATGTAACTCAGGCATTATGCCGCAAAACTGCTTCGATCTTATCACCTTAGCGCCGTGACATTTTCTGGTTGTTGCGATGTAAATGTGGCATGCTCAATCCGTTGCACGTTGCTTTAAGCGCCTAGCTTCAGTGAGTAGAGTTGAGGCTGCCGCTAAGGGGCAAGCGGAGCAAGGAGATTGAAGATGAAAAGTCAAAACGATACGGGCAGCAATGAACTTCACAATCAAAACGGCACAGGCCAGTGGAAGGGTTTAGCTGAAATTGACCGGGCAATTCATGAGAATCGTCTGACCGAATATCGGGTGAAGAAGGCCTGGGCCGATCCTTGGGGAAAACGACTGTTTTTGATGATTGGCACGGTCTTCATCGGATTCGCTATTTTTGTAATAATTCAAGACGTACTTTGATTGCGGTTTTTAGCGCTTCCATTCTTTGACGGCATCGGCAGCTTCTTCGCTAGCTCCATTGGCTGATTTTGTAACACCGCCCAAATAGCTCCGCACAGTTTCAATCCGCGCTTTGCCGGATTGCTGTGCCTGGCCAACTTCATCGCGAATCTTCCCATTGTCGATTTCCGGGCTGATCGACTCTCGATTTCCACCCGCACCTACAGCTGATTTTCCCCGGACATCGGAAGCGCTGGCAACATTTGGCCGCACAACAGGCTGACCAGGAGCAAGGACGAGTTGATCTTGAATGTCGTTGCGCAGCTCGTCGGCATAGCCGTCGATGAACCGTGCTTGGAGTGCCTGTCCTTGCGCGCCCAACTGAAAGTCAATGTCGTCGAAACGGGCATTTCCGTAGTAATCGCGGTTACGTTCTATTTCGCCCAAGCCCCATTCGCGGTAAGCCTGCGATAAATTGAGGCTGCCATTAGCGCTATTGCCTTCGAAGAACGACGCCTGCTGTTCCAAACGATTTGCGATCTCTTCGGACCTGCGAGCTTCGCGGGTATAACTCTGTGCTTCGGTCAACGATGCATTCATGCCGTTGGCGCTTGTTGACACAGACGAGTTGCTTGAGGAACTGACCGTCCGCACAAACCCATCGCGCGTACTCGACCAGTTGCGGCTATCCGATATCTGCTGGAGACTTCCCATGATGCGTGAGCGGTCTTCTGACGCAATGCCAATATCGCTGTCGGTCCATGACTGATTTCGGCCACCTTTCACACCAATGCTCGCTTTGCCGGACCCTATCGACCCAGCCATCCCAGCGCCCGCTTCCCCATTGAGAAACCATGATGTTGTGATATCGTCTGCTGCTCTGCGGGACAGGCCATAAGTGCGTTGCAGACTACTTGAAGCCTGATCGACCTCGTTGAACGCTGTTTGCACGCTGTCGGAATTGTTCTGACCTGTTGCAGTCTCAAAACTGCTGCCTTTACTGACCTGGTTTCGTAGCTCACGGAACTGCGTAACCGCGCTCGACGTCGATTGCTGCGCAAGGTTCGAGAAGGTCTCGCTGTTGCCGCGGCTTTGGTTCGCCATATTGGACAGCCGCGATGTGAACTCCTGGCCAAGCGTCGGCGTGAACGGGTAGCTTGACGTCGGCAACTGGTCATAACTGCCTTCGGCAAAGCTGGTTGTGAGTGTTCCGCTGTCGGAATAGCCTTTGGTCTGGGCCGCGCCATAAGTGAACGAAGGTGCAGTGGTTCCTTGCGCAAATTGCCGCGTCATCACGCTAGAATTTTCAAAGCTGCTATTGCCGAGCGAAACATTGCCAGTGCTGGCTTCCCGCGCGGCTTCTTCGGCCGCATTCTGGCTCGGGTTCAAATAAGAGGTGGCATGGTGCGAGATTGCCATCGCTCCCTTGGCCACCCCGCCTGCCAGAAATGGTACTGACGCGATCAGATAGCCAGCAAGTATCCCGATATCGCTGTTCACGTCGGCCATACCGGTAAAGCTTGCCAGCGACATGCCGCCGGTGCCGGTAGCCGCCGTCATATCGGCGGCCCCTTTGAACATCAGCATCATATGCAGGATGACGAACAGCGGTCCCCATGCAGCCAGATAGAAAAAACCGGTGACATAGCCTTTGAGCGCAAGCGGTCCGGTTTTGGGCATCAGAAATAATGGAAACAGCACCGGGAAAAGGGCGTAAAACAGCACGGTAAGCACGACATTTAATAGCGGTACCCATTTCATGGCGTTGTTGGCAATCGAGCTGTAAGTTCGCTCGGTCTGAATATCTGCCCGTGTTTGCGCATACACATCGACATTGCTGGCGCCGCTCGATCCGCCAAAGCCATGCATCGCCTGGCTCATTGCGTTGATAGTCAGCGTCTGTTTGAAGATGTCTGTCGCACTGGTCGAAACGCCGGTCAAATATTGATAGGCAACGGGTAGATCCGCAAACAACTTAGCTTTGGCGAGGGCTGCCGTCTGGTTCGGATAGAGCTGGCGCCCGAACACCTGTCCCATGCCGTCAATGAGGCCGGTCCACTGGGTGTTGAGGTTGGTGTACGCTTCTCGGCAGGTGACGATGTTGGCACTGACCGTGCCGCTGCCCGCGTCGCGGGTCAGGAACTTTTGCGCGCGGGCTTGGGAACCGGGCGCGATCGTCGTCCAGATGTCGCTGCTTTCGGCGAGCTGTTTCATCGAATATCGACCCAGCAGAACGTCATAGAAGACGCATTGCCGGAAATGCTCGTCGAGATTGGCGGCGAATTCCGGGTCAGAAATGCGCAAGCTCCGCGTCGCGTCGTAGAGCCGTGAGCCATAGATCATGCCGTTTTTGGTGTAATTGAGGTCACCGGGCAGGCCGAACACGACCTCGGAAGCATCGGTCAAATAATCGCCAATCTGGCTGGTGAAACTGGCCATGAGGGCAAGGCCCAAAGGCACATTGCTGATTTGCGCAGGCGCAAGGCTCGGGTTCAGCCGGTCGGTGACATGCACGTCGAGCCTTGGCACCATGAGGCAGGTGTACATGAGGGTCGCACCCAGAAACCAGTTGATCCACGCGCGCCAATCCTGGTTGAAAGCAAGCGTCACCGCAGACAAAGCCAGCCCCATAACCATCACGACCTGAAGCAGGCTCTTATAGCCGCCATCGCCTGTCCAGGCAGCAACGGCCTGAAAGACATTGACCAGATAGTCGCCGCCACCAACCGTATAGATTTCGACCATGGAGCTGTTCCCTCAGGATTTGCTTAGTTGACGAGTGCGCGGTTCTGGACCGCGCGCGACCAGTCGAGCGAGGCTGCCATGCCCGGCGACATTTGAGCCGCGAGGACATTCTCGATGAAGGCGGTTTTCTCGATGATCTGCATGATCGCGTTCACGCGCAGATGCGTGTTGGTCTGCCGGTCAGCCAGACTTTGGCGTACCGCATTCATCTGTCCCTGCCACATTGCGATCTTGGCTTCGTCAGCGCCGATAAAGCTCGACATCGAGCGGCCTGCTTCACCCACAATCCGGTCGAGAACCGCAAAGAGCAGATCGACGCTGGCAATCTCGGCCAAGGTCTCGCGGTCATCGGTCGGCATGCCGCGGCCATAAGCCGCTTGTACCGTCAGAATTTTGTATAATGGCACCGATGCGACTTGAAGCAGTTCCTTTTGCGCCTCGTTGATCGGCGTATCATCGCGGATGGCTTGAACCATCCCCTCGATAAGTGCGGCCACGCGCGGACGCAGCGCTTTCGATGTTGTCAGGCTCAATGATTTGAATGTCGGGTTGAGACACTTATCAGGTTCATCGCAATCGAAAATCTTGATTGCACTGCCTTGTGTGCCGTCGAGCAGGGCGGTCACCAATGTCGACGAGGCGTCGCCGGCAAATGGTACGAATTTTCCGGGCTCGTCATCCTTTGGCGGCACATAAATAATCGTGCCGATCAGCGTCATTGCATATTCGGCAAGTTCGCGGTCGAATGTTCCATTTGGCGAGAAAAACGCCGACTTTTTGAGGATGGTCCAGGTGTAATTGCGTGGCACGCCGGTGTTTACATCGTCATATTTGCCAGCACCTTGTTCGGTGGTGCTTGTTCGCTGCCCGCGCGTGCCGCAGCCATGTTTGGCAGCAGCATA